>JAHHGR010000099.1 GCA_019359725.1 Aphanocapsa lilacina HA4352-LM1 | reverse complement strand
TGAGCGGAGGTTCGGTTGGCGAGTGCACGAGAGGCGATTGAGTAAAGACTATGAGCAGTGGCCGCAGAGCAGTGAGTCGCTGTTCTACCTGGCAAACATGCGGCTGCTCCTGCGCAGATTAACCGCGACTCAGCCTGCCTCCAAAACCGCTTAACAACTTTACGAATTAGCTCTAAACCGTGCAGGTATTTAGCAAATTGGTATCAGGTGGAAAACCGTTGCCCGCCAAGGCTTTTCACCGGTTGGCTGTACTGGAGGCCTCTGCAAACCGCTCTAATGATCAGGTGGACCCCAAAAGCCAATGCAACGGCACCCCGCGCGTGAGGGCAAATTCTTGGGCGCCGCGCACTAGCCGGGCGGTGTCGCGGCGGGTGTCGGGGGTCTGGTAATAGCGGCCCAGATAAAATTCGAGGATGCCTGCGAGGCGTTCGAGCACGGAAGACGTCGGTGGACAGGTAAATTCGATGCACTCGACCTGGTCGAGGTGGCTGTCGAAGACCGGGCTGGTGCGCAGCACGACCTGTGATTCAACACCCAACTGGGCGATGTGCACGGCGCACTCGCGGCAGCTGGCAAACGGCCAACCGGGAAGGTAGAGACGAATCTTTTCAGCCGGCGGCCGGACCGTTGCCATAGCGTAGGATGCAGCAGTTGACTTCGTCGATGCAGACTTTGCCCCACTGCAAAGCCCAACGCACCAACTCGACGCGGTTTTTGGTCTTGGTCTTTTGAAGAATGTTGCTGACGTGGTTGTCCACCGTGCGCTTACTGATCTCCAATACGTCCGCGATATCTTCGTTGGTATGGCCCTGGGCCACCAATTCCAGAATCTGCATCTCCCGGTCGGAGAGGGATTCGCTAGACACGCGGGTCTCAGGCATGGGATGGAGTAGGTATAAATTCACGTTCACTTTTATTCTACGGGATCTGCCGAAATCGGGGATCTTCCCTTATGGGCGGTTTTCCATGGCGCAAACCACCGCCGGCCTGCCGGAAATGTTGGTAAAGATTGGTGCGTTCCTGAAACCTGACACCTACAACCCGCTTTAGATCTCGATCGCCGACTCGGGCAGTTCCTTCATAGGTAAGTCGTTGTTCAAGTCGTCGATGCCTTCGAGGGTGGCGCGGTTGGCCTGTTTGAGGTGATCTTCGAGGATCTGACGAAAGCGCGGATGGTAGATGCGGTGCAGGCTGTAGTTGGGGGTGGCGGCAAAGCCCCGGCGCATCTTGAACTGCCCGCCCGCCCCCGGATCGAAGACTTTAAGACCCATCTGGATGGCCGCTTCCACCGGCTGGTAGTAGCAGGTGCTGAAGTGCAGAAACTTAACTTCCTCGGTGCAGCCCCAGTAGCGGCCGTAGAGGTGGCTGCCTTTGCAGATATTAAAAGACATGGCGAGAATGTCTGCTTGCTTGTGGGCAGCGATAAAGACCGTGCGGTGGGCGAAGCACTCGGCGATGAGCTGAAAAAAGCGCCGGTTGAGGTACTTGCTGCTCCACATGAATTTGCTGCAGGTGTCGTCGTAGAGCCGGTACATCAGCCCAAAGAGATCCGCCCGGATGCTGTCGCCGGTGTAGGTGGCAAAAGTCAACCCTTCTCGCTCCAGTGCGGCGCGCTCGCGGCGGATGTTGCGGCGCTGGTTGGCGTTGAAGCGCTGCAGGTATTCGTCAAAATCGCGGTAGCCGCCGTTGACCCACTGGTAATTGTGGGTGATGCGCTCCAGGCAGTCCTGGGCCTGGAAGCGCTCGCGCTCGCGCGGGGCGACGTACAAAAAGCTCGCACTTAGAATGCGGTTGTTGCGCGCGAAGGTGTCGATGGCCTGGGTCATGCCGGTCATCAGCGCGCCCGGCTCCTCCTGCGGGTGCATCAAGAAACGGTAGCCCGTGGCCGGGGTAAAGGGCGTCACTCCCATCAGCTTCGGGTAATAGCGCAAGCCCATGCGTCCGGCTGCATCCGCCCAGGCGTGGTCGAAGACGAATTCGCCGTAGCTGTGGCCCTTGAGATAGAGCGGTGCCGCTCCCACCAGACGGCTACCGCGCCGTGCCAGCAGATGGACCGGCTGCCAGCCCTCGCTCGGCGAGACACAGCTCGCGAGTTCCATGCTTCTCAGCCACTCCCACTCCAGAAACGGCGAGCCGTCGCCCACCAGGGCATTCCATTCGCGCGGGTCAATCGACTGGAGCGAATCCACCCATTCGCAGGTGAGTTTGGCGGTAGACATAACGCGGTGCTGCCGGCGATTCACATTTATCGTACCCACACCGGAGGGCGGCGCGGCCGAATCGGGCACGAAAAGCGCTCCGGTGCTTGCGTTTGGGGGCCGAAGGCGGTAGCTTACGGATAACAACTGTCCACAATTGCCACATTTTGAGCGCCATGCTGGACTTTCTGAAGATTGCACGCCAGATGCAGGGGGTGAGCCGCCAGCTCGCCGAGGAAGCGCAGCGCGCCTCGCGCCGCCTCGAAGAAGCCGACCGCGTGCTCGGCTGGGTCCGGCAGAACCAGCCGGCGGTGATTGCCCGCACCGCCGAGGTACGCCCCAAGATCACATTTTTGGTGGGCGAACCGGTCGAAGCGCTCGGTGAGAACCATCCGGTCGTCCCGGCGCCGCCCGTGCACACGGTGATTGCCACCGACGGCTCGCAGATTGCCCCCAGCCATCACGAGATTGCCTACTGCTCGCTCATCAACGTCGGCAAAGTCTGCCTGCACTACGGCACCGGCGAGCGGCCTTTGCTCGATTCGCAGCCGGAGGTGTTCTACCGCGAAGAGGATCTGTACGGCCCCTGGGGGCTCAACACCGAGGAGTCGCTCGCCCTGCGCCGCTCCAGAGCCGAGATGGAAGTGCTCGCCGATGTGGCCCTCGACTGTGGCGCGGGCGAACGTCCTGCTGTGGCGCTCGTGGATGGCTCGCTCATCTACTGGCAACTGGAGCAGGTCTCCACCAAACACCAGCAGGCGATTCTCGAACCGATGCTGGTTGCCTGGGAGCGGCTGCGCGAACGGCGCATCCCGGTGGCGGGCTACATCAGTTCGTCGCGCTCGGGCGACGCGATCAATTTTTTGCGCCTGCAACTGTGCCCCCACCCCGACCCCGACTGCGACCGCCACTGCACGGGCAACACCGGCCGGGGCGCCCCCTGCGGCATCCTCCACGGCCTGAGCGACCGGCGGCTTTTCGACAAATTGCTCGCCCCCGGCGAGCGCTCGGGCCTGTGGGCAAGCACTTCCCGCATTCTGGAGCACTACGGTCCGCATCGCGTCCACTTTTGTTATCTGCACGTCGGCTCGGAGATTGCCCGCGTCGAGATGCCTGAGTGGGTGGCTCTTGACGCGGAGTTGCGCGAGCGGGTGCTGGGGGTGTGCCTGGCGCAGGTCGAAAAAGGTTTTGGCTACCCGGTGGCGCTTGCCGAGGCCCACAACCGGGCGGTGGTGCAGGGGGGCGACCGGGCGCGCTTTTTTGCGATGCTCGAAGCTGCCCTCGTTAGGGCCGGCCTCAGCGACGTGCGCGTCTCGCGCAAAGAAGCGCGCAAGCGCGGCAGCATCGCTTAGCAGCCCATCCCTTGGACGTTCCTGCTAGCCTGTAAATATGGAACTAATTCGGAATCACGAGCGCGATTTACCCGCACATCCCCTCGACCGGGAGGCGCTGGAGCGCGACTGTACTCTGGAATTTGTGATTGCCGGTGGACCCGGCGGGCAGCACCGCAACAAGACCGAAAGCGGCGTGCGGCTGACCCATCGCCCGAGCGGCGCCGTGGTCACCGCCACCGAACGGCGCTCCCAGCACCAGAACCGGGAAGTGGCCTTCGAACGCATGGCCGCCAAGCTTGCCGATTTGCAGCGGGTTCGGGCTCCCCGCAAACCGACCCGCAAACCCCGGGCGGCCAAATTGCGCGACCTCGAAGCGAAAAAACGCCGCTCCGCCATCAAACGCGCCCGCTCCGGCCGCGATCTGACCGAATAGACGCCGTGGAGCGCTACTTTGCCACCGTCGCCCGCGGCCTCGAAGCGGTCGCCGCCGCCGAACTGGAGCACCTCGGGGCGGAACGGATAGAAGCGGCCTTTGCCGGGGTGCAGTTCCAGGGGGATCGAGCGCTGCTGTATCGGGTCAACCTCTGGGCGCGCACGATCTTTCGGGTGCTGGTACCCATCGGCGAATTTGCGGCACCGGACCGCGAGCGACTCTACCGGGCCGTCCAAAAAATCGACTGGCAGCGCTACGTGCCAATGGAGGCGACGCTCGCGGTCGATGCCACCGGCGGCAATGCCCGGCTCAACCACACCCACTTCACCGCCCTGCAGGTCAAAAACGCCATCGTCGATCAGCAGCGCGACCGCACGGGCAGGCGATCGAGCGTCGATGCCCACCGACCCGATGTGCGGCTCAACATCCACATCGACAACGATCGCGCCGTGCTCAGTCTCGACAGTTCCGGCGAGAGCCTGCACCGGCGGGGCTACCGCCCGGCGATGGGGGCGGCACCCCTCAAAGAAACCCTGGCCGCGGCCCTTATCGAGCTTGCCGGGTGGGATCCCGCCCAGGCGTTTATCGACCCGCTCTGCGGTTCCGGGACGCTGCCCCTCGAAGCGGCCATCAAGGCACTCGCCATTGCTCCGGGCTTGTTTCGCGACCGTTTCGGCTTCGAGGGCTGGCCGGACTTTGACCGACCGCTGTGGGAACGCCTGCGCACCGAGGCGAAGTCCGTGCAGCGCACCCAATTGCCCGCACCGATAGCAGGCAGCGACAGCGATGTGGAGGTGTTGCAACTGGCCAGGGAAAATGCCCGCCGCTGCGGGGTCCAAAAACTCGTCGCCTGGAGCGCCACCGAACTCGCACACCTCGAAGCGCCGAGCGATCGGGGTGTGATCCTCTGCAACCCGCCCTACGGCGAGCGCCTCGGCGAGGCGTCGGCGCTGGGCGAGCTGTATTCGACCCTTGGCGATGTGTTTAAACAGCGATTCAAAGGCTGGCAAGCGGGCATTCTGACCGGCAACCGCGAACTGGCCAAGCAGATCGGCCTGCGCCCTGCGCGCCGCCTGCCGGTGTTCAACGGAGCGCTGGCGTGTACCCTTTTGCTGTACGAACTTTACTGAATAGCTCGACAGCTATGCAACCGGAAGGAGAAAGCATTGTGTCCACCGGCAGAGGGGATAGATGCCGTTGAAGCATTAGTTTTGATTCACGAACTCGCACAGGGCCACGGCCATGGAAAATCTTGAAACCGCCAGAGATATGCCCGAGACGCTACGCAGCTCGATCGAAATGCTAATGCTCGATACCACCGAGCCCCTCGATCCGCTTCTGTCGCTCAAGCTTACCAACCTAACGATGAACGTTGCCAAGATCGTCTACATGATGGGACTGCAGGACGGCCGCTCTGGCTCCTCTGTCTACTCCTGATCGCCCATAGCATTGCAGAGCCGAAACTAATTATATTTGCGCATCGTAAGTAGTGCCAAAATGTGTGGCTTGCTTGTAAATCCAGCCGAAGCATCTGTCCAGTGGTAGCATCTGGAAGTTGTAAGCGAAAGCGGAGATTTCAGTGGCTACCATCAGCGATATCACCGTCCAGACTGTAGATGGGCAGGCCCGTTCCCTTGGTGAATACAAAGGGCATGTCCTGCTTATTGTCAACGTCGCTTCCCACTGTGGCTATACGCCCCAGTACGCGGGCCTCGAAAGGCTTTACCGCCGCTACAAAGATGCCGGGTTGCGGTTGCTGGCCTTTCCCTGCAACGACTTTGGAGGACAGGAACCGGGTTCCAACGCCGAGATCGCCCAGTTTTGCAGCCGCTACGACGTCAGCTTCGAACTGTTCGACAAGGTGGGTGCGCGGGGCTATTACAAGCACCCCCTGTACATGCGCTTGAGCGAAGCGGTCGAACCTGCGGGAGACGTATCCTGGAATTTTGAGAAATTTTTGATCGCCAGATCGGGGGAGATCCTGGGCCGCTACCGCAGCGGCATCGGCCCGGAAGATCCGCAACTGGTCGCCGATATCGAACGCGAACTGGCAAAAAGTTAGTTTATTTCTTGTTGCCTTTGTTGCCCTTAGCTTTGCTGTCCTTGACCGCATTGCTGAACTTGCTGCTCAAGAAGTTGCGGAACTTGTTGATCAAGTTGGGTTTTGGGCGCTGGGCAAGCTGGATCGCGTCGTCGGGAAATTCCTTGCGCCGAAAACCGTACTCCAGTGGATTGGTGGCCTTGCGCAAAGCGGCGTACTGCCTGAGGGCGCTCTGGCGCAATTTTTCTTCGGAATCGAAAATCGCCTGCTCGACGAGATTAGCAGCAACAGCGATTGCTCCGGCCGCCTTCCACTCGTCCTGGCCGGACTCGCGCACGAAAATTTCAAAGGTCGGCTCGCCTTTTTTCTCAGCGGCCTCGTAGCGGCGGCGCGCCTGAAATTCTTCGTCACTCAGCCGCGGCGCCGCACGACGGCGCTTGGGCGCGGCAGGTTTGGCGGGCTCGACGGGTTTGCCGAAGCCTTTCGCTCGGGGGTCCGATTGCTCTGCCATTGTTTCTCCTTGCACTGGGTCCGGTCTTTCGATTATCGCGGCAAAGGCGGCTTGCGCGGCGATCGACAGCCCGGCTCATCAATGGTACTTGAGCGCTTCCATCAATTCTTCGACGATCCGGCCCTGGTCGCCCCGCTCGTAGGCGGTGGTGACGTGCGCTTCGAGGTGACCGCGCAGAACCACCTCCCCGGCCCGGCTGAGGGCGCCCTGCACCGCCTTGAGCTGGCGAAGCACGTCTATGCAGTAAATTTCTGGGTCGTCGAGCATCTTCTGGATGCTCTCAAGATGCCCTTTGGCAATGGCAAGCCGGCGGGCCGCCTGTTGGCGGCTTTGCGCCGGCATGCACAGATGGTGGGTTGCACCCTGGACGGCTTTTTTGCTCATCGTACCCCTACCACTTCCACTCCAAACCCTTGAGCGTCGACAGCCGCCGTGAGCCGCTCAGGGTAGGCCTCCCCTTCGACGATTGCCCGTCCGGTGCTCAGCTCCACCGTCACTGCCGCAACACCCGGCTGCGCTTTGAGAATCCGGGCGACTCCCGCCTCACAACCGGCGCAGGTCATGCCGGTAATCTTCAACTCGATGGCCATGTCTTCAACCTCCTCTACTGTTGACCCCCCCAGGGAGGGTGCAAAATTATTCTACTGCTGTCTTGGCTCCGGCGACGAGCGCTTTTGGTCTACTTGAATCGAACACAGGGCTTTTGCGCTGCTATCATGGCGGTAGACATGCAAGACAAAGGAAGTTGACCCTCCTGGGGGGGATAGGATGAGTAAGTCCCTGGAAGTCGAAGTGCGCGGGATGACCTGTGCCTCGTGCGCCAGCCGGTTGGAGCGGGTGCTCGGGGGGCTCGACGGGGTGGTGGCCGCGAGCGTCAATCTGGCCACCGAACGGGCACAGGTGAGTTATGTGCCGCCCGCCGAACCGGCGCACTTGCGCGCGGCCATCGAAGCAGCAGGGTTCAAAGTTCCTGCCGCCGCCGATACTGCCAATACCGACGCGCGCACCCGGCAAACAGAAGCACTGAAGGCATCGGTGATCTTCTCGGCCGCCTTCGCCGTGCCGCTGGCGGTCCTCGCGATGTTGCCGATGCTCTGGCCGGCCCTGGAGAAGGCGATGATGGCCGCCGCCCCCGAAGCTGTCTGGCGCTGGTTGATGCTCGCACTGGCCACCCCGGTGCAGTTCGGGCCGGGGCTGAGATTCTACCGCAGCGGCTGGGCGAGCCTGCGTCATGGGGCGCCCGACATGAACGCGCTGGTGATGATCGGCACTTCCGCCGCCTACTTTTACAGTGCGGCGGCGGTGCTGTTCGCAGGGTGGTTTCCGGCCGGTACCGGCCACGTCTATTTCGAGGCGAGCGCCGTGGTGATCACCTTGATTTTGCTGGGCCGCTACTTCGAGTCGCTGGCCAAGGGGCGCGCCTCCGAGGCGATGAAGCGCCTGTTGAACCTGCAGCCGCCCACCGCCCGGGTGGTGCGCGACGGCGGCGAGCAGGAGGTGCCCGTCGAGGCAGTGGCCGTGGGGGATGTGGTCGCCGTGCGACCTGGCGAGAAGGTGCCGGTGGATGGCGAGGTGATCTCAGGCGCAAGCTACGTCGATGAGAGCATGATCACCGGCGAGCCGCTGCCGGTGGCCAAGGGCGAAGGGGCGACGGTCGTGGGCGGGACGATCAACCAGAACGGCGCCTTGCGCTTCCGGGTAAGCCGTGTGGGGACCGGGACCGTACTGGCGCAGATTATGCGGCTGGTGGAGACCGCCCAGGCTTCCAAACCGGCCATTCAGGGGCTGGCGGATAGAGTCGTGGCCTACTTTGTGCCCGTCGTGCTGGTCATCGCCGCGCTTACCTTTGTACTCTGGCTGGTCTTCGGCGGCCCGACCGCCGTCGGTTTCGCCCTGGTCAACACGGTGGCGGTGCTGATTATCGCCTGCCCCTGCGCCATGGGCCTTGCCACCCCCACCTCGGTGATGGCGGGCACCGGCAAAGCGGCCGCACTGGGTATGCTCTTCCGGCGGGGTACGGCCCTGGAGACCCTCGCAAACGTGCAGGTGGTGGCCCTCGACAAGACCGGCACCCTCACCCGCGGCCGGCCGGAGTTGACCGATTTTCTGGCCCAAAGCGGTTTCGAGCGCCAGGAGGTCTTGATCTTAGTGGCTGCGGCCGAATCGGTGAGTGAACACCCGCTGGCACGGGCGCTGAGGGCTGCGGTGGGCGACGTGCCGTTGCCCGAGGCCGAGCGCTTCGCCGCCCTCCCCGGCTACGGCATCGAAGCGACGGTGCAGGGCCGCCGGGTGCAGGTAGGGTCCGAGCGCTACATGGGTCGCCTTGCAATCGCCACAGACGCGGTGGCTTCCCGGGCCGCCGCCCTCGCCGCGGCGGGCAAAAGCCCAATCTACGCCGCTGTGGACGGACGGCTTGCGGCCGTGCTCGCCGTGGCCGACCCGATCAAGCCCGAAAGCCGCGCCGCTGTCGAGCAATTGCACCGCCAGGGTCTGGAAGTGGTGATGGTGAGCGGCGACAACCGCCGCACCGCCGAGGCCATCGCCCGCGAACTGGGCATCGAAACGGTCATCGCCGAAGTGCTCCCGGACGCCAAAGCCGAAACGATGCGCAAGTTGCAAAGCGCCGGCCGGACGGTGGCGTTTGTGGGCGACGGCATCAACGACGCCCCGGCCCTCGCCCAGGCCGACGTCGGTATTGCGATCGGCACCGGCACCGATATCGCCATCGAGACCGGCGAGGTGATCTTGATGGCGGGCGATGTGAGCGGTGTGCCCAACGCCATTGCCCTTGCCCGCGCCACCTTGATCAACATCAAGGTCAACTTGTTCTGGGCTTTTGCCTACAACGTCCTGTTGATTCCGGTGGCGGCAGGGGTGCTCTACCCGGCCTTCGGCTGGCTGCTCAACCCCGTGCTCGCGGCGGCGGCGATGGGTTTTTCGAGCGTGTTTGTGGTCAGCAACGCCCTGCGCTTGCGCCACTTCCGCCCGCCCCTTGCGCACCCTGCAGCCTGACAATTGGAGAGATTATTACAGTATGTGTTCGAGTTGATCTTGCCCAAAAACAGCTCACTATAATGCGCGAACCACCGGCGGGATTGGGTCTGCCGTTCGACGTCGCCACCGCCGACTTTCAGGCGGTGGCGATATCCAGCGAATCTCGGCCCACCGCCTTCCGGCTCGCAGCGTCGGAGGCTCCCATGTTCTCGCAAAATCGCAAAGTCGTCGTTACGGTCAAACCCGAGCATTTTCATAAAGAATGGCGGCTGGTGGGCAAGTTTCACCGCCGCACCAACGAGTTGCTGGAGCTGCTGGTGATGCCGCCGGAGGTCACCTGCCCCGCCAACGCCCGGCAGTATTATTGCCTATTGATGCTCAACGGCTCGATTCGCGACACTTTGCGTCTGCGTGGCCTCAACAATCTCGATCGACCCCTCACCTGGACGTTCGACTCCGGTGGCCAGGAACTGGGCTGGTGTTGAGGCGCTCTCCGTCTTTGAGGGCGAACCCGTGTTAACGTCAGTTCGGGTTAAGCCGGATGGAGGCCCGTATCCGCCGCTACCGATGGCTTTTTCGGCTGGTGACAGTAAGCTATCAACCCGCACACCAGATTCACCAAAAAGTTTACCGGGCTGCGA
>JAHHGR010000098.1 GCA_019359725.1 Aphanocapsa lilacina HA4352-LM1 | reverse complement strand
GTCATCGCAGCGAAGTGAACTTTCTGGTGAACCTGGTGTGTGGATTGATTGCCTATTGCCACAAGCCGAACAAGCCGTCGGTGGCCTCGGATGTGGAGCGGCTCAGCGCTTAACCCGAACTGACGTTCAGTTACAGGGACGTCGAGGAGATGATGGCCGTGCGGGGCGTCCAGCTTACCTATGAGACCGTCCGCGCCTGGTGCCGCAAGTTCGCTCAGACCTACGCCAATCAGATCCGCTCCGCCGCCGTCGGCCACAACCCGGTGACAAGTGGCACCTGGACGAAGTAGTCCTCAAAATCAACGGCAAGACCTCCTATTTATGGCGGGCGGTGGACCAGCAAGGCAACATCCTCGACATCCTGGTCCAGAGTCGGCGCAATAAAGCAGCGGCTAAAAAGTTCTTCCGCAAATTGCTGAAGGGTCTGCGCTACGTGCCGCGGGTGATCATCACCGACAAACTGGCCAGCTACGGGGCGGCGAAAAAGCAGATCTTGAAATCGGTGGAACACCGGCAGCACAAGGGCTTGAACAATCGGGCCGAAAACTCCCATCAACCAACCCGGGAGCGGGAGCGACGGATGCGCCGCTTCAAATCGGCCGGTCATGTCCAGAGATTTCTCTCAGCCTACGGCCCGATCCGCCAGCATTTTTCTCCGCGCCGCCACCGACTGAGTGCTGAGGCGTATCGCCAGACCCTGCAGCAACGTTTGGCGGCCTGGCGGGAGATCGTGGGTATCGCTGTGGCAAGTTGAGCAAGAACCGGCCCGATCTATAGGGAAAATGCGTGTCCAGAACCTTTGCCTGCCAGCTCAAAACGTTAAGTTGACAAAGCCGAAGCATGTACGCCGCCGGTATCCGCTTCGAGGGCTAGACTGGACGCAAAACGAGCGGCCCGGTCATGGTACAGACGATTCAGGCTCAGGGGTTGCGGCTTGTGGACCTCCAGCAACGCTTTGGTCTGCGCTGGGTGGAGAGCGATGCCGCTTCCCTGCAATGGCAGGAGGAATTGCCCGTTCTGAAGAACGAGCAAGTTCACAAGTTGGATCTGCTCAAGCAGCGCCACCGCTACCTGGCCCAGTACGGGGTAGCCGAAGAGACGGTCAAACTCACCATGCTCGCACCGCTGCTCGAACTGGCGGGTCTATGTGACGCGCCCTTTCGGCTCGAAACCGAGGCTTCTATCGAAATTGCCGCCGAGGACGAGGGAGTGCTCATCCGTGGGCGCATCGATGTTCTGGTGGTCAGCGGCCAGTTATGGATCCTGGTCATTGAGTCCAAAAAAATGGGCTTTAATGTCACGGAGGGACTGCCCCAGGCGCTTTTATACATGCTTGCCAATCCCAGTTTCAAAGAACCCCGATTTGGAATGATTACCAACGGCGAATCTTATCTTTTTGTGAGGCTTACCCAGAACGGCACACCCGAGTACAACCTCTCCAGACCGTACTCTCTACTGAACCCCGGCAACGATCTGTACGAAGTTTTGGGTATTCTGATGCGATTAAGCAGCCTTTTTCTTCCGCAATAGAAGCTGCGGAGCAGATCGCTGCCGTTGGAGTGCACGCATCAACGTAGCTTTTAGATCGGGTCTCACTGATTGCATACAAGCCTTTTCCAGGTCGGCTCCTGATGTTCAGGAAGTAAATTGGCCGGAGAAATAGTGGCCTGCGGTAAAACTGGATGGATGGCCCCCCAGGATAGGGAGTTTGGAAGGTATGAAAAGTGGATGGCAAGCGACAGTAGGGCTGGTTGTCTGCATGACGTCGGCAACTGGAGGAGCCCAGGCAGCAGAATTTAAGGACATTGCCGGGTACTGGGGGGCCTCCTACATCGATACCCTGGTCGATCGCCGGTTTATTGCCGGTTTCCCGGACGGTACCTTTCGCCCAAATGCGCCCGTCACCCGCGCCCAACTCGCGGCGATGGCCGCCCGGGCCTTCGACCTGCCCGAGAGCCAGGTGAGCAACCTCACTTTTAAAGATGTTTCCCCCAACGACTGGGCGGCGGGGGCGATCGCGGCGGTAGCCGACCGGGGTCTGGCAAGCGGGTTTGTGGACGGCAACTTTCGCCCTGAGGATCTGCTCACCCGCGCCCAGGCGATCGTGATCTTCTCGCAGGTGTTGGGGCGCTCCTCCCAAAACAACACCGCAGGCACTCTCACCGGCTACAACGACGCCGCGGCGGTGCCGGATTGGGCAAGGCCGGGTATCGAAAAAGCCGCCGCCGCCTCGATCATCGTGAGCTACCCCGACCCGAACGTCCTCAAGCCCAACACGGTCGCCACCCGCGGCGAGGTGGCCGCGATGATGTACCAGACGTTGATTCGCCTGGGAATCAGCCTGCCGGCCCTCGATATCGGCGTGGTCGGCAGCGACGACCGGCCGGCGGTGCCGCGCGCGCGCGCAGCTGCCGCCGAACGGGTCGAGATCGATCGTCTGGTGCTGCTGCCTGAATTGAATGTGTTCCGTTCGGGCGACGAGTTCTCGGTGCGCGCCTTTGCAACGCCGGGGGGGCAGGCAAATTTCACCCTACCGGGGATCGCCCCGGCGGTGCCGATGGAAGAAAAACAGCCCGGCGTCTACGAGGGCCGCTATGTCGTCAAACGCGGCGATCAAGGCGGCGATCTGCGCCTCGCGGTCACCCTGCGCGGGCGCGCCGGGAGCAGTACTACCCAGGTGTGGCCCCAGGGCATCAACATCAATCGCTAAGTCGGCAGGAGCCATTTTCTCCCGTTGGTGGTGTGACACCCTCTGCCGGATGCGGCATGCTTGTCCGAGGGGGGCGTTCGCGCAGCTTGCGCGGGGGGCGCCCCTTTTGTGTGCAGAAGGAGCATAGCGCATGGACAATTTTCGTAAAACAGGGGCGGCGATCGGCCTTGCCCTGGGTCTGACGGTTGTCGCTGCCCAGGCGGCGAATTTCGGCGATACGGCCGGGTACTGGGCGGAGCCGTACGTCTCGACGCTGGCCGATCGCAAGTTCATCGGCGGCTTTCCGGACGGGTCGTTTCGTCCCAACGATGCGATTACCCGCGCCCAATTTGCCGCCATCGCTGCCAAAGCGTTCGATCTGCCCGCTGCTGGCGGTGGCGGTTTGACTTTTAACGACGTGTCGGCCAACTACTGGGCGACCGGGGCCATCGCCGCGGTGAGTAACAGCGGCCTGGTCACCGGTTTTCCGGATGGGTCGTTTCGGCCGGAGGAGCGCATCACCCGCGCCCAGGCCCTGGTCATCCTGGCCAAAGCCCTCGCAGATAAAGGCGAGCGCACGTCGCTGAACCTGGACGATTACACCGACGTGCAGGCGGTGCCCGACTGGGCACGGCCGAGCGTCACCAAAGCGGCGGAGTCGGGGATCATCGTCAATTTTCCCGACCCGGCCCTAATCAAGCCCAACGCCCTGGCCACCCGCGGCGAGGTGGCCGCCCTGATGTACCAGACGCTCTCGCGCTCCGGCCGCGACCTGCCGCCGTTGAATATCGGTTCGCTCGCCCCAGCTACCGGTGGCGGTGCTGGGCGCGGGCGACTCGCCATCGAGCGCGTCGTCGTGCAGCCGGACCGGCGGGCAGTGCAGGCGGGCGAAGAACTGGTCGTGCGCACCGAAGGTACCCCCGGCGCCGAAGCGAGCTTCAGCATCCAGGGGATCGCCCAGGGGATCCCCATGCAGGAGGTGGAGCGGGGGGTCTACGAAGGCCGCTCCACCGTCAAGCGGGGAGACCGAGAAAGGAATGCCCGCCTTGCGGTTACCCTCAAAAGTCGCGGCGAATCGGTCACCCGCGAGGTCGAGCGGCAATACGCCTTCGGATCGGTGGCCTTAGGCGATGCGGGACGCGGTGATTTTAACGGTGACGGAAGGCCCGATGTGCTCTGGAGCCGGGTCGACGGCAGCGAGGCCCGTCTGTGGCTGATGGAAGGCACCCGCAAGGGCCGCGAACTGGCCCTGGGGCGCTCACCCGGTCGCGACTGGCGCCTCGCGGGCAGCGGCGATTTCGACGGCGACGGGCTGTCGGATCTGCTCTGGCACAACCAGGCCACCGGCGAGTTGTTGCAGTGGCGCCTCGGCCGGGCAGGCAAACCGCAACCCATGGCAATGCGCACCGAGCCGGTGGCGCGCCGGTTGCAGGTGGGAGGCACGGGCGATTTCGACGGCGACGGCCGTGCCGATGTTCTCTGGCGCAACCCAGCCACCGGGCGCAACACCCTCTGGCTGATGGACGGGACCAACCGCCGCTCACAGAGGCCGCTGCCGGACCAGGCCGGGGCGAATCTATTGATCGCAGGAGTGGGCGATTTTGACGGCGACGGCGGCGCGGATATCCTCTGGCGCAACCGGGTAAGCGGTGCCAATAGTCTTTGGCTGATGAACGGCACCCAGGTGGTGCGCACGGTGGCCATCGGCGAGGCGCCGCCCCAGTGGCAGGTGGGCAGCATTGCCGATTACAACGGCGACGGCCGGGTCGATATTCTCTGGCGCCGGGTGGACTCGGGTCAGAGTGTCTTCTGGATTATGAACGGCACCGAGCGCACGGCGACCGCTGCCGCCCCCGATGGACCGGGCGCGCCGTGGGAAATTGTCGGGCCGCGCTAAGCGCCGAAATGCAACAAGAAGGGGCCGAATGGCCCCTTCTTGTTGGTTGGTGTGTGGAAATTTATTCGGGTTTGACGGCGGGTCCGGTGGTCGTCGTGGTCGTCGTACTGCTGTAGGAGGAGCTGCTCACCGAAGTGGCGCTCGGATCGACGTAGCCCGTCCGGTACGGATAGATATTGAACGAGGCGAGCGAAGACTTAGGCGATCGGGCCAGGGCGTAGGTGGTCGGGTCGAAACGGCTCAGCACGTTGTTGGCACGCCGTTCGCGCAGCACGTGGACGGCGACGACGGCGCTTTTGCTGTTGGGCCGGCGGCTAATCGGCACCGCAATGTTCTTGTTGGTGCCCGAAGCGAGTTCGACATAACCCAGCACCGCACCCGGTTGCCCGTTATCGTTCTCGTGGATGACCAGCCAGCCGATGTCGGGGCTGTTGACTTGCTTGACCATTACTTTGCCGTCGGCGATGTACTGATCTTGAACGTCGATGAGGGACGATTCGGGACGGGGGATGTAGGGGCTGGTGTAGAGCGAAGGATCCGTCGCAGCGCTGCGCTGCATGGTGGTGGTCGTCGTAGTTGTCTCATCGGCCGTCGTCTGTGCCTGCGCATTGCCCTGAATCAGCAGGATTGGGGACAGCGCAAGCAAGGTGCCAAGCGCAAGATGACGCGTATTCATCGCGGTTCAACCTTATCCACTGCTTTTTGATCGTGCCAGGGGCGAAAAGCGTGTACCTCTGCCCGCAGAGACATCTCCCGGGGCCGATGCCGGCAGAGGTGTAGAATAGGTTGTAACTTTGTGTTTAACAGAAGCTCAGTGAGCCAGTCCCCACCGACCCGTAAGCCCATCATCGAATTTCGCGGCGTCAGCAAGTCCTTCGGCACTCAGCGTATCCTGGACGATCTCGATTTAAAGGTCTACTACGGTGAGGCTCTGGTGATTGTCGGGCCGTCGGGCACCGGCAAATCGACTATCCTGCGGCTGATGTGCGGCTTGTTGGAACCGGACTCCGGAGAGGTGTTGCTCGGCGGCGTGCCGCTGCAGGCCGAACAGCTGCAGAGAAAGCCCATCCAGGTCGGTATGGTCTTTCAGCAGGCGGCGCTGTTCGATTCGCTCACTGTCGAAGAAAACGTCGGGTTTTTGCTCTACGAGCACTCGAAGTTGCCGCGCAAAAAAATTGGCGAACTGGTGCGCGAAAAACTGGAGATGGTGGGACTTGACCCGGTGCTCGCCCGGCAGATGCCGGCGGAACTCTCCGGTGGTCAGCGCAAGCGTGTCTCGTTTGCCCGCGCAATCATGGAAGATCCTACAGTCCCCGACGACGAGACGCAGCTGTTGCTGTACGACGAACCGACCGCCGGTCTCGACCCGATCGCTTCGACGGTGATCGAGAATTTGATTCGTTCCCTGAAGCAGCGGGGATCCTGCGATAGTTATGTAGTGATCACCCACCAGGAAACGACCATCCGCAGCACCGCCGACCGCATTTTGCTGATCTACCAGGGCAAGGTGCGCTGGGGGGGTCAAGTCCCCGAAATCGACGCGTGTCAGGATCCTTATGTGCGCCAGTTTTTTGACGGCAAGATCGACGGGCCGATCCAGTAGAGAGCAGACAAGGAGTGACCAGTGAATCGACGGGGCATTCGTGAGGGGTTGGTAGGGCTGCTGATCCTTGTCGGCGTCGGCATCTTCGTGGGGCTCTATCTGTGGCTTTCCGGAGGGTTTCGCCAGGGCGGGTACCGCTTTACGATTACTTTTCGCGACGCGAACGGTCTCAATGTCGGTGCGCCGGTGCGCCTGCGGGGTGTGCGCGTCGGCCAGGTGCAGGCGACGATCCCCGGCATCAGCAGCGTCAAGGCCGACGTACTCATCGACCGGCCCGACGTCTTTATTCCCAAAGATTCCCAGTTCGTGGTCTCCCAAAGCGGTTTGATCGGCGAGACGTTCGTTGAAATTTTTCCGTCGGACACCGCGGTGGTGCCGCCGAATACGACCGTCGAGACCCTGAGCGAGCGCTGCGAAAAGAGCGTCGCTTCCGAGCCGCTGGTCTGTCCCCAGTCGTCGGTGATCGGCCGCACGCCGCCCCGCTTTCAGGAACTGGTGCGCTCGCTCGATGCGCTGGCTACCCGATTGGATCAAGATTTCTTCGACAGTCTGCAGACCACCGTCGTCAAATTTGGCCAGACCGCCGACAACCTGAGCAGCCTGTCGCGCACGGCCGCCAAGGATTTTGACGCGCTTGCCGAGACGGCCCGGGCGGCGAGCCGGGAGGTGCCCGCCTTCGGTCGGGCCGCCCAGGCGCTCGAAAAAACTCTGCTCGATGTCGATGTCATTTTGCTGGATAACCGCGCCTCGCTCTCCCAGACGCTGGCCAACATCAACCGGGTAAGCGAAGAGGTGAGCAAACTTACCGGGCAGTTGAGCGGCAGTATCACCCCTGAACGGCTCGATCAGATCGTGGCTAACACCAACGAGGCGGTGGCCAATCTGCGCAGCTTGAGCGTGGCCATCTCCGACCCGGCCACGGTGGCGTCGCTGCGCGCTACCCTCGATTCCGCCCGCGCCACCCTCGACAACATCCAAAAGATCACCACCGACCTGGATGAGCTGACCGGCGATCCGCAATTTCGCACCAATCTGCGCCGCCTCATCGACGGCCTGGGCAACCTCGTCTCCAGCGAACCCGGGGAGGAGACCACCTCGTCGGTTTTCGCCAACGCCGATTACGGCGACGGCATCGCCGGGGTGACCGACACCGCCTCGCCCTAAAATTGATTGTTGCTCTACCTGGCTGGTCCAACCTGAAGGTGTCCTTGAATCTATTTGTGCGCTCAACCATCTTCAAGGTGGGAATCTATGTCCATGCGTTCGTGCAAAACTCGGATGATTTCTAAACCCGCTTCAGATTTACGGTAGAAAATCAGGTGCCGTCCCACGTGGTATTTGCGATATCCCGGCCGAAGCTCATCGCAGGCTCTTCCCCGTTGCGGCTCCTGCGCCAGAAGCTGAAAGGATGCATCCAGCTTGGCAAGGTAATGGTTCCGTTGCGCGCGCCCCCAGGTAGCCTCGGTGTAGCGGCCAATGGATCGCAAATCCTGCACCGCCAGCTCAGTAAGCCGAAAAACCGGCATCAGACAGCGCGTTCCCGGTCAAGCTCTTCGAGCAAACCGTGCAAAGAATAATCGGTCAAACCGCTGCTCTCACCGTCTTGCAGAGCGCGGCGTAGAGCCGCAAACTTTATCTCATGCTCCTCGAGCAATCGCAGTCCGGCGCGGATCGCTTCACTGGCGGAGGCATAACGCCCGCTGTCGATCTGCCTGGCGATAAACGCTTCAAAATGCTCTCCGAGGGTGACGCTCGTATTTTTTTGCATGGCCGAGTCTCTAGGACGCGATATCAACATATATTGTATTTTGGTATTACTCGGGTCAAAGTTCAACGGCAAAACCGCAGCGTCACCTGTGGGCACGCATCCGGTGAGCATAGAAGTGTTTTTGCCCGAAGGCGCCGAGCCGCCTTTTAAAGTCGAAATTACCCGCGCGGCCGGTTCTACCAAAGCGAGCCGTCCCGATCGCCAGGACGCGCCTGCCGTTCCGTAGCGGTGCCGTCCCCCAAAATTGTTACAACTGAGGGATGTTGCTGACATTTTTGGGAACCAGCAGCGGCACACCCACCCGCTCGCGCAACGTCACGTCGATCGCTTTGCAGTTGCCGCAGCGCTCCAGTCTGTGGCTGTTTGACTGCGGCGAGGGCACCCAGCACCAGGTCTTGCGCACGCCTTTGCGCCTCAGCCAGCTGGAGAAAGTCTTCTTCACCCACCTGCACGGGGATCACCTGTTCGGGCTAGTGGGGTTGCTCGCCAGCCGCGCTTTGGGCAGCGCCGGGACGACACCGGTGAAGCTCTATGGCCCGCCGGGACTGCAGGAGTACGTGCGCGCCACCCTGCGCTATAGCGACACCCACATCAACTATCCAATCCACTTTCAGACCGTCGAGCCGGGTCTGGTGCTGAGCGAGGAGGGCTTTACGGTGCTTGCCAACGCCCTCAAGCACCGGATCCCGGCCTTCGGCTACAGCGTCATCGAACACGACCAGCCCGGCCGCTTCGACGCCGAGCGAGCCGCCCAGCTGGGTATTCCCTTTGGGCCACTGTACGGCCAGCTCAAGGCGGGCCGTACAGTGGCGCTTCCCGACGGCCGCACTGTGGATGGGCGCACCCTGGTCGGCCCCGAGCGCAAGGGCCGCAAGCTCACCTACTGCTCCGATACCATCTATACCCCCAGCGCCGTCGAGCTGGCTTTGGGAGCCGACGTGCTCATCCACGAAGCGACCTACTGCGAAGCGGATCTGAACCTGGCGGAGCGCGGCCTGCACTCGACGGCGGCGATGGCCGCCCGGGTTGCCCGCGAAGCAAAGGTGCGCCAGCTCATCCTCACCCACTTCAGCCCCCGCTACGAGGCGGGTCTTGCCGCCCTGCGCGCCGAGGCGGAGGCGATTTTCCCGAACGTGCGGATGGCCGAAGATTTCTGGCGCTACGAGATCAAAGCGGTCGAAGCGCAGTTGCCGAAGGCTTTGGTAGAGCAGTAGGCTCGGCCTGCGCTTCGTGCCGGTATCCGGACCCGTTGCTTGGGGTTTCAAAAACTCGAACCTGCAGGTCATTGGCTAGCTGGCACCAACGGTATGGGGTTCTGCCAGGAGTGGGACAGTGGTGAGCCGGGTGCATAAATCTCAAGCGCCAGCACTAACAGGATTGTGACCCAGTGGAACACCATCCGATACGCCCAACGGAGCCCTGTGCAACTGGTTTATACTCGTTTCCACTGTTGCCGGTGTTTACTGCTGGAACATTGCTGATTTTATCTTTGATCGCGGTCTGCAGCATCCGTTTGCTGTCGTCGATTAAACCGACTGCAAATAGACTTACAAACATTGAACTTATTGCCTTTAAGGAGTTGTACAGTGCTGCCTACATTTCGACTGCAACTGAAGAAGTTGTCCCTTGCTTCGATTTGCTGCTGTAGCGGTATTGCGGCTGCCCTATTGACCGCAGGCTCCGCTGCCGCGGCGGCTGAGATTGCTTTTGTCGCGGCGCGCGAGCTGCCGCTTGCTGCGACACTTCAGGTCCAGAATGCCCTGGCGGTGGCGGCGGCCGATTTCGACGGCGACGGCGATCCGGACCTGGCGGCGCTCAGCCGTGTGGGAGACGGCAACAGGCCCAATCGGGTGTCGGTGTTGCTCAACCGGTCCGGCGGCAACTTTGCGGCCGGCGGCAGTTACGAAGTCGGAACGGGCGATGCGGGCGCTCTGGTAACTGGCGATTTCGACGGCAACGGAGACCCGGATCTGGCACTTACCAACCGCACGGACGGCACGGTTTCTGTACTGCTCGGCAGACGTGGGTCGCGTTTTGCTGCTCCTGTCAGTTTTGCCGCCGGGGAGCAGCCCGTGGGGCTTGCGGTGGGTGAGGCCCATTCAAGTTTGAAGTGCAACAGCACCTGACTGAGCTAAGAATACCTCCCGTGGTGTCCGATAACCAAGCACTTTTCGCGGGCGGTCATTGATCATGTCCATTGCCCTTTGCACCTGCTCA
>JAHHGR010000097.1 GCA_019359725.1 Aphanocapsa lilacina HA4352-LM1 | reverse complement strand
TCGACGAGCCGATGGATGCGGGTACGCTCAACCCTTGGCTCGGGCATATCCTCGAAAAAGTGTTTTAGATGTTGGGCAATGATGGTAGCGGTAGCGATGGTGGAGGGTTTGGCTTTGCGGCGCGCGGTGCGCGGCAGGAAAGCGGTTTCGGCCATGGGGATGACGGGTAGGTGTACGCAGTGCAGTACCAGATTACCCCAGCACATTTCTCAGCCACATTTAGATGCGCTTACCCTGGCAGAGGGGTAGAGGCGGTACTCGAAGTTCATCGTTGCCATCTCTCTAGAGTACACGAGCAAACGTCCACATTGCAACTTCAGAGGCAAGACAACGGGGTCGCTTTCACCCTCGCCCACGAGGGGCGAGGTACTCCCGCTCCCCTTTGATAGAAAAAACCCTGCCCGCGCGGGCAGGGTTTTCGGCTTGGGTTGTGGCACCTTAGCGCTGGCTGACGCGGTGTTTGTCGGTCATCTCGACGCTGTAGATCCCGCTTAAGAGGGCGGGCGGGGGTGCGGCGCGGGCGATGCGCTCGCGGGTCACCCGGGTCAATTGATCGGTGGTGGGCGCGTACAGGTCGGTGGTCAGCTTCGGATAGAGCCCGATCCCGAAGATGGGCACCAGCAAGCTCGCGATGATAAAGACCTCCCGCGGTTCGGCATCGACGAGATCTTCTTCGTGGACCACGCTGTGGTTGAGGGTGCCGTAGAAGATTTCCCGCAGCATCGAGAGCAGGTAAATCGGCGTAAGGATGACCCCGAAGGCGGCAAACAGCACCACCAACGCCTTGAACTGGAAGCTGTAGGCGTCGGTGGTGGCCATGCCCACAAAGACCATCAACTCGGCCACAAAACCGCTCATGCCGGGTAGAGCGAGCGAGGCCATCGAGCAGGCGGTGAACATTGCGAAGATTTTGGGCATCTTCGGAGCGATGCCGCCCATCTCGCTAAGCAGCAAGGTGTGGGTGCGGTCGTAGGTGGCCCCGACCAAAAAGAACAGCGACGCGCCGATCAAACCGTGGGAGATCATCTGCAGCATCGCGCCGCCCATGCCGATTTCGCTGAGCGAACCGACGCCGATGAGCACGAAGCCCATGTGCGAAATCGACGAGTAGGCGATTTTGCGCTTGAGGTTGCGCTGGCCGAAGGAGGTCAGCGCCGCGTAGATGATGTTGACGATCCCCAGCACGATGAGCAGCGGTGCGAAGACCTGGGTGGCCTCCGGGAAGAAGCCGACGTTCATGCGGATGAGCGCGTAGCCGCCCATCTTGAGCAGGATGCCCGCCAGCAGCATGTGCACTGGAGCGGTCGCTTCACCGTGGGCGTCCGGCAGCCAGGTGTGCAGCGGGAAGATGGGCAGCTTGACCGCGTAGGCAATCAGCAAGCCCAAAAAACAGAGATTCTGAAAAGTCGGGTCGTAGTTCTTGGCGGCCAGTTCGACCATGTTGAAGGTGCGCAGGTCGCCGTAGAAATACATGGCAAGACCGACTACCAGGATAAACAGCGAACCGATGGCCGTGTAGAGAATAAACTTGGTGGCCGCGTACAGCCGATTCTTGCCGCCCCAAATGGCAAGCATCAAATAGACCGGCACCAGCTCCAGTTCAAAGAACAGGAAAAACAGCACCATATCCTGGACGGCGAACACGCCCACCATGCCCGCGAGCATCGCAAGCATCAAAAAGTGGAACATGCGCGGCCTGAGGGTCACGGGCCAAGCCGCCAGGGTGGCAAGGGCGGTGATAAAGCCTGTGAGCAAAATCAGCGGCATCGAGAGACCATCCGCCCCCACCGACCACTCCAGGCCAATCTGGGGCATCCAGCGGTAGCGCTCGGAAAGCTGAATGTTTGGATTACTCAGGTCGTAGCTGGTAAAAAAGGCGGCCACCATCAGGACGAAGTCCACCAGGCAGACGGCAAAGCTGTACCACTTGACTTGCTTTTCGGGGATGAGGGGCACCGCGAGGGCCGCCACCAGGGGCAAAAGAATGATGACAGTCAACCAAGGAAACATGTTTTGCACCTGTGCTTAGAGAAGGCCGAGCAGGGCGACAAGGCCGAGCAGCGAACCGAAGATGATGAGCACATAGAACTGGGCGCGGCCCGACTCGAAGTACTTGAGCCCTTCGCCCGCAAGCAGCGTCGTGAGGCCCGAGAAATTGACCACGCCGTCGACGCCCTTTTGATCGACTTGCAGGGTGCCGCGGGCCAGAAGGCGCGAGGTCTTGACAAAGGCCTGCTCGTAGAGCCAGTCGAAGTTCCACTTGTTGATAAAGAACAAGTAGACCGGCTCGAAGCGGCGGGCGATCTGCCCCGGCAGTTCCGGCCGCAGAATGTACAGATAGTAAGCGAGGGCGATGCCGCCCACCGACAGCAGCGTCGAGGAGCCGGCAATCAGCAGGAAGTGGCCCAGTTCGAAGGCATGCTCGGCACCGTGGTAGCCGCTGCCCTCCTCGAGAAAGTGGCCGAAGGCGTTGTCCCAGGGCAGACCCACAAAGCCGATCAAAATCGACGGCACCGCGAGCACCACCAGCGGCAGGGTCATCGACCAGGGCGACTCGTGGGGCGCGCCGCCGTGGCCGTGTTCCTCGCCGTGATCGTGGTCCTCGCCGTGGCCGTGGGCCGCCAACTCGTCGGTGTGCATCGCCCCGGGACCGAAGCTGGGCAGGCTCGCGAAGCCGCGCACGACCCCTTCTCTATCGACGTTCTGCCGCCAGGCGCGCACCGCCGTAAGGGCCGCGGCGTTCTCGCCGCGGTAGGCTCCTTCGAAGGTCATCAAGTACATGCGGGCCATATAAAAGGCGGTGATCGCGGCGGTGAACGCTCCGATACCCCAGAGCACCAGGCTGTGGTCGAAGGCGGCGCTCAAAATTTCGTCTTTGGACCAGAAACCTGAGAAGGGCGGAATGCCGCTGATGGCGAGCACGCCAATCAAAAAGGTCGCCGAGGTGATGGGCATGTACTTGCGCAAACCGCCCATCAAACGCATGTCCTGGTTGTCGTGGACCCCATGGATCACCGAACCGGAACCCAGAAACAGCATCGCCTTGAAGCAGGCGTGGGTGACCAAGTGAAACAGGCCCGCCCCGTAGGCGCCCACCCCCATGGCCATCATCATGTAGCCCAGTTGGGAGATGGTCGAATAGGCGAGGCCCTTCTTAATATCGTTCTGGGTGATGGCGATGGTGGCACCGACAAAGGCGGTGACGGCACCCGTCCAGGCGATCACCTCGAGCACCCCCGGCACCTCGGAGAAGACCGGAAAGACGCGGGCGACCAGGAACACCCCCGCCGCCACCATCGTCGCGGCGTGGATGAGGGCGGAAATTGGGGTCGGGCCTTCCATCGCATCCGGCAGCCAGACGTGCAGCGGCACCTGGGCGGATTTGGCCATCGGACCCAT
Organism: Aphanocapsa lilacina HA4352-LM1; assembly: GCA_019359725.1. GTDB lineage: Bacteria > Cyanobacteriota > Cyanobacteriia > Gloeobacterales > Gloeobacteraceae > Gloeobacter > Gloeobacter lilacinus. The sequence continues at coordinate 7,612 of JAHHGR010000097.1, read as the reverse complement.
GAACACCAGCAAGCAGTAGACGACCACCAGCGCGAGCGGCACCGCGCCGCTTTCGATGGCGGTCTGAATGGCCGGGGCGAGACCCGGAAAATCGAACGTGCGGGTGATCGAGTAGACCCCGAGGATGCCCAAAAGCAGCCCAAAGTCGCCGACGCGGTTGACGATAAACGCCTTTTGGGCGGCGTCGGCCGCCGCCTTCTTGTAGAACCAGAAGCCCACCAGCAGGTAGGAGCACATGCCCACCAGTTCCCAGAAGACATAAATCTGGATCAGGTTCGGCGAGACCACCAATCCCAGCATCGAGCAGCTAAATAAGCTCAAATAGCAAAAAAAGCGCACGTAGCCGGGATCGTGCTCCATGTAGCCGTGGGAATAGATCATCACCAGCAGGGCGACGCCGGTGACCACCGTGAGCATCGCCGCTCCCAGATTGTCGACCGTAAAACCCATGGGTACGACGATGCCGCCCATCGCCGCCCACTCAAACTGCCAAGTATAGGCTTCGTGACCGCCGACAGCCTGAGACAGAATCAGCAGCGAATGCACGAAGGTGACGGCGAGGGTGCCGATACTCAGTGCCGCCACCGGCAGGCGCTGGCGCTTCGTCCACTCGGGCACCGAGATAAATCCCAGGCCCACCAGGGTCGCCGCCGCCAGGGGCAGCACCGGAATCAGCCAGGCAAACGTGTAAACCCATTCCATGAGACTTTCCTTGTCAAATCCCTGCAAAAACGACCGCACACGGGGTCAATCGCCCGAGCCGGGCAAGTGCAATTCCTTTCGAGAGCTTATTGTAAGCAACCCAATCAAAGGAACCTTTCCGGATGCAGATTTTTTTAACTGGAATGCAATAAAAGTTTGCATCTCGGTCGCAACAGCAGGGAGTGCCTTTCCTGGAGTGTAGGCAAGCTTCCAGTCCTTTCGAAGGAGCCTTAAGACTCTTTTCAGATACCCTGGATATATTGCGAGATCTTTACAAAAATTCCCGCGGGTAAAGGAGCGTGACATGGCGGTGTTTCGATCGCTCTCGGAGGTGGCGACGCCCTGTGCGGTGGCGCTGGGCAACTTCGACGGCGTTCACCTCGGCCATCAGGCGGTGATCCAGGCGGTCCTGGGCCGGGCGGGCATCCCGACGGTTCTGACCTTCGACCCGCATCCGCGCGAGTATTTCACAGGCAGAACCGGGTTTTTGCTGGCACCGGAGCGCGAGCGCACCGCCGCGATTTTGGCCTTGGGGATCGCCCAGGTGCTGGTGTTGCCTTTTGATGAACTCCTGGCGGCCACCGAGGCGGGCGCCTTTGTCGAGCGGGTGCTGGTGGCGGGGCTCGGGGCGCGCTTTGTCTCGGTGGGCTGGAATTTTCGCTTCGGCAAGGAGCGCGTCGGCACCACCGAGATGCTCCAGAGCTATTCGCGCGCGGGGGCTTTTGATATCGAAATCCTGGCGGAGCGGCAGGTGGGGGGCCGGCGCGTCAGCAGTTCAGCCATTCGCGAAGCTCTGGGTTGCGGCGATCTCGACCTGGCCCGCTTGCTGCTCGGCCGCGCCTACGGTCTCGAAGGCGCGGTGGTGCGCGGCGATCAGCGCGGCCGTTTGTTGGGATTTCCGACCGCGAATTTGCAGGTGAGCGAGCGCAAGTTTCTGCCCAAGGACGGTGTGTACCTGGTGAGCGCCCGCTGGGGAGTGCAGCAGCGCTGGGGGTTGCTCAATCTCGGGCTGCGCCCCACCTTCGACGATCTCAAACGCACCATCGAGGTGCATGTGCTCGATTGGGAGGGTGATCTTTACGGCCAGCACATGAAGATTACCCTGGAGCGTTACTTGCGCCCCGAGCAAAAATTCGGCTCGCCGGGCGAACTGGTGGCGCAGTTGCACCGTGACCGCGAAGCGGCTCTCAAAGCGATCGCCGGTAGCCCGTAGGTGCTTAGCGGCGATCGCGCAATTCTTCGATCAAATCGCGCACGGCATCCACGCCGCTACGCGCCCAGAAGGCGGACTCGCGGGCGGCCTGGGCGGCTTCGCGGGCGGCTTCGGCCGCTGCCTGGGACGCCCGGGCACTTTCTGAGACGGCTCTAGACAATTCGCCAACCATATGCGCCATGCGCTCGATTTGGCGACTCTGGCGCTCCACGACCGTCTCGAGCCGATCAAGGCCGCCCGCGAGCCGCTCCAGACTGCCGTACTGTCGCTCAGCGGCATCCCGAAGGGCCTCAGAACCCGCCACCAGCCGCTCCAGACGCAGATCGATGCTGTCTAAACGTTGTTCCATGACGAGTCTTAGCCAAGGGAGTCCTACCTGCCATAGTATCGGCCGCAAGGCTCGCGTTGAGCGGCCGGCCTACTTCTCACGCCCCCGCCGCCTCTTTGGCGGCGTACATCACTTCGAGGGTGATTTTGTCCCGGCCGCTCTCGCGGGCGAATTTTTCGGTGTTGCGCTTGACTTTGGAGCGCACGAAGCCGGGGATCTTGGCCAGTTCGCGGGTGGCGGCTTCGTCCCACTCGAGATCGCTCTGGGCGGTCATCGTCTTGGTGATCACCTCTTTGGTGTCGTGGCCCCCGAAGACCTCCAGCAGGTGGTCCTCCATGCCGAGGGTGAAGGAGTTGTAGACGAGATCGGCTATCTGGTTGGTGCCTTCGTAGCCCAGGAACGGCCGGTAGCCCACCGGAAAGTTCTGGATGTGGATGGGAGAAGAGATTACCCCACAGGGGATGTTGAGGCGCTTGCCGATGTGGCGCTCCATCTGGGTGCCGAAGATGGCGGCGGGTTCGGCTGCGGCGATGCGGTCGCCCACCTCGGCGTGGTCGTCCGAGATGAGCACCTCGTCGCACAGATCTGCTACTTCCGCTTTGAACCACTCGGCGTCGTACTTGCAAAATGTGCCTGCCCAGACGACGCGCACGCCCATCTCGCGCGCGAGGATGCGGGTCATGGCGGCGGCGTGGGTAAGGTCGCCGTAGACCACGGCGCGTTTGCCCTGAAGGTTCTGGCAGTCAATCGAGCGCGAGAACCAGGCGGCCTGGGAGACGAATAATGTTTGCAAACGAATATACTCTTCGTATTCGACCCGAGCACCCTGAGTATTCAGGATCTGCTGGACGGCCCGGATGAAGCGGGCGGTCTGCAGGATGCCCATGGGGGTGATATCGATCAAAGGCTGGCCGGTCTGCCGCTGGAGGTACTCGGCGGCGCCGCGGCCCAGTTCGCGGTAAGGCACGACGTTGAACCAGGCGCTGGGCATCTTCTGAATGTCGTGCACCGAGCAGCCTTCCGGGGCGACGACGTTCACCTCGACGCCCAAATCTGCCAGCAACTGCTTCAATTCGCGGCAGTCGTGGTGATTGTGAAACCCGAGGGTCGAGATGCCCAGGATGTTGGCTGTGGGCTTTTCGCTGCGGGCTGGAAAATTGCCTGTCAGTTTCTCGATGTAGTAGCTGACGATCTGCGTCAGCGTCCGGTCCGCCGCGGTGAACTCGTTGTACCGGTAATGGTTGACGTCGGCCAACAGCACGTCGGCTTGGGACTGCTCCTGGGCGCGGGCCACGAAGTTCTGCAAATCCTCCTGGAGGATTGACGAAGTGCAGGTGGGGGTGAGCACGATGAGATCGGGGGCTTCCTCCTGGTCCTTGCGCACGATGTTGGTGACCACTTTGTCCTGGGAGCCGCGGCCGAGCACCTTGCGGTCGACCACCGAGGCGGTGACCGGGGTAAAGTCGCGCTCGCGCTCGAGCATCGAGCGCATGACGTTGAAGTAGTCGTCACCCAAAGGCGCGTGCATGATCGCATGGACGTTCTTGAAGGAGCTGGCGATGCGCAGGGTGCCGATGTGGGCGGGGCCGGCATACATCCAGTAAGCAAGTTTCATGGCAAATTCTCCGCGCACAGTTTGGTATTCATCACAATACGCCCAGTTGAGCCATCTGCCGCCTGGGACACCCGTTTTAAGAGCGCTGGTTATTGGCCGATCCCTCGGCCTGCTCGATGCCCTGTTCGAGCCGCTCGACAATCGCCTTGGCCGCCTGTCTGAGCGCGCCGCCCTCCGCGTCGCCCACGGCAATGTTGCGCACCTGAATATCCTTCCAGAGCACCCGCCCCTGCTGATCGACTAGTTCGAACTGCAGCACCACATCCGCCGCCGCGTTCTGCGACAAGCCCACAAAACCGCCGGAGATATACGTCGAACTGCGCACCAGCCCGAGCATCACCGCGTCCACCCCGAGGGCGCGCGCCAACAGTTTCGGGTCGGTAGTGAGGATCTGCGCCGGTTCCAACCCGAGTTGGGCCAGTTGCGAGAGCGCCTCGTCCGGACCTTCGACTTCCCAACCGAGGGCGTCGCCCAAGCGGGGGGCAATCAGTTGCCCGAGGCTTTCGGGGGTATTGGTGACTTCGTTAAATAGCGACGAATTGGGACCGACCTCCGGACCCAGAAGGGCGACGCGCTTGACGTCTTTGAGGGCGTCGTTTTTGAGCAGCGGCGGCAAGTCGGTGCGCCAGCCTTTTTGTTTGATCTCGTTGTAGATGCCTTTGGAGAACTTGTTGGCGATGTCGTGGGCGGTAATTACCAGGGCGTTGGCCAGCAGCACCGTGTCGGTCTTGCCGGCAAAAAAAGCGCTGTCGGAGTTGACCACATCGCCCTTCCAGAGGGATTTGCCCGTCGCATCGAATGCTTCGGCGCGGCTGAAGACCTTGGGCTGAAAAAACTGCGGCACCAGAAAAGCGGCGATCGGGCTGATGAGCGAGCTGAGCGCTTCGAGGCTGCGGTTGGGCATAGCGACGCCGATCGGTTCGCCCGCCAGGATGATGTCCGCCCCGAGCAGTGTGGCCACCTGACGAATGGCGTCGGGGTTGCCCATCACCTGATTGCGGCTCAGTTCGAGGCTGTCGAGCACCGATTGCACCTGCAAAGGCGGCACGATCTCATAGCGCCGGGTCCAGAGCAGATCGCCGCTAATCACATCGGCGACGTTGGGATAGCGGCCGTAGCGCGGCTGACCCGTCTCGAAGCCGACCACCGCCACCCGCGGCAGGCTCAAAGCGGCAGCCGGGTCGGGGGGCTCGGCAAGCAGCAGTCGGTTGCCCCCGGAGATTGCATCACTAAAGCTCCCCGCCGCCGGCAGGCTGTCTTTGGTGCTGTCCCAGGCGCGCACTTCGGCGGGTTTGCCCTCGCCGCCGGGCGGGTGCAGCGACCAGAGTCGGCCCTTGTCGGCACTCATCGCCACATCCATCGCCGCCACCGGCAACGCCTTGTCGAGCACCGCCCGGGCGTTGAGCGGATCCCACAGCAGCATCCGGCGGTTGGTGAGCACCCAGAGATGGCGATTGTCGAGGGCGCCCAAGACCCGCTGGATGCGGGCCTCCTTTTTGGAGGCCCCGGTGATGCGCAAGCGGCGCACGGCGGTGTTGGAGCGGGTGTTGACCACGATCAGGCTGTCGTCGGCCGCCGTGAGATAGAGCAAGTTGCCGTCGCGGCTGAGGGCCATCTGGGGTCGAGCCGGGTCGAAGGCTGCCTCCAGCGGGGCGCTCACCGCCCCGGTCACCGGGTTGACCGAATAGACGCGCGCGGCCGGTTCCGGCAGCAGGTCGACCGCCGAGACGTACACGCGCAGACCGTCGGCGGTCACTACCAGATCTTTGGGGTTGGCGATGTCTTTGAGGGTGGCGAAAACCTGCACCGTGCGCGCCGCCGGGTCGACGCGGTAGAGGGTGGTCACCTCCTCGCTTTTGATCCCCAGATAGGCGGTGCGGGTGCGCGGGCTGTAGTCAAGGCCCACCAGCCGCCGCGTCTGCGCTTCACTCGCCTGCAGCACCGGCAGGTCGGACGGGCTTTTTTGATAACTTGCGGAGACCACCGGCGCCGGTAGGGGGATCTGCTCCACCAGGCGGCCCTCGGCGTCGATGAGGCTCACCGCCTCATCGCCCGCCACCAGCAGTTGGCCGTCCGAGGTGCGCGCGGCGTTGTGATAGACGTTGCCCACCGGCAGGTTCAACGACCTGACGAGTTTGCCGCTCTCAAGATCGACCCGACGGACCTCCTGGGTCTTCGGCACCAGCAGATAGCCTGTGGCGCTCCAGGCGGCCGCAGCTTGCCACCCCAAAATCCACACCGTGCCCGCCACCAGCACTACCTTGCCCCAGAAGCCTTGCACCGTGCCACCTCAAGCTCTGTAGCCCCAATGATAGCGACAGTAGGCCGCCTGTGCGTTCCGCAAAAGTAGTCACATACAGACCGTTACCCATTGCACCGGCTTGCGAAGGTGTGGTGGTGCCGGGGTGACCGCCTCGAAATCGAGCGCCTGCGCTAGGCTGCCTACGAGCGCGGATCTTCCGGGCTTCGACTTGAAACGTTCGTTTGAACGGTGCGCGCAGGCGGCACTACCAGAGTTCCGAACAAGATCGCACCGCGCTGACTTCGTACCCCGGTCCCTTTGGCCCCGGCACCCACATGGGCCTCTACAGCCTGCGCGCCGCCCCGGTGCTCAACACCTCCGGGCAGATCACCAAGGTGCGCCTGTCGTTGCCCACCGGCGGGGCGCAGTTCAGTTGTTCGCCCAGGGGGTGAGCGGCGCCCCGGCGGGCTCCTACGGCAACGCCAACCCCAGCGACCCGATCCGCGGCTCTTTCACTGTGAGCGGCAACGCCACGAGCAGCACGCTGGTGCTGACGCTCGAAAGCGGTCTGGTGCTCAATTTTTCTGCGACCCTGAGCGGCACGCGCAAGCTCAACAGCGTCACCGATCGCTTCGGGAAAATCATCGCCTTCACCTACAGCGGCAACAACCTCACCCGCGTGCAAGATCCGTTCGGGCGGCGTATCGAGTTTGCCTACGACGCGACTTTTACCCACCAGGTGCGCACCGCGACGCTCTACGACAACCAGGGAGCCGTCGGCGGCAGTGTGCTTTACGAATACAACAGCGCCGGGGATTTGCAGTATTTTCACAACGCCATCGACGGCCAGACGGTCAAAAAGCCCGACGGCACGACGCGCACCGCCAACGGCGTGACTACCTACGAATACCAGAATCACTACCTCAAGAAGATCACCGACCCGCGCGGCACCGTCCGTTTGACCAACTCTTTCGAGAATTTCAACACCAGTGGCCAGGCAGGACGGGTCACTCTGCAAACTTTGCCGGGCATGGACGGCAGGCCGGGGGCAAACGGCGATCAGTACACCGCCGACGATGTGTTGACCCAGTACGTGTACGGCTCGGGCAACACGGCGGTCAACGACGCGCTTTACAAGACTTCCGATAAGCAGAACTGGGATAAGGTCACCTACCATTTCGATGCGACGACACAGAATATTACCAGTTTTACCAGAAGTGTTGAATCAGTGAACGCTTGCACACAGTTCGAGGGGCCAGACCCTGCGCCTCCAGCTGCCCAGCAATTTTCCCAGCCAATGCACATAACTGACTTCCTGACACATACAACATTGCAAGTAACGCAACTTATCCAACCGTTTACTACCCCATATTTTCGGCACAGCCACCAGTTCCAATAACAGGTGGGCAATCAGGGTTACGTAGACCTGCATCCGGATGCCATTCTCGTTTTTTGTCATCAAACGCTTCAGCTTTAAATGCATTTTTAGAAACTTCCATAACAGCTCTATCT
>JAHHGR010000096.1 GCA_019359725.1 Aphanocapsa lilacina HA4352-LM1 | reverse complement strand
GAGCAGGTGCAAAGGGCAATGGACATGATCAATGACCGCCCGCGAAAAGTGCTTGGTTATCGGACACCACGGGAGGTATTCTTAGCTCAGTCAGGTGCTGTTGCACTTCAAACTTGAATGGGCCAGTAATCAGCTCCCGTTTTCGTTTCTGCGCGCCTAATTGCAAACAAGCCGTAAACAAGTTCAACTGCTGCAAGCGCAAAAGGGTATGCTCCGTCTCGCGTTGCGTCATCTTTGTTGGCCCAAGCTGCCCTGCATCTGGCGTCTGTGGGTTGCCATTGGACTGTTGCAACCATAACCATTTCCAACTTGCCGTTTCCCAGTGTAAATTCTTTCGGAGGGATATGATGCAAATCTAAACACACCCGGGCTGCATCCAGGTAATGCTCGGCAGTGGACGGCATTAAACCATAATGCCGAGCAGCCATATCCTGAATTGGCAAAAGAGGTATACCTGTGTTCTGCATTTCTATGAATGGGTTGGGTAGCGCTGTGGTCTGCTGCCTAAAGCACAGCAGCTACAAGCCGCATCTTAGAAAGCGTGATTAGTATACCCGATCAACACAATTATGTACGCTGGATTCTTCCTGTTGCTCTCCAAGTCTCAACGACCACAATGAAAAACCTCACCTGTGATCGGCAGGTAAGGTTTTGTGAATAACCGCAGGCGAGGTGCTCAGCTTTTCACAAAGCACATCGAGTAGGAGTCGGAGCGCACCACGAGCAACCGGCGGCCGTTCTCGCGGGTCCACACCTGGTAGTGGAGCACCCCGCCGCCGCAGCCGCCCTTGAACTGGCTGCTGGTCCAGTCGTCGACGGGTGCTTCCTCGCTCAGGTACATCGGGCCGTCGTCGTAGTGGATGCCGATGAGCGAGGCCGCTTGGGAGACCTCCTCGTCCAACATCGCCGGGCGCGCTTCGCCCGTAGCAAAGGGTCTGGCGGGGGCGTGGCCGTTACCGTTGCCGTTGGCTGCCGGTGTCACGGGTTGCGGCGCCACGGCGGGCTCGTTTTGGTCGATGGCGCCGATTTTGACCGGTTCCGATTCGAGGGTGCCCTCGCGGTAGACGGTGATCCCCTTGAGGCCGTTGCACTGGGCGAAGCGGTACATCTCCTTGATTTCTTCGACGGTGGTCTTGCGAGTGCAGTTGATCGTCTTGCTGATGCTGCTGTCCACCCAGTTCTGCCAGCGGCTCTGGACGAGCACGTGCCACTGCCAGGAGATCTCGCGCGAGATTTTAAAGGCGGCGGCTTCTTCGGGGTGCGCCGCCGCGAAGGCAGTGCCCTGCAGCGAGCCGGTCTGCAGCACGATCTGGCGATCCGCCTCACCCAGACCCAGCGCCTCGACGTAGGGACTGGGGATCTGCACCCAGTTTTGCTGGGAGCTGGAGGCGTCCACGTAGACCTGCTTCCAGATCGTAAGCCCGAAGTCGGGTTCGAAGGCCCACGAACAGGAGGCCAGTTGCGCGATCGAACCGGTGGGGGCAATCGAGAGCACCGTCGAGTTGCGCCGGGGTGTCTGGGTCAGCGCTGCGGCGCTCTCTGCCGCCTCGTCGCCACTGAGAACGCGGCCGGTGGCATCGATCCAGCGCTCGAAAGGATTGCCGGCGCGCACATCTTTGATCGCATCCCAGATGCCGCAGGCACCTTTTTCAGCGGCCAGCGCTTCAGAAGTCCGGTAGGCGCGCTCGGCGATGAAGCGGCCGACTGTGTCGATCTCTTGAAGGTGCGCCTCGGAGTCATAGGGAATGCGGCGGGCCTTCAGCCAGTCGGCCCAACCCATGATCCCGAGTCCCAGCTGCCGAAAGACGTTGCGGACGTTGTGCTTCTGGGCGGGGGTGGCAAATTCGGCCACATCGAGCACGTTGTCCAAAAAGCGGGTCGAAATTTCGACTGTGCGGGCCAGATCTTCCCAATCGAGTTCGACACCTTGCTCGGTGCGGCGCACGAACTTGGAAATTACGATCGATCCCAAGTTGCACGCCGAGTTTGGAGGTAACCAGATCTCGCCACAGTTGTGCACCACCAGGCCGTTGGCGTCGAAGCGGGCCGGCCCCGGGACGGTACAGTCGTAGACTTCATCAATTCCGTCGGGGGTGAGCGATTCGACGGTGGCGGCGAACCGTTCGCGGTTGGGCGTGCGGCTGTAGGCATTTACCAACTCGGCCAAGCGGGCGGCTTTGGCCGGTTGCGCAAAGCCAATCAGTTCAGCAAAAACCTGCAGGTTGTCCTTCGCGACGACAAGTTCGTACTGGTGCTTGCACGGGTAGGGCGCACTTTGGCGGCTGTCGGGCAGCATCCGCACCTGGGCTTCGCGTCGCTTGTAAATGTCCGAGACGATTCCGAGCCTCAGCAGCATCCGCTGTACCGCTTCGAGCGTCGGTAGGTCGCTCTGGCTGAGGCGCACGCTGACGCCCTTATGCTGATCGCCCTGCACGCTGCCGTCGGCGTCGAACAGACCCCGTAGGAAGCCGCGGTAGAATTCAAAGCCTGCCTGCTCGACCCGGGGCGTCACCCGCTTGCTGCCGGGGACGAGCCCGAAGTTGGCAGCCAGACGGGCTACACCCGAAGATTGGACACTTGCCACGCCCTGGGCGTTGATGGTGCGGCCGACGTTGGCGCGGCTTGTCGCCAGGGTCACGGCGCGACCGAGCATTTGGGGGGCAGAAGCTTCCCAGAAGCTGAGCTTCGCGCAGAGCGTGCCATTGTTGTCGCGCATGAAGCAGCCGTCACCCACCAGCGTCCCCAGAAGCCAGCCTTCCTCGGCGTCGCCCGGGCCGTCCCACGGCTGCAAACCGCGGTGGTCGTGGAGCATCACCCGATCGCCCGGGCACAACTGCTCAGCCGCCACCCACTCGGTGTACTGCCGGTAGCGCGTCTGGGCAGCGAGCTTGAGCACCCGATGATTGCCTGTGAGCCGCAACTGGTGACCCTCTTTGGTGCGCAGGCGCAGTACGGGCTTGACGCCGGTGGCAAAAAAACCGGCGCTCGTGGTGCTGAACAGCTCTCCGTTGACGTAGGTGCTGTGCTGGACACCGATCAGATCGCGCACCTGGCGGGGCCCGTCGCCGGTGTGCACCCAGGTGTCGGCCGTCACACAAGGATTCGTAGTTGTAATGAAATTTCTTATTGGTGAGCGTCGCCTGGCATTGTCGCTGAGCAGCAAGCCAGGATCGGCAGTATCGTGGGCGTACTGCGCAATCTTGTTCCACAGATCGACGACCCCGGGATCGCCCGCGTCGAGTTTGTCGAAAAATTCGTCGTCGACCAGGACCGAGATGTTGGCGTTGTGCCAGCGCCGATCGCGCTTGCCCTGGGGAGAAAGGTGCGTTTCAGTCCAGGCGGTGGTCAACTCGGATTTGAGCTGCGCGAGCTGCTCGTTTCTCTGGATGTCGGTGAGGCGCCCATCGACAGCGATGGCGGCGGCCCACTCGATCAGTTGCCGTGCGGTCTGTGCATCGATTACCGCCTGGGTCTTCGCCTGAATGAACTCGTGAATGTCCGGATGCTTCCAGTGCATCGAGAACATAAAAGCCCCCCGGCGGGCCTTGTTGCCGGTGGTGATCTTGCGGGAGGTCTCCGAGACCATGTCGAGCACCGCGCAGGGGCCAAGGGCCTTGCCGTCGGAAAACAGCGAACCTTTGGGCCGAATGTAGCCCTTCTGGCCCAACGAGCCGATGTTGATCCCGACGCCGCCCCTAAATTTGGTGGTCAAGACGGCATCGGTGACGAGTTTGGCGATCTCCTGGATGTTGTCCTCGGCCGAGAGCACGAAGCAATTAAGTAAACCGTAGGTGCCGTGGTCGGAGTTGGCCAGGATCGAGCCGCCCGGCAACATCTTCATCGGCGCCAGGATCGAAAAGAACTTCTCCTGCCACTCGCGCTGGAGGGCCGGGGTTTTTTCGGCCCCGGCCACAAAGCGCGCCACCCGGCAGCAGACATCCTCCCAGGTGCGCTCCTCGCCGATCAGATACTTCTGCAGAACCGCCCTCTGGGACTCCGACAGAGCCATCCCCTGCTCAAGACTTCCCACCCCGTCCATACCCATGGTGCTCGCTCCTGCAAATAATCGGATGACCAACTCCGCATCTAGTGGGGCAAGATGCAGTTGGGCAATAACGAACACTTTATTTGGACTCCCCTGGGTCGTCAACTGCCGACTGTGGAAACCCGCCTGCAAACACCATGGGTAGATCCGCCCGCCGACGGCGTTCTTGTGCCTGCCGCCGCTTCATCGAATTTATTGATGGACTGCCATCATTTTATTGCGCTTGAGAACTTTTGTCCATGTTGCCGGCGGGACCATGCGGGATGGGAAGCCGGGATTACAATAAAGTAACGAAGGAGAAAAAGCGTGCATCCTGAATTTTCTCACACCCGCATTGCCGGGATCACAGGCGAACTGGTGTGGACGCCGGAGGCGCTGGTCAAACTGCGGAAAATTCCTTATTTCGTCCGGTCCCAGGCCCGTCTTCGCATTGAGGAATTGGCCCGCGCGAGCGAGGTTGACCTCATTACCGTCGAGCTCGTCCAAAAAGCCCGTTTGGAGTTTGGTCAATAATGAGTCTTTCCTTCTCACTCGCCGTACAGGAATTGCCGCTCTTTCCGCTGCCGGATGTGGTGCTGTTTCCGGGACGGCCGTTGCCGCTGCACATCTTCGAGCCGCGCTACCGGATGATGATGAACACGGTGCTCGACACCGACTGCCGCTTCGGGGTGTTGCTGTGGGATCAAGAGACCAAGCAGCCGGCACGGGTCGGCAGCTGCGCCGAAATCACCCAGGTCGACCGCCTGCCCGACGACCGGATGAACATTTTGACTGTGGGGATCAAGCGCTTTCGGGTGCTGGAGTACACCCGCCAGAAACCCTACCGGGCGGGACTGGTGCAGTGGATCGACGACGAGCCGGTCGAAGGCGATCTCAGCGCCCTGACCCAGGAAGCCAAAAAACTGCTCGCCGATGTGGTGCGCCTCTCCAGTAAGCTGATGGAGAAACCGCTCCAGTTGCCGACGCTTCCGGAGGAGCCCCTCGAGCTTTCCTATTGGATTGGGGGCAGCTTCTACGGTGCTTCCGAAGAACAGCAGGCCCTACTGGAACTGCAAGATACTTCCCGGCGCCTCCAGCGCGAAATTGACATCTTGCAGACCACCCTCAAGCATCTGGCTGCCAGGACGGTTCTCAAAGACACCTTGAGCTAGCGACGGCGTCCACTTATGCACATCGGCGTTCCCAAAGAAATCAAAGACCAGGAGTTTAGGGTCGGCTTGACTCCGGCGGCGGTGCGCGCCCTGAGCGATCAGGGCCACAGCGTCGCTATCGAAGTGCGGGCGGGTGAGGGATCCGGCTTTACTGACCGGGACTATCTGGAGGCCGGTGCCCGCATCGTGGAGACGGCTGCGGCGGTCTATGCCCAGCCAATGATCGTCAAAGTCAAAGAGCCTCTGCCCCCGGAGTACGCCCTGCTGGGCAAGGGCCAGATTCTTTTTACTTATTTGCATCTGGCGGCGAGCCGCGAGTTGACCGAGGCGCTACTCAACTCAGGAGCCACCTGCATCGCCTACGAGACTGTGGCCTTGGCCGACGGCCGCCTGCCGCTGCTCACGCCGATGAGTGCGATCGCGGGCCGTCTGGCGGTGCAGTTCGGGGCGCGCTTCCTGGAGAAGCAGCAGGGTGGCCGCGGCGTACTGCTGGGTGGGGTGCCCGGGGTGGCCGCGGGCCATGTGGTGATTTTGGGTGGCGGTATCGTCGGCACCGAAGCGGCCCGCATCGCCGTCGGCATGGGGGCGCGGGTGACGATTCTCGATGTTAACCTCGACCGGCTCGCCTACCTCGAGGATCTGTTCGGTTCGCGCGTCGAACTGCTCTTCAGCACCCGCCGGACCATCGAACAGGTGGTACCGGGGGCGGATTTGCTGATTGGAGCGGTGCTGGTGACCGGGCGGCGCGCTCCCAAGCTGGTCAGCCGCGCGGTGGTGGGCCGCATGAATCCCGGCTCGGTGATCGTCGATGTGGCCGTCGATCAGGGTGGCTGTGTGGAGACGCTCAGACCCACCTCCCACTCCGAACCGGTCTACCTCGAAGCAGGCGTCGTCCACTACGGCGTGCCCAATATGCCCGGTGCGGTGCCCTGGACGGCCACCCAGGCGCTCAACAACGCCACGCTCCCCTACGTGATCAAACTGGCGGAACTGGGCTACCCGCAGGCCACCGAACGCGATCCGGCCCTTGCCCTGGGCATCAACATCGCCCACAGCCGTCTAATCCACCCCGCGGTGCAGCAGGTTTTTCCCGATCTCATCCATGCTTGAGCGGGTGCTCGAAGCGGAAGTTATGGATTCGCAGGCGGAGGCGGAAGCCTACGACGCCATGGACCACGGCGAGGTCAATGCCCGTTTTGTCGCCGATATGCTCGCCCTTGGACCGGCCGACGGCCCCTGGCTGGATCTGGGCACCGGTCCCGCGCACCTGCCGGTCCTGCTGGCGAGCGAGCGAGCGAACATCCGGATCACCGCGGTCGATCTGGCCGCGTCGATGCTTGCCATCGCCCGGCGGCGAGTCGAGGCTGCGGGGTTGATGGGACGCATCACCCTGGTGCGTGGGGATGCCAAGGCCCCGGCGCTTGGCGCGGCCCGCTTTGCCTGCGTGTTCTCCAACAGTCTGGTGCACCACCTGCCGCAGCCCGCCCCTTTCTGGCAGGCTTGCGCCCGGTTGCTGGCGCCGGGGGGGGTGCTCTTCGTGCGCGATCTGGCCCGTCCGGGCAGCCTGCAAAGGCGCGACGCCCTGGTCGAACGGTACGCGGCCGGCTGTGACGATGATCAGCGCCGGTTATTTGCCGAGTCTCTCCAGGCGGCATTTACCCCGGCGGAAGTAGCCTTGCAGGCCCGAGCCGCGGGGCTGGCCGGGGCGCAGGTGGCGATGAGTTCCGACCGGCACTGGACGCTGGTCTATCGACTAGCGGTGTAACGGCGGTGGCGCACCTGTGCATCGATCTGGCGTTTCTGCCTGCGAAGCCCACGGGACTCGGTACCTACGCGCTCAATCTGCTGGGGAACCTGTGCTGGGATGACGTGGTGACGGTGTTTGCTCCGCGGGCGCTCGAACCGTTTGCCTGTTGTCTGGTATCCCCGGCCCTCGCTTCCGACGGGGGGCGGTGGGGACATCTGGCGCGTCTGGCGTGGCAGCAGACACGCCTGCCGGTGCTCTACCGCGCCCATAAGGCGGACTTGCTCTTCTCGCCGCTGCCGGAGGCGCCGCTAGTACGCCGGTGCCGCTCGGTGGTGACCGTGCACGATCTGATACCGCTGCGCTTTCCGGGGCCGTTTCCTTCCCTGCTTACCCGCTATTTTCAGTACTACGTGCCGCAGGTGCTCTCCAATAGCGAACATATTCTCTGCGACTCGGAGGCCACCGCCTCCGACATCGTGCGTTTTTACGGCATCGCTGCCAAAAAGCTCACCCCAATTCCGCTGGCCTACGATGCGACCCACTTCTACCCGCGCGGGCTCGCCCCGGCCAACTACTTTTTGTACCTGGGCCGCCAGGACCGGCACAAAAACCTCGATCGGATGCTCCAGGCGCTTGCACAACTCCAGGAGCGCGAGTGCGAATTTTGGATAGCCGGCCCCCGGGACACCCGCCAGTATCCACAGCTTCTCGCCCGTGTCCGGCAGCTGAATCTGGGCGAACGGGTGCGCTTTCTCGACTACGTTCCCTATGCCGAGTTGCCCGGGCTCATCGAACGCGCGATTGCTTTACTCTTTCCCACCTTGTGGGAGGGTTTCGGGCTACCGGTACTGGAGGCGATGGCCTGCGGCACACCAGTGATTACCTCCAACCTTGCATCGCTCGGTGAGATCGCTGCCGATGCTGCCCTGCTAGTCGATCCCTACCGCGTCGAAGCGATTGCCTCGGCGATGCACCAGGTACTATGCGATTCTGGTTTGCGAACCCACCTGCGCTTCCTGGGATTGGCGCGCGCCCGCCGGTTCAGTTGGGAGCGCACGGCCCGCCGGACCTGCGAGGTATTGGTACGTCATCTGTGACGCCCGCCGGCCATTGCTCAAAAGTGACGTTGCTGGAACTGCTGCATACGATCGAGTTCGGCGTTCTCGCCCTGGACTCGCAGCACCTTGATACGGCTCTCGACGATGCGTCGCGCTCTCTCGCGGCCAATGGGCTCGAAGCTCAATACCGGGGCGGGGGTGACCACAAAGAACAACTGCTGGGTATACAAAGTCGAGTACAGCGCCGACTCCTCCCCCGCCGGGCAGATAAGAAACAACAAACCAAACGTGGGATGGGTCAGGTACTGCTCGCTGTTCATCCTAGGCTGCGGGGGGATCGGTGCTACTTCTTAGTTCGACCATGTCCAAGCCGGATATGCTGTGGTTAGGGCTACCTATTGCGGCCAGTTCCTCTGCATCCACCAATGCCCATGCCTGCATTTGAGACCGTTGTCATCGCCTACCGGGCCGAGCAGGCCCACAGCCGGATGGTTGCCGAGCGGTGTGCATCCCTTTTAAGCAAAGCTGGTTGCCGGGTGCTCCAGGGCCCCGCCGGTCCCCAGGACAATCCTTATCCGCACTTTCTCGAGGCGACGGGTGGGCGCATCGATCTGGCCATCGTCCTGGGGGGCGACGGCTCGATTCTGGCGGCGGCCCGCTATCTGGCTGCCGTCGATGTGCCGATTCTGGCGGTCAACGTCGGCGGGCATCTGGGCTTTCTCACCCAGCCGCCGGAGGTACTGGGGGGGCGCTACTGGGAACGGTTGCTCGCAGGGGAGTGGGAACTAGAAAAGCGCATGATGCTGCAGGCGGCGCTCACCGGGCCGCCGCCGCTGCCGGAAGAGCAGCCTTACTTTTGCCTCAACGAGTTTTGCTTGAAGCCGGCAAGTGAGATGCGTCTTACCAGCATCATTTTGGAACTGGCCGTCGACGGTGAGATTATCGATCAGATCCATGGGGACGGATTGCTCGTCTCAACGCCGACCGGTTCCACCTCCTACACCGTGGCCGCCAACGGACCGATCATCGCGCCATCGCTGCAGGCGATTACCATCACGCCCATTTGCCCACTATCGCTTTCGAGCCGACCGGTGGTCCTGCCGGCCACCGGCACCATCGAGGTGAGTCCCCTACGCGACCCCGACCTCAACATCAAACTTTGGAGCGACGGCGCTTTTGCCGCCCCCGTGCACCCTTGCCAGACGGTACGCATCGAGGTGGCCCGCCACCCAACGCGCCTGCTCATCCTGGAGGAGGATCATTCGTACTTTCGCACCCTGCGCGAGAAGCTCAAATGGGCAGGAACGCGCATCCAGGCTGAGCGCGATCCGGAATGCCTGCTGCCTCCCCAGAATTACCCTTGAGTCTTATGACTTGCGTTGGACTGCTAGTTTGTAACTGTGTACGTCTGTGCAGGTGCCGAACCAGCGCAACACCTGGCCGTCGCCGTCGTGGATGGGCATCGCCTTAGCAAGGTGCCAGCGGTAGGCGCCGTCGGCGGAACACCTCAGGCGATATTCCACTTCATAAGCTTCACCGCTACGCAGCGACTGCAGCGAGCGGCGCAACAGCAGGGGCAGATCCTCCGGATGCACAGTGTGCTGCCAGCCGCAGCCCTGCAGTTGCTCCAAGCTCAAACCTGTGTACTCCAGACAATACTGATTGCAGCATTCCAGATAACCTTCCGGACTCGCCGTCCAGACAATATGGGGAACGCATTCCAGCAAAAAACGAAAGCGCCAGTCGTCCATGGAAATTCTCCTGATCAACGGATCATCGAAGCAGTTTGCTTGTCACACTTCCCTGCAGATTGGGATTATTTCAAAATCCGCCTGATCAATAGTCAAGTATCCAGATGGGCGTGCGATTTAGAAGGTGAAAGCTCTCTGCTGATAATGGGGAGTTTGTGTGAAGAATCACGGTCCTTGTACTGTCAAGAGGGTCACACTCACTGAAGCGATGGGCTCCGGCAGAGCCGGAGCCCATCGCTTCAGGCCGTCCCACGGGGAACGGCGTCAAGTTTTGCACTACTTTTAAAGATTGGGCAATCCGAGGGAGACCTGCATCCCGTCGCCCCAGATCGAGCGCACCAGGTCGCCCTTGAGCTTGTGGCCCCACTGCGCGCTCGTCCACACCACACTGTCCACCACCACGCTGCCCGCACGGATCGTACAGCCGTCGCTCACGCAGCTATACCCCAGCACCCGCGCCCCTTTTTCGATCGTGCAGCCTTCGCCTATCAGAGCGTGTTCGGAGACCACCGCCCCGGCCTCCACCACCGTATTGGCCCCGACCCGCTGCTTCAGTTGCGGGTGGGTCAACAACTCCCAGTGCGTGTACAGATACTGCGAGAGCGTTCCGACATCCGACCAGTACGCCCCTGTGCCCATCGCATAGACCGGCGCTCCCTTGGCCACCAGCAGCGGAAACAGGTCGTTGCCGAAATCAAAAAAGGCCGCCTCGGGGATGTAATCGAACACCTCCGGCTCCAGCACATAGATGCCGGTATTGGCCCACCGCGAGCGCTCGCTGCCTTTGGCGGGTTTTTCTTGAAAGCTCTCGACCCGGCCGTCGGGGTCGGTGACGACGATGCCGAAGCGGCTCGGGTCGCCGACTTCTGTGACGGCCATGGTGGCCACGGCACCGGATTGCTTGTGAAAGTGCAGCAGGGCAGTGAGGTCGAGATCGGTCATCACGTCGCCGGAGATCACCAAAAAGGCATCACCGTCGAGAAAAGCGGCTTGCTTGCGCACGCCGCCGGCGGTGCCCAACAGCTGTTCTTCCCAGGAGTAGTGCAGGGTGACGCCGTGGTGGTGTCCGTCTGCGAAGCGCGCAGCGATTTTGTCGCCGCGGTAGTGGAGGTTGGCGACGATCTCATCGAAGCCGTGCTTGCGGCACAGGCCGAGGATGTGGGCCATAACGGGTTTGTTGATGACCGGCATGAGGGGTTTGGGGAGGGCGTCGGTAAAGGGGCGCAGGCGGGTGCCTTTGCCGGCGGCGAGCACAAATGCTTTCATCATTTCCTCCAATTGATTGAGCTGACAGTCAGTGGCCTTCGGCACCGCGGGAAGCGCACCCCGGGGCCTTACGGATAGGTGGGCAAATCGAGCGGATCGATGCGCGACAGCGGTGGGTTACAACGGTCGCGCCGAGAGAGAATCGGCTCCGCGACACACCAGGCGATGGTGAGGGAGGGATCGTTCCACAGCACCCCCCGCTCATCCTGGGGATAGAAAAAGTTATCACATTTGTACATCAATTCGGCTTCCTCCGACAATACCAGCAGGCCGTGGGCGAACCCGCGCGGGATGAACAGTTGGAGTTTGTCGGCTTCGGACAACAGCACTCCTGCCGATAGACCAAAGCTCGGTGACCCTTTGCGGATATCGGTAGCCACCGCGAAGACTTCACCGTGCAACACCGTGCACAGCCTGGCCTGGGGCCGGTGCAACTGGTAGTGCAAACCGCGCAGGGTGCCTTTGCCCAGGCGGGAGCGATGGTCCTGCACGAAGGTGCCGGTGATGCCCGCCGCCGCAAACTTTTGTTGCTGATAGCTCTCAAAAAAATACCCGCGGCTTTCCTGGTAGACTCTCGGCTCAATCACGACCACGCCGGGCAGGGCAGTGGCAATGAAGTGCATCTCACCGACTGCCTCTTTCGAGGAGGGTTCTGAGGTACTGCCCGTACTCGGTCTTGCCCAGGCGCTGCGCCTGGGCGAGCACCGCCGCCTCGTCGATGTGGCCCAACTGGTAGGCGATTTCCTCCAGGCAGGCCACCTTCAGACCCTGGCGCTTCTC
>JAHHGR010000094.1 GCA_019359725.1 Aphanocapsa lilacina HA4352-LM1 | reverse complement strand
AGCAGGTGCAAAGGGCAATGGACATGATCAATGACCGCCCGCGAAAAGTGCTTGGTTATCGGACACCACGGGAGGTATTCTTAGCTCAGTCAGGTGCTGTTGCACTTCAAACTTGAATGGGCCATTCCCGAGCAATCGTACTGCAGTGGCGTCCAAGCAATTGGGCGATGGCGCTTAAAGATAAGCAATCTTCGTACCGCAGAATATAGATCCGATGACGCTCTGGTAGGGTAAGCTGGCTGAAGCTCATAGGGGTTCCTGTTTGTTGTGGTAAACGTCAGGATACCTCTATGAGTCCCTCAGCGGAAGGCTCTCAAGCGTTGCACTTCATTTTTGAATCGGCGCCGGCTTTGCCCTCAATGTCGAGGTGGTCACCCGCGACCGGGTTGCGCTTGCGGTCCGCGAGGCCACCGACATCCGCGACACCTCCCGGTTGGGCCTGACCTTCGAGGTGCAGGTGCAGTTGCCCCCGCCCGCTCTGCCCTAACGTTGTGCTCCGGCTACGCCGCCGAGTCGGGGCACCGCACGGGCAGGCGCAGGATCACCGCCGTTCCCCGGCCCGGGGCGCTGGCGATTTCGAGGCCGACCCCCTGCAGGCGGCACAGGCGCTCGGCGATGGCGAGCCCCAGGCCGAACCCGCCTCCCGAGCGGGCCGGATCCGCCCGCCAGAAGCGTTCGGTCGCCCGTTTGAGCACCTGCGCGTCCATGCCGGGTCCGGTGTCTTCGACGGTGATCTGCACCGCCCCGCCGCCGGTGTCGCGCGCCGAGAGGATCACCGAACCGCCTTCAGGGGTGTACTTGACGGCATTGTCGAGCAGGTTGGCGAGCACCTGGGCGCTCAGATGCGCGTCCAACCGGGCGGCCGGCAGGTGCCCGGACCAGCGCCCATCCAGGAAGACGCCCCGGGCGATGGCCTGCGGCTCGATCCGCTCGAGCGCTTCGCCGAGCAGTGCGGCGATCGGCACCTCCCGCAAGCTGACTTCGAGTTGGCTGCTGTCGGAGCGGGCCAACAGCATCAATTGATCCACCAGTTGCCCGAGGTAAATCGCTTCGCGCCGCATTTTCTCCAGGTAGCCGCCCACCTGTTCACCGTTGACGACCCCGTCGAGCACCGCCTCTAAGCTGAGGCGCATTGCCGTCAACGGCGTGCGCAGATCGTGGGAAATGTTGGCCAGCAACTCCCGGCGGGAAGCTTCCTGGGCTTTGAGGCTCGCGATCGTCTCCTCCAGCCGTCCGGCCATCGCGTCGAGCGTCAAGCCCAAGCGGGCGATTTCATCGTCCCCGTCCAGGCCGCAGCGGGCCTGGTAGTCCCCCGCTTCCAGCCGTCTGGCCTGCCGGGTCAACCGCTGCACAGGACCCGCGATCGTGCGGGCGAGGCCCAAACCGGCCAGTACCGCCAGCACCATCGCCCCGCCCACGCACAGCATCGCAAGACCGGTCACCTGCTGGGCAAAACGGCGGGGCCGCAGCAGGGGCATCGCCACGTAGACCGCCGCGCCGATCGCGCCGCTGGTGCGCACGGGTGCGGTGCTGTAGAGCCACCAGGGATACTTGGGCTCCCCCTCGACCCAGAGGCGGCCCCGCTGGCCCTGGCCTGTGAGGGTCCTGCGGACGATGCCGCGGGGGACCACCACCTGGTGCACCCCGGCGAGCCCCTGGGCGCTCGCCACCGTGTTCTCCCGCGCGTCGAAGACGAGCACCTGCAGTTGATTTTGACGGGCGCTCAGGCGAGTCGCCGCCCGCCAATCGGAGGGCGCCAACTCCGCGAGCCCGCGAGCCTGGCGATCGAGGCGCGCCTGGGCGTCTTGAACAAAAAAATTGTTGAGGGCGTCGCCGAGCACCAGGCCGATGCCCCACAGGCAGGCGGCCGTCAGGCCCACGAAGGCGAGGGTCAGGCGGCCCCAGAGCGTGCCGGGCACCAGGGCCCTCGGGTGGAGGCTCACCGCGGCGGTCCCGCGAATTTGTAACCCACACCCCAGACGGTGAGCACATAGACCGGGCGGGTGGGATCCGGCTCGAGCTTCTCGCGGAGCTTGCGCACGTGCACGTCGATCGTCCGGTGACCGCCTTCGAAGTCGTAGCCCCAGACCCACTCGAGCAGTTCGTCGCGCGAGTACACCCGGCCGGGGTGATCGGCCAACTGGGCGAGCAGGTCGAATTCCCGGGCCCGCAGGTCGATCGGGCGGCCGTGCAGCTGCACCTGGCGGGTGTTGCGATCGACCAGCAGGCCGTTTTGGGGGCTGCAGTCGCGGTAACCGCTGGCGTAGGCGCGGCGCAGCAGGGCCTGCACCCGGGCCACCAGTTCCTTTGCAGAGAAAGGTTTGTCCAGGTAGTCGTCTGCCCCGCTCGCCAGAGCGCGCACGCGGTGGTCCTCCTCGGTGCGCGCCGTGAGCATCAATACAGGCGCGAAGTACTCCCCTTTGCGCCAGCGCTCGCACAGCGCCAGACCGTCTACCCCCGGCAGCATCCAGTCGAGCACCACCAGATCCGGGCGGTGGCGCAGGGCGAGCCGGTCGGCCTCCCAACCGTCGGCGGCGCAATGGCAACGGTGCCCTGCGTGTTCGAGGTAGCGGCGCACGGTCTCAAGAATGAGCGGATCGTCTTCGACGACGAGGATGGCGGTGTTCGGCATGGTTGCACCTGGAGACGGCGGCACAGGCGGAGAGGCTCTGCCTTGAAAGCCAGGCTATCGGAAGAATGTTAGCCATCTGTTAAACACGGGAAAGCGCCCAGCCGCGGCAGGTGCCGACAGACTGCGCGCTTGCGCAAATCGATGGGAAACGCGGGATCTAACCGGCGCCGAGACCGGCGTAGGAGCCGTAAAAGAACAGCCCCAGAATTGCAATCACGCCCAGACCAGCCATCACACCCACCATCCACAGGGGAATTCTTTGCGGCATCGTCGCGCTCCGGTTAATTGATGAAGTAGTTGGAGAACAGCAAGATGATCACGAGCACCAGCACCAGGCCCATGTACAGGGAAGTGCGGTTCAGCTCGACACCAGGATTTTTCGGATCTTTGGACACGAGATTTTCTCCGTCTTAGCGCTGAATAAACTGCATCGCGGCCAGAGCGCCCAGGAAGAAGATCGTGGGCACGGCCAGGGCGTGGACCGCCAGCCAGCGGACGGTAAAGACCGGGTAGGAAACGGGCTGAGTCGGGCCACCGGGGGTAGGACGGTTTGAAGAAGTGGTCATGACAGTGCTTCCTGCAAAATTATTTGTTCTTGGTGCCTTCGTCCAGCTGCTGCTTTGCCTCGAAGCGCTGGTTCACCAGCGGCTTTTTGGTGCCGTCGGAGTTGTAGTATTCGTCGGGGCGGGGAGTGCCGAACACGTCGTAGGCGAGTCCCGTGTAGACGAATAGAAAACCGCTCGCAAACAAAATGGTCAGAGCGGGAATGTGGATGATCCAGTAGCGCGTACTGGTGATGATATCGGTAAATGGGCGCTCGCCAGTGCTGCGGCTCGACATAAGATAAGGCCTCCCAGGACTCTTGACTGCAATTTTACACAATGATACAGAACATTACACGGGACAACAAGAATTTAATCTGCGGCCCCTCGGTATTTGAGCAACACACCATTCTGGCCCAACACAAAGCCCTTGTTGCCGATAAATTCGACGTTGAGCAGGCTGCCTTTGATGCCGGGAACCTCCTCGGCCTTCCAATTCTGGCCGTCGTCGGCGCTGACGATGAGCGTGCCGCCGCCACCCGCCGCCCAGATTTTTTTGTCGTCGGGGGTGTAGTCGGCATCCAGCAGACCGAGGCCATTGAGGATCACCGAGCGGCCCGGCGTCCAGGTTTCGCCATGGTTGGCGGTAAATTGCATCTCGCCGCCCTGGTTGATCATCCAGCCGGCTTTGCCGCCGCTGAAGCCCATCGCCTGGATGCGCCGGGAACTGGTGCGTTCGTAATTGGTCCACTGCGGATCGCCGGGCTTCCATTGCAAATAGGAGCCGCCCCGAGTGGAGACCACCCAGTAGGAACCGTCGGCGACACGCTCGGCGCTGCGGATGCCGCCCGCTGAGGCCGGGGTAACCACCTGCCAGTTCTTACCGCCGTTGACGGTCTTGATCACCAGGCCCGAATTGAGCACGACTTCGGCGGTCTCGCGACCAAGGGCATAGACCTTGATGGGGCTGCCCGGCAGGCGCCGATCGAGGGTGATCGACGTCCAGCTCTCGCCGCCGTTGACGGTGCGCAATAGCCGCTTCGGTTCGCCGCCTATCCAGCCGTTTTTGCCGTCGAAGCTCACCGACAAAAAGCGCGAGTCCGAATCGAGTTTGACGGGGATGGCAGTCCAGCTCTCGCCGCCGTCGGCGGTGCGCAGCAGCGTCGAGCGGCTGCCTACCGCCCAGCCGTTTTCATCGTCGACAAAAGCGATATCGAGCAAATCGGCCTTATCGGAGAGACCCGTCGGGATCACTTTCCATTCATCGCGATCGAGGGGAGGCGCCCCGCAGCCGGCGAGCGCCAGCAGCAGCAACCCCAGTTCCAGCCCGCTCCATTTGCGCATGTCAGTTGCCCAAAAAATAGATGCTCATGAAAAACAGAAAACCCAAGAACAAAGCGCCAAAGATCAAGACGTTCTTGGTCTGGGCATTGAGGACATTAACGCCCCAGCCGTAGCCGGCGTTCTCCTCGAATCCGGCCACCGTTCCTACCTTCGGGCCGATGCTCTTGAAGCGGCTGGTAGCCGAGGAGCAAATCGGACAGCGCCAGTCGGCGGGGAGTTCCTCGAAGGGTGTGCCCGCCGGTACCGTGGCGTCACCCTTGGTCGGCTCGTAGATGTAGCCGCAGGTGCGGCACTCGTAGCGGTCGAGTTGCGTTGGGTCGGTAATCCGGGTCGTCATGGCGGTTGACAGCAAAGCGACGGGCCAAATATGAAGAAAAACTTAATTTCTCTTCACTATCGAGGATACCCCCTCCCTCCGCTTTGTGCCACGATTTGACGCTCCTTATCGCTGTATTTAGGATGGAAACGATTCTTCAGCAGATCTTCATGGTTCAGCAAATTTCTCCCTGGCTTTCGCGCATCGAAGAGGTAGACCGCAAGCTGTCCGGTCGCCATATCGATCTCGACGCGGCCGGGTATTTTTTGATCGCTGTCGATCGTCAGGAGGGTCTGCTTGTCGCCCGGCACTTTGGCCTCACCGTCGACGATCGTGGTCTGGCAGTCGACCCCCAGACCGGTAAGCCGCTTCCGGCGCGCGGCCCGGTGAGCACGCCGCTGCTGTCCACTTACACGGCGCGCACGGCCAAGGAGATGTGTGTCAAGCTGTTCGAATCGGACGCCCCGCCGCCGGTGGGCATGCTCAACCACGCCGCCTACCTGGGCCGCGAATTGCAGCGCGCCGAGTCCGCCCTCGTCCACGGTACCGAGTACGTGCAGGACTGAAGACCGATGCGCTGCCCCCGCTGCGGCACCTTGCTGAGCGAGAAGGAGCTGCATTGTCCCGAATGCCAGCTGGGTTTTTTGGCGGGCGACCGTCCGGGTATCCGCATCGCGGTGGCCCCCAAAGGCGAAGTGCTCTGCGGGCACTGCACCTACCGGGAGGATTGTAATCTGCCCGATTTTCCGGAGGCGCGGCGCTGCACGCTGTACCGCGACGAGCGCGCCCCGGCCGAGCCGCCGCCAATCTACCAGACGCCCGTGAGCAAGCGTTTCTGGAGCGTGCCGCTGCTGTTTGCGCTGTTGCTGTTGATGAGCTGGCTTCTCACCCTCAAGCCGTAGAATCCTACAGGTCGGCGTGGCGCCAGGTGGTCGGCTTGTCCTTGTGGTCGATAAGCACGATGCCTTGGTCCAATAGTTGCTTGCGGATGCGGTCGGCCTCCATCCAGTTGCGCTCCGCGCGGGCCTGGCGGCGCAGGGCAATCTGCGCTTCGATCTCCGCCTCAGGAAGGGCCGATGGGCGCACCTCGGGCTCACCGGCCTTCAGGCCCAGAATGTCGCAGAGGAATGCGAATGTGCACCACTCCCGGGCAAAACGGACCGGGTCCGCGAGGGGCGTGCCGTGGATGGCGGCGTGGTAGCGGCCGGCCAGTTGCTTACCCAGGGCGATCAGCTCGGCGAGGGCGGCGGCGGTATTAAAATCGTCGTCCATTGCCTCGTTGAAGCGCCGCACCCAGGGATCGAACAGGATGTCGCCGGCGACGGATTGACCTTGCTGAGCGAGCCAGGGAGCCAATCGGAGCACTTCTTCCATTTCGCGCCAGTTTTGCTCTGAACCCTTGAGAGCTTCGAGCGAGAAGGCGATCGGGTTGCGGTAGGAGGTCTTGAGCAAAAATAGCCGCAGGGCCATCGGTGGGAAGTCCTCGAACAGATCCCGCAGCGTCTTGAAGTTGCCCAGGGACTTGGACATCTTCTCTTCGGTACCGGCCTGGTTGACGACGTTGAGAAAAGCGTTGTGCATCCAGTAGCGCGCGAGCGGCTTGCCCGTCACGGCCTCCGACTGGGCGATTTCGTTTTCGTGGTGGGGAAATTGCAGATCCTCACCCCCGGCGTGGATATCGATGGTTTCTCCCAAACTTTTTTTCACCATCGCCGAGCACTCGATGTGCCAGCCCGGCCGACCGGCTCCCCAGGGCGACTCCCAGGCGGACTCCCCCGGTTTAGCCCCCTTCCAAAGAGCAAAGTCGAACGGGTCTTGCTTGCGCGCCAGTTCTTCGTCTTGAAGCCGCTCGCTCGCCCCCGCCTCCAGTTCGGCCAGGTGCTTGCCCGAGAGCTTGCCGTACTCGGCAAAGCGCCGAACGCTGTAGTAGACATCCCCCGCCGCCGAATAGGCGTACCCGATCGAGGTGAGCTGATCAATCAATGCGGCAATCTCGGGCATCGTCTGGGTGGCGCGCGGATAGCTGTCCGCCCGCAGGACGTTGAGCCTGTCCATGTCCTCGAAGTAGGCGGCGATGTACTTCTCGGCAACTGCCTCCATCGTGGCGCCTTCCTGCTGGGCGCGGCGCAGGATCTTGTCGTCGACATCCGTAAAATTCTGAACATACATGACCGCGTACCCGCGCGATAGCAGGTAGCGGCGGACGGTGTCCCAAACGACGTAGGTGCGCCCGTGGCCCAGGTGGCAGTAATCGTAGACGGTCACACCGCAGACGTACATTTTGACTTTGCCCGCTTCGAGGGGGACGAACGGTTCTTTGCGGCGCGTGAGCGTGTTGTAGATCTGCAAGGCCATAGGCCACCCCGGGCGTGCTGTTTCTATCCTATGGGAGTGCCGGAACTTCCACCGCTTCGCTGCGGCCGAGGGCGGCGGAGCGCTCGCAGGCGGCTGCAGTCGCCAGGAGGTGCAGACTCCTTTCGGGTGTGGTGTACAGTTCGCCCTTGCCCTGCAGAACATCGAGCACCAGGTGCGTGTCGCGCTCGAAGAGCCCTTTGCGGCTGCCAGGTTCCAGGACGCGGGTATCCTGGCCGTCGAGCACCGTGAGCTTCTCGCCGTCGTGGACGAGCGCCCTGCGGCTGCCCGCCAGCTCGAGGCGGGTCTCGGACTGGTAGCAACCCGCGCCTTTGGCGTAGGTGATTTGTCCAACCGCTCCGCACTCAAATTGCAGTTGCGCCACGCACGAACAGCCCCGGTAGTAGCCGTCGGGGGTCAAATCGAAGTAGCGGTTCTGGCAGAAGACCGAGGCGACCGGTCCCACCAGATCCACCAGGCGACTGAGGCGCGCGAGCGCCCCCACCAGCGGAAAGCCAAATAGATCCACCGAAAACGTCCAGCGCCCCGGCTCAGGTAGGCGGGCGACCACGCTGCTGTAGCGGGCCAAATGCACCGAGCCCACCTCCGCCATTTGAGCGGCCAGTGCTTGGTGGATGCCGCTCATCAACTCGATATGTTCAACATGCAGCAGCAGGCGGCACTCGCGCGCCAGGGCGACTAGCGCCGCCCCCTCAGCAGCATCCAGCGCCAGCGGATATTCGACGACGACATGGGCACCCCGCTCCAGGGCGCGGCGCACCCAGAGGCCGTGATCGCGGTTGACGGTGCAGACAAAGACCAGATGCGCCCCGGCCAGCAGTGCTTCGCCACCCGCCTCGATGCCGAATTGCGCCGCAAACTTTTCGCTTGCAGCCGGGCTGTGGCCAATAAAACCAATGAGCTTGACGCGCGGATCGCCTGCGAGGGTGATCGCCCGCTGGCGGGCCGCGTAGCCCGTGCCGACGATTACCGTGCGCCAGGGAGGCGTGAAGAAATGCAACATAGAGAGTGTTGGCCGATAGACTGGAGAGGAGCCCCTCTCCAGGATAGGAGTTTGTACTCAGGCATGGAGCGCCGGACTCCCTCCGTAGCGATACCTCCCGAACAGCGCCCGTTCAATGAGTATCAGCAGCTACGCAGTTCCTACTTTTTTCGCTGGGCGACCGTCGAGCCGCGGGTTTACCTGGGCACGATTCTGGCTGTCTGGGCGGTGGCGTGGCTTGTGAGCGGGCCGGTGGCCGCCTGGAGTTTTCCGCCGGGGCGCATGCCGTGGCAGTTTCTGGTGGGCGGCGCGGGCGGGGCGGCGATCATCCTGGGTCTGGTGCTGTTGCGGCTCTACCTGGGCTGGTCCTACGTGCATACGCGCTTGCTCTCGGCGAGCGTGCACTACGAAGAAACCGGCTGGTACGATGGCAGTTTCTGGACCAAGCCCGCCGAGGATCTGGCCAAGGATCGGCTGGTGGTCGAGTACCAGGTGTCGCCGGTCATGCGGCGGCTTCGCCGCACCCTGGCGGCCCTCGCCCTTTTCTATGCCGTCGAAGCTTTGCTCTGCTGGTTGATGTGACTAGCCGTGCAGGCTCTGGCGGCCATTTTTGACAATTTGCATCAGCTGGCCAAGATCGCCCTCGAGTTTGCCTAGAACACGCTCGGCGTATTGATCGGCGCCGCTTTGAACCGCCTGGGCCTGCTGCAGGGCGGTCTGCTGAATCTGGTCGGCTTCTTTTTGGGCGGCGGCTTTGAGTTCTTCGGCGCGCGAACGGGCCACCCGCAACAGTTCCGATTCTTCGACCACCCGCTCGGCGCGCTGTTCGGCCAAAGTCAAGATGCGCTCGGCCTCCTGTTGAGCCTGGGCGACGAGCGCTTCGCTTTGATCGACGACGCGCTCGGCTTCTTCGATCACCTTGGGCAGGTTCATGCGGATGCGATCGAGGATGTCGAGGATGGCATTCTCGTCGATCACGGTGCGGCCGGTAAAGGGAATGCGCGGCGAGGAAAGAATCATGTCCTCCAGGCGGTCGAGTTCCTTCTGGATGTTCATAGGGGCTCTCCGGCGAACCGCGTTCGCAGTTCTTTCTCGATATGCTCAGGCACCATGTGCGACACCGGACCGCCGGCCGCGGCGATGTTCTTGACCAGCGAACTGCTCAAGAAGCTGTGCTCGGTGGAAGTGCTCAAAAACAGCGTCTCGATTTCGGTCGCCAGGGTGCGGTTGGTCTGGGCCATTTGCAGTTCGGCCTCAAAATCGGAGACCGCCCGCAGCCCGCGCAGCAGTACCCGGGCGTCCAGGCGGCGGGCAACGGTGACCGTCAGTCCGTTGAACGCTTCGACTTCGACATTATCGAGATGGCGCACCGCCTTCTGGATCTGGCTGAGGCGCTCCTCGACGGTAAACAGCGGCACCTTGGCCGGGTTGCGCAGTACGGCGACAACCACCCGGTCAAACAAACGGGCGGCGCGCTCGATAATATCCAGATGGCCGTAGGTCAGGGGATCAAAGCTCCCCGGATACAGTGCGATCAAGTGGCTAGCCTGAAGTTGGTCTTATTTTAGCGACCGCGAGCGGGGTTTGAAACAAGCGGCCCTCGGCAATCTCAGTGTGCACCTGCCAGCCGGGATCCGGGGCCGGGTGGTCGCTGCGGTAGTGCCCCCCCCGCGACTCGGTGCGCAAGAGGGCGCATTTGAGCAACAGTTGCGCAGCAATCACCAGGTTGCGCACCTCCAGGGTGGCTCGCTCGGTGGTGGCATCGACGCCGCTCAGTTGCTGTTTCCACATTTGCAACTGCTCCAGTCCGCGCCTGAGGCCGTCTGCCTCCCGGATGATGCCGCAGGTGCGCCAGACCAGCCACGGCAGTTCGTTGCGGATGCGCTGAACCAGTTCAAAGTTGACCGGGCTCTGGGCGGCGGCGGGTGGAAAGTGAATGATGCCTGCGGCGGTACGGCTGATACCGCTGCTGCGCACGGCCTCGGCGATGCGGTGGGCAAAAACCAGGCATTCGAGCAGCGAATTGCTCGCGAGGCGATTGGCGCCGTGCACACCGGTGGAGGCGACTTCGCCGACGGCGAAAAGCCCCGGCAGGCTCGTGCGGCCATCGAGATCCGTGACGACGCCGCCCATCCAGTAGTGGGCGGCGGGGGCGACGGGGACCGGTTCGCCGAACACATCGACACCGAACTTGCGACAGACATGGGCGATGTTGGGAAAGCGCTGCTCAATCAGCGCTTCGCCGATGGGCCGCAGGTCGATAAGCACGTGGGTGGCGCCGCTCGACTGCATCTGATCGAAGATGGCCCGGGCGACCACATCGCGCGGAGCCAGTTCCCCGCGCGGATGGTAGCGGCCCATGAAGCTCTCCCCAGCCAGGTTGACCAGTTGTCCCCCTTCGCCGCGCACTGCTTCTGAAATTAAAAAGCGCGGCGCCCCTTCGATGGCAAGCGCCGTCGGATGAAACTGAACAAATTCGAGATCCCGCAGTGCTACCCCCGCCCGGGCCGCCATGGCGATCCCGTCGCCGGTGGCCACTGCGGGGTTGGTGGTGTAGGCGAACACCTGCCCGGCCCCGCCGGTGGCGAGCACCGTCACCGGCGCCATGTACCATTCGCGCACCCCGAGGGCGTCCACCAGCGCCCCGCGGCAGCGGCCGCCGTCGAGGGCCAGGTCGATGGCGAGCGCTTCCTCGATGACCCGGATGTTACTCAGTGCCTGCACCTCTTCGACCAGGGCGCGCACCAGTTCGCGTCCGGTGGCGTCGGCGGCGTGCAGGATGCGCTTGCGGGAGTGGGCGGCTTCGAGGGTGACCGCGAGCCGCCCCTGGTAACGATCGAACTCGACCCCCAGTGCGATCAGTTCGCAAATGCGCTCAGGGGCTTCCTCCACCAGTACCCGCACCGCTTCCGGCTCGCACAAGCCCGCCCCGGCTGCCAGGGTGTCGTCGTAGTGCAGCCGAAAGGAGTCATCGGGCTCTACTACCGCAGCGATGCCCCCCTGCGCCCATTGGCTCGAAGAGAGGGTCAAATTTTCTTTGGTGAGTAGGGCGATGCGCCACTCGCGCGGCAGCTTCAGGGCCGTATACAGTCCCGCCGCACCGCTACCGATCACGATCGCATCGTAAGCTTTCATAATCTGCCATTATCGGCGATCTGCACGGGCGTGGCCGCCTATGGCGTTCGGGCTCCCAGCGCACCTAACACATACCAGTAGTTGCGGCGGCAGCGAATTTATTGATATTCACTCACCGTCCGGGTATTTTGCCAATCTTCGAAAGAACGGGTGTGGACGAAGCGGCCGATTGCCAGGTATTCGCGTTCCGCCGGGGTGGACTCGCGCCCCAGGACGGCGTTGCGATGGGGATGGCAGCCGAAGCGGGCGATCACGTCGCGATGGGAGCGGGCCTGATCGGCCGAGAACTCCAGTAGCTCGCGATCCGCCCGCGGCTCCGCCTCGGTGAGTGCCTTTGCAAGCTCGGCGACCCTCTGGTGATCGGCTGGTCGTCGCCTTCGGGAAACCAGAAGCGAAGCACATCCTCGAATGTTTCGTTTGCCGACGTCAATGGCTGGTCAGGTTGTGTGTGCATGCGAACTACCTCTTTCGAAGACACTACGCCCCAGGGTAAGCGCATCTAAAAGGCGTTGAGAAATGTGCTGGGGTACCCTGGTACTGCATCGTGCCATCTCAACCCCTTTGTCCATGTCCGAAAAAGCCTTGCTGCCTCAGCCCGCTCGCTGCAAGT
>JAHHGR010000093.1 GCA_019359725.1 Aphanocapsa lilacina HA4352-LM1 | reverse complement strand
TCCAGCCGATGGCCTTCACGGTGATTCTGGCCCTGGTGGCCTCGCTGGTGCTGACGCTGTCGCTGGTGCCGCTGGCTTGCTACTTTGCGTTTTCCAAAAAGCTTCCCGAGGAGCGCGAGACGCTGGTGGTCAGCTGGGTGCGTCCGCCCTACGAGTGGGTGCTCGGGCGATTGATGGGCCGGTGGTTGCCGGTGTCGCTGGCCTCGTTTACGATCTTCGCCGCCTCGCTGACGCTGGTGCCGCTATTGGGTTCAGAATTTGTCCCCAACCTGGCGGAAGGGTCGCTGGTCATCAACGTGCGCCGCCCGCCCGCCGCCTCCCTGGATGAAGGTGCCCGCCAGACCAAGATTATCGAACGCATCATCGATGAATATCCGGAGGTGTCGACGATTTTTTCCACCACCGGCCACCCGGAACTGGCCACCGACACCAACAAATCCGAGAACTCCGACGTCTTCGTGATGCTCAAGCCCCAGCAGGAGTGGAAGACGGCCAAAACCCAGGAAGAGCTGGTGGCGAAGATGGAAAAGCGCCTGGAGGGGGTGATCCCGGGGATCACGATCGCCTACACCCAACCCATCCAGCAGCGCGTCAACGAACTGCTCTCCGGCGACCGCCTCGACGTCGCCCTGCGGATCTACGGCCCCGAACTCGACGTGCTCAACAACGCAGCCACCCAGGCGGCAAAGGCGATCAAAGAAGTGCCCGGGGCGGCGGACGTGCGTGCCGAGACGATCACCGGCCTGCCGGTGCTCAACATCAAAGTTGACCGCGAACGCCTTGCCCAGTACGGCATCAACGTGCGCGAGGTGCTCGACACCATCGAGGCGACCCGCGCTGGCAAGGTGGTGGGCACCGTCTACGAGGGGCGGCAGCGCTACGCCCTGGCGGTCAAGTTCGACGCGGGCGCCGTCGCCGACGTGGACGCGGTGCGCCGATTGCCGGTCTCCACCAAGGACGGCGGCATCGTACCCCTGGAGACAGTTGTCGATGTGACGGTGGGCGACGGTCTTGCCCAGGTCTCCCACCGCGAGGGCGAGCGGGTGATTACCGTTGGTATGAACGTGCGCGGACGCGACTTGGGATCGTTTGTCGCCGCTGCCCAGGCGGCAGTCGAGCAGACCGCGCAGTTGCCCAAGGGCTACCGGTTGGTCTGGGGCGGCCAGTTCGAGAACTACCAGTCGGCCCTTTCGCGGCTTCAGATCCTGGTACCGCTGGCCTTGGCACTGATTTTCGTGCTTCTGTACAGTTCCTTCGGCAACCTGCGGCCGGGCATTTTGATCTTCCTCAACGTGCCCTTCTCGCTGGTAGGGGGCCTGGTGGCCCTGTACCTGCGGGGCTTTCCCCTCTCGGTCTCGGCCGGGGTGGGCTTTATCACCCTGTTCGGCGTCGCGGTGCTCAACGGCATCGTGCTCGTCTCCACCATCCGCGACATTGAGGAGGCAGAAGGGATCGGGCCACGCGAGGCGGCTCTCAAAGGGGCCAAAGAGCGCCTGCGTCCCATCCTCTCAGCTGCGTTACTCGCGTCGATCGGCTTTATTCCGATGGCGATTGCCTCCAGCGCCGGGGCAGAGGTGCAGCGCCCCCTGGCCACGGTGGTCATCGGCGGACTGGTCACCTGCACGCTCTTTACACTCTTTGCCCTGCCGGTGCTCTACCCGGTCCTCTGCGGCAAGTCCCATGGGGGAGGCCAGTCCCCCTGGCAACGCTTGTCCTGGCACTGACTTTTGTAGTCCTTCTGCAATATCTGGCAGAATCAATAGGCAACGGTCCTTGCCAACCAGTTCCTCTTACCTCGCCTTGGATTCCCCGCCAAAGGTTCTCTGGTGGCTGTTTTGTTGTTTGCTTAGTATTTTTGCTGCGCTGATATGGGGAAATTCAATCAACCGCAATAGCGGGTTGCGAACCCTTCATTTGAGTCAATTTAGAGTGATCGCAAGCTGGGCTACAGCGATCGTGGCTGGGATAACAACTAGATAACAACTATTTGTCTGTTGCCGGCAGTGCTCCAGAGTGCTCCTTATCTGCTGAACGGCCCAGGGATATTGGATTCAGAAAGCCAATGTCGCTGCCGAAGGCAAACCCTACTGCATAGTCGATTACCAGTTGCAGCCGGTGGTGGATTTTGGTTGCGAACAACGTCTACAGCAGCTTCGGACACAATACACTGAGCCAGACCGTGGACCGGTGCTTTCATCCTGAGTCGAACCCGGCATCCTCTAGAACGCGTCAGCTATAGGGTGGAGGCTGAACGTTCGTCCAGTTCTGCACTCGGGCTGTTTGGCGAGGCTACTCCTCTTTGGAAGTCACCGTCGGCACTTGCTGAAGCAACCCCCGCAATTGTTCGATCGATTCGGCGCTGCCGCAGACCATCAGGCGATCCCCGGCCTGCACGACCGTATCGGCGTTGGGGAAGCGGACCATCTTGCCGGTGCGCTGCACCGCCTGCACTAGCACGCCGTGGCGGCGGCGCAGATCTACATCCGCAAGGGTCCGACCATCCAGAAACGAATTTTCGGGTACCTCCACCCAGCGCTCGGGGCGGCCGACGCTTGCTTCCGCCCGGCCTTCGAGCAGTTCCTCGAAAGCTTTGTCCTCCTCGTCGTTGCCCACGGCGAGTACCCGGTCGTCCGCCTGCAGCACCGTCTGTGGTCCGGGGTAGCGGTTGGTCTCGCTGCCCTGGCGGATGGCCATCACCGAGACACCCGTGAGGCGGCGGATATCGGCCTGGGCGAGGGTGAGGCCCACCAGCGGCGAATTGGGTTTGACGGTGAACCAGTTGCCCTCCAGACCTTCGACGGCGGCTTCCAGTTCGTTGGCGACCACGAAGTCGGGTCTGGCAGGCAGAATCGAGCGGTAGCGCGTCTCGCGGCAGGCCACCACTTCCTGCTGCACCTCGCGCACGCCGCCCCCCAGGGTGATGAGCATGTGCGATCCCATCGCCAGGGCCGACTCGAACTCCGGCTGGACCACTTCGCGCGCTCCCAACTGGTAGAGCGCGTCGATTTCGGAGTTGGCGTGGGCGCGCACGGTGACATCCAGTTCCGGCGCGATGCTCAGCACCCGCTTGAGGGTGAGGCGCGTCGCCATCGGGTCCGGCAGAGCGATGGCCATCGCCCGCGCCTGCTCCAGGTGCGCCTTTTCGAGCACCAGTTCGCTGGAGGAGTCGCCGAAAAGATAGGGAATTTGCTGTTTGCGCAGGCTTTCGGTGGTGGCTTCGTTGTTGTCGATGACCACAACGGTATGCCCCTGGGAGCGCAGCATGCGTACCAGTGTCTCTCCCACCCGGCCGTAGCCCGCCACGACGATGTGATCGCGGATGCCTTCTTCGACGGCGATCACCTTGGGGACCTCGCTCGCGCGCAACGCTTTGCCGATCACCGGCAGCGACTCCAGGGCGGTGAAGATCATCGGCGAGGATTTAAGCACAAACGGAGTGACCACCAGCGTCACCGCCGTCGTACCGACCGTCAGGCCGTACAGTTCCTGCGAAAACAGCCCCAGTCCCTGGGCCACCCCGGCGAGCACAAACGAAAATTCGCCAATCTGGTTGAGCCCCAGGCCGACGGTGAGCGCCGTCTTGAACGGGTAGCCGAAGATCATCACAACGGGCGTCACGATAAGCGCCTTGCCCACCATGACGACCGCCACCAGCCCGAGTAGCGTCGGGGCGTTGTTCCACAAAAAGACCGGATCGATCAGGCTGCCGATCGAGGCGAAAAAGACCGTCGCAAATATGTCGCGCATCGGCAGCACCCGGTCGAGGGCCTGATCGGCGTACTCGACTTCAGAGATCATCAATCCCGCCACGAAGGCACCCATCTCGATACCCAGGCCGATGGTCGAGGTGACCAGCGCCACCCCCAGGCAGAGGGCAAAGACCGTGAGCACGAACAGCTCCTGGGAGCCCGTGCGCGCCACCTGGCGCATCAGAGGCGGGATGAGCCAGATACCGGACACCACCGCCCCGGCAATAAACAGCACCGATTTGAGCAGCGCCCACAGCAAGGCTCCACCCAGGGCTTCGGGCGGTTGGGTGAGGGCGGGCAGCACCGCGAGCATCAGGCCCAACCCCAGATCCTGCACGATAAGAATGGCGAGCATCGCCTGGCCGTGGGCGGTCTGCACCTCGTTGCGCTCGATGAGGATCTTGAGCACAACGGCGGTCGAAGACAGCGACAGCACCGCCCCCAGGAAGATTGCCTTCGGGATGGTGTCCACCCAGCCGGTGAGATAGGCGAGGCCGCCTCCCAAAAAGATCGTGAGCAACACCTGCAGGCTGCCTCCGCCCAAAGCGATGTTGCGGACCTTGTTGAGTTCTTTGATCGAAAATTCGACTCCCAGGGCAAACAGCAGTAAGGCCACCCCGACTTCGGCTAGAGCCTTGATGGCGCCTTCATCCCCCACCAGCGACAGCCCCGCCGGTCCTACCACCATGCCCCCGAGCAAATAGCCCAGAAGCACCGGTTGGCGTAGACGGCTTGCCAGAAATCCCCCGGCCGCTGCCGCCCCGAGCACGGTCACGATATCGACGATAAGTTGTAACTCCGCTGCCATCTCTACCTCACCCACGCCTGGTCACTGACTAGAAGCACAAATAGGAAAACTGCTATTCATGCCACCAGCTTAATCAATGCCTCGTCGGTGCAACGGTAGCCAAAGCATGGCTCTTCTTTAGGAAGCGGCGGTGCTCAGAGCCATCAAGGCGTTGACGATGGCCGCCGCCACCGGCGAGCCGCCTTTGCGCCCCTCCACCCGGATCTGGGGAATAGCCAGACTGGCGAGGGCTTTTTTGGCGGGGATCACCTGCACAAAACCCACCGGCACACCCACCACCAGCGCCGGATGGGCTCGGCCCGCACGGATCGCCTCCACCAGCGCCAGCAGGGCCGTAGGAGCGTTGCCGATAACGTATATGGCTTCGGGATAGCGGGCGGCAAGACCGAGCAAGCCTGCCTCCGTGCGCGTCTGACCCGCCTGCGGGACAATCCCCGCTTCCAGCGCGCCAATAAGAGGATGATCTCCAAGGCTGCTGGCCATGCCGACCTTGACCATCTGCACATCGACGATCACCGGGGTCTGTGCCCGGATCGCGGCAAGGGCGGCGGGGATCGCTCCGTGCTCAAAGCGCAACAGGTGTTGGTACTCAAAGTCGGCCGTCGCGTGGATCACCCGCCGCACGATTTGGTATTCGGCAGGTGGGAAGGTATGCTCGCCAATTTCAGCATCGATGATGGCGAAGCTTTCGGCAGTGATTGGGTGCAGATCCATGTCCTCTGATAATCTCACGACCGCCCGATTGGTGGCACGATGGCCTGGTAGCGCGAGGCCCGACCATGACCGATGCCGACACCGCCCACAAACTCAAAATGGAGCGCCGCAAGCAGGTGCAGGAGCAGCGCCTGGCCGAGCGCGACCGCAAAAAGGGACTGCTGATTGTCCACACCGGCGACGGCAAGGGCAAAAGTTCGGCGGCCTTCGGCATGATCTTCCGTTCGCTGGGCCACGGCCTGCCGGTGGCGGTGATCCAGTTCATCAAGGGTGCCTGGGAACCGGGGGAAGCGAAATTGCTGGGCTGCTTCCCGCAACTGGTGGTCTTTCGGGCGATGGGCGAGGGTTTTACCTGGGAGACTCAAGATCGCAAGCGCGATATCGCCAAGGCGGGCGAAGCCTGGGAGGCGGGCCTGGAACTGGTCCTAGCCGGCCGACACCACATCGTGCTGCTCGATGAAATCAACGTGGCGATGAAACTGGGGTATCTCGATCCCGATCAAGTCCTGGCGGGCCTGGCGCGCAAGCCCGAGATGGTCCATGTCGTACTCACCGGGCGCGGCGCCCCGGAGGGGATCATCGAAGCCGCCGATCTGGTCACGGAGATGAAACTGGTCAAACACCCCTTCCGCAGCCAGGGGATCAAAGCGCAACTGGGGATAGAGTATTGAGCCAGTTCACGACATTCCGAAGGTCAGCCCCGCCGTGCCTACTAGTGTCGTCTCCAAAAACGGTGTCCTTATTCGGCTGACGGAGGAGCGATGGGAGCATATCATTGAGCAACATGCGGAACTCCAGGATAGCAAGTCTCAAATTTTGCAAACGGTTCGCGATCCTCAGCGGGTCGTAGCAGGCACGGATGGGGAGCTGTTGGCGGTCAAACCGATTCAGTCCGGAAAACAACTTGTTGTCGTGTATCGGGAGTTGAAAGACGACGGTTTTATCATCACCGCTTACATAACCAGCAGAATCCAGCCACTTGATCGAAGAAAGCAGTTATGGCCACCACTGATATAGATGATTACTTAAACACACTTCTGCTGAAAAAGTTGGCGGGAAAGCAAAATTTCTGGTCATTCTACGACTCTGAAGCCGACACGTTGTATTTCAATTTCAAAAAGCCAAGTGTCGCTACTGACAGCGAGATCACCGACGATGACGTGATCATTCGATACGAAGGCGACCAAGTTATTGGCTTTACTGTTCTCCATGCAAGCAAACGTGGCTCGAATCCTTCGCTTCCCATTGCGTACGCTCGGCAAATCAAACTTCTTGAAGAATACCTCCTGCTTCAACAAAATTTAAAGCGATTGCCTATTTTTGTTTGGTGGCATGTGAGTGGAAATAGATGGGTTTCTTGGTTCGGGTTTCCCATCTTTCGTCCATTGTTGGCTTTGCTGGTGAATGGTCATGTTAAGCGCAGTCTAATACCGCTTGAAAAAGCTTATAAGTTAAAAGCTTCGGCAAGCCCTTCAGAGGCCGAAAGTGTCCAGTGGATGTCACTCTGGCAGAGAGTCAAATTGATGCGTGAAGAGACCAATGCTATTGTTGTTTCACCGTGGGTATTAGCAATTCTTGGCCTATGCACCAATGTTGCCATCGCTCTGGTCTTGCCAATCTCCCAAGAAGCCTGGGATACTATCATGAACATCAACTATATTTTTTATGTTATTAACATAACTAGCGTGGCGCTCGGAGTACTCAGTCTGGCTACGGTAGTACATTTTTACGCAAAGGGAAGATTATTTAACGAACCATACGTAAAACCGAGTGAACTCTTTTCAGCACCAGTTCTGAAAAAAAGTACAAATTTGGCCGGAGCAAAAAGTTTATACCTTGAGGAAAAAAAGCTTTTTGAAACAATCGATGAGCCCTTGCCTTACGAAAGCCCTATAGACCAGCTGCTCCTGGCAGCAACTTATTTCTATCTATCATCAGTAGCCGCAATTGGTTTCGGGGTTTTAGCATCGGATGTTTACTCTAGAAACCAAAACACAGCATACTTGCTGGTATTTTTGTCCGGTATAGCAGTCCTGGCTGGCTGTCTATTGATAAGAGAGGTTTTGCTAGAGATCAAAAAAAGACGAACCACGCAATCGGGCAGTTAGTGGCACCTGATTATTCAACGAGAAATCGCCTGCACCCTCAAGCGCTATCTGGAAAGCAATAACCAGGAGCGCAAAGATTGTGAATCTTAAGGGTCGAAACCCTGTACGTGTCCAGGTCGATGATCCGGATGGCGTGGTTGTTGGTGTCGGCGATGTAGACCCGGTTGCCGTCGCGCCATAGCCCACCAGGCTCCCAGAAGCGCGCCTCAGCCAAATCACCGTCGAGAAATCCGCTGTCGGCGTGGCCCGCAATCGTCTTGCAAAGCCCGCTGTGCAAATCGATGCGCTTGATTTTGTGGTTGTAGGTGTCAGCAAGCCAAAGATCCCGGCCGTCCCAGTGCACCCCGAGCGGGTGCTGCAACAGCACGTCCTCCCCTTCGCCGTCTTGATCCCCGAAGCCGAACAAGTCTCCTGATCCGCACAGAAGGCTGGTGACATCTTCGGAGAGCCCCACGGAGCGCACGGAACTGCTCTCGGAGTCGGCGATGAATAACCGGCGGCCGTCGGTGGAGATGCCACTCGGTTGGGCAAAGGCGGAATCGGCGCGCGTGCCGTTCACGGTCGATTCGTGGCCGTTGCCCGCGAAGGTGCGGATGCGGCCGCTTGTCGGGTCGCACTTCCAGATCTGGTGGGAACCCGCCATCGCCACGTAGAGGGCGCCATTGACCACCACCGCGTCCCAGGGCGAACTGAGGGGAATCTCCAGACCCGGCCCCTCGACCTGACCGTAGCCTAGACTTTGCTCGCCCGTGCCGGCGAGGGTACTCACCTGGCGGCGGAGCAAATCGACTTTGCGCAGTAGATGATTCTCAGTATCGCAGACGAACAGCGTCCGGCCGTCCGGAGCAAGGGCGAGCCCCTGGGGAGCCCGAAATTCGGCTTGCTTGAAACTGCCGTCGCGCCGGCCGGGGGAGCCGGCGCCGATAATCTCGTGGCTGCTGCCATCCAGGCTGCTCACCACGATGCGGTGGTGGCTGCTGTCGCTGAGAAACAGGCAATCGCTGTGCACGACGAGTTTGCTGGGAAAGGCGAGGGGTGTGGGCGGGGCGGCCGCTTTTTCAAGGCGGTTGCGCAACCCGCCGGATAGCGGGCGGCTCTGGTGGCTGCGGCGCGAGACCAGTTCGCCAATCAACTGGTCTAGCAGGTCGCGGTTGCCCTCGCCGGAGGCGTGGCCTACGTAGTAACCGTCCGGGTCGATAAGCACCAGCGTCGGCCAGGCTCTGACCGCGTAGCTCTGCCAGACGGTGTGGTTTTCATCGACGATCACCGGATGCTCGATGTCGTGGCGCAGAACGGCCCGGCGGAGGTTGTCCAAATCCTGCTCGTTGGCGAATTTGGCGGTGTGCACGCCGATCACCGTGAGGCTGTCGCGATACTTGTCTTCGAGGTATTTGAGATCCGGCAGAACGTGCAGACAGTTGATGCAGCAGTAGGTCCAAAAATCGAGCAGTACAATCCGGCCGCGCAACTCCCTCAGGCGTAAAGGCCTGTCAGTATTGAGCCATTGAAATCTCGGCGGCAACTCGGGGGCGCGGACGCGTGGGGTCTTGCTGGACACGGCGAATCTCTGAGCACAGTTCCAGCATGGCTTACCGGTAGGCCGATCGTCGCGAGGACCGCGCCAGGCAGTTGACCTATACTCACAGTGCAACCGGGCACACAGGAGACCAACCGATGGCAGGCACGGCCATTCGCTTCGGCACCGACGGCTGGCGGGCAATCATTGCGCGGGAATTCACCTTCGAGAATGTCGCCCGCGTGGCGCGCGCTTCCGCCGAAATCCTCGCTGAGACTTTTACAGGTGAGGGAATCATCATCGGATACGATCGCCGCTTTTTAGCCGACGAATTTGCCCGCACCGCCGCTGAGGCCGTGCGCAGCCTGGGCCTGCCGGTGCTGCTCGCCGACCGCCCCGCCCCCACCCCCGCCTTCAGTTGGGCGGTCAAAAAGCGCGGGGCCAAAGGTGCCCTAGTGCTCACCGCGAGCCACAACCCCGCTTCCTACTGCGGCATCAAGATCAAAGGCGCCTTTGCAGGCTCGGTCTCGCCGCAATTTACCCGGGCAGTCGAAGCGCGCATCGATGCACCCGCCCCCGCGCCGAAACCCCGGGGCGCTTTGAGCTTGTTCGATCCGTGGATGGATTATCTGGCCCAGTTGCGCACGCGGGTGGATGTGGCCGCCCTGCAGGAGGCGAATCTGGCCATCTTCGTCGATGTCATGCACGGGGTCGGCGCGGGGGGGGTGCCGCAGTTGCTCGGACCGAACGTCGTCGAGGTGCGCGAGCGCCACGACCCGCTGTTTGGCGGTACCCCGCCGGAACCGGTCGGTCGCTACCTGGCGCCTTTATTCCAGGCGGTGCGCGGCTATCGGGGGGATCGGCCGGTGGTGGGCCTGGCCCTCGACGGCGACGCCGACCGGATCGCCGCGGCCGATCGCTACGGCCATTTCTTGAGCTGCCAGGTGCTCATTCCGCTATTGGTCGATCACCTGGCCCGCCGCCGGGGACTGGTGGGCAAAGTCGTCAAGACGATCAGTGGCTCGGATCTGATTGCCATGGTGGCCCGGGCGCGGGGATTGCCGGTCGAGGAGACGGCGATCGGCTTTAAGTATATCGCCGATATCATGTTGCGCGAGCCGGTGCTGGTGGGGGGCGAAGAATCGGGCGGCATCGGCTATCTAGGCCACATGCCCGAGCGCGACGGGTTGTTGTGTGCGCTGTATCTAGTCGAGATCGTGGCGCAAACCGGCAAAGATCTGGGCGCTCTGTTTGCCGAATTGCAGGAGGAACTTGGTTTTCGCTCCTACTACGACCGGCGGGATCTGCGCCTGGCGGACGAAGCGTTCAAACAGCGATTGCTTGAAGAGCTGAAAAACTCCCCCCCCAAAACGGTGGCCGGGCAGGCAGTAATCGAACACAGCGCTATCGACGGCCACAAATTTCGTCTCGCCGACGGGCGCTGGTTGCTCATCCGCTTCAGCGGCACCGAACCACTCCTCCGGCTCTACTGCGAAGGCCCCGACCCCGCCCGGGTCACCGAGACATTGCAGTGGGCGGAGCGTTGGGCCACCGGCCCTGGGGTGCTATGCTGAGTAGCCGTGCCTGAAAGCGAAGTACCCATGTCCTTCAAAAAAATCGAGCGGACCAAAGAAATCGATCGCCGCCGCCACCGCAAAGCCAAACTCGCCAAGCTGCGCGCCCGCTACCATGCCGCCAAGACCGAGGCGGAGCGCAAAGACATCTACAGTCGCGCCGCCCGCCTCTCGCCGTGGCTGAGCGTCGAAGAATTCGCCAACCCCTCTACCGCCGCCGTCACCTTGCAGTAGAGCCACCTACCCTCGGGTACATCCCGCCGATGGCGGCGGGGGGCGATGATGGCAGTGGTCGCACGTGCGACACCCCGGGTGGTTCGTCGATCGCGAATGTCTATTCAAGGAGTATTGCAGCGATGTACCAGGCTATCGAGAGCTATCGCAATTTCTGGCTGCTCACCAGCGGCATCATCGACGGCGCCACCCGTGCCATCGGCCTGCACCGCACGGTACCGCCTCTGTACAAAGGCGTCAAAATCGCCGGGATCCTCAATATCGCTGCGGCCTCCGTGGTAATGGCGATGATCGAAGAATCCAAATGAGACTTTATTGATAGCGGATCATCTGGACGCGGTAGCGTCCTTTTTTGGTCGTATCCACCGGCCCTACCTCCAGGCGGCCCCGCCCGCGCAGGGTGATGCGGTCGCCGGTCTGGACGTTCTTGCTGGGCTGGGTGATGGTCTTCCAGTTGAGGGTCACCTCCCCCGCTTCGATCGATTCGACCATCTTGTTGCGGGATAAACCAAACCCGGCCGAACCGATGGCGTCGATGCGCAGCGACGCTTCCACCGAGGTGATTTCCTTGGTCTGGGGCGGCCGGATGCGCAGTTCCTCAAAGCCAATCGGCACCACCTGCACCGGCACCGTGCGCACGCTGGTAAGGCTCGTCTGCAAAAACGGCACCAGTTCAGGGGCAACCAGAGCCTGGGCACCGCGATCCCCCAGCACCAGAATGTCCCCCACCTTGCCGCGCACGATGCCGGTGCCCAGGATGGCCCCCAGAAAATCGCGATGGCTCGCGGCGTCGAACAAAAAGTTGCCGCGAATATCGACAGCAGCCAACGGAATGGCGGCGGTTTCGATGGCGATATTGTCGCGGGAAACCGCGATGCGCTGGCGTTCGGCCTGGGGATAACCGCCCCAGGCGGCGGCATGCACTTCCACCAGGCGCGAAAAGACATCGAGACATTCGCCCACTTCAGGAGGCGAGTAAAAGTCGGAGGTAACCACCGACCAGTCGCGCAGGGCCTTCTCGGCCAGATCGAGCACGCGCGCGAGCGCGGCGCGATGCTCGGCGCGCTTGAGCAATTCTTCGCGGGGCAGAGTGCTGGGCATGCCCTCAATTTTACTTACCAAAATGGGCTTATCTCCCCAGTGCTGAAGCGCGGGGAGCAGAAGTGTTGAATCAGTGAACGCTTGCACACAGTTCGAGGGGCCAGACCCTGCGCCTCCAGCTGCCCAGCAATTTTCCCAGCCAATGCACATAACTGACTTCCTGACACAGGCAACATTGCAAGTAACGCAATTTATCCAACCGTTTACTACCCCATATTTTCGGCACAGCCACCAGTTCCAATAACCGG
The DNA here is from genome assembly GCA_019359725.1 of Aphanocapsa lilacina HA4352-LM1. Lineage (GTDB taxonomy): Bacteria > Cyanobacteriota > Cyanobacteriia > Gloeobacterales > Gloeobacteraceae > Gloeobacter > Gloeobacter lilacinus. The sequence goes on along the minus strand of JAHHGR010000093.1, from coordinate 198 downwards.
TGGGCAATCAGGGTTACGTAGACCTGCATCCGGATGCCATTCTCATTTTTTGTCATCAAACGCTTCAGTTTCAAATGCATTTTTAGAAACTTCCATAACAGCTCTATCTGCCAGCGTTGACGGTACAGTTCCATCACCTCTTCATCGCCGATTTTCCACTCGCCTTCGCTGGGCAAGTTCGTCACCAGTCGGTATTCC
>JAHHGR010000092.1 GCA_019359725.1 Aphanocapsa lilacina HA4352-LM1 | reverse complement strand
TCTAGTAGGGTAAGCTGGCTGAAGCTCATAGGGGTTCCTGGTTGTCGTAGTAAACGTCAGGATACCTCTATGAGTCCCTCAGCGGAAGGCTCTCAAGCGTTGCACTTCATTTTTGAATCGGCGAAGCAATAAAGCTCTATACTAAGTAACAAAAGCTGAATAAACATAAGGTGCTGCGGCTGATGTAATTGTCTAGGCAGCTACACGAAGGTTGAGCTGCACTCAATGCTGAGGGGTAACGTTCATGTCTTGGCAGAGAATCCCCGAAGACTACTCAAACATGTTGCAACAATGGCGCACCCTTGAAAACCGCTACTTGCAGGCAATGGCTCAGGCAGATGAATGGGGTCGGCGAGCAAAGCTCGCACTGGACAAAGGCAATCCGGAGCTTTCCCAAGCAGCGAAACGCAAAGAAGCCTACTTCCGCGAGTCGGCCGGCGCACTCAAAGGCCAGATGCTGGTTTTCAAAGGCAAGTTGCCGGATATCGAGATCCGTCTGCAACTTCATGAACAGCGCTGGGAGCAAGGAGATAATTCCGGATGAGCGGCATGAGTTCAATAAATACAGGGGCCGTGGCCGGAAATAGCATCGGGTTTTGTTGGGAGTGCCCGTAGGCTAGGGTCGGGTCAGAATAAATATCGTGCCGCGATTGCCGAGGGCAATGCGCAAGTCAGTGTCGATGTAGAGCGTATCGACGCTCCCTTCGCTGCGCACATCGAAGCGTATCCCCACACCTTCGCCTGCATCCAGGCGACGGATAGCACCCTCGGCGGTGCCAAATTCGTCGATGCCGCCCCAGATCAGTGCGGAGCGCTCGAAGTGCACGTGCACCCGGGGTACTTCGCCCAGGCGCAGAGCGGCGCGCACCAGGAGCGTGCCCCGCGCGAGCCCCCCGGCCAGTTCCACCTCCGCCAGGTTATACAGGCGGCTATTGGCAGCGTCGACAAACTGATAGGTGCGACGGCGCTCCACCCCCGGCAAATTGTCCAGCCCCAGCCTGGAAAGGGCATTGGCGGTGGTGTAGCGCAACTGCCAGAGGCCGTCGAGCACGGCGGCCAAAGCTTCGCCCGTGGAGGGCGGCTGCCAGCTTTGCTGCAATCCGGCGATCAACGGCTGCAGATCGAGCAGGCTCGGCTGCGGCCTGGCCACCTGCCTGAGCAATGTCGCTTTGAGCGCGTCGCTGCCGGACGGCTGCTTGCCTGGTGCCTGTTCCACAATCTGGCCCTCCACCGGCGCCGTCCCTCACCCTACCACTCCCCGCGGTGGGCGGCAGCTCATGCCAAACAAATAAGCTTTTTCGCGAAATCGATTAAATATTGTTTCAAATAATCGGCCAATGTCAGCGATCCCCGCCTCTTTGTTTCGAGAACTTTACCAATCTGGGGTGCCAGTGGCCAGTTTTCGAAGTTTGTTGAACTTTGATGAAAGCGCCTACTCATAGATAGATTTTGAGAGGTCGCGATCGGATCTAGATTGAAACCAAAGCAACGCCAACCGTTACTGTTTGGTAGCCACAGGAGGAACGATGACATGGCAGACGTAAAACGGATTGAAGCCCTGGCTTCGCTGCTGGCCAACAGTGGCCGCGTCGGTCAGGTCCGCGCCGCTCTCGAACTGGTCGACATCGGGGGTCCGCAGGCCGAGCAAGCCCTACTGTCCGCCCTCAGCAACGGCGACGAGCATTCCCGGGCGACCACGGTGATGGCACTGGCCAAGCTCAAGTCCCAAGCCGCGGTGGGTCGCCTTGAGCAGATGCTCAAGGGCAACGCCTTCGGCTTCGGCAAAGATTCATCCGCCGAGGTCCGCCAGTCCTGTGCCTTTGCTTTGGGCGAGCTGGCCAACCGCAAGTCCGTCAAGGCGCTCGAAATCGCCGCCGGCCGCGACGAAGACAGCATGGTGCGCGCCGAGTGCGAATCGACCCTGGAGCGCCTCGGGGCCTCTGTGCGCTAGGTACCGATGGTGTTCGTACAGCCGGTGAGGTGTGGAGAGAGCCATTGAAAGCCGGGCGGCTGTTCGGCGGCGGGTGCCTCCTGCTGTGGCTGGCTGCATTGCCTGCTTTGGGTCTGCCCGTTAAAAACGGCCAGCTTCCCCAGGAAATTTTGCCCCAGACGCGCGCCCGCCCGGCCATGGAAGCCGATCGCTTGTACCTGGGGATGCGCGAGGCCGATTTTGCCGCCTACACCCGCGTTCATGCCTGGTCGGCCCTCGAGCAAAGCGCTCACCTCCAGCGCAAGGCGGCGATGGCGATGTTGTACCTGCCGGGTGGGGAAGCGCTCCATCTGCCCGACGGACCTGCTGTCACCGCCCAGGGCACTTTTGTGCGCGCCTTTTTCGAGCGGGGTCGGCTGAGCGGTCTGCAACTGTTTCCCAACTTCGGCGAAGGGGGCCTGACACTCAAGGACCTGCAGCGCCTCGGCCGCGCCTGGTTCCCGGACGAGCGGCTGCAGCTGCGCTACCAGATGCTTCCGGAGGACGCGACCCAACAGGTGGTCGAAGCCATCCTCGGCCGCATTCCAACGGTGTTCACAGATCTCACCGGACGTACGTCATTGCCTTTTCAGTCGCTGGTGCTGGGGCCGTAGCGCTCAGGGCTGCTCGTAGGACCAGCGCGGATCGAGATGGAGACCTTGCCGCTCCCAGCGCTCCTCCAGATGCTTTTGCTGAGAAAAAGCCTTGCGCAGGGTGCGCATCAATTCCTGCAATTCCTCCAGACTGGCGTGATCGACCTGAATCACCGCAGCGGCAGTCTGCCGCTCCAGGACGCGCAGGAGGGTCTCGTAGTGGATGTGGGCGGGTACAGGAATCTGCATCATACGCCCTCCACCAGCCGACCGACGGCCTGGGCCGGGTCCGCTTCGCGCAGCAGCGACTCGCCGACCAGCACCGCGCGCGCCCCCGCCTGGCGCACGCGCGCCAGGTCTGCACCCCAGTGGATGCCCGATTCGCTCACCACGGTGATGCCGCGCTCGGCGAGCCGTTCGCCCCGCTCGGCCAGAAGCGTTTCGGTGGTCTGCAGGTGCACTTCGAAGTTGAGCAGGTTGCGGTTGTTGATGCCCACCAGCACCACTCCTTCCAGGCCCAGAACGCGGTCGAGTTCTTCGAGATCGTGCACTTCGACTAGGGCCGCCATCCCCAGCTGGTCGGCCACCCGCATCAAGTAGGCCAGGTCGGTGTCGCTCAAGATGGCGGCGATCAGCAATACGGCGTCGGCCCCGTGGGCGCGGGCCAGATAAATCTGGTAGGGACTGAGGATAAATTCTTTGCACAGCAAAGGCAGCGGCACCTGCTCACGGATACGGCTGAGGTTGGTGAAGCTGCCTTGAAAAAAGGCTTCATCGGTGAGTACGGAGATGGCGTCCGCACCGCCACGGGTGTAGGCCTGGGCGAGGGCCACCGGATCAAAATCGCTTCTGAGCACTCCACGGCTCGGGGACGCTTTTTTGACCTCGGCGATGACAGCGACCGGATGGGGAGATCGGCGCAGCGCCCCCAAAAAATTGCGCACCTCCGGGGCGCTTGCGGTGCGGGCCCGCAGTTTGGCAAGGGGCAAGCGCTCTCGCCAGCGGTCCAGTTCCTGCTCTTTGGCCCAGACAATTTTTTCGAGGATATTGCTCGGTTCGACATCGGCGCCCTGCAGCTGAAACTGCAGCGGACCTACGGCGACCGGCGGCTGTTCGGGACGGCGACGAATCTTCACAGTGCGACACATGGAGGTGCCCACATATTCTGACACCGCCGCGCACCAGCGTACAGACGACCACTCAGGGGCGCAGACGCCCGACGATCAGCTGTCCTGCCGTCGCAAGCGGAATTTTCTCCTGGCGGCGGGTGGTCAGATCCCGAAGGGCGGCCTGGCCCTGGGCCATCTCGTCGGGACCGACGATGACCGCGTAGGCAAAGCCTTTTTCGTTGGCGTAGCCCAGCTGCTGGCGCATGCCGTTTGGGGTGAAAGGCTCCTCGTGGTAGCCCAATTCGGCGCGCACCCCCGCCTCGCGCAGTCCCCGCACCAGTTCGAAGCACGCCTGCGAGACGCCCGGATCGCCAAAGTGCAGCACCAGCACCTCGCCGGCGCGGCGGAGGCTTGCAAAAAGTCCGAGCTGGTCCATAGCCGCCAGGATGCGGTCGAGACCAAAGGAGGTGCCGCAGGCAGGCTGATCCGCCTTGCCGCCGGAAAGATCGTAGATGAGCCGGTCGTAGCGGCCTCCCGCCCCAACCGAACCCACCTTCGCGGCGGTCACCGTCTCGAAGATGGTGCCGGTGTAATAATCAAGGCCGCGCGCCAGGGCAAGGTCGATGCGGTAGTGGGCATTATCCACCCCGAGCGCCTCCAGATAATTCAGCAGCTTTGCCAGTTTGCCGATCCCCCGCTGGGCGGCTTCGGAAGCACTCAGCAGCGAGCGAGCGCCCTCCAGCACTTGCTCAGAGGTGCCTTCTAGGGCAATGACCTGGAAGAGGATATCGACCTGGTCGGCACTCAGGCCCTTGTCGGCCAGTTCGAGGCGGACTTTCTCGGGCGGCAGTTTGTCGAGTTTGTCGATGGAGGTGAGCACCGTCGCTTCTTTGGCCGGTGCGATCCCAGCTTGCTCGATGAGCCCCTTCAGCAGTTGGCGGTGGTTGATCTTGACGGTGAAATCGGCAAAGCCCAGGACCCTGAACGCTTCGACCGTCAGGGCAATCAACTCCGTCTCCACCATCGGGCTTGTCGATCCGACCACGTCGGCGTCGCACTGGTGAAACTCGCGGTAGCGGCCCTCGCCGGGTCGATCCCCGCGCCAGACCGGCTGGATTTGATAGCGCTTGAAGGGACGGGGCAGGCGGCGGCTTTGCTTTTTGAGATCGGCCGGGTCGGCCACCATCTGGTCGCCGTACATGCCCATCACCCGCGCGAGCGGCACCGTCAGGTCGTAGCGCAGGGCGTGTTCGGTGCGCTCGCCGGCCTTAAGGGTACCTAGCGAACCGCTGCTCACCACGTGGTAGATGAGCTTTTCGCCTTCCTCGCCGTACTTGCCCGCTAGGGTCTCCCAGCGCTCGATCGCGGGCGTCTCCAGCGGCTCGAAGCCGTACTTGCGAAAGATGGTTTTGAGAGTATCTATCACATACTCACGGCGGATCATCTCGTCGGGCAAAAAATCGCGCGTGCCGCCCATTGTTCCCAGTTCGCCCATCGCTTCTTTCCCAAACCGCCTGAACCAGCATAGTAGCCCGTCCGGCGGCTCTGCCAGTTTTAGAATCCGGCCTCGGGCAGGGCAGATATAATAAAGGTCAAATCCGGGGAACGGCGATGTATCAGCCAGTCAATTACAACCCCATCTTCGGCCCTGAGATCCGCTGTCCCCACTGCAGACAGTGGGTTGCGGCGCTGACGCTGACGGATACGTATCTGTGCCAGCGCCACGGAGCTTTTGAGGCTGACCCCGAGACCGAGACGCTGGTGCATCTGCAGTCCGGGCGGCGCTGGCGCCTGTGGGAAGACAATTGGTACCGCCAGCACACCCACCCCGACGGCATCCGCTTCGAAATTCACGAAGAACTCGATCGTCTGCACACCCAGGGCTATCGGGCCACGCGCGTGGTGGTGGCCGAGCGCTACCGTGAACTTATCAGCACGTTTCTGGAGCGCACCACCTTCGGCCGCAGCGAGGACGCCCGCCACCGCCTCTACGGCCTGCCGGTCGAATTCAGCGGTGCCGAGGACAAAGACGGTCGCTGGTCGGTGATCAATTTCGAACTGGTCAAAGAGCCGGGTCCGCCCCTCAAATACCCGTACTTTCGTCTATTCGATTGAGAGCCGTGCCGGAGAATCCCCGCACACGGCAGGTGCAAACCGCGCTGGTCTGGTCTGCGCTGGTACTTTTCGTACTCGCTTTGCACCTGAGCCCTACCGGGGCGTCGGTAGTGTGGCTTGCAGCAGGACTGACGGGTCTGTACGCTGTGCGGGTGCTCTTTGCCCTCAGCCCACGGCCCAAGAGCGATCCTGCCTACCGGCCGCGGGTCTCGGTGCTGGTGGCGGCCAAAAACGAGCAGGCGGTCGCCGCCCAACTGGTAGTCATGCTGCGCAGGCTCGACTATCCCGACTTTGAAGTCTGGATTGCCGATGACGGCAGCACCGACTGCACATACCAGCGCCTCCTTGAGGCGGGCCGGGGCTGGCCGGCGCTGCATCTGGTGCGGCGCATCCCCGAGCGGAGCCGACCCGGCAAATCCGCAGTGCTCAACGAATTGCGCGAGCGCGCCACCGGCGACATTCTGGTGGTCTTCGATGCCGACGCCCGGGTCGAGCCGGATTTTTTGAGCCGCACGGTGCCGCTGTTCGCTGTTTCAAGCGTCGGGGCCTTGCAGGTGCGCAAGCGCATCCACAATGCCAATTTCAACTACTGGACCCGCGGCCAGTCGGCGGAGATGCTGCTCGATGCCTTTTACCAGCAGCAGCGCGCCGCCATCGGCGGCACCGCCGAATTGCGCGGCAACGGCCAGCTTGTCCGCGCCGCCGCCCTGGAAGCGGTAGGCGGCTGGAACGAAGCGACCGTCACCGACGATCTCGATCTCACCTTGCGGCTACACCTGGGCGGCTGGCAGATCGCCTTTGCCAGCGACCCGTGCGTCGACGAAGAAGGTGTGACCACCTGGTCGGCGCTCTGGCGGCAGCGCTCCCGCTGGGCCGAGGGTGGCTTCCAGCGCTACCTCGACTACGCCCCGCGACTATTGGCAAGGGCGATGGGCACGACCAAAACCCTCGATCAGCTGATCTTTTGCACGATTCAGTACCTGATGCCGGTGGCGGCAGTAGTGGATTTGCTTTTTGCCTTGCGGCGCGGCGCAGCACCGCTGCTCGCACCCCTGGTCTTGGTGGCGACCGTGTTTACTATCTGCGGATTTTACTTCGGCCAGCGCGAGCGGGAAGTGGCGGCAGGTAGAGCGGCGATCGAAGCGCTGGCGGGCACGATCTACTTTCTGCACTGGTTTCCAGTCATCCTGGTGAAGCTGGCCCGCATGGCGCTTGAACCCAAAAAACTCGTCTGGCTCAAGACCGCCCACCAGGGTGACTACGGGACGGCCGATTCGAGGCCGTGATCGTGCACCAGCACAAAAGGACGCACGATAAGCGCTTCGTAGCGGTGAGCAGTGCGGTTGCGCTCGTGGATTTCTGCTTCGGTGGGTTTGTAGAGCATCCCCCGCTCCAACCACACCGTGAAACGGGCCGTGTCGTCCCCCACCAGGGCTTCGCCCACTTCTACCAGTTCCAACGCGCGCGAGACCATGAGCACCCGCCCGTTGAGGGCGTGGATGGTCAGATCGGGCCATTGGGCTTCGTCTACCATCTGCTGCAACTGTTCGCGTAGCTCGCTCATCGCCCCCCCTTCGGCTTTTCTCTCCATTGTGAAGCCCGTCGGTGCAGGCTTAAAAGGCGGCGGGTGGGGCTGTTATTGTTGAGAGTGGTTTTGGAGAGGGATACCGCCTTGCAACGCGCCCAAGCCAAGTCTGCTCCCAGGCCCAGTCGAAACCTCAGGCGTCTGCTGGCGATCGGAGCCGCCGCCGGGGTGGCGGCCGGGACCGCCGCCGTCTTTTTATTGCCCCGTTCCGCTCCCCCGCCCCAGACGAGCGTGGCCACTCCTTTGCCTGCTGCTGTGGGGGCTGCCGAGTTACCCAGCGCCCCGAGCGGACCGGAGGATATCGCCCGTTCCGCCCGCCTTGCCCGGGTGCCGGCCATCATGTACCACGACATCGTGCGGCGCAAAGACGTCTGGTTCGATACCACGGTAGAAGAGTTTCGCGCCCAACTGGAGGCTATCCGCGCGGCCGGGGCTACGCCCATCACCATCGACCAGTTCCACGAGCACCTCAAAAACGGTGCCCCCCTCCCGGCCAAGCCGATCTTGCTCACCTTCGACGACGGCTATCTGGGCCACCTCGAAAACGCCTACCCGCTGCTCAAGGAATTCAACTACCCGGCGGTGTTCTTTGTGCACACCGCCTACGTCGGCGCGCTGACGGGCAAGCCCCACATGGACTGGGACCAAATCAAACAAATCGATTCCGAAGGGCTCGTCTCGATCCAGTCCCACACGATCACTCATCCGGCGGATCTGCGCACCCTCGACGACGCGGCTCTGGAGCGCGAACTGGTCGAATCGAAGCGGATTCTCGAAGAAAAGCTCGGCCACCCTGTCCACTACCTCGCCTACCCGGTGGGCAACCAGGACAAGCGGGTGCGCCAGGGTGCCATCGATGCAGGCTACCGGCTTTCCTTCACGATGGATCTGGGCTATGCGGGTCAATCCGGCAGCTTGCTCGCCCTGCAGCGGTTCATCGATTCGCGCCTGCCGCTGGCCTTGGCGGGGGTCGGGGCCGTGGCCGACCCCCGCGTCAATATGGAAGCCCCGGTGACCCTGCACGAGCAGACCCACCGGCGGGTGCGGCTGGTGTGGCTTTCTGGGGGCAATTACACCACCCGCCACTCCGAGGGCAACCGCTACCCGGTGGGCGATTTTATCGAGCGCGAGCAGGCGGTGGGCGGCATCAACGGCGGCTTTTTTGCCTTCGCGGGCCTGCGGGCGACCAATTCCGACATGGTCGGTCCGTATCTGTCCCAGAACGAGGGGCGCTTTATGCCCGGTGCCTCCGAATTCGACAAGTCCTTGCGGGGCCGACCGGTGGTGCTGATCAGCGCGACGGGCCTGCGCTTCGTGCCCTACAGCCCCGAGACCTTTGACACCGAAGCGGAGGCGCGCGCCTACTTGAGTGACCTGTCCGACCTGTTTGTCGCAGGGGTCTGGCTGGTCAACAACGGACAGGCTCTCACCACCGAGCAAATCGAGCAATTCCGGCTTTCCAACCATTCCGAATTTCGCCGCCGCACATTCATGGGCATCGACAAGGCCGGTCTGCCGATGGTGGGTGCCACCCTCACCAACGTCAATGCCACCCAACTGGCCCGCGCCCTCGAAGAGGCGGGCCTGCGCGAGGCGGTGCTGCTCGACTCGGGCTTTTCGACTTCCCTGGTCCACCAGGGCAAGGTGCTGGTCACCGGCCACACCACTCCCAGTATCCCCAGCCGGATCATTCCCCACGCCGTGCTCGTCCACCCCCCCCTTTAGAATGTTTATCGCGTTCGTTTATTACCAAACACCCATTCGTCTTTGTGTGCTATTTATCTTGGGGGGAACCCACGGCGATCGGTGATTTTTTATCAACGCAATCGGAGCCAATCTGGACGCCGCCGGAATGGAAACCCTTACCGCAACAGAGCTACAGCCTATGACCAACTCTGTGCAATTTGTCTGTGCCACGGCGCGTCAACAACTCAAACAGTTGCGATCTCCGATTATTGTTGGTGTTGCAGGCGACAGCGGCAGCGGCAAAACCACCTACAGCAACGGCATTCGTCGCCTGCTGGGAAGCGATCTGGTTTCGACGATCTGCTTTCATAGCCAACTGCAGTGCCTCGCCCCCGACCAGTTCACCGGCATCCTGCCCAACCCCTGCTACAAAGTGGAACTGATCCTGCAGCCGGCCCCCGTGCCGCTGCCGACGTTGCCCCTGCCGTTTGATCTGGCGGCGATGCTCGCCGTCGACCAGCCCCCTTTTATGCTGGCGGCGGTTCCCTGCCGCTACTGGGGGCGTTCAGCCATTGCCATTCACCTGGACGGTGTGCTCTCGCAAAGGACCATCGCCGGTCTGGAAGACTATATCGTTAACTACACAGGCATCCCCTTGGAGGAGGCCATCCCGGAGGAGCAGTACGAGCTGACATCGGCCACCCGCTTCGCCCAACTGTTGATTACCTGGCGCTTTTTGGAGCAGATCAATTATTTGCTTCAAAGAAACTCGATAGTGCATTTTTGATTGTTTTCAAACAAGGAGTCTTTGGCATGCTGATTACATCGATCGAAGCGCACGAAATTCTCGATTCACGGGGCAATCCGACCGTTGAAGCGCAGGTGGCGCTTGAAAACGGAACGACCGGTTCGGCCATCGTCCCTTCGGGCGCCTCCACCGGCGAAAAAGAAGCGGTGGAGTTGCGCGACGGCGATCCGAAGCGCTACGGCGGCAAAGGGGTGCTGAGCGCCGTAGCCAACGTCAACGACACTATCGCCCCCGAGATTATCGGCATGGAAGTCACCGACCAGCGCAGCATCGACCGCAAGATGCTCGAAATCGACGGCACCCCCAACAAAGCCACCCTCGGCGCCAACGCGATCCTGGCGGTCTCGATGGCGGTGGCGCGCACCGCCGCCCTCTCGCTGGGGCTGCCTCTCTATCGCTATTTGGGCGGCACGAACGCCTCGCTGTTGCCGGTGCCCTGCATGAACGTGATCAACGGCGGCAAGCACGCCGACAACACCGTCGATTTTCAAGAATTTATGATTGCCCCGCACAACGCGCCGAACTTTGCCGAAGCGCTGCGCATGGGGGCTGAGACCTTCCATGCTCTCAAATCTATCCTGCGCGGCAAAGGCTACAGCACCGGCGTGGGCGACGAAGGCGGTTTCGCCCCCGATCTCAAGTCCAACGAAGAAGCGGTCGAAGTGATCTTGATGGCCATCGATAAAGCCGGCTACCGGCCCGGCGCGGACATCTCCATTTGTCTCGACCCGGCCACCAGCGAGATGTGGAAGGACGGTAAATACTTGTTTTTCAAGTCCGATCAGTCCACCAAGACCTCCGAGGAAATGGTCGATCTGTGGGCCTCCTGGGCAAACCAGTATCCGATCGTTTCGCTCGAAGACGGCATGGGCGAGAACGATTGGGAAGGCTGGAAGATGCTCACCGACCGCATCGGTGCCACCGTCGAGTTGGTGGGCGACGATTTGTTTTGCACCAACGCCAAGATCCTGGCCGAGGGCATCGAAAAGGGCATCGCCAATGCGATCCTCATCAAGCTCAACCAGATCGGCTCGGTCAGTGAGACGCTCGACACTATCGAACTGGCCGTCAAGCACAATTACAAGTGCTTTGTCTCCCACCGCTCCGGCGAGACCGAGGACACGACGATCGCAGATCTGACCGTGGCGACCGCCGCGGGCCAGATCAAAACCGGCTCCGGCTGCCGCAGCGAACGGGTGGCCAAGTTCAACCAGTTGCTTAGAATCGAGCGCCAACTCGGCGAGGCGGCCCGCTTCGCCGGAAAATCCGCTTTCGCGCGTTAGGCGATTTCCAGGTTTCCTATCGCATCCGTGGAGAGATCCACCAGAGTGCGCTCACCGCGGGCATAACGCTCGCGCAACTCCTCCACGCTGCGGATCCATCGAGGTGCGTGCCCCTCCACCGATGCAGCGGTCCCACCACTCGCACACGCTTTGCCAAAACCCACTCTCCTCCGCTCGTTTCTGGGTTATCCAGCCCCCCCACCCCCACCGCCTACTGCTCGGGAGATGGGTGGCCGGTCGTCTGCTTCGCCACCGCTTGCGCCGCTTGCGCACCGCCGAAGTACCCCAACGCTGCTGTGGCCGAACCGCACAACACTCCCCCGACGATCGTACCGACACCGGGCAAGAGGGTCGTGCCGATCGTGGCACCGAAGCCGCCCGCACCAGCGCCCTCTGATATTCAAGGATGGATGCTCCCGTCGGGCATCGTGGCCCCTGCCAGCGGCGCCCCCGCGAGATTGGTGCCTTCCAGATTGGTGCCTTCCAGATTGGCTCCCTTCAAGTTCGCACCGTCCAAGTCCGCTGCGCACAGGTCCGCCCCGCGCAAATCGGCACTGACCAGTAGAGCCTGTCGGAGGTTCGCCTTGTGCAGGCTGGCCTCGCGCAGGTTGGCTTCAAACAGCTCGCTCTCCCGGCAGTCGGCCCCTCTGAGGTTGGTCCCGCGCAAGTTGGCACTGACGAAGCTCGCCTCTCGCAAGTTCGCTCCCGCCAGATTCGCTTCTTGGAGTTTTGCTTCGTCCAAAGAAGTCTCTTTGAAATTGACTCCTGCCAGATTTGACCTTCCCCGGATTTGGTGGACAGTCTCGGGCCTGTGTGCACGGCTTTCGGGTCCGGTAAAAGCTTCAGGAATACTGAGCGCTTCGCCTCATCGCGTTTGCGATACCCGTAGGTCTTTTTTTTCGCGTGATACCAAGCTTGTGCAACGCCCGAGAAATCGTGCGGCTACTAATCTGCCCGTCCCACAGTTGGGCCATCTCGACCTGGGTTTTGTCCCCGTGTTTTTCCATGAAGACCCGAAACTTAGCCCAGTCCATAGTTTTCTGAATTTTGTGGGACGTCGGCCTGGCTTTTGCCTGGATATCTCCGGTTTGTGCCAGAAGTGTTGAATGTCAGGAATTGATCCTACAAAAACAGCCCGAAGTAGTGTAAACTTCGGGCTGTGAATCATTTCTTTTTCGTTAGAGCGATGCTACTCGATTTTCCGCAACTTGTCAAAAC
>JAHHGR010000091.1 GCA_019359725.1 Aphanocapsa lilacina HA4352-LM1 | reverse complement strand
ACTTGCAGCGAGCGGGCTGAGGCAGCAAGGCTTTTTCGGACATGGACAAAGGGGTTGAGATGGCACGATGCAGTACCAGGGTACCCCAGCACATTTCTCAACGCCTTTTAGATGCGCTTACCCTGCATTGAGCACTTGTTCGGACTGGCAGCATAGCAGACAAATATTCGATGAGGAATTGTACCGTAAATTATTTTTGCAACAGCACCCAGAATGTTTACCAGGGCGGGCCGGGGGAGCGGCCACCGCTCGGATGGCTGGACCGCCTGCAGCCCACGGCGCAGCCGGCGCCCCGGTTGCTCGGACGCACGGTCGCCGAAACGCCCAAGCGTTCAAGCGTTCAAGGGTTTGAGGATTCAAGACATCGAAGTCACCGATAGACATCGGGTCCGGTTCAGTTCTCAGAGCCATCGCCGTCGCCGCGCTCGCGTTCGCGGCGGATTAGGTAGTCGTTGATCGCTTCCTGACGCCTGTTGGAGGCCCGCAGTTCCTCAACGGCCTGATCCAACCGGGCGGTTGTCGAGCGCAGCTCACCAATGGCGTCGGTGGCCGCGGCGATAGCATCGGTAGCGACGGTGATGAAGCGTTCGCTGATCTGCGTCAGCCGATCGAGGTTGCGGGTGTTGGCGAGGGTGGCCGCGCGCAACTCGGCTATCGACTCGCCGTGCTGGTCGAGGCGCTGCTCGGCATGATCCATGCGTTCTTCCATCGGGTTTTCTCCTGCTCATGATTTATCGCTGCGTTGGCCCACCGGATTGCTCTGATGTGTCGGTGATTGCCTTCGGGCTGCCGGGATTTCAGTCCTGCCAAAAGTTTTTGAAGCGGCCGGGGGAAAGCTCGGTGTAGCGGACGGTGTGCACAATGTTTTTGTGGCCGAGGTACGCCTGGATGGCGCGGGTGTCCTGGCCCTTGCTTGCCAGGTAGTAACCGGTGGCGTGGCGCAGCATGTGTGGATGCACAGCAAAGCCGATGCCGGCGAGGGCGCCCGCCCGGGTGACCATCTTGCGGACCGTATCGGCGGTGAGCGGGCCTTTGCGCTCGCTCACGAAGACGTAGGCCGCAGCGGGGTGCTCGCGGCGCAACTGGCGCAGCGCCCGCAGCTCGGGGCCGCGCAGCGGGTGGGTCGAGGGGGTGCCGCGCTTGAGGCGGTTGACGTGGAGGTGTCCGCCGTCTAGATCCACCTGGTCCCAGCGCAGCGCCACCAACTCGCCGACGCGCAGACCGTGCCGGAAGGCAAGCATGATGAGCGTGCAGTCGCGGTGGCCGTGGCGGCCGGTTTGCTTCGCAGCCGCCTGCAGGCGCTCGACCTCGGCGGGCAGCAGGTGCTCGCGGCTGCGCACCTCGGCGTTTTTCGGGCGGCGCAGGGGCGGTCGGGTGAACTTTCCGGTTTTCGATGGTTGGACTGGCTCACCCACAGAACGGCACCGCGCGGGGTTGACGGCCCCAGGCTAGCGCAACATTCCGGAAAAGGAATATTTTCCGGAATGTTTGCCATGCCCCCACCCCTGTTGCCGCTCCCGTATTGCCGTCGATCGCGAATGGGGTCAAGGGTCGCCAACCGGAAATAAACGGCAGACGTGTCAGTATAGCGACGGACGGCTCTGCAAGGCCGGTACGAGCCGGATCGACGACTGGCAGCAATCCAAACTCAAGGCCGAATCGAGCCGTCCGTCAGGACCACGTTGCTGCAGGAAGCAGAAATACTGCTGCGGGACGGTGTTCGGGTGATCCCGGAATTGGTCTACGCTCCACTGGATCAACAAGCCAGAGAACGTTTACCGTAAGATCCCGGCGGGGACTGGCCGACGATGGCACTGGCATTGGTGCTCGAAGCCGGTATCTGGACGGAGGATCGAGATTTTTGCAGGTGCGGTCTGCCCGCCTGGAGGACACGAGTGCTGGTGCAGGTGCTGATGCAAATGTGAGGGTGCGCATTGGCGCTAGAGTACATTCCGGTTTTTGGTCCGCACCCGCTCGTAGATCTGTTCCATCGCCTCAATGAAGGAATTGTCCCGGTGCCAGAAGGGAGGATAGTCCCCCTGGGTTTTGATCAAGATGCCGGGTACACCGATGGGCTCGGGCACCGAAAGCGGCGGCAGATGCTTGCTGCCCTGCCAGAAGTTTTCAGGGGAAACGGCATCCGGCGCGGCGACGGACTGAGGTGGGGTGAAATAGGAAGGGTCCGGCTCGAGGGGAGGCTCCGGTTCGGCCAGTTGCGCTGCGAGGGCGCGCCCGAGGGGAAATTGCTCCAGCTGGGTGCGCAGGGCTTCGCAACTTAGCCCCCGCAGCTCAAAAAGCAGGAGCGGATTGGCGTCCAGGTCGGCTGCCAGCCGGTAGCATAGCCCGGCGACGTGTTTGCAGGGGTTGGACCAGTCCGGGCAGGAACAACGGGTCAGAAAGTCCTGGTGGCTGTGGGGCAGCAACTGCCGGTCGGCCTCTTCGAAGGCCTCCTCGATGTCGTCGGGCATTTCGTTCATCAACAGGCGGATCACACAGCTGGCCCTCGCCGCCAAACACGGCAGAATTTGCACCCAATCGCGCTCGGGGATCGTGCGCAGGGCGATGGTCGTTTCGTAGCGGGGTTCTTTGTGGACGCCGAAGTAGGGGTTGACGTTGCCGCGTACGGTCGCCCGCACGCCCGCAGGGTCGAACGTGTAGCGCAAGATGCGGTCGGGACCTGCGTAGGAGCGGCCCCGGGCGAGGCGGGCCGGATCGCAAAAAGATTGCAGCGCGCCGATAAAGCGCTCGCCCCACCAGGTCCGGCTGTGTCGCGGGCTCATCTTTGGGCCTCCTATTCGATCAGCGCGCTCTCGCCGAGGGCGATCAGCGCCTTGAACCGTTCGTTGTCCAGTTCGGTGAGCCATCCCTCGTCGCTGCCGACGATGGCGGCGAGGCGTTTTTTCTCTTCGAGCATCCGGTCGATGCGCTCCTCCAGGGTGCCGAGGGCGACGAACTTGTGGACGAAGACGTTTTTGGTCTGGCCGATGCGGAAGGCCCGGTCGGTGGCCTGGTCTTCGACTGCCGGGTTCCACCAGCGGTCGAAGTGGAAGACATGGTTGGCGCGGGTGAGGGTGATGCCGACCCCGCCCGCCTTCAGTGAAAGAATAAAGACCGCCGGCTCGCTGTCGGGATCTTGAAAGTCGGCGATCAGCCTTTCGCGCTTCTCGCGGCTGACGCCGCCGTGGATATAGTAGGTTTCCCAGCGGCGCACCTGCCGGAAATGCCGCTCCAGCGCCGTTCCGATTTCGTGAAATTGGGTGAAGACCAGCAGGCTCTCGCCCTCGGCAATCACTTCTTCGACCATCTCATCGAGACGGCAGAGTTTGTGGGAGCGCTCGGGGCTGAAGGCGCTGCCGTCCTGCAGAAACTGCATCGGGTGGTTGCAGATTTGTTTGAGCCGGGTGAGGGTGGCGAGGATGAGCCCCTTGCGGGCGATGCCTTCGACCTGCTCGATCTGGGCTTCGACCTCTTTGAGGACTGCCGCGTACAAAGACGCCTGCTCGCGGGTGAGCTGACAAAATAGCTTCTGCTCGACTTTGTCGGGCAGATCCTGGATGATGGCCGGATCGGTCTTGACCCGCCGCAAAATCAACGGCTCCACCAGGCGCTTGAGCACCGCCGTACGGCTGCGGTCGTCCTCTTTGTGGATGGGAAGCTCGAAGCGCTTGCGAAACTGGGCTTCGCTGCCCAGGTAGCCGGGATTGAGAAAATGAAAGATCGACCACAGATCGAGCAGGCGGTTCTCTACAGGCGTGCCGGTGAGCGCCAGCCGGCAGGCGGCCGGGATCTTCAAGAGGGCGCGCGTCTGGGCGGCTTTGGGATTTTTGATGTTCTGGGCTTCGTCGATGACCAGCCGCCGCCAGGGTACCGCCGCCAGCAATTTCTCGTCCTTGCGCGCCAGCGTATAGGAAGTGAGCACCACGTCGTGCTCCAGACACACCTGGCACAGAGAATCCGCCTGCTGGTGGCGGCCGGTGCCGTAGTGCATCCAGACGCGCAGACCCGGAGCAAATTTCTCGATTTCCTTGCGCCAGTTGCCGATGACCGACGTCGGCGCCACGATCAGGGTCGGCCCCTCCCCGGCCTGTTCCTCGCGCTCGTAGAGCAGCCGGGCGATCACCTGCAAACTTTTGCCCAACCCCATGTCGTCGGCCAGACAACCGTTCAGCCCCACCTGCTCCAGATAGCTCAGCCAGGAGACCCCCCGCCGCTGGTAGGGCCGCAATGTCCCTAAAAGCCCGGGCGGATCGCCCAGGGACACCAGCTGGCTGGGGTCGTGCAGCCGGGTGAGCAGCGTCTGCAACGGTGCGTCGCACTCGATGTCCAGATCCGGCTGGGAGGCGGTGAGCTTCAACCACTCCAGCAGGGGCATCGCCGGTCGTTCCTGGCGGTGCTCCCGCCAGAAGGTGAGCAGCTTTTCCATCCGCTCGGCCTCCAGCACCAACCACTGACCGCGAAAGCGCACCAGCGGCGTCTTGAGCGCCACCAAAGTCTGCCACTCCGATTCGGTGACTTCTTGTGCGCCGATAGCGAGGGCGTAGCTGTATTCGACCAGCGCCGCCAGGCTGAAATGGCCCCGGCCCGCGCCATCGGGACCGGTGGCGCTCCGGCCGGCGCGCGCCCGCAAACGCACCTGGGCGCGTCTGCGGCCCTCGGGGGTCCACCAGGCAGGTACCAGCACCCGAAAACCCGCCTCCTCCAGCACCCAGGCGGCATCCTGCAAAAACGCAAAGGCCTCCTCCCCCTCCAGATCCAGCCCAACCGGATGGGAGGTGTGCAGGCCCTCCCACAAAGCGGGGTAGATGCGCGCCGCGTAGCCCAGGGCGGCCAGCAGATGACGATCGAACGCCTCGCCCAGGTGGTTACGCCAGGACTCGCGCTCCTCAGCCGCGGCCTGCCAGTACTCCAACAGCGACAACCGCCAGGAAGGATCGCTGCGGGAGGCCACCGCGAAGCGCAGCTGCCACAGCACTGCCTTGTCCATGTCTTCGTCCTCAGGTTCAAGCAGCTGAAAACAGAGCACAAACGGTGCGGCGACGCGCGCTGCGCTCAGGCGTTCGCGCCAACGCCGCCAGTGCCGGTAGTCTTCGAGGGCGCCGGGCACGGCTGCGGACCAGGGCTGGATGCGGGGCGTAAGACAGCTCTGTACCAGCGAGTTGTGGATTTGTTGGCCCAAAGCGGCGGTCACCGGGATCGCGCCCACGGCGGCGTGGAGGAGGTTTTCGCCAAAGTGGTGCAGCAGGTCCTGTTTGGCAAAGCAGGCGGCGACTTTGGGCCGATCCACACGACCGCTCGCGCAGACGGTGGGCATGCCCTCGGCATACTGCGCCACTGCCGCTGCGTAGTGCTCGCAAACCAGCTCCCAGCCCGGATAGAGCTCATCGGGGGCTGTTTTGGATTTGCCGCGCCCCCGGGGCAGCTCCCGGTACCGCAAAGCCGGGATATAACGGTCCTTGAAGATCTGCGCTTTGAGAAACTGGCAGAAATGGTGCCAGAAAAACAGGTCACTCCCGAACTGCACTTCGCTCCGTTGCTCCTGCAGCTGAAAGTGCAGGTCGTGCAGCAGACGAATCAGGCCGGGGCTGCCCACCGCCTGCGGCAGCAGCGGCAGACGGAAACAATCGACCTGCCAGTACTGCAAAGCGGACGATTCGGGCAGTTCGATTTGCTGATAGCGCGCCAATTCCAGCGAAGGCAGGGGACGAGCGTCGGCAGTGGGCAACAAAAAATAGCAAGCAACGATCCCGCTTTGGGGATTGAGGGCGATGCCCAGGGTGTTGATCAGAAATTGTGGGAGTGCCTGTTTTTTCAGGTGAGCAGGATGGACGTTCGCGGCATGGGCCGTGCGGCTTTTGTGTGGCGGTGTTTCAACCCACAGATAGAACGCGCCCAGCGCGACGTAGCAATCGCTTTGATCAGGAATCCAGGTGCCGTGGAGGATGTGCATAGGTAGCAGTGAAGCACTTGCGCATGGCTTCCAGTGTAGTGCGGGAGGAATGGCGCTTCTGCCGACGGCTACGGCTTGAGCCAAAACACAGTGCCGTTGCCGGAGCCTGCCCCGCTCGATGTCGTGCCGTAGAGTGTACCGGGAGCGACCAGCAGCAGATCTGCGCGGGGGCTGGCGCCGTCTTTGCCGTCAAAAGCGTGGAGAACCCGAAACGAACCATTCGCAGCAATCCGATAGATCGTCCCCTGATTGTGCGATAAAGCAGCTATCTGCTTAAAAAATTGCCCAAAAATTGATGCCGGAGTGGTCAGCGAGGCCCTCAGCGGGGACAATAGCACCACAGGGCATCGACGACTGTCCCGATGATTACACTCCCGGCAACCACACCCCTCATCTACCCCAGCGGAGACGGACGGCCCGTGGCCGAGACCTTCGTCCACCTGTACGCATTGCTGACCACTCTCGAAGTGCTCAGGCAGTACCTCGAAGGGCAACAGGCCACTGTCCTTGCCAACCAGTTTCTCTACTACGCCCCAGGCGTTCCCAGCGCTCGGGTGGCTCCGGATGTGATGGTCGTCTTCGGCGTCCAACCGGGGGGGCGGGACTACTTCAAGACCTGGGAAGAGGGGCAGGTACCTGCCGTCATCTTCGAGATCACCTCCGCCAGTACCCAAAGCCGGGATCGGGGGGACAAGATGACGCTTTACGCCCTGCTGGGGGTGCAGGAGTACTGGCTTTTTGATCCCAAAGGCGAGTGGATCAAAGAGCAGTTGCAGGGATATCGGTTGGAGGCTGTGCTCGAAGAGGGGGAGCCGCTCAACCGCTACACGGCGATGTCCGATACCACCAGTGCTGTACTGGGTTTGCGGTTGCAGGTGGAGGGTGCGCTCCTCGGCTGCTACCGTCTGGACAATGGCCAGAAGCTGCTTGTCCCCTCCGAACTTGCCGCACAACTGCGCCAAACAGCCGCTCGGCTTCAACAAGCCGAACAACTGGCTGCTCAAGAACAACGGGCCCGACAGCAGGCCGAACAACTGGCCGAGCAGCAACGCCTGCGTGCGGAGAGCCTCGCTGAGCAGCTGCGGTCGTTGGGCATCGATCCAGACCCAACCTGAGCTGCGATGCCATCACCCCTGGCGGGGCACTGCACCTTTTTGCTCAGCACCTACACCTACAGCTTGAGGCGAAACACCGTGCCGTTGCCGTAGGCTGCGCCGCTTGAGGTGGTGCCGTAGAGTGTACCGGGAGCAACCAGCAGCAGCTCAGCGCGGGGGCTGGCGCCGTTTTTGCCGTCGAACGCATGCAGAACCCGAAACGCACCGTCCGGGCCAATCTGGTAGATCGTCCCCTGATTGTGGGCACCTCCGGCGGCGGTGGTTCCGTAAAGGATACCGTCAGGGGCGAGCGTCACCCCAGCGGCGGGCTCGCGGCCGTCGGAGCCCCGAAAAGCATGCAGGGTCGTTAGACGCCCTGCAGGGCTCAGCTTGAAGACAGTCCCCAGGCCGAACCCGCCTCCAAGACTGGTGGTGCCGTACAGATTTCCCCGACTATCCAGACTCAACCCGGCGATCGGACCGGAGCCATCTTGGACATTGAAGATGTGCAGCGTCTCGAATCGGCCGCCGGGCTTCCACCGAAAAATCGTTCCGGCGCCGGTGCCGGCGCCGGAGGTGGTGCCGTAGAGGGTACCGTCGGGGGCGGCTGCCGGATTGCCCTGGGGTATAGCGCCGCCTTTGCCGGTGAAGTTGTGTAGGGCCGCAAAGCGTCCCCGCTCGATCGTGAAAAGGGTGCCGTGGCCGCTGCTGCCTTCAAAGGAAGCGACGCCAAAAAGGGTGCCTTTGCCGTCGAGGACCACGCCTGCACCGGGATAGATGCCCCCCGCGCCGCCAAAGGCGTGCAGGATCGCCAGGGTGCCCTGGGGAGAAAACTGAAAAACCGTTCCGGCATCGGAAGGACCGCCGTAGTAGGTACTGCCGTACAGATTGTCTGCTTTGTCGGCGACAAGGCCGATCGGGTTGGCAGGCGCTGCCGGGTTGGCGCCAAAGGCGTAGAGCACCGCAAAGCGGCCTTGCTCATCGAGTTTGAAGAGCGTTCCTTTGCCGTAGGGACCGCCGCTGTAGGCGCTTCCGTAGAGCGTGCCGGCTTTTGTGCGCACGAGCCTGCCGCCCGGCGTGGCTCCGTCGTTTGGGCCGAACGTGTGCATAGTGGTCAAAGATTGGGCAAGGCCCAGGGAACCCCCGCTCGACCACAGCAAGCAACCGACTGGGATGCCGGCCTTTTGCCATTTGGCCCGAAGTAGGGGCACAAGGTGGGTGGTTTGAGTTGCCCACCTTAAGGACGATGTCAGCCACTGCAACACTGGCAATAAGCTCACAAATGAAAGTAAAGGATCACGGCACCCATCATAGGCGACCTTAACTCACCAGCGCCGACTTTCAAAATGACGATAGACCTTCGCTATAACCCAGGCAAAAACTACTTTCTCAGCGCCCTTGTGCATCCGCTTATCCAAAGCAAACCGACGCTGGAGACAAGCCCCAGTCCCAACAAAAAAACAAACAGTTTCTGCCGATTTTCTGCAAGCCAAACGCCAGCGAATACTTGTGCTATTAGGAACGATTACAAGAAGAGCGGCAACTGTCAAAATATTCTGCAAGGGAAACTTTACCCCAACAAAAAGGAATCTCAAGCATAGCCTGTTGGAAGAACCGCAGAAATTGCACAGCAGTCCGATCCAAGTCCAGATGAGTAAATTCCAACTCGTAGCCAAGATACTGTCAATTCCAAGAGTTTGGCGACCGCGGTTGCAGCCGGTAGAGGGCGCCTCGAGCGGCCGGTGCCCGATCGCACGCTAAAGCGGGGGAGGTGCACACCGAAATTTAACGATTTATTTGCTGCCCATTAACCTTGGGACCCTATCGTCAGCTTGCGTACCGAAGCGGAGTGGCTATGGACCGGTTCTCGTGGGATGGAGCGATAGGCCGGATGCGGCGCAGAGGTTTTTTGGTCGGCGCCGGGGCGCTCGCCGGGCTTGGGGTGGCAGGAGAGTTTTCAAGCCGGGTGCTCGCGCGACCGATTTTTTCGGACTATCCGTTCAAGCTCGGTGTCGCCTCGGGCGATCCCCGTCCCGACGGAGCGGTTTTGTGGACGCGCCTTGCCCCGGATCCGCTGGGCGGCGGCGGGGTGCCCAACGTGCCCATTCCCGTGCAGTGGCAGGTGGCCACCGATGAGAATCTGCGCAACGTTGTGCAAAGCGGCACGGTCTATGCGCTGCCCAAGCGTGCCCACTCCGTCCATGTGCAGGTGCGGGGCCTGCAACCCAACCGCTGGTACTGGTATCGCTTCCGGGTGGGCGGCGAACTGAGCCGCATCGGCCGTACCCGCACCGCTCCGGCTCCAGGAGCCAGGGTAAATCAACTCAAATTCGCGGTCGCCTCCTGCCAGGACTGGCAGAACGGTTTTTACTCCGCCTACCGCAACATGGCCCAAGAAGATCTCGATATGGTCGTCTTCTTGGGCGACTACATTTACGAGTACGGACCGGAGGACTCCACCGGCCCCCGCCAGCACAACGGGCCTGAGATCCTCACCCTGGAGGACTACCGCAACCGCCACGCCCTCTACAAAACCGATCCCGCTCTGCAGCAGGTGCATGCTCTGTTCCCGTGGATCGTCACCTGGGATGACCACGAAGTCGAGAACAACTACGCGAATCTGGTCGCCGAAGCAAGCTCTCAGCAGGCGGGCGATCCCGAAGCTTTTGCCCAGCGCCGGGCCAACGGCTACCAGGCGTACTACGAACACATGCCGCTTGCGGCGTTCTCGATTCCCAGAGGCCCCGACCTGCAGCTCTACCGCCGGGTGACCTTCGGCGATCTCGCCCAGTTCAATGTGCTCGATACCCGCCAGTTCCGCACCGATCAGCCCTGCGGCGACGAATTGAAGCCCCGCTGTGAAGAAGCCTTCGACCCGGCGGCGACCCTCACCGGAAGCCGCCAGGAAGGATGGCTCTTCAAGGGCCTGGCCAGTTCACCGGCAACCTGGAATGTCCTGGTCCAGCAGGTGATCTTTGCCCAGTTCGATTTCGACCCTACCCCCGAAAGCGAGCTATTTAACCTCGATCAGTGGGACGGGTATGTGGCGGCTCGCGGCCGGGTCACCGACTTTTTGCAGCAACGGAAGATCGCCAATCCGGTCGTGCTGACCGGCGACATCCATTCCTCCTGGGCCTTCGACCTCAAGACGAATTTCGACGATCCCGCTTCGCCAACGGTCGGGGCTGAGTTTGTCTGCACCTCGATTACTTCCGATTTTCCAAGTGAATTTATCGCCCCGGTCCAGGCGGCTTTGCCGGCCAACCCCCACACGAAGTATTTTGACGGGGCCTTTCGTGGGTACGCCCGCTGCACCCTCAGCCAGGATCGCTGGCAGACCGACTTTCGGGGGGTTGCCTCGATTCTCGATCCGGCCGCCTCGATTAGCACCCTCGCTTCGTTCGTCCTCGAAAACGGTCGCCCGGGGGTGCAGCCTGCTTAAATCCCCTCAGCGCAAGTGGGCGACCCAGCAGGCCCCCGGCCCCCAGCCGTCCAGCCAACCCAACAGCGGTTCGAAGGGCAGGGGCGGAAAGCGGACGGCCTCCCGCAGCGAGACGAGCCGCCACTCCCCCAGCTTCGCCACCTGCTCCAGGCGCTCCCGCGTAAAAAAGCGCCCTCGATAGTAAGGGTGGGATGTAAACGGTCCGAACAACTGCTGCTGCACCCCCCAGAGGCTGCCCCGGTTGAGCACGCACACCACCGCCTCTCCACGGCACACCCGGCGCATCTCACGCATCGCACCGCCTTGATCGCGCACGAATTCGAGCACATTGAAGCAGAGCAACCGCTCGAAGCGGTTGTCCGCAAACGGCAGGGCGTTCACCCCGGCCATCTCGAAAGTCCCCTCCGGCACCCGCCGCCGGGCCTGCTCCAACAGTTGCGCGTCCGGGTCGACGCCGCTCACGCGCGCCCCGGCTCTTGCCAACCGCTCGCCGTAGTGGCCGGCCCCGCAGCCGACATCGAGCACTTCGGTGCCGCTTAGCGGCCTGAGCAGCGGCTCGGCCGCCTCCCAGACCCGCCGCAGGTAGCGTCTGCCCAAGGGGCCTGCATAGAACCGTTCGAGATCGGTAAAGCCGGTGGCCGCCGCCATGGCAGAAAAGCCCTGTTCACATCGCTCCATTATTGACGCCGCTCCCCGGCCGCGACGCGCTCTTTTTTGGGGCCGCAATCTTCGCCGGTATCGGCGCCGCGCCTCAGCGCACGGGGGTGCCGAACAACGACTCGTAATCTCTGGAGAAGTGGCCGCGCACATCGCGCATCTCGCCTTCGCTGACCGCTTCGCTGAGCACCTCGACGACCACCCGGGCGCGCCGCTCGGCCTCGGCGATGTCGGTGCCCGTCTTGGCCGCCACGCGGGCGTAAAATTCGGCGATCGAAAAGCGCTCGCCGCGCGCGTCGGCGTTTTCAAGGGGCGTCAGAAATTCGGCGATCGGTTGGGGCAACTGGGCGGCCAGGTGGTGGGGTTCGCGCCCGGCCATGTGCTCGCGCATCGTCGCGAGTACAACCCGAATCGCACCGAGGGCCTGCTCCTGCGTCTCGAGACCGACCTCGGTGCGCACCTTTTTGACAAACTGATCGCGGTCCATAATTGACGGTCCTCTGTTACACACGGCTATGCAAGAGGCTAACTTCGCAGAGCCGCGCCAACGTCCGCCCGTCGGTAGAGATGGGTCAAAACGCGTAGCGCACCCGGCAGTAGGGCAGGCGCCTGGCGAGCAACTCCCGAAACTGCGCGACCCAGCCGCGCTTGAGGTCGCTGCGTTCGAAAATGTGCCGGCCGCGCGGGTGATCGAGCACCGCCGGTTCGTAGTAGATCGTGCGCACATCGAGAAGTTTCTTAAGCGCATCTTCGCAACCATGCGCGGCCATAAACCCTCCCGCTCATTTTCATAAAACCGCCCCGGCCGCGCTCTTTGCGGCCGGGACGCAACGGCTAGTCGTCTTCGAGCACTTCGCGGATGCGGCGCTCCAGCCGATCGAGATCCAGACCACCCTCGTCGCGGCTGATCCGGCGGACGGTCGGGTTGACATTGGCCAGATCTGCCAGCAAATCGCGCAGGATCTGCTGCTGCTGGCGCGACTGAATCACTTCGCGCGGCTCCTGCACCAGATCGCGGACGATCGAATCTTCGGCGCGCGAAGCGACGATCGGATCGGCCTGACCCTGGACGGCTACGAACGTGCGGCGGCCGGGACCGCGATCTTGCTCGATCGGGATGATCGCCGTCACCTGGTCGGAGCGCACGTATTTGCCGAAACCGAGCGGTACGAGCATGGAGGATTGGATGTGCATTAGATGCAGAACCCCTAATACCGTTTAGCTAAATACCTGCGCGATTTAAAGAGTCGAGGATCCAGGGATAGCCCGACAACGATGCTATGACCTCTTTCGTTGTATTCACCATCAGCTCGCACACTTTCTCCTGCAACTCTTTCA
>JAHHGR010000090.1 GCA_019359725.1 Aphanocapsa lilacina HA4352-LM1 | reverse complement strand
CTTGCAGCGAGCGGGCTGAGGCAGCAAGGCTTTTTCGGACATGGACAAAGGGGTTGAGATGGCACGATGCAGTACCAGGGTACCCCAGCACATTTCTCAACGCCTTTTAGATGCGCTTACCCTGGGAGTGATAGCGGGTATCCGTACACGTCGGTGTTCAAAAATTTCATTGTGACTACTCCTAAGTACTTTTACTCAGAATATTTTACCGAAGTCCAATCCTAGTGCGCCGAACTGCTTCGAAAGCCTTTTCTCACTACCGTCGCCCAGCATCTGGCCGGCGAATCGGTTGAGGTGGACCCAATCTTTTGGACAGCCTGAGGGCTCCGCTAAGTTATGCCCTGCTGGTCGGCTGTTTTATGTTTCCCTCTAGTTGGCTTTTCAACCGTCTTTACATTACCTCCAACTTATTTGAGTGTCAATCCCCTACTATGCTTGCAAGCACGCTGTCAAACTTCCGGCTTGTCTGTTCGCCCTTGATGGCAGCGAGGGCGACTTTTGCCTTGAACTCAGGCGTATACTTTTTGCGATTTTGTGTCATGTTCTGCTCCCCCTGGTGTCAGTGTAGTGGAGCAGGCACATAACTTAGCTCGGTGTCCAGTTTTACGGGTCCAGCTCAGTTAGGCCGTTCTCTGTCCAGGGAGGCTCCACGGGGAGCGTCAGGTGCATGAAGATGGAGCCGCAATCCCAGGGAGCCAGAACATGCTCAGTGCAGCGGTGGATACTTCTGCCCGCCGGTTGGCCGTCAGCCTGATCGATGCCTACCGCCGGAGCTTATCGCCGCACAAAGGCTTTGCCTGCCCCCACCGACTTTTGTACGGCGAATCGTGCTCTGGACGCATCCGGCGCGCTTTTAGCGAGCAAAACCTGCCTGCAGCGGTGCAAAGCGCTGCAGCACAGTTTGCCGACTGCTCCAGGGTAAGTGCGTTTCTGCGGGAACGCAACAGCCGGGGTAACGTCCGCTGCATCGTTATTCCTTGCTGTTTGCCAATCTGAGGTGAAGGGCTCAGGCGGTCATTCGCCCGGTCCATACCCAGAGGCGCTCCCCGAGCAAGATGGCGATCGAAGCGAACAGCGGCACCATCAGCAGCAGCATCGGAAAGGTCGAGGGCGTATAGCTCGTCCAACGAAAGATGGACCACTCGCTCAAAAACACCGTCTGGGAAGTATGGGTGTAGATCCAGCACACCCCGGCCAGGTAAGCAAATTGGGCAAGCACGACCGCCAGAATAGCCAGGCGCACCACCGCAATTCCCAAGCGCAGAGCGCGTTCGAACCGTTCGCGGTTGACGGCGACCCGGGCCTGGTAGGCGGCGATCGGTACCGGAACCGACGCGTTATCTTCCGGTGGACAGGCCACCCACACCCCACCCTCGCGGTGCAGGCCGTTCCAGCCGTGCTCCTCGCACCATGCCCGGATATTGCGCCTTTGCCATTCTTCGAGCGACTCTCGACCCATCGGCACCGCCCTGGGGGTACCCGCATTGTGCACTATCAGAATGCTCCAGCTCGGTTCAAACGGCAACATTTTTAGCTCTACGCAACCGTCACAAATCGTGATGCGCTCCTGGTGCAGGCTGCCGTCGACGAAATATACAGAAAAACCCGCTGTTGAAGCGGGTTTTAAATGATCGGGACGGCGGGATTTGAACCCACGACCCCTACTACCCCAAAGTAGTGCGCTACCAAGCTGCGCTACGTCCCGTGCTTTTCGCTTTCCTAGACTAACGTGCGGCGTGGTGAAGGGCAAGCTTCCAGCAGGAGTGCCGTGTTCTGGCCGCCGAAGCCAAGACTGTGCAGCAGCAGAGAACTCACGGGTGCGTGTACCGCCTCGCGTACAAAGGCCAGCGGGGCGATCGGGTCAGCGAGTCCGGCGATCGGGGGTAGCTGCCCAGTTCGCAAAGCCAGGCAGGCCAGGGCCGCTTCGATGGCGCTGCTTGCTCCCAGGCTGTGGCCGAGGCTCCCCTTGCAGGCGATCACCGGCGTACCGGGGGCGTAAAGCCGGGCGATCACGGCGGCTTCGACAGTGTCGCCCGCCGCCGTGCCGGTGCCGTGGGCGTGGACAGCCCCCACGCTCAGCCCCGGAGCTTGCTCCCTGCAGCGCTCGATGGCGCGTGCGAGCCCTTCGCCTTCGGGATGCGGGGCGGTGGGGTGGAAGGCGTCGCAGGTGGCGGCGAAACCCCGGATGCGGGTGTAGGGCCGTCCGTGGGCGACTTCTTCGGCTTCGAGGACGAGTAGTGCCGCTCCCTCGGCGAGCACAAAGCCGCTGTGACGCCGGTCGAAGGGCAGACAGGCGTCGCGGGCCAGAGCACCTGCCCGGCGAAAACCCGCCAGGTTGAGCGGGGTGATGGCGGCGTCGGCGGCGCCCACGAGCACCCGATCGCACAGGCCCCGGCGGATCCAGCGGTAGCCTGTACCGATCGCCCAGGCCCCCGAGGCGCAAGCACACGAGAGCGCCGCGAGGGGGCCTCGCGCGCCTATCAGGGCCGCCACGGCCCGCGCCGGGGCATCGAGGCCAATCAAGGGGCCGGTGCGACCGTTTTCCCAATCCGCCTGCAGGCCGCGACTGGAGCCGATGGCGACCCCAAAGTCGAACGTCTCACGGCTGCCCGCATCGGCGAGCGCTTCGCGGGCAGCCTGCCGTACCAAGATCAAAACCCGACCCGTCTCGGCCTGCACGGTCCCGGCGCGGCCGACCGGCTCGCCAAGGTCGTAGCCGCGCTCACCCGCCAGCAGCCGCTTCCAGGTGGTGTGCGCCTCGCCTCCCAGACAAGAAGCGATCCCCAGGCCGGTGATCACCACGGACCGCTCCAGGGCAGGCGTGCCAGAATACGTCAATAATCGTTCGGAGTGGACGGATCGATGCAAAGCAAGTGGTGGCGGACTTTGTTTGCCCTTATCCTGGCATGCCAGGCGACGCCGGTTCTGGCCCAGGGCGGCTTCGTGCTGTTCGGCGGCGAACGGGACGCCAATAACAACCTCAGCTATTCGATGATCAACAACCGCTCGAAGGTGCGCTTCAACATGCTGGACTTGATGTTCAGGCCCCAGAACGTGGCGATTGCCGAGTTGCAGTTGACCTATCCCCACCCCTACGACAACAGCTTCGATCTGAACAATATCCAGGTGCTCAACGACCTCACCAAACAGGCCTTCGAAGTCGAAAAAATCGAGCAGGACCAGCTCGACAGCCAGGCGCGGGTGATGACGATCATCCTCAAGCAGCCCATCCCCGCAGAAACACCGCTGCGCATCCGAATGCAAAACTTTACCAATCCCCGCGCGGGAGGCACCTACAAGATCCTGGCGCGCTACTTGGGCACCGAGCCCAACCCTCTTTACCGCTTCGCCGGCAGCTGGTTTATCTCGTTCAATTAGGCGGCGGCGGCGAACTGTTGCCTTCGCTGGGCGGGTTGCGGGGCGGGCGCTGGGGTCGCAGCTTGGTTTTGCCAATATTGTTGCGGTCGAACTCGACCACCCGCAGTTTGTCCTGGGGGGTGGACAGGTATCCCGAAGGCGCGTTCCAGGTGTCGCTCAGCATCCAGGAGACCGGGCGGCTCGACCGGGGCGGGCGCTCAATAAACGGGTCGCCCTTGGAGGTCAGCTCCTGAATGTCTTCGCCGGTGGCCACTGAGTAAGCGAGCGCTTCTTCGAGAGTGCGAAATTTTAGATCGCCGCACTTAAAGTAGGTATACACGGGAGTATAAAGTCGTTTGCACCGCTCTCATCTTAGCTTCCCTCCTCCGAGCTGAAGCGGATGTTTCGCTGCGGAGCGTGGGGGATATTCTGGAGGAGCACTCTGGAAACAACCTATGCCCAGCAAAGATGAGTTCTTGGACCCCCATGCGTCTTTTCGGGGTGAAGCGACCCTGGGGAACATCATCTTCAACTCCAATTTGCAGGAGTTCGCCAACCGCGTCTCACTTATCTGTGCTCTCGAAACGGGCGGCAAAATCAGCGCCGACGAAGCCTACGACGAAATTCGCTCCCTCTGGAAAAAGCTCAAGTCTTCTAAAGAAAGCCTGCTCGACAACCCACCCCTACCGTTGGAAGAGTGAAGAAGGCGACTACCAGGAACTGCCGCCCCCTCCGCTAATTTCCACCGTCAGCCGCCACCAGACAAAGCCGGCCAGAGCCAAAATAAATGGGACTGTAAAGCCATAGGCACCGGTAGCCGGGATGCCGAATATCTGCAGGCCGCTTGCCATCATGGCGATGAACCCGGCGCACATCGCCAGATAGGGCACCAGCAAGTCCGGAAAGTTCAGCTTCTCCTCCCTCAGCCAGGCCTGTTTGATCATCTCCTGCAGGGCCGCTCCTGCCGTGAGCACGGCGAGAAACCCTCCCAGGATCAAAAAATACGAAGGTACCAGC
This sequence comes from Aphanocapsa lilacina HA4352-LM1, assembly GCA_019359725.1. Lineage (GTDB taxonomy): Bacteria > Cyanobacteriota > Cyanobacteriia > Gloeobacterales > Gloeobacteraceae > Gloeobacter > Gloeobacter lilacinus. The sequence continues at coordinate 8,347 of JAHHGR010000090.1, read as the reverse complement.
ATCACAGTGCTCCAGACGGGTGACTCGTTTACGCTAGCGCGAGCGCTGGGCCGAGTTCAACCGCTCGATAAGCCCCTTGACCTGGACAAGCGCTTCGGCTAGGGGCACTTTTTGCGCCTCGCCGCCGCCGCGCACTTTGATTTCCACCAGACCGGCTTCGAGGTCGCGACCGAGGGTCACCCGGAGGGGAATACCGATGAGATCGGCATCTTTGAATTTGACGCCGGCCCGCTCCGGCCGGTCGTCGAACAGCGTGTCGATCCCCGCCGCGGTGAGGGTCCCATAGAGTTCTTCGGCGGCCTGGCGTTGCGCTTCGACGGCGACGTTGGCCGGCACCAGCACGAGCTGGTAGGGAGCGATGGCGATGGGCCAGAGGATCCCGTCGTTGTCGTGGGACTGCTCGACCACCGCCGCGGGCAGCCGCGAGATCCCGACCCCGTAGCAACCCATCAGAGCCGGCTGCAGTTCGCCCGTCTCGTCGGCAAAGAGTACCTGCATCGGCCGCGAGTACTTGGCGCCGAGCTTAAAAATATGGCCCAACTCGACGCCCCGGGCACTCTGTAGGGTCGCCTCCGGCGCCAGATGGCAGCGATCTCCGGCCTGGGCGGTGTCGAGATCCGTCACCTCGGGTAGAACCAATCCGTTCTCGCCCCAGTTGGCCCAGACGCACTGCACGTCGTCCTGGTTGCAGCCGGTGGAAAAATCGGTCAGCCCGTCCACCGAGTGGTCGGCCAGGCGAATCACCCCGGCAATCGGCGCGTCGGGGCCGACAAATCCCGGTTTCACTCCCACCCAGGCGGCCAGTTCCGCTTCGGTGGCAAGGCGCACGTCCAGGCAGTCGAGGCGATTTTTGAGCTTGGTTTCGTTGACTTGCCGGTCGCCGCGGATCAAGACGAGCACCGGACGGGGATCGGCCTCGGCGTAGAGGGCGACGTAGACGATATTTTTGACGATCCGGCTGATGGGCACCCCGAGCATCGCCGCCTGCTGCTCGACGGTGCGGATGCCGGGGGTGGGTTTGACGGCGTAGCTGCCGGGGCCGATCGCTTCCGGGTCGCTCACCAGGGAGACGGCCTTCTCGACGTTGGCCGCGTAGCCCGCCGCGTCGCAGTAGAGAATCGTATCTTCGCCGATGTCGCACAGCGCCATAAATTCGTGCGACCCGGAACCGCCGATGGCCCCGGAGTCGGCTTCCACTGCCCGAAAATTGAGCCCGCAGCGGCGAAACATATTCGTATAGGCGCGATACATCGCCTGGTAGGTTTCCCCGAGGCTCTCGGGCGTGGCGTGGAAGGAATAGCCGTCCTTCATAATAAATTCGCGCCCGCGCATCAGCCCGAAGCGGGGCCGCTTTTCGTTGCGGAACTTCGTTTGCACCTGGTAGAGGTGAAAGGGCAACTGCTTGTAGGAATGGAGACCGGCGCGCACGAAGTCGCAGACGGCTTCTTCGTGGGTGGGACCCAGGCCGTATTCGCGGGCCTGCTCACCCTGGCCGTCCTTGAGCATGAACATTGTGCCGTCCTGGGTATAGACGGCCCACCGCCCGGATTCTCTCCAGATTTCCGCAGGCTGCAACTGACAGAACAGCGCCTCCTGGGCACCGGTGGCATCCATCTCCTCGCGCACGATGCGGCCGACTTTCTGGAGCACGCGCTGCATGAGCGGCCCGTAGGCGTACAGGCCCGCCGTACCCGCGAGCGGCCGGATAAAACCTGCGCGCAACAGCAGCTTGTGGCTGATGGCGACGGCCTCGGCGGGCGCCTCGCGCAGGGTGTAAAAAAAGCTCGAACTGAGACGGGTCATGGCGGGTTGGCTGAGCGGTTTTTCTATCTTAGGACGCAGCTATCTTGTAATACATTGTAGTCTAATGTTACATACTGATGACGTTTCGATGATGAGAGCAAGTATCCGATTGGCAAACGCCACGGACGCTGAGCAGGTTCTAGGCATTTATGCTCCCTTCGTGCGGGCGAGCCCCGCCACCTTCGAGGTGGAGCCGCCGTCGGTGGATGAGATTGGGCGGCGCATCCTCAGTACCACCGCGCGCTATCCGTGGCTGGTATGCGCGAGCGACAACCGGGTGCTCGGCTACGCCTACGCAAGCGAGCACCGCACCCGCGCCGCCTACGGCTGGTCGGTGGATTGCTCGGTCTATAGCGACCCGCGCCACTGCCGGCGGGGGATCGCCCGGGGCCTCTATACGTCGCTGTTCGCCCTGTTGAAATTGCAGGGATTCTTCAACGTCTTCGCAGGCATTACACTGCCCAACGCCGCGAGCGTCGGCCTGCACGAGGCGATGGGATTTGAGCCGGTGGGCATCTACCGCGCCGTCGGCCACAAACTGGGTGTCTGGCACGATGTGGGCTGGTGGCAGTTGCCGTTGCAGCCGCCGGTTGACCGGCCGCTTGCACCGACGGCATTGGCGCGGCTGGCTCGGGAAGAGCGCTGGTGTAGGGCAGTGCAGGCTGGAAACGAATTATTGCATTTATAAAGGCTTTTATCGATAACTGCGCCGGGTAGCCGAGCCCGGGTAGTACTGGGTCTACCCTGGGAGTGAGGACTGAGGCGACGAACTTTGAAACACTGTGCTGGGTGTGGAACCGTCTTGATTATTGTGTTCCACCCGACATGTCTACACGAACCGCTATCAATGTAAAAAAGGAGCCTAGCATGGCTGATACGCCGTCGATTGGCGAGAATCTGGACCTGACCATCGCCGCTTTGCAAAAAGGTCTGACTGCGATTCCCCCGGAGCAGGCCGTAGCCGTCATCGACACCTGGCAGCAGCAACTCCAAGGAACCGACCTGGCCGAAGATCTGGGGCAACTGAAAACAGCCCTGACCAGCGGCGATGTCACAGGTGAGTCGCTTAAAGCGATCCTCACCGACCTCGGCGAAGACACCGGTGAAGTGGCCGCCGATGCCGACGGCGCGGTGGCGACTAAACTGCAGCAACTGTCGAAACTGCTCACCCAGGCGGGCGGCTCGCTGTAGACCCTGGCTTGAACCATGTGCGGCGGGTGCTGTAGATCGCTCTGCGGCACCCGCTTCGATTTGCGGGCTAGTTGGAAATTTCCGGCATCCCAAAATCGACCGGCTGCAGCGCTTCGTCCAGCTGCACCTGCGGCAGGGCGGGTTCGGTGCGGGCGATGACCCGCCCGCGGCGGATCACAAAGAGCCGCGCCGGCCTGAGGCGGATTGCTTCGATAGGGTCGCGCGCCTGCAGAATAATCAGGTCCGCCCAGCAGCCGGCAGCAAGCCCATAACCTCCCAGTTCCAGCACCCGGGCGGCGTCGACGGTGACGGCATTGTAGAGGGCGCGCATCTGGGCTGTACCGGTCATCTGGGCGACGTGCACCGCCATGTGAACCACTTCGAGCATGTCGTGGCTACCCAGCGGGTACCACGGATCCAGCACGCAGTCGTGGCCCAGGGCGACGGTAAGCCCCGCCGCCATCTGCTCGCGGATGCGGGTCAGTCCCCGCCGCTTCGGGTAGGTGTCGTGACGACCCTGCAGGGTGATGTTGATGAGCGGATTGGCCACCACGTTCAAGCGCGCCTCGGCCATCAGGTCGATGAGCTTGCCGGCGTAGTAGTTGTCCATTGAGTGCAGAGAGGTGAGGTGCGAACCTGTCACCCTACCCTGCAGCCCCAGCCGTTCCGTTTCGCAGGCGAGGTTTTCGACAAAACGCGAGTGGGGATCGTCGCTCTCGTCGCAGTGCATATCGACGGGCAATCCGCGCTCGGCGGCCAGTTCGCACAGCTTGCGCACCGAGAGCGCACCCTCGGCGGCGGTGCGCTCAAAGTGGGGAATGCCCCCGACTACCTCCACCCCTAGATCTAGGGCGCGTTCGAGCAGCCTGGGCGCTCCGCGGTGGCGCAAGTAGCCCTGCTGGGGAAAGGCGACCAGTTGCAGATCCAAGTAGGGCTTGATCTGGGCGCGCACCTCGAGCAGTGCCTGCACCGCCGTAAGAGTCGGATCGCACACATCGACGTGGCTGCGAACGGCCAGGTTGCCCCGGGCGATGGCCCACCGGCAGAACCCGAGGGCCCTCCCTTTGATTTCTTCGAAGGTTAGCTGCGGGCGCAACTCGCCCCACAAGGCGATCCCCTCCAGCAGTGTGCCGCTTGCGTTGACTCGCGGTCGGCCAAAGGTAAGCGTCGAATCGATGTGAAAGTGGCTGTCGATAAAGGGTGGGCTCACCAGTCGCCCATGGGCGTCAATCTGCTCGCGGGCTTCCGCCTCGAGGCGAGGGGCAATCGTCGCAATCCGACCATCCGCAACAGCAATATCCACCGGGCCGCTCCCGTCCGGCAGATTTCCCCCGCGAATGATCAGATCCAGCATTGGCAAGCTCGCTCCACTGACCGAGCGTTATACCCTCTCGGTGCACCACTGGGCCAGGGTGGGCCGCAGCTCGTTACCGGCGGGGGTAGCGGCGCCTTCTGGCAATCGCCTTGCGCCGCCGTTTCTCGATGGGCGTCTCGAAATGCCGATGGCGCTTTGCTTCGGCCAGAATGCCGGCTTTGGCCACAGTTCGCTTGAAGCGCCGCAGGGCCGATTCGATACTCTCATCCTGGCCGACTCTCACTTGCGCCATCGCAGTACTCTCCCCCACGTGATGGATGAACCCGGCAAGCGGGCCGGGTGCAGCGCAGCCGATGAACCCGGCGAACTAGTAATCAATAGCGAGGCCGCTGACCGCCGCCACCGCCACCGCCGCCACGATAGCCGCCACCGCCGCCACCGCTGCCACGGTAGCCGCCACCGCCGCCACTGCGCTCGGGGCGCGGTTCGGCCTTGTTGACGCGGATCTGACGGTTGTCCCAGGTGGCGCCGTCGAGCGATTCGATCACTTTTGCTTCTTCTTCGTCGGCCATTTCGACGAAGGCGAAGCCGCGGGGTCTACCAGTCTCACGGTCGGTAGGAATCTTCACCGACTTGACGGTGCCGTATTCGCTAAATGCCTCGGTGATATCCTGCTCAGTGACCGAGAAGGGCAGGTTGCCCACAAAAACTGTCATTGCATGTCTCCTGGAAAATTTACCAATCGCCAAGGAGAACGATGCACCCTGATCGACGGTTGAACCTCCCCACTGTAGCCGGTGTCTGCCGGGGTCGGAAACCTTTCTTGGCTGTCTTAACAATTGAATCGTGGCGCTGTGATCCGTCAGCTTTCGCAGCAGTCGGAAATGAGTCCTTCGCGAACCAGTTTTTCGCAGACCAGTTCGGCCACTTCGCGCGGCCCCTGGTAGGTGGCGGCCACCCCCTCGCGGTGGGCCTGCCAGGCAACCGACCAGGCCATATCCTGCGACATGCCCGGCACATGCTTGCAAAGACTTTCGACGACGTGTTCGAACTTGTTGACCGGGTCATTGAACAGCCGCACCACCCAGTCGCGCCAGCGCAGGGGCGTCTTCTCCGGTGTCTTGACCGGGTCGAGGGGCGTCTTGGTGGGCAAAGGCGGTGCCGAGATGGCCGTGGGTGCGAGAACCATGCGCTCCATAGTTGCGTGCGGGTAATCGTCCTGAGTGCCAGTGTATCCAAAGCTTACGGCGATGGCCCCCCCACTGCAGGCGTTTGTGGACTGCCGGAAGACGGAATCGGTCGCTGCCGACAGGTATTCGGCTGGACAATCTACGCCTTATAGTTTAACATTAAATTATTCAAGCCAAAAACATTGGTCCTGAGCAAGACCCATGGGTTCCAGCCGGGACATCGATCAAAACCACGTGCAGGAGGGACTTTTATGCAAACTATCGCGACTGTCGGCCGTCCGCGCACGGTCAGCTGGGTGCTTACCGCCCGCCCAACCAGCGACGGCGACGACGTCAATCTTTACCGCACGATTGGCGATCCGTCGCTGCGCGAACTCGATCCTTTCTTGCTCTTGGACGAATTTCGCTCTGAGGAAGTAGCCGAGTCGCTGCCGGGCTTTCCGGATCATCCGCACCGCGGCTTTGAGACGGTGACTTATCTGCTTGCCGGGCGGGTGCGCCACGCCGACAACAAAGGCCACCAGGGCGTGCTTGAAGCCGGGGGGGTGCAGTGGATGACCGCCGGACGGGGCATTGTTCACTCCGAGATGCTCGAGCAGCAAGACGGCCGCATTCGGGGCTTTCAGCTCTGGCTCAACCTGCCTGCCAAAGACAAAATGGTCCCACCGCGCTACCAGGAATTTGCCCCCGCGGCGGTTCCTGAAGTGACGGGGCCGAACGGCGGGCGCATCCGGGTCATTGCAGGCCGGGTGGGGGCAGTCGAAGGTCCGGTGCGCGGCATCGCCACCGACCCGCTCTATCTGGATATCGCCCTACCGGCCCATAGCCGCTTTGTACAGATGATTCCGGTCGGTCATACCGCCTTCGCCTACATTTTTGAAGGCCAGGCGGAGATTGGGGCAACTGGGGAGGCTTCAGGCGAGCTGCGCAGCGAGCGGCAGCTTGCGGTGCTGGGCGATGGCGATTCGGTCACCCTGGCGACCGGCGAGACACCTGCGCGGCTGTTGCTCGTGGCGGCGCGGCCCCTGGATGAACCCGTGGTGCGCTATGGTCCATTTGTGATGAACACCCAGCTTGAAATTTGGGAAGCTGTCCAGGACTACCACACCGGCAAGTTCTGATGTTTGCTCGGCGTCGGCCGATGCCGGAGTGCAACAACTCCGGCATCGGCTGATGCGTATCGCACTGGAACGCGGATGCGAGTGATAGATTGGCGCCTGCAATGGAGCTGCGGAATCCACGGTCATGCTCAGTTCGACCATTGAGCTGTTGCGCACGGCGCGCCGAAGCGCCTACGCCATCGGTGCCTTCAACATCTACAACCTCGAAGGGGTTTCGGCGGTGATCCGGGCGGCCGAGGAAACTGCAAGTCCCGCCATGCTCCAGTTGCACCCGAGCGCGCTGCGCTTCGGCGGTCCGCCCCTGGTTGCTCTCTGCCTGGAGGCGGCCCGGGAATCCATAGTGCCCATCGCCGTTCACCTCGATCACAGCTCCTCCGTCCAGGACATTCGCTACGCCCTGGAGGTGCGTCTGCCCTCGGTGATGGCCGATGGCTCCCACCTGCCCTATGAGCAAAATCTCGAATTCACCCGCCAGATGACCCGATTGGCCCACAGCTTCGGAGCGGCGGTAGAAGCGGAGATTGGCCGCATTAGTGGCAGCGAGGACGGTCTGAGCGTTTCGGAACTAGAAGCGAAGATGACCGACCCGCTGCAGGCGCGCGAATTCGTCGAAGCGACCGAGGTCGACGCCCTGGCAGTCACGATCGGCAACGTCCACGGCAAGTACCGGGGAGAACCCAAACTCGACTTCGACCGCCTCGCCAGAATCCGTGAACTGATCGAAATTCCGCTGGTGCTGCACGGCACCTCTGGACTACCTCCCAAACTCATCGGCGAATCGATCCGGCTGGGGGTTTGCAAGTTCAACGTCAACACCGAGGTGCGCGGAGCGTACCTGCGCAATCTCAAAGAGAGCTTCACCCGCGAACCCGCCATCGATCTGTTGGATTTGATGGAAGGCGGCATCGCCGCGATGCAGTCGGTGGTGCGCAACATGCTGGAGCTGTTCGGTTCGGTCGGCAAAGCGCATCTGCACCAATCGCCCTACACAGCCTCGCTGATGCGCGAGTTTTAAAGCGCCCAGCCGCATGGCTTCATCGGGTAACTCCATTGGATAATCATCTCTGCTCCGCCTGAGTTGCTGAAATGCCCGTTATCGCCAGAAGCAGTGGTCTTCCTGCGGAGTTTGCCGTCTTCGCAGTCGAACTCGAACAACAATCGGCCCTGGTAAAGTCCCTCATCGCGCACATCGAGTCCACAGCCCAGCCGTTACCGGGATTCGTGTCCGGGACCGTCCACCGCAGCCGTGACGGCTTGCGGGTGACGGGATACACCCAGTGGGCCACCCCAGATGCCTACGTAGCGACTGCGCCTTTGGCTGATTTTGCCCCACCCGACGCCCACCTGTACGAAATCTTCGCCGAGGAACCGGCGGGCAGCCAAATGCAGATCTTTACAGGCATGGAAGGACTCATCAATTTCGGCATCTTCAAGATGAAAGCTCCCGAAAACCAACCCCGGTTTGTGGAATCGTTCATTCAAGCCCTGGGAATGGTGTCCGGGCAGACCGGATTGATTTCAACCCACGCCCACCGCAGCCTGGACGGGTGGCGCTGCATCAATTATGGCCACTGGCGCTCACTGGAGGAATACGCCGCCCTGCAGGGTAAGCGCATCTAAAAGGCGTTGAGAAATGTGCTGGGGTACCCTGGTACTGCATCGTGCCATCTCAACCCCTTTGTCCATGTCCGAAAAAGCCTTGCTGCCTCAGCCCGCTCGCTGCAAGT
>JAHHGR010000089.1 GCA_019359725.1 Aphanocapsa lilacina HA4352-LM1 | reverse complement strand
TGAGCAGGTGCAAAGGGCAATGGACATGATCAATGACCGCCCGCGAAAAGTGCTTGGTTATCGGACACCACGGGAGGTATTCTTAGCTCAGTCAGGTGCTGTTGCACTTCAAACTTGAATGGGCCGAGTTTTATCTCATCGGGGGTCGTGAATAGTTCTAGCTGGTTGTTCTGGGGGTCATAGATCTGAATCTTCTCGCCCGCTTTCCACTGGATGCCGCTCTTGGAAAGCTCGGTGTTGATTTGAATGGGTGGCTCGTGATCGACTAGATAACCGTCGATTACCGCTTCGCGGTAGCTGTAGGCGTAAATGGGTGCGCCGAAAATTTGGGTGGTGTGCAGAGCCGGGGTGGCAGTAAGGCCGATTTTAAAAGCGTCGAAGTACTCCAGCACCCGCCGGTACTTCGAGACGTAATCTTCGAAGCTGCGAAATTCAAGTTCAGTATCGGATAGTTCGCGATCCAGCAGATAGCCGCGGTGACATTCGTCAACGACGATGCAATCGTAGTGATCGATGGCCGGCGGTGCCGTGTCATCGCCGGTGTAGAGCGTGCGCAGCACCATACCCTGGACCGTGGCTATATGCACGGCGGTGTCGGTATCCGGTTGCGGCTTGTCGAGTTCTTTGATTCCGAAGACCTCGGCAAAAGTCTGCAGGCTCTCCATGCGGGTGTCTTTGAAGGCATTGGCGGCCTGCTCGCCGAGGGCGGAGCGATCGACCAGGAAGAGTACGCGCCGGAAGCGCCGGGCTTTGAGCAACCGATAGACGAGCGCCACGCAGGTCTTGGTTTTGCCGGTACCGGTGGCCATGGCAAGCAACATCTCGCGTTGGCCCTTGGCGATGGCCGCTTCGACCGCACGAATCGCAGCGATTTGATACGGACGCAGCGAAAAACCGTAGTCAAACGGTTCTTGGGCCAGTTGGGCGTCGGCTTGCTGCACGTCGCGCTGCAGCAGGGCGCTCAGCCCCTCCGGCGTGTACCAACCGTCCAGCGCGTGGGCCAGGTTGTCGGGCTGGCGCACATCGCAAAACCAGACACCGCTTTTGGTCGCCAGTTGGCGCAGGTAGGGCCGTCCGTTGGCTGAAAAGACAAAGGGCAGCCGGTACTCGTGGGTGCTGCCCCAGTTGTGCGGGTGCATCACCGTTTCGCTGCTTGGCTCGAAGCCGCGGCTGTAGCGCTTGGCCTGCTGAAGGGCGGCGGAGACATCGGTGTTTTTGCGCTTGGCCTCGATGGCTGTTATCGGGGTAAGACCGGCAAAAAGAACATAGTCGGCTGGACCGTTGGCGGTGGGCCACTCGGCGATCGCCCGGTTCTTGCCCTTTTGAGGGCGGGCGCCGCAGGCGTGGTGCAAGGTTGCGGAGTCGGCTTCCCAACCGGCACCGCGCAGTTGTTGATCGATCAGTTTGCGGGTCTCGGCTTCGTCGAGGCGCACGGCGGCAGCGGCGGTGTTGGCCTCCGCGACAAACTTTTTCACGACCGACTTGGGCTGGTTTTGCGCCTGCGCCTGCTGGGAAGCCAGTTGTTGAGCGAGCAAGGCCTTGGCGGCTTCGGTTTCCGCAGCCAACTGCTCCCAAAACGCCTGCTCGTCTTTGGCCTCCCGCAGCTTGGCCTCGGTGGACTCCAGTTGCTGTGCGGTCTCGTGGTGCACTGCCTGATACTTCGCGAGTTCCTGCGCAAGGCGTTCAAGCTCGGCGTGAAGCTCGTCGGATTCGCTTGGCGGTGCCTTCGGCGGAATGAAGGCACCCGACTTGAAAGCAGGATTTTTGAAGGTGCGGTGGAACCAGACACCGAGTTGCCAGGAGAGCTTCAGCGCGGTGAGGGCCGAGCGGTGATCGCCTGTCAGGGCGTGGTTTGCGGCATTGCCCGCCTGCCTGACCTCGGTAAAAAGCTGAGCGATATCACGCGAGATGATCCCCTGGTCCTGGAGCCGACGGATGAGCTTGTACTGGGCTTCTTCCGAAGAAACATACAACCCGATCCGGGTTGCAACCTGCTGTGCTAGCAGTTCGGTCAACTGGCGCAACTTGAGCAAAGAAGTATTCGGATCATCCGGAAAATACCGCTCCGCAAGCAGACCCAGGCGAAGCAGCTGTTCGTTGTGCTCTTCAAGGTGGGCAAAGTTGCTGAGGATGGGAGTCACCGATCCCCTCCGGTACACAGAAATTGGGGATATCCGAAAAATATCGCATTATTCGGCGATATGGGGCAAAAGCGAACTTATACCCCAAGGGGAACTAGAGCCCGTCGAAGCGGTCAATCGCCGTCCTGGGCGTAAGATTCCATGGGCAGACAGGAGCACACCAAGTTGCGGTCTCCGTAGACGTTGTCGATGCGGCCGACCACCGGCCAAAACTTGTGCTCGTGCAGCCAGGGGGCCGGATAGGCGGCCTGGGCGCGGCTGTAGGGGTGATCCCAGCGGTCGGACAAGAGCGCCGCCGCCGTGTGGGGGGCGTTTTTGAGCGGATTGTCGGTGCGGTCGACTTCGCCGCGCTCGATGGCCGCGATTTCGTGGCGGATGGCGATGAGCGCCTCGCAGAAGCGGTCGAGCTCTTCGAGCGATTCGCTCTCGGTAGGCTCAATCATGATCGTGCCTGCCACCGGCCAGGAGACCGTGGGCGCGTGAAAGCCGTAGTCCATCAGCCGCTTGGCGACGTCGTCCACTTCGATGCTAGCGGTGGCCTTGAGCTTGCGCAGATCGAGGATGCACTCGTGGGCCACCAGGCCGCCCGCCCCTTTGTAGAGCACCGGGTAGTGGGGCGCCAGGCGGTGGGCGATGTAGTTGGCATTCAAGATCGCCACTTTGGTCGCCTCGGTGAGCCCGGCTCCCCCCATCAGGGCAATGTAGACCCAGGAGATGGTCAGGATGCTGGCGCTGCCCCAGGGGGCGGCGGCTACCGCGCCGATGCCCGACGGGCCTCCCACCTGGCCCACGACCGGGTGGCGCGGCAAAAAGGCAGCCAGGTGCCCGGCCACCCCGATGGGACCCATGCCCGGACCGCCGCCGCCGTGGGGGATACAAAAGGTCTTGTGCAAGTTGAGGTGGCAGACATCGGCGCCAAAATCGCCCGGGCGGCACAGCCCCACCTGGGCGTTGAGGTTGGCGCCGTCCATGTAGACCTGGCCGCCGCGGGTGTGGACGATTGCGCAGATGCGCTCGATCGCCGCTTCGAAGACGCCGTGGGTCGAAGGGTAGGTGACCATCAAGGCGGCAAGCCGGGTAGCGTGGGTGATCGCTTTGGCCTCCAGGTCGGCCACGTCGATATTGCCCTGCTCGTCGCAAGCCACCGGCACCACCTTCAGTCCCGCCATCACCGCCGAGGCCGGGTTGGTGCCGTGGGCCGACTGGGGAATCAGACACACATCGCGGTGCCCTTCGCCGCGGCTTTGGTGATAGGCCCGAATGACCAAAAGGCCGCTATATTCGCCCTGGGAACCGGCATTGGGCTGCAGCGAAACCGCCGCAAAACCGGTAATTTCGGCCAGGGCCGCCTCTAGCTGCTCAAAGAGAATCTGGTAGCCGCGCGCCTGGGCGAGAGGCACAAACGGATGGAGCTTTGCAAATTCGGGCCAGCTCACCGGGACCATCTCGGCGGTGGCGTTGAGCTTCATCGTGCACGAACCGAGCGGGATCATCGACGTGGTGAGCGACAGATCCCGGCTTTCGAGCCGACGCATGTAGCGCAGCAACTCCGTCTCGGAGTGGTAGCGGTTAAAGACCGGATGGGTGAGGTAGGCGCTCTGGCGTCCAAAACCTTCCGGCACCGGCGCCTGGCCGATCCCGGCAGCTAGGGCGGCCACCGTAAAAGCCGGTTCGCCCTCCGGGGCAAAGATCGCAATCAGATCTTCGAGATCCCGGCTTGAAGTCGCTTCATCGAGGCTCACACCAATAGTTTGGTCATCCAGCACCCGCACGTTGATCCGGCGCGCCTCGGCCCGCTCGACAACGCTCCGGACGTCGAGGCCGTCTAGCTCCACGCGCAGGGTGTCGAAGTACGGTTCGCCCACCCGGTAGCCCAGGCGCACCAGTCCGGCGGCGAGGGTGCGCGCCAGGCGGTGGATGCGCTCAGCGATGCGCCGCAGGCCTACCGGACCGTGGTAGACCGCGTACATCCCGGCCATCACCGCCAGCAGCACCTGGGCGGTGCAGATGTTGCTGGTCGCTTTGTCGCGGCGGATGTGCTGCTCGCGCGTCTGCAGCGCCAGGCGCAGCGCCCGCCCACCGTGGGCGTCGGTGGAGACCCCGACGATGCGGCCGGGGATATGGCGCTTGTAGGCATCGCGGGTGGCGAAGTAGGCGGCGTGGGGACCGCCGTAGCCCATCGGCACTCCGAATCGCTGGGTATTGCCCACAGCGATGTCGGCGCCGAATTCACCCGGGGGCACCAGCAGTGCCAGGCTCAGCAAGTCCGCCGCCACGGTCACCAGTGCCCCCGCCCGGTGGGCCGCTTCGACAAAATCGCGGTAGTCGAACAGCGCCCCGTCGGTGGCCGGGTACTGCACCAGGGCGCCGAAGCAAGGCTGCGCCTCGAAATCAAACCCACGGTGATCGCCTACAACCACGTCGATACCCAGGGGCAGAGCGCGGGTCTGCACGACCGCGAGCGTCTGGGGATGGCAACGCTCGGAGACAAAAAAGCGCTTGGCCCCGCCCTTGGCTTTGATCCCGAAGCTCATCGCCATCGCCTCGGCGGCGGCGGTACCTTCGTCGAGCAGCGAGGCGTTGGCGATCTCAAGACCGGTAAGGTCGATGACCATCGTCTGAAAATTGAGGAGCGCTTCGAGGCGGCCCTGGGCGATCTCGGCCTGGTAGGGCGTGTACTGGGTGTACCAGCCGGGGTTCTCAAGAATATTGCGCTGGATGACCGGCGGGGTAATGCACTCGGCGTAGCCCATACCGATGAACGAGCGGAACACCTGGTTTTGAGCGGCAATCGCCCCCAGGCGCGCCAGCGCCTCGTGTTCACTGAGGCCCGCCGGCAGCCGCAAAGGCCGTTCCATGCGAATCTGGGCGGGGACGGCGCGATCGATGAGCGCATCGATCGACTCGAAGCCCAACGCGGCCAGCATGTGCTCCACCTCCCGCCCCTCCGGCCCGATGTGGCGCTGCGCGAAGCGGTCTGTGTAGTCGAGATATCCTTTGCCATTGGCTGGGGCAGCGGCGGGGACGGTCGTGTTCGGCGCCGGCTCGGGAGCGTCCTCCCAGAAGGCGTGCAAATCCACTCTGCGGTCGATGGTCGGTTCGCTCATCGGAAAACGCCCAAAATAGATGGCCGCCGGTCGGTACAGCCAGAATCCCTGCATCTAAAAGCTTAACTTTTGCGGGCCTCCTCCGGTAACGCACTCACAATCCGCCCGGGGAAGGGTGTGCTGTCGCTCGGCAGCCTCCAGAGTGGAAGAATACCCGTGCCGGTCCTGATGGAAGCCGCGGGAATTATATGGTCTTAAGAGGAAATCCCATGAACGTCACTGGTAGCGGAATCAACCCGGCCCCCAACAACGAAAGGGTGTCGGCCGGCAGCGTACTTGTCGGTGCCTTTTCCGAGGAAACGGCGGCCCGCCAGGCTATCGACTCCCTGTCGCAAGCAGGGTACGCCGACGAGCAGATCCTGGTTGCGGCCCTGGAGCGCCACGAACAGGACGATCTAGTCAAGCAAACCGCAGCTGAGCCCCTCAACAAAGAAAGCGTCGCCACCGGCGGCTTCGGCGGCGCCCTGGTGGAAGGCTTTGCCCGGCTGCTGCCCAAGGGCCGCGGTGTCGCCAATATCGTGTACTCGACGCTGGTGCGTCTGGGCTTTACTGAGGAGCAGGCCCGCTACTACGAACGGGTCTACGAAGCCGGTCGCGTTCTGGTCGTAGTCGAAGCGGTGCGCGACGCAAACACCGTGCTTGCCATCCTGGAGCGCTACGGAGCCGACATCGGTCCTGGCTCCACCACTGGCCGAATCGTCGAGCAGCGGGATACGACCGTCTCCACCTCCGGCTCTACTCCACCCTCCACCGGCCCGGTCGGTCGCCACCCCGACGAGCCCCAGAACCTCTAGTTCTTGCTGCGCTCCCTTACTCGGTAGGCCGGCGATTGCCGCAGTAGCCCCGCCGGGACAGCGTCGTGGTGCCCAATGCATCTATCGCCGGGTGTGCTCGGCATAAAAAGTTGCATCTGCCATGCCTCGCGCGCAACACCCGGCGTTCGCGCCGGGTGCCGCCGGAGGTGATCCGCGCCATGGCAAGGGAGATCGAACGCTTTCCACCTGTCCTTGCCGAAGGCTTCGTCGCGGTGCACCGAGTTGAGGGATCCAGTTCCTGGCCACTCAGGGCAGCGCCCTTTCAAGTTTAAAGTGCAACAGGGCCTGACTGACCCAACCATACTTCCCGCGGCGTCCGATAGCCAGGTGACTTCCTCGGCCGGTCGTTCAGTAGAACCACTACCCTTTGCAGCGCCTCCGGCTTCACCGTCCAGAAGTTTGTACGCTTTGGGAAAAACTGCCGTAGCAATCCATTTGTATGCTCATTCAAGCCTCGCTCCCACGAGTGATACGGCTTGGCAAAGTAGCACGCTGCTCCCACCGCTTCGCTCAGCTTACGGTTTCGCCGTTGAGCCTCACTCAAGGCTTGGGCTGTATCCGGTAAGTAGATGAAAAAATGGACGATGCCGATTCGAGCTTGGCGTCCTGCATTAAACCGGTTGATGGTTGAGTTCGAGGGAAGGCTAAAAGTATGACGGAGTCACAGGCCCTCGTGCCAAGCCAACCGCCAAGGATCAAAATTCGCCGAACGCCTCGCCCTCGATGCCCTTCCACCACTGACCGAGCGCCATCAATTGCCGGTGCAGCTCAGCAAATTCGCACGCATATTCCTCAGGCGAGAGCGTACCGCGCCGCTCGCGCAGCATCGCGATGCGCAACTGCACCAAAAGCCAGGGCTTGGAGAGGCTGTCGGTGGCCTCGATGTAGCGGGCGATATCTTCGCTGTTCATGCAACAATTCTACACAATAGAGCGCTCAAAGCCCCTCCCCTTCAAGTCGATCGCTGGCCCCCGGCGGGTTGGAGCGAGGCGCAAATTCGCTCATGTGGCGGGTTTGCTGAAAGTGATCGAGCGCCCAGCGCACCGAGGGAAAGGCCAGTTCGCCCCAGGGAATCGCCTCCCAGGTAAACAAACGCACCTCCAGACTCTCCGGGCCGGGGCCGATATCGAGGGAGAGCAGCCGGGCGCGGTAAATCAGCTGCACCTGGCTGATGCGCGGCACATTGTAGATGCTCAGAAGCACCTCGATGGCGATGCGGGCGCGCGCCTCCTCCCAGGCTTCGCGCACCGCCCCAGCCTCGGTGGTCTCCCCCAGTTCGAGATACCCCGCGGGCAGCGTCCAGTAGTTCCGCCGCGGCTGAATATCCCGCCGGCACAGCAAAACCCGGTCTTCCCACAGGCAGACCGCACCGGTGACGATGCGTGGATTGTCGTAGTAAATAAAGCCGCAGTCGGGACAGACCAGCCGCTCCCGATTGTCGCCCTCGGGAATCTTGAAGACGGATGGACCCCGCGGTTCGGCATCGGCTGGCATGGCAGTATTCTAGCCGAGCACCCAACCGGGCTACACAGTGCCCATCTGTGCGGCGATGGCGTCGGTTTTGGCCGCCATCACAAAGTCGTTGTGGTGCAATCCGGCGATGGCATGCGTCCACCAACTCACCTTGACGGTCCCGTATTCGGTAAGCAAAGCCGGGTGGTGACCTTCCGCCTCCGCTTCCTCGCCCACGCGGACGGTAAAGGCGATGGCCTCGCGAAAGTCGCGCAGCCGAAACTGGCGCTCAAGGCGCAGGATACCTTCGACTTCGATAATTTGCCACGCCGGGATCTGCGGGTGCAACTCCGCAATCTCGGCTGCACTCACCCGGGGAGCGCCGGGGCGGCAGGCGGTGCAGCGCTGTTCGGTCAGGTTCATTGAGATAGAGGGAATAATTCGTCACTTTTGCTTATACGATAAGACGAATTCGTTGTCATCCCTCTGCAGGTGGAACCCGGTCCTATGGAAGTCAAGTTGCTGCGCATCGACCGCACCGTCGTTTTTTACCGCTATCTGGGGCGCGGACGGGTGTTCAAGAGCCTCTGCCACATCTGGGAGGTGTGGTGCGAGCAAGAAGATGGACAACTCGCCACACTGTCGAGCTGTTTTCCGGTGCGCTACGGCTTTTATCGCTCCGAGCGCGAGGCGCGGCGCGATGCGACTGCCTTTGCCTGCAGCCGGGTGCTGCCGCCGGAGTCTCAGGCATAACCTATGCGCTCCATGAAGCGGTAGAAGCGGTTCCAGGCGGCGTCGGAACCCATTTCGTGGCTGATCTCAAGGCCGATGAATTTGCCGTTGAGGTGCTTGGAGCGGATGTCGCGCACGGTGATTTCGCCCTCTTCGTCGCGCATGCGGAAGCTCATCACCTGGTTGAGGTCGGCCTTCGGCTGGGCAATGTAGATGAGCGCAGTCTTTCGGGAAGTATCGTACTTGGACGCCATCACCCGGATATCTGTAATCTCTTCATTGATTCCCTCAAGAAACTGCGCTACCGCCATCGCTTCACTCTCCGAAGTTAAAACTTCAACCATTTTACAAGCGCCCAAGAAGTGCGAAGCATCCGTTACCCGGGCGGCCAGGCGAGCATCCGGCCGCCTAGCAGGTGGACATGCAGGTGATAGACCGTCTGACCGCCTTGGACGCCGTTGTTGACGACCAGGCGGTAGCCGCTGTCGAGACCTTCCTGGCGGGCCACCTGCACAGCGACATAGAGCAGATGACCCAGGAGCGCTTCGTCCTCGGGGGCGACCTGCTCGATCTGGGCGATGGCGCGCTTGGGGATCACCAGGATGTGGACCGGCGCCTGGGGGTTGATGTCGCGAAACGCCAGAGCGCGATCGTCCTCGAAGACAACCGCAGCCGGGATTTCCCGCCGGAGGATCTTGCCAAATACCGTGTCGGTGTTCATGGTTGCAGTGGTTGGAGTCAGACTTATATCCTGAAGGAGACTCTACCGTGTACACACCAGGAAAAGCCACTGCATGAGCATCGTCAGTCTGCGTACAGCTTCCTCTTATGCTCCCGGGGTACTGGGACCGCGGCTTGCGCAGCTACTAGAGCCGCTCGGGGGGATGGCCGCCTACGTCCGCCCCGGCGACCGGGTGCTGCTCAAGCCCAATTTGCTCACCGGCGCCAGGCCCGCCAAAGCCTGCACCACCGACCCCGAGATCGTCCGCCAGGTGGCGCTGTTGGTGCGCGAGTGCGGCGGGAAGCCCTTCTTGGGCGACAGTCCCGCCTTTGGCACCGGCCACGGCGTGGCGGTGGCCAACGGCCTGCTGCCCATCTGCGAAGAGCTGGCCATTCCGATTGTCGAATTTTCGTCGAGCCGATACCGCTCGGCGGGCGAGACTTTTGAGCACCTGCGCCTGGGCAAGGAGGCGATGGAGGCGGACGTGCTCATCAACCTGCCCAAGGTCAAATCCCACATGCAGCTGAGTGTCACCCTCGGGGTCAAAAACCTCTTCGGCTGCGTGCCCGGCAAGATGAAGGCCTGGTGGCACATGGAGGCGGGCAAAGACAGCTTGCGCTTCGGCAAGATGCTCGTGGAGACGGCCCTCACCCTCCAGCCGGATCTGACGATTATCGACGGCATCGTCGGCCACGAAGGCAACGGCCCCTCGGGGGGCGAACCGCGCGCATTGGGTCTACTCGGCGCCTCGGCCGACGTCTTTGCCATCGACCGGGTGTTTTGCGCATTGTTGGGGGTGGACCCCGAGCAGGTGCCGGTGCTGTGTGCGGCGCGCGCACTGGGAGTGATCCCGGAGGGTCTGACGGGGATCCGCCTGGACGGCCCGCCTTTGGAGCAACTGCGCTGCCCCGACTGGCGGCTGCCTGAGACGATGATGCCCATCGACTTCGGCTTGCCCAGGGTGATGCGCTCGACGATGAAACATCTTTGGATCCGCTTTTTGAAAGAACCCTTGATCGGCGGCTTCACCCGGGCCGAGCGGAGAGCACCCCTTTGAAGACATTTGCCGAGGCAAGGTCGCGCTTTTCGCTGCCGGGGCTCACGATCATGGACCGCTACCTGGCAAGCGAACTGGTGTTGCCGTTTTTATTCGGCGTGGCGGCCTTCGCCTCGATCGGCATGGCGATCGGATCGCTTTTTGAACTGGTCCGGCTCATCTCCGAAAACGGCCTGCCGCTCACCACCGCGCTGCAGGTCTTCTTGCTGCGCATGCCGCAGATCATCACCTACACCTTCCCGATGTCGGTGCTCTTTGCGACGCTCTTGGCCTATGGGCGTTTGTCGGGAGATCTGGAGATCACGGCGCTGCAGGCGAGCGGCGTCAGCGTTCTGCGCATCGTGGTACCCACCCTCCTGCTCAGCGTCATAGTCAGTGTCATTACTTTTTTCTTTAACGAAGTGGTGGTTCCCACCGCCAACCAGGAGGCGAGCACCACCCTGGCCCGGGCGATCGGCGGGGGCGACCGGCCGCGATTTATCAAGGACAACATTCTTTATCCCGAGTACAACTGGGTGCCGGGCAAGGCCGGCAAGCGCGAATACGCCCTCATTCGGCTGTTTTATGCCCGCCGCTACAGCGACGGGATCATGTACGGGCTGACCATTCTCGACTACAGCCAGGAAAACCTCAACCAGGTGATCACCGCCGATTCGGCCTACTTCGATCCAAAGACCGACGCATGGCGTTTTCGCAACGGCACCAGCTACCTGATCGGCAACGACGGCACCTACCGCAATATTCTTCAGTTTCAAGAGCAGCAGGTCAAAATTAGCGAAGACCCGCTCAAGTTTGCCCAGGAAGTGCGCCGGCCAGAGGAGATGACCACCGTCGAACTGCGCCGCTATATCGAGCTGGCCCAGAACGCCCGCCAGGAAATTCGCGGGTTGCTCGTCAGTCTCTACCAGAAGTACGCCATTCCGAGCGTCTGTTTTGCCTTCGCCCTGGTGGGTGCGCCCCTGGGCCTGCGCCGCCAGCGCACCAGCAACGCCCTGGGATTGGGCCTCAGCATCCTGATCATCTTCAGCTACTACATTTTTCTATTCATCGCCCAGGCTCTGGGCCAGACGGGTGTGCTGCCGCCCTGGCTGGGGGCCTGGCTGCCGGCGCTGATTACGATGGCCGTGGGCGCCTACCTGCTCTGGCGGGCCAACCAGTAACCGGTGGTGCCGAAGACTGGCGCTGGGGCCGCGAGACAGGATAATCGTAAAGAAGCATTACAAGGACGAGCGTGAAGGTACTGTTTGCGGCGGCAGAGTGTGCCCCCTTAGCCAAGGTGGGCGGCATGGCGGACGTGGTGGGCTCGTTGCCCCTGGCCCTGGCCGAAGCGGGGATCGATGTGCGGATCATCCTGCCCTACTACGGATTTTTGGGGGATCTGCCCAAGTCCGAGCAGCCGGTCTGGACCGGCGGCGCCATGTTCCAGCAGGTCGAAATTTACGAAGCGCGCCTGCCCGACAGCGACATCCCCCTCTATCTGGTTGGTCACCCGGCCTTTGCCAATGAGCGCATCTACGGCTTTGAGGACGAAGCCTGGCGCTTCACGCTCTTCTCGCGCACGGTGGCCGAATTTCTCTGGCGGGGCGGCTGGGATCCGCAGGTGCTCCATTGCCACGACTGGCACACGGGCCTGTTGCCCCTCTGGATGCGGGCGATGCCGGTGATGACGGTCTTCACCATCCACAACCTCGCTTACCAGGGACCGCCCCTGCCGTACTTTCGCGCCTTCGTGGACGTGCCCTACGACACGGGCGCCTGGAACCCGATGGTGGCAGGCATCATCCACAGCGACGCGATCACGGCGGTCTCGCCCACCTACGCGCGCGAAATTTGCACCCCCGAGTACGGCGAGCGCCTGGACGGCCTGCTGCGGGGCCAGGGAAACCGCCTGGTCGGTATCCTCAACGGCATCAACACCAAGGCCCTCGACCCGGCCACCGACAAGCACCTGACGGTCAACTACGACACGACCAGTCTTGATCGGCGCGTCGAGAACAAACTGGCCCTCCAGCGCGAGTTCGGCTTCGAGGTCAGTGCCGATCGCTTCCTGGTGGGCATCGTCTCGCGTTTGGTGGACCAGAAGGGCTTCGATTTGCTCGCGCCGCTCTGGGACACCTGGATGCACACCAGCGGCGCCCAACTGGTCGTGCTCGGCAGCGGCGACCCGTTTTACGAATTTCTGTTTCGCTCGGCGGCGGAGCGCTACCCGGACCGCATCAAGGCGGTGCTGAGCTACAACGTGCCTATCGCCCAGCGCATCTACGGCGGCGCGGATCTGTTTTTGATGCCCTCGCGCTTTGAGCCCTGCGGCATCGGCCAGATGATTGCGTTGCGCTACGGGGCAGTGCCCCTGGTGCGCCAGACCGGCGGCCTCGCCGATACGGTGCTCTTCCACAATCCGATCGCCGAAGCGGGCAACGGCTTTTTGTTCGACCGCTACGACCCGGCCGCTCTGCTGGCCATGCTCTACCGCGCCGAGGAAGCCTTTCGCTATCAAGACTACTGGCGGCGACTGCAATTGCGCGGCATGGAAGCGGACCTCAGCTGGCGCGCCTCCGCCCGGCAATACACCGATCTCTACAAGTCGCTGATTGCCCGCCTGGGCTGAAGAAGGTGTCAAGTACCGGGGTGCGCTTAGAGACCGTCTGTTAAGACAATCTAAAGCGGCAGCTTGATAGACCAAGCAGGGTGGAGCCTGAGAAAATCTCACCTGCCGCTACCTGCCATGGAACGCAAGCCCTACAAGAGTGACCTCACAGA
>JAHHGR010000088.1 GCA_019359725.1 Aphanocapsa lilacina HA4352-LM1 | reverse complement strand
GCAGGTGCAAAGGGCAATGGACATGATCAATGACCGCCCGCGAAAAGTGCTTGGTTATCGGACACCACGGGAGGTATTCTTAGCTCAGTCAGGTGCTGTTGCACTTCAAACTTGAATGGGCCAATTTTAAGCACCGCTTCCGGGTGTTCTTCACGAGATACACAGCGAATCGATCCGATAGTGCGTCCCGCGGACTGTGATGCGCTGCTCCGGCGGCCGAGGAATGCGCGACCCCTGGCCTCCTGGCACCACCTACACGATGACGCCGCAAAACTTTCTAGACTATTGCAGTCGGGAGGCAATCTTCTGGAGATGAACCCCATGGCCGCACTACCCGTCCAGCTGCTGGAGATCCGACACGCCGAGAACGGTGTGTTCTGGTTGTCGTTGCAGATCGGTACCGAAGGCTTTCTCTTCCGCTTCACCAGCGGGATGCCGCCGGTGGGGGAGCACCCTTTGCAGGTTATCAATGGCGAGCGGGACTTTGAAGGCACATTCCTGACTGGTGGCACAGGTGGCAGCGGGGCAGGCCGTGGAGTTGCCCCGGCTGTTGGGCAGTTGGGAACCGGACGCCCAAGTCAACAGGGTAAGCGCATCTAAATTGCTATTGACAAACCGGCTCACTGTTGCAGTCCGCTTTTGGTAGACAGGCCCTCAGCACCGTCAGCATGTAGTTGTCGTCCATCGCTGCTCGATTCGACTTGTGTCGTAGGCTGCGGCGAGCACTCTGTTCTTGACCCAGGGCATTGACTGCCAATCGACGTAACAAGGACAGATTCTCGGGCGCGTGTCCTCTGCGCACACGACAGGCATCCTCACCGAAACTCACATCCAATTCCCAGTGCAGGCCGTTCTCGACGCCCCAGTGCTGTCGGACAGCACAAGCTAGAGCGCGGGCCTCGCTCGGCAGGCTACTGAGGTACAACTGCACCTGCCGCGTCGTCTTGTTCCACAACCGCCGTGTGCGCTCCACCATCACGATGCACTGCAAGCCCTGCCAGTCCACCTGCCCATGCAACTTCGGCAGCGCAGACACCGGCACACTCCACACCTGCCGCCTCTCCAACCGATGATGTCCCGCCTCCACCCGCTGGTCATAGCTGTGAGCGACGTCGGCAAATTGCCGGGCCTGCGCCTCGGTGAACCAGTCTTTGATCTTTAGAGAAGTTTCAAGCGCTAGGTCAAGGCGAAACCCTTCAGTGAAAGGAACACTCCTGCCCTGGGCATCCAGCATCTCGAAGCCGTAGGAAAGGCTGGGCCTGTTGGACAGAATAAAATTCAAAAGCCGATCGCCGGTGTTAGCGACACCATCCGCAGCACCATCCGGTCCCCCGGCCTGTAGACCCGCTTGTCCGTGGCGATCGTCAATGTGGCGTTGCCGCGAAAGCGGTTCTCGGCCGTCGGCGCCGGGGGACCGGGCTTTTCTTGCACCTCGGCCTGGGCGGGCAAAGTGCCGAGCGAGACGAACGCCAGGGCCACAGCCGCGGCGCAGCAGGCCGCGATGGAGTTGCAGAAGTGTTTCATCGGTCGCTGAAACCGCGGGATATCGAACCGAACTATAGGCGATGCAGGTGCCGGGTGAAAACCGCCGCCCGCCGCAGCTTTCATGTTTTTCTGCACCCGGAACACCCCCGGGTGCACGCCCAACGGCAACTAGCCTTCGAGCTTGAGCACAGCCATAAAAGCTTCCTGGGGCACGTCCACCGAGCCGATGGATTTCATGCGTTTTTTGCCCTTTTTTTGCTTTTCGAGCAGCTTTTTCTTGCGGCTGATGTCGCCGCCGTAGCACTTGGCGAGCACGTTCTTGCGCAAAGGGGCGATGTTTTCGCGCGCCACCACCTTCGAGCCGATGGCCGCCTGGATGGGCACCTGGAACTGCTGGCGGGGGATCAGTTCTTTGAGTTTGGCGGTCAGTTGCCGGCCGACCTCGGGGGCTTTGTCGGCGTGGGTGATGCAGGAGAGCGAATCGACCGGCTCGCCGTTGAGGACGATGTCGAGGCGCACCAGGTTGCCCTCGCGGTAGCCGATGAGTTGATACTCCATCGAGGCGTAACCGCGCGAGCGCGACTTCATCTGATCGAAAAAGTCGGTGATCACCTCGGCTAAGGGAATCTCGTAGATGAGCGTGGTGCGCGTCGGCGTTAGGTAGCGCATGTCCTTGAAGATGCCGCGCCGCCCCTGGCACAGCTCCATCAGCGTGCCCACGAACTCCTGGGGGGCAATCAACTCCACCTTGACGTAAGGTTCCTCGATCGAGGTGCGCAGCTGGGCCGGGGGCAGGTCGGCGGGATTTTGCACCTCCAACACCGTGCCGTCGGTCTTGTTGACCCGGTAGACCACCGAAGGGGCGGTGGTGACCAGATCCAGGTCGTACTCGCGCTCCAACCGCTCCTGGACCACCTCCATGTGCAGCAGGCCCAAAAAGCCGCAGCGAAAACCGAAGCCAAGCGCACCGGAACTTTCGGGCTCAAAGTGCAGGGCGGCATCGTTGAGGCTGAGTTTGTCGAGCGCCTCGCGCAGGTCTTCGAACTGGTCGGAGTCGGTAGGATAGAGCCCGCAGAAGACCACCGGCATCGCCTCCTGGTAACCCGGCAGCGGAGTGGCGGCGGGATTGGCCACCAGGGTGATCGTGTCGCCCACGCGCGCGTCCTGCACCAGTTTGATGGCGGCGGCAATGTAGCCCACTTCTCCCGCGTGCAGCCCGTCTACCGGCACCTGGTAAGGCTTGAGCACGCCGATTTCGTCGATTTCAAACTCTTTGCCTGAGGCCATGAAGCGTATTTTGTCGCCCTTTTTGACCGAACCGCTCATCACCCGAAAGTAAACGATCACCCCCCGGTAGGCGTCGTAGTAGCTGTCGAAGATGAGCGCCTGCAGGGGTTCGGCCACTGTGTCGGCGGGGGGCGGGATGCGGTGGACGATCGCTTCTAAGATGTCGTGGATGCCGATACCCTCTTTGGCCGAGGCGCGGATCGCCCCGGTGCGATCGAGCCCGATGATTTCTTCGATCTCGTCGAGAACGCGCTCCGGCTCCGCCCCGGGCAGGTCGATCTTGTTGAGCACCGGGATGATTTCGAGATTGTTTTCGAGCGCCAGATAGACGTTGGCCAACGTCTGCGCTTCGACGCCCTGGCTCGCGTCCACCACCAGCAAGGCCCCTTCGCAGGCCGCCAGCGAGCGCGAGACCTCATAGGTAAAGTCGACGTGGCCAGGGGTGTCGATCAGATTGAGGATATACTGCTCGCCGTTGTCGGCAACATACTCCATGCGGGCCGCCTGCAGCTTGATCGTGATGCCCCGCTCGCGCTCCAGGTCCATGTTGTCGAGGTACTGGGCGGTCATATCCCGATCGCTCACGGTGCCGGTCACCTGCAACAGCCGATCGGCCAGGGTGGACTTGCCGTGATCGATGTGGGCGATGATGCTGAAATTGCGAATCTGCGGAACGGGGACTGCGGTCATAGCAGGTCACAAAAGTTTAAATTTGTCTCAGGTTCAATCGTAGCCTCTGTTGCCCAACTGTAGGAGCAGGCATACCTGTGCAGCCGGAAGAGTGCATCTTCCACATTACCAGCCGCTCCGGATGGGAGGCGGCCCAAAAAGCAGGCATCTACCGCCATCGGAGCCTGCACAGCGAAGGCTTCATCCACTGCTGCCGGGTTGAGCAACTGGCCGGGGTGCGCGAGCGCTACTTTGGGGGCCAGGCAGATCTGGTGGTGCTCACCATCGACCCCGCCCGCCTCACCACCACTGTGCGCGAAGAAGACACCCACGGCCGCGGCGAGACGTTTCCACATCTTTACGGGCCGCTCAACCTCAACGCCGTCGTGGCGGCGGAAGCTGACAGCTAAGCAATCACTCGAACAAAGTGCGCAGCATTTGGAGGGCGGCAAACAGTTGAGCGCGTTGCGCTTCGCTGACCCCCGCGAAGCGCACCCCGAGATGGGCGACGTGGGCCGGAAATACCTGCTCGAAAAGCTGTTCTCCCTCCGGGGTGAGGGCGACGGTAAAGCTGCGGCGATTGCCCTCGGCAACGGCGCGCTTGACGAGCCCTTTCTCTTCGAGCCGATCGATGATGCCTGTGAGTGTACCTTTGGTGATGAGCGTCTTTGCTCCCAATTTGCTCATACTCATACCGTCGGTGTTGCCGAGGGTGCTGATGACATCGAACTGGGGCGGTGTGAGACCCGCCGAGCGCACTTGCCGGGCCGAATAATTGGAAAATGTCTGGTAGGCACTGGCCAGCTCGTACACGATGGGCATGAAGCTTTCTTGAGCAGCTCGAATCGTCTTGGCGGAGGAGGGGGGCATGGCGATCGCTCTCCTTACCCGTTCTGTTGGGAACAATCCTACCGGGATGGGGGACTTTCTAGCAGAAAATGATCGAAGCAGGCACTATGAGAACACCAGCCCGCGATTCGGCCATGTCACAGCAAAAGATCGAGGCCCTTGAGCAAGAAATCGCCCAGCTGCAGGATGAGGTCCGTACCCAGGCAGCTGCCGAACAGTACCTCAGAAGCCAGCTCGCCCAGGCCCTCAGGGCGGTAGAGTTGGCAAAAAAGCAGCTGATGCTTCTGGAGATGCAGCAGCTGGAGATCCAGTCGCTGCGCAACCAGTTGAGTACCCTCGGCCATCAAGTCGAGTTTGCGCGCGAGCGCGAAGCACGGTTGGAGCAGCGTCTGCAGGCTGCCGAGGAGGCACTCGCCCTGGCGCGCCGGCAGCGCGCTGCCGCTGAGAGCCAGCCGACCCGCTACGGCGGCAACCCAAGCCTGCCGGCCTTTTTGCTCAAGCCGGTAGCGGCGGTGGGTGGCGATCAACCCAGTGCCGACTAAGTTTGTTTTTCTTTGATTGTCGGTAGCGGCGCCTGCCCGGCGGCATTGGGCACGGGTTCCGGTGGTGCGGTCCAGCGCCGCCAGAGTACCAACAGCAGCGCCAGGCTCACCGGTCCTACGACAATACCGATGGTACCGAAGGCAAGCAGGCCGCCCAAGACTCCAAAGAACACCAGCAAGATGGGGATGCCGGTACCCTGGCTGATAAACAGCGGCTTGAGAAAGTTATCGATGGTACCCACCACCAGTGCACCCCAGAGAAACAGGGCGACTGCCTGCCAGATCTGGCCATTCGCCGCCAACCAGATGACGCAGGGGAACCAGACCACCGGGGTGGGAATCTGCAAAATTGACAACAGCGCCGCAAGCACACCCAAGATCAAGGCAATTTCGATCCCTGCCACCCAGAGCCCAAGCCCGGCGAGCAATCCCTGGGCTGCCCCGGTGAGCACCAGCCCGAGGACCACCGCCCGCACAGTCGCCCCCAGCGGCTCGAGCAGCGAGACGAGCGGTTCACCTCCAAGCTTTTCGAGCGCCTCTCGCGTCTGACGGACCAGGTCCAGACCGCTCAGGTATAGAAAAAACAGCGTAAAAATGGTCAGACCCAGGGTCACCAGAGCACCGCTAATTGCCTGACCGAACCCCGCCAGCCAGGTGAGGATGCGCCCGGCCCCGGAGCGCAACCACTGCTGAACTTGCAGCAGATCGACCTCGCGCAGCCAGTTTTGCAGTTGGCCACCCACCACAGGTACCCGGGCGACGGTCCGGCCGAGGGCGGCGTAGCTCTCCTTGAGGGCCGCGAGACTCATCGAGCCGTCGGCCTGCACGGTCCGATACAGTTCAACAGCGTCGCTGGCCAGGCTCGCAGCGATCAGCACGACCGGCAGGATCACCGACAGCGACACCAGCAGCGTCATCGCGAGCGCGGCGTAGATGCTGCGCTTATCGAGGATTTCGTAGACTTTCTGGTACAGCGGCCAGCTCACCAAAGTCAGGATCGCCGCCCAGGCGACGGCCGGCACAAACGGACCCAGCACCAGGTATGCCACCCAGGCGAGTACGCCCGTAACCACCAGCATGGCCCACTGCTGCCTTGTCACCACCGCCTCGCGCTTGTGTTGCCCTATCAGCTTAAGGATGCCCGCTGCAGTTTGCTTGTACCCGTAGAACGAGACCAGCCGCCTAACTGCGCGTCCGCAGAAGGAATCATCGGACTTTCGCCGATTTTACTCCGCCTCACCCCAGCCCATGGCGCAGGCGACGGTGCCCATGTCCTTGTCGCCGCGCCCCGAGCAGTTGAGCACGACGATCTGCTCCGCATTCAGTGGGGGGACGAGGGTACCCAGGTAAGCGAAGGCATGGGCCGTTTCCAGAGCAGGGATGATCCCCTCGGTGGAGCACACCAGTGCGAGGGCCGCGAGGGCTGCATTGTCGGTGACGCTGTAATATTCGGCGCGGCCGATGTCTTTGAGATGGCTGTGCTCGGGGCCGACACCGGGATAATCGAGCCCGGCGCTGAGCGAATGGGCTTCTTGCACCTGGCCCTGCTCGTCTTGCAGCACATAACTCATCGCCCCGTGCAGCACCCCGGCCCGGCCGGCGGTGAGGGTGGCGGCGTGTTTGCCGGTGTCGATCCCTTCGCCGGCTGCCTCGATGCCTACCAGGCGCACCGCCCGTTCGTCCACAAAATCGTGAAACAGGCCGATGGCGTTGGATCCGCCACCCACACAGGCCACCAGCACATCCGGCAGACGGCCGAAGCGCTCCAGGCACTGGGCGCGGGTCTCGCGGCCAATCACCGCCTGAAATTCGCGCACCATCAAAGGGTACGGGTGGGGACCGGCGGCGGAACCGAGGATGTAGTGGGTGGTTTCGACGTGGGTCACCCAGTCGCGGATCGCCTCGGAGGTGGCGTCTTTGAGGGTGCCCGTGCCCGCGGCCACCGGGCGCACTTCAGCTCCCAACAGCTTCATGCGGTAGACGTTGAGCTTCTGACGCTCGATGTCGTGCACACCCATGTAGATGATGCACTCCAGGCCAAAGCGGGCACAGACCGTGGCTGTCGCCACCCCATGCTGGCCGGCGCCGGTCTCGGCGATGATCCGGCGCTTGCCCATGCGCAATGCCAACAGCGCCTGCCCCAGGGCATTGTTAATTTTGTGGGCGCCGGTGTGGTTGAGATCTTCGCGCTTGAGGAAAATGCGCGCCCCGCCCCAGTGGGTCGTGAGGCGCTCCGCAAAATACAGCGGCGTCGGTCGGCCGACAAAGTCGCGCAGATGGCCCGTGAACTCAGCGAGAAATTGCGGATCGTGCCTATACTGATTGAACGCGGCTTCCAGTTGCGCCAAGGCGCTCATGAGCGTCTCGGGGACGTACTGGCCGCCGAAGCGGCCGAAGCGGCCCCGGCTGTCCGGCAGGGTACCCAGGGGTTGAGGGGCAGTAAAAGTCACGATCTGCGTTGTAAAGGACACATTTAGAATATCGCAGAGTTTAGACTGCCGACCCATGCACCCGACCGACCGCAACGATAGGATGTGCAGTGCAAGGCGGTATCTATCCCTAGCTGCCGGACATAGCTGTCGAGCCGTGCCCAGAGAGCCTCTTTATGTACTACCTCGCCATCGGTAACCCGCAGAAGCTGGCCACGCCTCTGGCCGAGCGCTACCAGCAGGTTCCCGCCGGTTTGCTGCCGGTGG
The DNA here is from genome assembly GCA_019359725.1 of Aphanocapsa lilacina HA4352-LM1. Lineage (GTDB taxonomy): Bacteria > Cyanobacteriota > Cyanobacteriia > Gloeobacterales > Gloeobacteraceae > Gloeobacter > Gloeobacter lilacinus. Next base: position 5,978 of record JAHHGR010000088.1, on the reverse strand, counting down.
TGCGAGATCTCTCGCCGCACCAACCGCATCCGAGCCGCGAGGAGCTGCCCGCCGCGGGCCGCCCTTACCAGCGGCTCAACGACTGGCGCTGGGCGGTGCCGGAGGTGTTTACCTTTTTGGAAGGTGCCGGGGAGCTCTGCCTACTGTTGAGCAACGCACCCCTCGACGATGACGGGGTGCCCTGGGGCCATCTGGCCGAGCACTGGCCGCAGGCGAGTGCTCTGCAGCAGTTGGGTTGGCTCTCACAGATTGCCAAACTCTGGGATCCGTGTGTCGAGCAAAAGGTGGCATCGTCGCTGCTGTTGCCCGCCAACATCGGGGTGCAGGGCTGGCAAATGCGGCTGTTTTACCTCAAGGCCGACGCCACTTCTCCTACCCTGCGGGATCTGGCCGCTTGCTGGCGGACCCTCTCCCCCTTGAGTGCGCCGCTCGCCTCCCTCGTCGGTGCGGTCGAGGCGGGCCAGGTGAACCGGGCGGCGGATCTCGTCGAAGCGCTCGAATCGATGGCGCTCCTCATGGCCACCGGCCGGGTGATCCAGACGAGCGCCGCCACCGATGTCGGTCGGCGCCGCAAAAACAATGAAGATTGCTTTGCCCACGATCCTGCCGGGCGCTACGCGGTGGTCTGCGACGGCATGGGTGGCCACGAGGGTGGTGAGGTGGCAAGCCGCATGGCCACCGAGAGCCTCGAAAGAGACCTGGGTGCGCTGGCCGGTCAGGGTTTGACGCCCCGCGAGGTCCGCTCCCGCCTAGCGGAGGCGCTCGGCAAAGCCAACGCCCAGCTCTGGGAAACCAACCAGCAGCAGCGGCGCAACGGCACCGGCCGCATGGGCACCACGGTGGTGGCTTGCTACCAGGACGGTGCACTGCTGCATGTCGCCCACGTGGGCGACAGCCGCATCTATCTGGTCAATCGCAAGCACTGTCAGCAGATCACCGTCGATCACGACCTCACCCAAAAAGAAATTTCCCGCGCCCGCACCACCAGCGCCGCCGCCGCCCTCATCCCTACAGGTGGCACCCTCACCCAGGCCCTCGGTTTGATGCCGGAAGGAACACTCCAACCGATGGTCCAGAGCTTTATCCTGCCTGAGGAGTGCCTGGTGCTGCTCTGCAGCGACGGCCTGTGCGACGGCGATCTGGTGGAGCGCTCCTGGAAGAGCACCCTCAGGCCGCTACTCGATCGCGATCTGGCTCCGGCGGCCCCGGCCCTCATCGATCTGGCTCTGCGCGAATTGGGGCACGACAATATCACTTTTGTGCTTTTGCGCTACATGCCGGGGGCAGCCCGCGCCGCCGATTCGCCGCCCACCATTCCCCAGCGGCCCCGGCCGCAGACCCAGGAGACCCCCGCCACCGTGGTCGATGCCGCGGCGACCAGAGCGGCCCCCGCCAGAGCGATTCCGGCGGCCCGTCCCACTCCGCCCACCGGACGCAACCTCTGGCTTCCCATCGCTACTGTGGCCGGGGTTGTCGCGGTGGCCGCAGGCGCCTACCTGTTGCTTCCCCAGCCCTCCGTCCGCCGCGAAGCACCCACCTCCACCACAGAAAATTCTGCTGTCCGCCCGGTGCCCGTACCCGAGACAGGTACGTCCCCACCGACACTCCCCGCCGCGAGCGTTCCTATCAAAACGCAGGCTGCGGCCGTCGACCCGGCACCCAAACCCGCAAAGCCGAACCTCGCCACGCCCCAACTGCCTTCAGCAGCCAACTTCGAGACTAAAGTTCCTGAAAAAATCCAGGAGCAAACCCTGCTGCCGCCCGATGCCAATAAATCCGGTGGCGTCGAGGAAGCTGAGGGGCAGCCGGAGACCAAAGAGCCGGCGCGCAAGAAGCGACGGGCGCGCAAACTTCAGGAGAGGACCAATGCCGACGGTCTGGTGTTGCCCAAAGCTTCGATCGGTGCGCAACCGGAGGCGGCGACTGTAGCCGACAAGATTGCCCCCCAACCGCCTATCCTGGAGCGCTCCCTAATCGCCCCCCCCGTGCAACCGACGCGCAGCGAACCGCCGGCCCTGCTCCCGCCCAACACTTCGAGCACGCCATAGACTGGGTGTCCATCGCATCGGTGCCACGCGGCAGAGGACGATGGGCCATGCACTACATTGGTAGATACGAGAATTCTTGACAAAGTGCTCGTAAACTTGATTCAGTAAAAACCAAGGCTAATGTGATTTACCACATAGACGATACAACTCCCGACGGCCAAGAACTATCCTCCTGCCAAGCGACCTATGGAGTGAGCAACCTTTCAAGGCCCGGTAGGGTCGCCCTGCCCAGCGGCGACTGTCCGATCGGCAGTTTGCTTGTCGTCTCCAACGTTCAAGGAGAAATGTGTTCCAATATCCTTATGGAAGCGGAGGATAGAGACATCGCCGTCAAAATCGCCAGACTTTTCAGAGAAAAGCATCCTGGCATATTTGTCAACTGATGCGACTTGACCCTGCGACTGGGCGCTTTGCCCAGTCTGGAGCGCCCTCAATCCGCTTCCATAGGGCTGCATTTGAACTGTTCTTGCGCCTCTACAGCTCGCCCGGCAGAGGTGCGAAACCCTGGCGCTGGATGTTTTCTGTCACCGTCACCAGCTCGACAAATTGCAGCAGGTAGTCCGGCCCCCCCGCCTTGGAACCGACGCCCGAAAGGCGGAAGCCCCCGAAGGGCTGCCGGTCCACCAGGGCCGCTGTAATCTTGCGGTTGATATAGAGATTACCTACTTCAAAGCGCGCGCGCGCCTCGGCAATGTGCTTCGGGCTGCGCGAGAACAGGCCGCCGGTCAAAGCAAAGTTGGTGCCGTTGGCAATCTCGATAGCGTGCTCGAAGTCGCGGGCTTTGATGACGGCGAGCACCGGACCGAAGATTTCTTCTTGGGCCAGTGACGATTGCGGATCGACGTCCGCGAAGATGGTCGGCCCGATGAAGTACCCCTCGTCCAGGTGAGAGACATCCACCTCCAACACCAGGCGATGCCGACCCTTAGCCTGTTCGATGACGCCGCGGATGCGCTCGCAGGCGTCGCGGGCAATCACCGGGCCGGTGTAGGTGGCGGGCTGTGCGGGATTGCCCACGATGAGCGAGCGGGTGGCCTGGACGAGCCGTTCGATAAATGCCTCGTAAATCCCCTCGAGCACAATCAGCCGCGAACAGGCCGAGCACTTCTGGCCGCTGTAGCCGAACGCCGATTGCACCACCCCCACCACCGCCTGGTCGAGATCCGCGTCGCTGTCCACGATGATCGCGTTCTTGCCCCCCAACTCCGCGATCACCCGCTTGAGGTGGCGCTGACCCGGGCGCACCACGCTCGCCTCCGCCAAAATCCGCTGCCCGACGGCCAGCGAACCGGTGAAAGCAATCAAATGCACCCGCGGGTGCGCCACCAGCTTCGCTCCGACTACCTCGCCCTTGCCCGGTAGGTAGTTGACCACCCCGGCCGCAAAACCGGCTTGCTCGCACAGCCGCATCAGTTGAGCGGCCACAATCGATGACTGTTCGGCCGGTTTCATGATCACGGTATTGCCGGCGGCAAGCGCTGCAGTGCTCATGCCTGTGAGGATGGCGAGCGGAAAATTCCACGGGGCAATCACCGCCGCCACCCCCCGGCTGCGGTAGTGATAGCCGTTCGTCTCGCCTGGCAGATCGCGGTGCTGGGCTTGGGAAGTAAGTTTGAGGATTTGCAGGGCGTAGTAGCGACAAAAGTCGATGGCTTCTGAGACATCGGCGTCGGATTCGCGCCAGGGTTTGCCGGTCTCGTAGACGATCCAGGCGGTGAGGGTGGAGCGCTGTTGTTCCATCAGTTCGCCGAGGCGCTCCAGCAGGCGGGCGCGCGCTTGGGGGGTGGTTTTGCTCCAACTTTCCCAGGCGGTGTGGGCGATTTTGACTGCTTCGTCGGCCAGTTCGGCGTCGGCAAGACCGATCGCGCCCAGGACAGTCCCAGGTTCTGCCGGGTTGGCAACTGAGAGCGTGGGCAAACCTGTGCGCGCTTTGCCTCCCACCGTCGGCCAGTACGTCTGGCCAAAACGGGTGCGCACTTCGGCCAGCGCCGCCGCCAGCTTCTCGCGCTCCGCTGCCACCGCGAAGTCTCGATCCGGTGCATTGACAAATTCGCTGCCCAGCAGGTTCGGCGCCGCCTCACTGCTCGCCGCGGGGGGGGCCAGCAACCGCGCCACATCGCTGTCCGGACGCACACTCTGGCGCAAAAACGACGTGTTCGCCGTATTTTCCAACAACCGGCGAATCAAATACGCCATCCCGGGCAACAACTCTCCGTAGGGCGCGTACACCCGCAATCGCTCTCCCTGCTGCGCCACTCCCGCCTTGAGCGCATCCGCCATCCCGTAGAGCATCTGCACTTCAAAGGCCCGGCGCGGTACCCGGTTCTGGCGGGCCAGGGCAATCGCCAAAGCCGCCGTGCGCGCGTTGTGGCTGCCCACGGCGATGTGCACACTCTGATGATTCTCCATCAACAGGCGCAGGACTTTTTCGTACTGCGCGTCGGTGTCGGCCTTGCGGGTAAAGACCGGCACAGGCCAGCGCTGCTGGGCTGCGCGGATGACTTCGCCGTCCCAGTAGGCACCTTTGACCAAGCGCACAGTGACCGGATAGCCGCGTTCTTTTGACCAGGCGATGACATGGGCCGCGTCAAGTTCGGCGGAGCGCAGGTACGCCTGCAAACAAATGCCCGTGTCGAGCCAGTCGCGAAAATCCGGTTCGACCATGACCTCTTTAAAAATCTGCAAGATGAGGTCTTTGTGTTGGGATTGCTCCATGTCGATGTGCACGAAGGCGCCCAACTCCCGCGCCTTGAGCAAAATCGGCCGCAGGCGCGCCTTGACGTTGCGGCCGGTGGTGGCGGGGTCGATGGCGTCGAACTGGCTGTAGAGCGAAGTGAGCTTCAGGGCAAAATGCACCCGGGGCAGCAATTGCCCGTCCGCCCGGTCGATTTGGTCGATCACCGGCCAGCGCGATTGGGCGGCGTGCAGATCGCTCAGCAACTCCAGGTAGCGCTGCCGATACACCTCGGCCTCCGCCTCCGAGACCACCGCCTCACCGAGCAAGTCCAGCGAGACGGCCATGTTCTGAGAACGCAACTTCTCGATCGTCTTGACGGCGGTTTTGAGGTTCTCGCCGCAGATAAAACGGCGGGCCATCTGGCTGATGCCCTGGCGCAATCCCAGCGTCGCCACCGCCGCCGCGGGCGATCCCGGGTCGGCAAAATCGAGCGCCTTGGCCAGCGGCCCGGGCAAATTCACCGATCCCAGGTACTCCTGCAGGTGGGAGGAGACCTCGCGGTTGGTCTTGAGGGCGGGCAGGCAGTCGATGAAGCGAAACAGCTGCACGCGCAGCTCGTCGTCCGCCATCGCCCACTCCAGCAGCTTCTCGTCCCAAAAAGAGCGCTCAAAAAACGAAAATCGACTCTGCTGAGGGGCAGCGAGCAGCGATTGGCCGATGCGCTGGGTTTCGGATTCGATCGGATCGACGGTGAGCACGCGAGTCTCCCGGAATGGCGGCAATTCCATGGTAATCAAGAAAAAAACTGATTCTAAATGCCCCGCCGCGCTTAATATAGTTCCATCATTCGCAGTTGGTTGGCCTGGAGGAACCCGATGAACACGCTCATCAGCCTGCTTTTGCTCACCTTGATCATGTTGGCCGGTCCGGCGGTGATCGCCCTGTGGTACTTCCGGGGGCGGCAGGTTTAAGCCAACCGGTTGCAAGCGGTTCACCAGGGGCGGTACCACCGGTACCGCCCCTGGCTTTTGGGATTGACCACAGGCTACCGGGAGGATCCGGGGGCTGCCCTCTCCCTAGAGCATCGGTCCAGAACCAGTAGTTGACGGTAGAAGCCACATCCTCATTTCCTGGAGACGACCTCTACCGTCTTCGCTTATGCAGCCTCCTGAGTGGCGACCACCCGTGGAACCCTCGCCTGCCGAGCAGGCCATTGTGGGACGCATCCGTCGCGCCAAGCTCTTCAGCTTCCT
>JAHHGR010000087.1 GCA_019359725.1 Aphanocapsa lilacina HA4352-LM1 | reverse complement strand
ATGAACATTCGGGACAACTACCTTCTCTCTTCTGCCTATCGGTTGGAAGAGCAGGGCACAGTCAATTGCCCATACCTCCCCGGCGCACCGAGGGACAAGCTACCGGCCTCGTGCCGGTAGTGTTGACCATTCTGGTTCAGTTGTTCCCTAACCCAATCTCGAATACTTGAGTAGACATAGTATTCCATAGGATCGAACATTACCTCTGGATTTAACACAGCAATACCAGCGGCAAGCACATAGAGATCGGCCATACTCTGGAGAATTTTCTTTTCTTCTGATGGTTCGATAGCGTACCCTCTTCCAGCATGGACGAGTTCATTACGCTTTTTATCCCAGTTATCGAGATAAGCAAGGTGCTTTTTAATAATTGTCCAACCGGATTTAACCCTTACAAGTACATCCTCGTTGCCGTTGCCGTGGTTAATCAACACATCGATTAAGTTGTGCATGTCTCTATCTTTAAGCTTATACCTTTCAACCGGCAGGTTTATTCTGAACATTTTTGAGAACAGGTCTACCATTTCCGGTTTGGCTTTACTGACGAGCAGATACAACCAACCTTTGTCTTCGACAACAATTGTTTCTGAAAAGAGCCGATTAGTGCAGGAAATGGCCAATTCTTTCAAGAGTAATTCGCAAAAGGTGGACATTCTCCATAGCGAGTCTGCCACCTCCTGTGTGTCAAATTTCATCTTGGCTTGCGCGTACAGATCCTTCAAAGCATCGTATTTGTTTGCTGCAATCGATTCAAGTCCAGGACAACTGCGAAGCGTTTCGTTATTTTGAATGGTTTGCAGTGCTTTCTTTGAATCCAGGCAGAGCAAGAGCCGAGCACACTTCAGAACTTCAGCAATCGTTTGCCTCTGCTGAGAAGGTGCGTCACTTACGTACTTAGTAATCCAGTCGAGATCCTTGTTCCACTCGTTCCAAATTTCGTTGGCACCGCCAAAGTCCCAGCGCGAAAGCAACTGGTTAATTGTCAAATGTTTTTGATTTCGAACAAACCGCCAGTACGAGGTAATCTTGCAGTCCGATGGCTCTCCAGCCATGACCTTTTCGGCGGAAAACTCCGGCTCAAGAAATAACAGCCGCCTTAGGCCCGATGCGAGTGACTGGATGCGCAATGCATTCTGCATCTGAGGCGTTCCACCTTTGATGCTGACCAGAACAATTTCGTCTTCGTCGCCTGGAAGGCCTTCAAAGTAGTTTCTGTAGAAGTCGAACAGGGCATCCAGATTCGTGGGATTCAAGTCCCTGAGCGGATATTTTTCGAAGGAAAGAGATGGGTAATTGCGCGCGAACCAGCGCTTAAGGGTATCGAACAAGTAAACCGTGTCGTTCCCGTGATAGTTGGGGTTTTCTTCGGTGGCTTGGTCTGTAACAAATACATGCACTTTATCGATTTTTAGCTCTTGAAACGCCAAAGCTTTATTGATGACGCCCTCGATTCTGCTGCTGCGGACGAGTTCTTCCCAGCGCGGGGGATCCTCAATGAAAGCCTCGTTGAGGCGTTTTGTGAGCGCTCTAAAGTACTCTTTTTGATCAAGCTTTATTCGAAGTTCTTTTTCTAAGAAGTCTTTAACCTGTTTGCTACGTTCGTTCCACTTCGGAATGTTTGGTACATTCGGCTCGTCACGAACATCGATAGGAAAGAAGTGCTCCCCGACTTTGATGGAGAGATCGGAGACTCCTAAGTTTGCAATTAGAATAGCCATGTTCCTTTACTCTGTGGTGTACTGCCGGATCCAGGTGCGAAAGGCGCGACAAAGCTCGGTGTCGTTTGACTCGCTGTAGTCCTGAAGAAAACGCATGACATCGACAAGCGCCAGAAAAGTAAAAGTTGAGCTGTGGTTGCAAGTGCGGTACTCCCGAACGGTTGTATCGAGTTGATAGAAATTCAACGCTCCATTTTCGTACCGCCAGACCTCGGGTACACCCATCGCCGCGTAGATGGAGATGCGATCTATTGAACTGCTCGTCACATCGACTTCGATGACCAGGTCCGGGGGCGGGTCAATGGCGAGGTCAACTTCGGCTTTGCCCTGTACAGCGTCAACGTTCTGGATATAGAAGCACTCGTCCGGTTCAAGGCCGCGCTCAAGGTCCTGCCGCCTGAAGGTTGCCGAGCCGCCTGCAATCATTGGCATATTGAGTTCCTCCGTCAGGATCTCAACGAGGCGACCGAGACGCTTTTTGCACCGTTCGTGGTTGAATGAAGGGCTCATCAGTTCCAGGCGCCCCTGCTCATAGGTAATGCGAACAGGCTGGTCTCCAACAATTGCCAGCAGACTTCCATAACTTTCCCAGGTGATGCCTGCTAGTAGAAATGTTCGATCTTGAGATGCTGCAGTATTCATCATTACTGTTCACCTGCTCGATAGGACCGGATTTAAATGAAAGCACCTATAGCTGCGGCCAGACAAGTTGGGCGTCTGTCTGTTCCAACAGTTTCGTGACAAAAAGATCCCGATCTGCATGCTCCACTCCAAAAACGGTTACTGCCTGATACGGTGTCGCGTTTGGTGGAAAATGGGATTTAATAATGACGAAAGATGGTACCCCCAAATTCCCTCCGACGTTTGGATTTCCATCCCCTTCGAAGGGTTTACCTTTGAATTGTTTGTCGCTGTAGAGCAAATCAAGCGCTGCACCGCGAACATGGGGCTTATGGCCCTCTTTTTCCCATACGGCAACATCGCATGGATGCTTTAAACCTGGACAGGGAAGGAGGACAACCCTCGTATTTCGATCGACAACGTCTTGATAGCGGGTGCCAAAGCGGCTCGGGCTTCTGACTGTCGGTGATGCTTGGGGTTGGTGCATTGCGAGCAGACCATCGGCCATTTCGGTGAAAAGTTTGCTCCACGACTCGCGCCCACAGTCAGCGGAGAAGCCCTCCAGTTCCCAGTGGCACCCCCGCATTCTAGGATAGTTGAAGTGCAGTGGCCTTCTCGCGCCCCGGCCTACACCGCCGAGACAGACTGCAAAGTGCAGCACATACTCGACCAGTTGAAGGCAGCCGATATCTTTGGCTTCCAGCAAAAGCTCGCCTTCAAAGACATAAGGCCGATTGCCGCCGCCGCTGCTTTGCCCATGCATTGCCAGCCGAGTATTACCCTCAACGCCCAGCGATCCGAAAAGCTCCTCCTCGAAATCTCGCGCCTGTTGGGACGGGTAGAGTCCTAGGGCAATGGCCCGGAACCAATAGCGCAACACTCCCCGAATGGCTGTCGGCCGGAACTCGGCAGTACGGTTTGGTTCCGCACCGTACATGCCTTGGGTCCACAGCCCGAAATTGTAGCTTTTGCTGTGGCTCAAGGCAGGTTTTAGCCCGGTTCTCCCATAACCGGCACTGACGCGCGAACCTAGCCCTTCGGACAGTGCTTCCTGCAACCATTGCTTGACCAGGGCGACATCGGACTGCTCGCCTCGGCGGGTCGGTGCCAGACCAATCACCAGCTCAGGTTGGTTCATCGTCAGCAGGGCATGTGGCGATGGACCGTACTTCACCCGTTCGCCTTCCCAACTCCATTGGGGATTGGCCATGTCAGTGCTGAGGCACGGCCTGGCCGGGAAGGCGTCAAAGATTTCAACGAGAGCCACACCGCCCTCAAGGCTGCCCAGAAGCTTCTCTATCTGTTGCTGGTCGTGGTGCTTTCTTGCCCAGGCGCGCGCTGCACCCTTCAAACTGCTAGCTGGAATGTAAGGAACTCCGTAGATCGGGTGCAAGACGGGTAGCAGCAGATCCCGAAAGCCCCGCAAGCCGCCCACGCGCAGTCTCCAAGGGAAACGAACTGTGAGAATGTTTTCCGACAGACCAGCCAATTTGTGGGTTCTCTCGTTCAACCGTGAGTACAGTGCTTCGCACTTTTGCTCGTCTTTCGCAGCAGCTTCAAGGACGGGTTGAACCAGATCGCTACCATCCCTATCTTTGCCATATTCATTAAATATTAGCGATTGAAAAGGATTTCGCGAAGTCGAAGTAGGAGCAGTTGTGTTCATTTGAGCACTTGAATTTTTGTTAGTTTGTTCAGGTGATTCAACCGCAATTTTCAGTTGACACAGTACTCTCTCGCATTTAAATTCAGAGGGTAACCTTGCCTTGATGCTCTGCACTTGCATGCGGGCTGCGTCCCTCAACTCGTCCGACGGAAATAAAAGCACCAGAGTATTTGCAGAGGCAGAAGCAAGCGTGCTGTGCCGCAATACTTCATAAATTGCTGGCGGCCTTGGCTTTTGAATCGACAGAGTCTTCAAGTAATCCTGCCATTTTTGTTGGGGAAGATTATCTCGCTCGTCAGGTCGGCGACGTCGTTCAAAACTCATAATTCTTCAGCCTCCCCGAGAACTGGTGTTGCCCAGAATGACCACTCCCGAGCCAGCTCGATTGCCAAACGATTGAGTGCTGTGTACTCTCTGAGGGGCATATTAATCAGACTAGGAGGCTCTTTGACAGTGAAATTGCTTCCAGAAAAAGCCTTTAATTCTACGAGATACTTCTCGTAGGCCGTGCCTTTGTATCGGGTATCTGGAGATTTGGAACTTGAGTACTTTAGAGTGTCACCTGACAAACGATGCAGACCCCAGGTCGAGATATAGGCCGTTAACCCCTGAACCAAGCCACTGGCTTTTTTGTGATATTTGGGATCCAATTCTTCTTTTAACTTCACTAGTGCCCTATAGGCTGCTTGGCTAGGTGTGCGTAGGTCGAGATTCACGACTCCTCCTCTGCTTCCGGCTGTGTCGAGATGCTCTTGAGTTGCACCCAACCGCGGCCCAATCCTTCGAGGCCGCCAAACTGAAGCCTGTCATTAAGTAATCGCTCGATTTCTTCGCGAACTTTCACGGTTTTATTTTCCTGTTTTGGGGGTTTGATCCCCCACGGAAAAAACAAAACAGTTTCCGATGGCATTGCTTCTTCGGAGCGAAAGGAACCGCCCGCGACAGTTTTTTCATCCGGCTTCAGAGCAACACGCACTTCTCTTTGCAGGCCGGTTTCCACCAAAGCGGCACAGTCTTCATCGGCAATAATGACCAACTTAGTTGGAAGTTCACTCAAAAATTTGTCGCTGTCTTTTGTGAACTTTTCCAGCTCGTCGGTGAATACCTTCTGCTGAATCGGTTCGAGCTTGTCTTCGTCAATCTTTGCTCCCTGCAAGAACAACTGATTTGTATCAAAACCGATCAGAGCGTGTCTCTCGCCGCTTAGTTTCGTCCTGCACCCACGAATGAAGTCGGACAGCGGCGGATCAGGAAGCCAGCGGTTCCAGCGCTGCAGCCACAGCGGGCAGGTGATCCAGACGAAGTGGTGGCTCCAGGAGGCAATCGGGAAAAACAGCAGCGTGGCATCGGCAAACCAGACTTCTCCTTCAGTGGGTTGCTGGCCTTGCTTGAGCCGCTCACCAAAAAATGTCCCCGCGGCCTTCTGAAAATCCTTATCGTTCGCGTTCTCAAGCACCGAGCGGATCTTGCCGCGCAGCGACGAGGAAGGCAAATACGGAAATTCTGTGTGCACCTCGCGGGCAATGCCCATCAGGTTTCCCTCCTGGGCACTCCCGCCGGTGTGCAGCGGCGTCAACAAGTGTAAGTAAGTCACGTATCGCGTCATGGTTATCGACCCCACAGAAGTTTGCCGTACTGCAATTTTTTGAATGTCTCCACCCAGTTTCCCCGGGCTTCCGGTACCAAAAGGCCGTTCGGCGGCGGTGGGCCGTCGAAGATATAGACCGTGCCGGGGGGCACAAAGGCCCTCTGCGGCAGCAGGACAAAGCTGGGCGTATCTTTTGCCGGGCGGCGATAGATTGTCGAAACCCCACCCCAGAGGATCGGTTTGTCCGTGGCGCAGCCTCTCATGGTCTTCCAATTCTCAGGATATGAACAGTAGACTGCGCTGTTTTCTGCAGTCTGAACCAGACCGGGAGTGAGCAGATAAGCATAGCGGCACTCTGCCGACCAGCGGCCCACCGCTTTTAAAGCTTCCCACTGGTGTTTGACCGAATCTGAAGCAGCGCAAACCAGAGCCCGGTGCCCTTCGCCGCCAAGGCGCACGACAGTCCGCCCGATATCCGCAGTCAACCCGGCCACCAGGCGCCAGCCCCTGCGCAGGCGCACAGCGACCTCGGTAAAATAGCTTTCCTCTGTGGCAACTTGGCGCCAGTCGGTTTGCATCAGAATGTGGGGCAGCACCTGCACATCCCAGGGGTCGTTACAAAAATCTTCTTCGTGCAAGTTTTCGCCCTGCAAGTAACGGGCCAAGGCAGCCGCCTGTATCCAGGCTGGCGGCTTGCCTTCGACGTGCCAGTTCGGGTCGAGGGGAACTTCCATGGGTGGAAGCCCTTTCCAGCATGTACCCTTCCAGGCAGGGCTTTCTCGATCGATAGGCCGCAGGCGCCCAGTGTGTGCTCTAACTGTTTGGTCAGGCTTATCTTCGCGGGATTTCGATGTGTTGGAATTTGGGCAGACGTATAGCAAATCGCGAGGGGTGGGCAGCCAGAGGGTATCTTCACCATCCAGCAGCAACGGCCCCATAAAATACAAGTCCCGACTGGTACTCGAATCTTGGGGCAGGGCTGAGCGCAATGCCTGGAAGACTGTATTGGGCATCGGCGGGAACAGGCTCTTCGCCCAGGCTCCTTCGCCAGGGCTGAAGGGCTTGGCTTCACGGAACAGCAGGACATCGAGCGGCTCAAGTGCGTACCAGCCCATCAGCGCACCTCCGCAGGCAGGCTTTGGGTGGTGTCGGTCCATTGACGGCGCTGCTCCATCCGATCGAGCCAGAAGGCGCTAAAACGCAAGATATCAGTGAGATCCGCAAGATCGTACCCAAGCGCCGGCGCGTTGGCGGTACACCTGGGTTCGCGCTCGTCGTCGTCAGGTTTGAATGGATTGACAGCCCATTGCCTCCAGGCGTCAAGCCAGTCAAGCAGCGGCTTTTTGATCGCCTCAAAGGCCTCCGTTCCTGCAAGCTCGCGCCGATCGAGCAGGGCCGCCGCCGCCTCGCGGATGAGCGTTATCTGAGCGTGTTTGGGCAGCTCTTCGGCCAAACGGTACAGCAGTGGGCTGAAATCGCCACCGCAGGCAGGGTGCATAAATTGCCACCATTTCGCGAGCAGCGAACCTTTCATCAGCGCCTCCAGCCGGTTGCCCGAGCCAAAGAGCACCCGAAAACACAAACCGTCCTTCTTCGGCAGTTTTTTGGCCCGATCCTTTTCCGCCTCCCAGAGACTTTCGAGCACCGTCGGCAGCGGCACACTTTTGTGGGCGATCACGATGCCTACGCTCATCGTGGCCTCCCGGCCCATCGTGAAGTAGGACCGGCGGCTCAGCCCAGGTAGATCCTTGAGTGGAAACCAGTAGTCGCCCTCGCTTTTGAACTCCTGTTGCGGATCTTCCGCGCCGGACCAGGCTGCGCGCAGGCTGAGCAGAAATTTCGGCAGGTCTTCGAGTGGCAAAGCCGCCATCACGTCGTCGCCGCCACTGAAGATCACCCGGCCGCAGCAGCGCTCCTCGACGAGATAGGGCACCAGGCGGTTGGAAAAATCAATCAAAGCCCGGTTTAGACCGACGTGCGTGGCCGGTCCCATGCGCTTGCGGGTTTTCAGAACGTCGCTCCAATCCTGGGCTTGCGCCGATTTGCGCAACGCATCGGCTACCGACTTGACTACATACTTGTCGTAGCAGAGCAATTTACTGCCGTTGATGTACTTGCCCATGTTGTCGCCATCGGCTTTGACGAGCACCCACCAGTCCGCCGGGCTGCCCGCAGTAAAGCCGCTGGCGCGGTGCGCCTCATCGACCAGCATGCGAAGAGTTTGGGCGGCTTCCTGCGGCCAGTCCGTCCGGGATACGCTGCACCCAGAGGTAGTCTGTCCGCTCAGGCTCAGGATTTGAGCGGCATCCTGCGGCAGGCCCATATCGTCCGCCAGCCAACCGCCGGAAAACATTACCCCGTTGTAGCAGTCGGTGCCCATGGCCCGATCGGCTCCCGGCACTTGAAAGGGTCGCTGCGTCTTGGCGCGGAAAGTCTCCTGTTTGTCGGCGAAGTGCTCCGTGACCCGCGTATGCAGTTGCTGCCAGTAGTCTCGCAAACGCTCGGGGTACTGGGCGGCAAAGCGGGCCGCAGCGATCGAACTGAGATTGGGAAAACGAATCAGCTTGTCGTAGTCGATTTCACCGTGCTCGAGGCCGACGTCCTCCTGGTTCACCCCCAGAGCTTTTGCCACCCCGCCATAGGTCCAAGCCATCCGCTTGGTTAACTCGATCGCGTTGAGCCGCTCCGAGCCGTTGAACAGCCCCGGGTAGACAAGCGCCATCAGCCGCCAGAACAGATTCATCGTCCCGGCGCTCAACCCGCCGCCTTCGCGGAAGTTCTCGTTGTAATTGAAATTTGGATGCACGGCGCTGTAGAGACCGGAGATAGTCGAGCGTTCGCCCGGCGCCGCCGGAATTTGCCAGGTGCGAGTATTTTTGAGCGCTTGAATTGCCTGGCCGAGGCGCTGTTGCAGGCTCCCCCACCAGGTGCCGACGTTTAAAAAGCGGTAAGCTGCCTGCTCGGCCGGTGTGGGTAGAGCGTCGATGCGAGCAAATTCTTTTTGGGCGGAGATCCAGTCTAAGTAGCCTGGCCTGTCGCGCTCGCAACTGAGGGGTTGGCCGATACTTCCCAAAGGCAGCGCCACCCAGTAGCTATCCCAGGTGCCCTGCAACTGGGCATCCCACAGTTTGCCCCACTCCCAGCAGCTCGGGCGTTGCCAGTTGTCAAACTGCCTGCGCAGCTGCGAGTCCTGGCCGTCGATGCCGCCTTCAGCAACCAGTACCCGCCAGAGCCGGTCGCGGTCGGACTCACTTTGGAGTTTTTTCAGAATCCGCCTTTTGATGGCATCGCACACCTTGCGGCCCATGGTTTGCCATAGCATATCAAGCTCCTCTTTCAACTGCTTGCCAAGGTCTTCGGCAGTCTGCTTTTCGGGTGCAAGGGCGACGATGATGTTCGGAAAACCGGCAGTAGTCAGGCTGTTGGTCTTTTCTTGTTTGTAGCGTTCGACCGGATCGAGGCCGTGCCCGTCGATCCGGTCGATACGCCTGAAGTACTCGGCAAACTCCGGAAACTCCTGATAAAGCAGCGCATCAATAATCTCCTGGCCCCACAGCGACGGGGTGATCACCGCGTCTGGACCGTGCTGTTGGGCGATATGCCAGCACAGCCGGGCACTCAGGTAGTGGAGTAGGTAGGAACCGGCCCAAAAATCCAGGAACTTACGCGAAGACTTGATGAATTCTTGTACCGGTGAAAAGGAAAAAAGAACCAGGTAAGGGTGTGACTGGGGAGGCCCGGATTGCCAGTTATCAGGAAACAAAGCCCCGGCCAGCGCCGCTACCGTCGCGTTGTGGGTATGGATCGGGCAGTCGGGAATGCGGGTCTCCGCGGGTAAAATAAGGACATCCGCCTGCTGCAGACTCGGCTCGGCAGCCAGCAGCTCCGGATAAAAGCGCCAGAACCACCAGTAGACCTTTCGGACATCCTTTTGCGCGCGGATGGCTTGCGGAATAATCTTTTGTTCAAGTTCCATCAACCGCTCTTTGTCGAACCGTCCCGGCAACTGCACCGTTTTTTTCTGGCCGCTGATCGGATGGCGAACTTCTGAGGCAGTCCATCCGTCGCCATGCTCTGCATTGGCGTACGGCCCATCGCATGGAAAATTCAAACGGTCCGAAGCGGCTGCCACCCAGTCCGCTTGAACACCTGCATGCCCCATCCGGTCCCACCAGTGGGTCAGCTCCTGCCTACAGTCCTGCAGACACTGGAGTTGCTCCCAAGGGCCTTTGCCGTCTTTTTTCTTGTAGAGTGCCTTGAGTTGCGGATCGTGCAGAAGGGCAAATAGCTTTCGGTGATACACATTCATCGGCGGTCAATCCGGGGCATAGGGTAAAAAAGATAATGACAGCTAAAGTCCCAGCTGTCCAGGGAAGCGAGCAGGAGTTGCACATTCCTTAATACAAGCAATTAATACTGCACTGTACTAAACAGTCTTCGGTAAATACTGTTTACAACCAGGATGCACTTCGGCTAGGTTGAACCAGTCCCCCTTCCGTAACCGAGCCATGTATTCAATCCATAGGCTTCAGTTCCTCAGAAATATGCTCGTCTCGACGGCCACCGGGCTTGTGACGTTGGTGATTTTGCTGATTGCGCCTTTGGGATTGGCCGCCGTGATCACCTGCACCCTAGCGGTCACCCTGGCGAGTTTCTGCATCGGCGCCGTATCCGACCGGGTGCTGGCGTGGCTGGAAACGGGACAGGCGCGCCAGATGCTCGAGCGCCGGTAGCGCCGGGCGATGAATACTCTCTATCTACTAGAACAGGGGTGCACCCTCTCTTTGGCGGGTGAAGTGCTGCGGGTGCGCAAGCAGCAGCAGTTGCGCCAGGAAGTCTCGCTGCCGACGCTCAAACAGGTCCTGGTCTTCGGCACCTCGCAGCTGAGTACCGGCGTCATCCGCGTCTGTCTTTACCGGGAAATTCGCATTGCCTATCTATCGCGCCAGGGTCGCTGTTACGGCCGCCTGCTGCCCACCGGCACCGACGATCGCCGTCTGGTGCGTCTGCAGCACCGTCTGGACGAGCAGACGCAACTGGGCGTTGCCCGGGCCATCGTGCAGGCCAAAATCCACAACAGCCGCGTGATGCTGATGCGCTGTCGCCGCCGTCGACCGCAGCCGGAACTGGACCGTCCCATTCAGTATCTGGAGCACTTCGCCCGGAAGGCGGCCCAGGCTGAGAGCGTCGAGCAGTTGCGCGGCTACGAGGGTGCCTCGGCGGCGCAGTACTTCCCGGCCCTGGGCTGCGCCATGACCGGCACGGGTTTCGTGTTGGTGGAGCGTTCGCGCCGCCCGCCGCTCAACCCGGTCAACGCGATGCTGAGCTTCGGCTATCAGGTGCTCTGGAACCACGTTCTTGCCCAGTTGGAAATTCAGGGATTGGACACTTGCGCCAGTGTCTTCCACACCGACAACGACCGGCACCCGGCCCTCGCTTCGGATCTATTGGAGGAATTTCGCGCCCCGATTGTGGACGCCCTGGTCCTCTGGCTGGTTAACAGCCGGGTTGTGGATGCCCAGGAGGACTTCGATTATCACGACGGCGGATGCTATCTGAACGAAACCGGCCGGCGCAAGTTCCTGGGCCACTTTATTCAACGCATGAACGAGGAGGTCCAGATAGACGATTCAACCTTACCGAGGTGGGGGCTGATCGAACGGCAGGTGTTGCGCTTCAAGCAATTTCTTCTGCGCCCGGACCAGACCTATCAAAGTTATAGGATCCGCTAAGATGCTCTATGTTGTTGTTTACGACATTCCTGACAACAAGCGCCGCAACAAGGTTGCCAGGATATTAGAAGGCTATGGAAGCCGGGTTCAGTTAAGTGTATTCGAGTGCGACATTTCGGATAAATTGCTCGCGGAGCTCAAGATCAAGCTCCGCAAAAAAGTCAAGATAGAAGAAGACACCGTGCGCTTCTACGTCATTTCGCATCACACACGAGGGCAAGTCGAAGTATGGAACGGTCCGCCGGTAGTTCAACCTGCAGGCTCAGTCGTGATATGACCTGCGGTGGGGTTGCCTGGAGGCTGCATGCCCCTAACTCTCGCTTACCCCATCGAACTCGCTCGGGGCAAGGCTTTCAGAGGCTTAACCGTACCAGCACCACTTTGGAATCCCAGCTCAAGGCACCCCCCACCGCAAACCTCAGCTTGACACAGCCCAACGCAAGCCTTTCCATAGATGCAGGCGCTTCCGCATCAGGAAGTCGAACTAATGGAAACGGTGAAAAGAACGATTCGGGTACACATGTCGTGGGATGAGGCGCTTCCGCATCAGGAAGTCGAACTAATGGAAACTTTTTGGGTCCGCCCGCTGCCGTGCTCACCCAATAGCGGGGCGCTTCCGCATCAGGAAGTCGAACTAATGGAAACTACTATTACCCTTTCTCCAAGTAGGAGTTGATCAGTGGGGGCGCTTCCGCATCAGGAAGTCGAACTAATGGAAACGTTTTCTCTACTTTCGTGATTTGCTTTGGGCGACCTGCACGGCGCTTCCGCATCAGGAAGTCGAACTAATGGAAACAGTTCTTGTTGACGGCTGCTCAGCTTCTGTGTACGGAAGTGGCGCTTCCGCATCAGGAAGTCGAACTAATGGAAACGCTACTCCAATCGGATTGGCAGAGGCTACAGCGGTGAGGCGCTTCCGCATCAGGAAGTCGAACTAATGGAAACTCTGAAGCTCCCGGTACCAATGCCATCAGCATTCATCATTGGCGCTTCCGCATCAGGAAGTCGAACTAATGGAAACACACAATGCGGTTTTTCAAAGAGTCAAGACATTGACGGGGCGCTTCCGCATCAGGAAGTCGAACTAATGGAAACATTGTTGTTCCCGGTAAACACCCAGGCGTCTATTGGGCGCTTCCGCATCAGGAAGTCGAACTAATGGAAACACTGCTCGTTCGCTGTGTAGGTATGGAAGTGCCCAACGGCGCTTCCGCATCAGGAAGTCGAACTAATGGAAACCTCAGCTCAATCGAGGTCAGCATACGCGAGGTACTCAGCTGGCGCTTCCGCATCAGGAAGTCGAACTAATGGAAACGGCAGGGTGTGACGACGACACCGCCGAGTGGGTGAGCAAGGCGCTTCCGCATCAGGAAGTCGAACTAATGGAAACCCGGTATCTGCGCAACAGGACATAGTCGGGGTTAGTCGGGGCGCTTCCGCATCAGGAAGTCGAACTAATGGAAACAGTTGCACCGCCGTGTGCGTCTCGGTGTGCAGTGTGGTTTGGCGCTTCCGCATCAGGAAGTCGAACTAATGGAAACAAACCAGATCGCCCCGGAGGAGGAGTTGCACCTCGGGGGCGCTTCCGCATCAGGAAGTCGAACTAATGGAAACTTGAGGTTGGCTTGGAGCAACACCGATGCCCGACCTTGGCGCTTCCGCATCAGGAAGTCGAACTAATGGAAACCCGACCGTCCGGGTCGGTATGCCCCCACCGGTAGTAACGGCGCTTCCGCATCAGGAAGTCGAACTAATGGAAACCTCTTTGCGCGGCCGGGCCTGGGTGTCGACCACGGCGTGTTCGAAGGCGCTTCCGCATCAGGAAGTCGAACTAATGGAAACCATCACCATCGACCTGCCCAAAGAGCGCCATGCCGAAGGCGCTTCCGCATCAGGAAGTCGAACTAATGGAAACGAGATTTCAAGTGTGGCGGTAACGTTGTCGATCTCGGGCGCTTCCGCATCAGGAAGTCGAACTAATGGAAACCAACCCACTGCAGTTCACTCCAACCATCTGATTGGCAAAGGGCGCTTCCGCATCAGGAAGTCGAACTAATGGAAACACAAACACACAGTCTGATCCAGGGCTGTTTCATTCTAGCTTTGCATTGGATGCAAATGAGAATCGAGAGCGGCAAAAGCCTTATTGCTTGTTGAGCAGGTCAAGCTTATTGACATGGCCGAATGGGGTTTTTTGAGAATGAAACAGCCCTGGTCTGATCCAGCGCTATCTGATCCATAGGCGCTTCCGCATCAGGAAGTCGAACTAATGGAAACCATAGAGAGAAGAGCAGAAGTGTTGAATCAGTGAACGCTTGCACACAGTTCGAGGGGCCAGACCCTGCGCCTCCAGCTGCCCAGCAATTTTCCCAGCCAATGCACATAACTGACTTCCTGACACATGCAACATTGCAAGT
>JAHHGR010000086.1 GCA_019359725.1 Aphanocapsa lilacina HA4352-LM1 | reverse complement strand
GAGCAGGTGCAAAGGGCAATGGACATGATCAATGACCGCCCGCGAAAAGTGCTTGGTTATCGGACACCACGGGAGGTATTCTTAGCTCAGTCAGGTGCTGTTGCACTTCAAACTTGAATGGGCCGGTCAGCGCCGCTTAAGTCTTTCTCCGTGAGAACCATTCCAGAGAGGTCTGCTCCCTTTAGGTTGCATTTCACACAATTACCGGTCGACTTTAGTTTGCGCAAAGACTCGGCCACACTTTGTTCAGCTAAAACTGGCACAGGCAGGACGCAAAAGCCGATCACACATGCAGATACTATATGCGAAAATCTCATGTTTGCCCTGGCGAGGATGGTTGAAATTGTCAAATTATTATATGTCAATGCCAGCCGCGATTATGCATTCTCTTCAGGTTTTTGTATTTCTCAGACTTGTTGGCTATTTCTAAAAGATCGGCCACAAGTACACCAAAGCATCCGGGTAGTTGCTTCTGCCTGGATGCGATCTGTCTAGCTCAGTGATTTAGCGCGGCAGTTGGGCAACCGTCCTGGCATCCAGTTGCTGCACCAGTTCAGCCACGTTCGGCTCGAAGATGCCCGTAGCGAGGGTCGGGAAGAGACCCAGACCGACGCAAATAACTAGGAGCACCGTAGCTGGGATCATCTCCCAGGCTCTGACGCGGGGCATGGTCTCCAGATTGGCGGGCAATTTGCCGAAGAAGGCGCGCGCCAGCATCGCGAGCATGTAGATGGCGGTGAGCACAATGCCGAAGATGCAGAGCACCGTTGCCACCGGGTAGCGCTCGATGCCGCCGCGGAAGACCATAAATTCGGCCACGAAGCCGCTCATTCCGGGCAAACCGGCATTCGCCATCGCCGCCCCCACAAAGAAGGCTCCTACCACCGGCAGCGTGGCAAACAGTCCCCCGAGCTTGGGCAGTTCGCGGGTGCCGGCTTTTTCGTAGATCAGGCCCACCAGCATGAACAATAGCCCCGAGATGATGCCGTGGCTGACCATCTGGAACATCGCACCGCCCAGACCGGTTTCGTTTAGAGAAGCAATTCCCAGCACCACGTAGCCCATGTGGGCGATCGAACTGTAGGCGATCATCTTTTTGATGTCGGTCTGGGCCATCGCCGCGAGCGAAGCGTAGACGACGTTGATGGCGGCGAGCACCGAGAGAAGCCAGGCGAACTGGGCCGCCGCCTCCGGGAAGATCCCGAGGCCGAAGCGGACGATGCCGTAGGTGCCGAGTTTGAGCAAGACCCCCGCCAGCAACACCGAGACCGCCGTGGGCGCCTCGACGTGGGCGTCAGGAAGCCAGGTGTGCAAGGGTACCAGGGGCATCTTGATGGCGAAACCGAAGGTGATGAGCCCCAGGGTGATGAACTGGAAGACGAGCGGATAGGGCGAGGCGGGGTTGGCCAGCACGTCGATGCTGAAGCTGTTGACCCCGGAGAAGAAATAGGTGCTCAAGAAGGCGACCAATAGCGCCACGCCCGACAAAAACGTGTAGAGCAGGAACTTGGTGCCCGCGTACTCGCGCCGCTTGCCGCCCCAGATGCTGATGAGAAAGTACAGCGGGATGAGTTCCATCTCGTAGGCCAGGAAGAATAAGATGGTGTCTCGGGCCATAAAGGCTCCCAGCACGCCGGTGCTCAGCAGTAAAATCAGCACGTAGTACAGGCGGGCGCGCTTGTTGAGCTGCCAACTGGTCAGAATCGACAGCACCACCAAGAGACCCGTAAGCAGCATCAGCGGCAGGCTGAGGCCGTCCACAGCGATGTTGTAGCTGATCCCCAACTGCGGCAGCCAGTTGATGGTCTCGGCAAATTGGGGCTTGGTGCTGGTGTAGTCGAAGTTGTAAGCCACCAGGCCGCTCAGCAAAAAGGTCAGTCCGGCCACCGTCAGTGCCCAGACGCGGGCGAAACGGTAGCTCACCTCGCCCGGGAGCAGGGCCAGACCCAAAGCCCCCAGCGTGGGAAAGAAGAGGATCAGACTGAGCCAGGGCACACTCATCGCGGGCTTACTCCGTTTTCGGTGAAAGTTTGGGGGCGGTGGCCGGGGGCTGGATCTCCGGCTTTGGCGGTTCTTTCTCGGTCACTTTGAGCCTCTGGTTGACCAGCACCAGCCCTCCCTCGCGGACAAAGGCGAGGGTGAGCGCCTGATCTTCCGGGCGCGAAGGCGCCTGACCAGTCTTGAACAAACCGCCGGTGCGCAGCGGTTCAAGGGCGGGCGCTTCGAGAGCGGTAGCCGTCTTTGTTGTGATGGGCGTCAGACGAATCCCCCCCAGAGCAGGCGCCTCCTGCAGGGGTGTTGAGAGCACAGCTTCAACTTTGAAGTTCTTGCCCACCCGCACCACCGAGGGCAGGTTGAGACTCACCTGGGGAGGCTTGCCGCCAATGCTCAAAGTCGTGCGCTCGGCAGCAATTTCTTGGGAGACCAGCTTGAGGCCGGTTTTTTGATCTTCGTAGCGGCTGACGGTCTCGACGGTGGATTCAAGGCGGGCCGGTTCGCCCAGTTCGGTCTTGTAATCCGCCTGCAGGCGCGTCGTCGCATTCACCCGGTAACGGTTCTTCTCAGGAACGACCGCGGTGACATTCGTCTGATAAGTCGGCTTGGCAAGTTTCTCCCAAAGCGCTGAAACCGCCTGGCGGGTCGTTTCGTAGCTGAGGCCGTCACTAGATTTGAAACTCGGGGCGTAGTTTGCAAACAGGCTATCCAGGTTTTCCTGGGAGGCCGACACATCCATTTGAGCTGCAAGTGCCCGCACCCGCTCGGTAATCACCTCGTCGGCCGCCTGGGCACCGGGGGCGAAAAGCGCTCCGCAGGCCACCAACAGCGCCAATAACCTGGATCGACGTACCGACAAGTGCGTATCCCAAACCAATTCTTTACACTTCTTCATCCTATGGCTCCTGCGAACGGTTGTCTAGTGAGAAAAACTTCATCAAACGGGGGCGCAAAGCCGCCAGGGCGGCGGGGATCAAGCAGGCGGCAAAAAGCGCGATGGCCCCCTGCAGGGCCACAGGATAGCCAATCCGTTCGATAGTCAGCCACCACAACGCCCCAAAGACGAGTAGGCCCAAGCCGACGTAGACCGCCAGCCCGCCGTTGACCCGACCCATCCATTCGGCGCGCACCTCCTGCAAGAACAGCTGATTGAGCAGGACGTAGGCCACCCCGGCCGCGGTGCCCAAGGCGGCAAGCCAGCCCGCCTGAACCATCCAGCCTGCGGAGGCGCTGAGGGCAAAACCCGCCAGGGGCACAAGCAGTGAGGCCAAGGCCACGGCCAGGGCCAGGGACAAACGGACGGCCAGACGCCCAAGCAGCAGCGAGCCGAGGACGGTACCGACACCCAACCCCAGCCAGCGGGCCGCCTCCAGCGTGCCTAGAGCCGAGACGGGCCAGTGCTGGACTTGCTGGACGTAGTAGGGCAAAAAGACCACCAGCAGCGCCGCCGGGCCGAAGATAAAGCCGCTGACGGCGATGAGCGGGCCTAGCAGGGGCCGCAGGACGGCAAGCAGCGGCGCGCGACCGGCGGCCGGGAGGGGCGGCGCCGCCGCGGCGCGCGGCGCTTTTGGCCGGATGCCCGCCAGGGCCACCGCGGCGGCGACGAAGCTCAAAGCGTTGAGGGCGAAGGCCCAGGCGCCCGGCACCACCATCAGCATCCAGCCGGCCAACAGCGGTCCCAGACACTGGGCGGCAGCCCCGCCGCTAGATAGGAGCCCGTTGAGGCGAACTAGATCGGCGTTTTCAGGGGCTATCTGCTTGGTGAGGGAGCGATGGGCCGGATCGGTCGGGGCGCCGAGTACCCCGAGCACGATCGAAATACCTCCCAACAGCCAGAGGTCGGTCCGCCCCCAGAAGGCGAAGGCGGCGAAGGCGGCGATGAGGGCACCGTGCAGGCCGTAGCTCGTCAGCAGCAGCGCGCGCGGACCCAGCCGGTCGACAAGCCATCCCCCCGGCCAGGAGAAGGTCAGTTGGCCTGCAATCCAGAGGGCCTGGCACAATCCCACCGCCGCCGCCGAGCCGGTCTGCTGCACCAACAGCCAGTTAAACGCCAGGATGTGCACCGCGTCGCCCCAGTCGGAGGTCCAACGTCCGAGGCACAGCCGCCAGATTTGCGGCCGACGGAAAAATCGCCACAGAGCGGCCAAACCCGTGCCGCCTGCGAGGGCAGGGGCTTCAGCCACGCGACTGGGGAGTACCGCCGCGGACCCGCCGGGGTAACTGGTCAAGGGCAAATTCGGCGATCTGGCCGGCGGCCCCGGCACCGCCCATGCGCTCGTGGCCGTTGCACGCAAATTGCCGGAGCCGCTCGCGATCATTGATCAAATCGGCGGCGGTGCCGGCGACCGCCTCGGGCCGACGGGCGGGGGCGACATCGACGATGCGCACCGAATCGCCGAGCAGCTGCCTCTGTAGATAGGCGAAGCGGCGGGTGAACTGCGGGCCGCGCCCCGGCAGCGTGATCACCGGTTTACCCAGGCCCACCGCCTGCTCGGTGGCGGTGCCGGCCATGGCGATGAGCAAATGGGCCCGGTGCAGCACCGCGCTGAAGTTGTCCGAGCGCAGCACCACCGCGGTGGCGTTGCGCTCGAAGCGGCCCTCGCCGCGATCCTGCCAGCCCAAAGGAGCGGCCTGACGCCGGAAGCTCTCCAGGCCCAACCCCGCTGAGAGCGCCGCCTCGAAGTGCACTGGTCCCCCGAGGCGGTGGCGAACGGCCTCCAGGCAGCGCAACATATCGAGCAAGTTGCGCTGGGCCTCCCCCGGCCGCGAACCCGGCAGCAGGCCGATAAAAGTGCCCTCCGGCCGCGGCGGATGGTGGGTATCGTCCCACTCCAACCCATCCATCATCGGATTGCCCCAGTAGCTGGCCGGTACCCGGTGCAGCCGCAAATTGCGGCAGGTGATCCGGTCACGGGTGAAGGCATGCAGGCAGCGCGGCGGATGCAACAGCGCCCGCTCCCAGGGGAAGTAGCAGCTGTAGGCGCCTTCGGTGTAGTAGTCAGATTTGGTGCAGCCTACGAAGAGGTAGGGCTTGCCCGTCAACCAGGCGAGCGACAGCGGCAGGATGTCCCCCACCGCAACCACCAGGTCCGCCCAATCGGCCAGGCCGCGCACCGAGCGCACCAGGTGCGCGCCGTAACCGGCCAGGCCCGAGCGCAAATCGATCCACAGCCCGCGCAGCGTCTTAAAGGTGAAGCCCCCCGAGGGCAACACCCGTGTGGCCAATGCGAGCGGCACGCCGATGCGCTCGTAGCTGTGGCCGTCGCCCACCATCGGCAGCGCCCTCAGTTCGAGCGCTCCCAAATCGCGCTGAGCGGACAGGCGGGCCAGGTGAGAAGCTATCTGCGCCGCGACCCAATCTTCACCATGGCCGTCGGAGATAAAAAGAATCCTATGCATCAACCCGCCTGCGGTGTACCTGGAACCCGTCTACCTTCGGGAGCCGTTCACCGCCTTGCAGCCCACCAGGAAAACAGTTGGAAGGATTATACCAGCCCGCCCCGGTGCGAAGAAAAGCGCTGAACAGTGTTAAGTTTAATCAAAGTCGCCGAGCGCCGCGGCGTAGGCTGCACCCCAGGATGGCAGTGATTGAGAGTATGCACCTGTCGCCCTCCAATGAGTTTTCTGAATTTTCTGTCGCCCGCCCGGCGCTGCTCCAGGCGATCAGCGCCGAGACCCACCGGGTGCTGCCGAGACTGGTGGCCATCCGTCAGCACCTCCATGCCCACCCTGAACTGAGCGGTGAGGAGTACCGCACCGCCGACTGCGTGGCGGAGTTGCTCGCCGAACTGGACCTGGAGGTAAAAAGTGGGGTCGGACGCACCGGGGTGGTCGGTTTGCTGACTGGCAACGGCCGCGACGAGCGCACCGTCGGGGTGCGCGCCGACATGGACGGGTTGCCGATTGCCGAGCAGACGGAACTGCCTTACCGCTCGCGGGTGCGCGGCGTTATGCACGCCTGCGGTCACGACTTGCACACGGCTGTCGGCCTGGGAACGGCCATGGTGCTTGCGTCATTGCGCGAGTCGCTGCCGGGCCGGGTCAAGTTTTTATTTCAACCGGCCGAGGAGACAGCCCAGGGGGCGCGCTGGATGGTCGACGACGGGGCGCTCGAGGATCCGCAGGTTTCGGCGCTGTTTGCGCTGCATTGTTATCCGAGCTTGCCGGTCGGGGTGATCGGCGTGCGGCCGGGGGTATTCACCGCCGCCGCCGATGCGCTGGTTATCGAAGTGTTCGGCCGTTCCGGCCA
This sequence comes from Aphanocapsa lilacina HA4352-LM1, assembly GCA_019359725.1. Classification (GTDB taxonomy): domain Bacteria; phylum Cyanobacteriota; class Cyanobacteriia; order Gloeobacterales; family Gloeobacteraceae; genus Gloeobacter; species Gloeobacter lilacinus. The sequence continues at coordinate 7,591 of JAHHGR010000086.1, read as the reverse complement.
CGGGGCGCGTCCCCACGAGGCGGTCGATGCCATCTGGGTCGCCGCCAACGTGGTCACCGCCCTGCAGCAGGGGATCAGCCGCATGCACAATCCCCTCAGGCCGGTGGTGCTCTCGATCGGCCAGATGCAGGGCGGACGCGCCCCCAATATTATCTGCGACCACGTCGTGCTCAAAGGCACGGTGCGCTCGCTCGATCCCCAGACGCGCACGGCTCTTCCCACCTGGATCGAGCAAATCGTCGCCCAGACCTGTGCCGCCTTCGGCGCCGACTACCGGCTGCACTACGGCAACGGCACACCCTCGGTGATCAACGATCCCCACCTGACTCATCTGGTGGAAGATTGCGTGCGGACGCTGCTCGGGGCGCAGTACCTCCAGGCGCTGCCGGAGCCCTCGATGGGGGCAGAGGACTTCGCGGTGTTCTGCGAACAGGTGCCAGGTACGATGTTCCGGCTCGGGGTGGGCGGGCCGACCAGTTATCCGCTGCACCACCCGAGCTTTGACGGCGGCGACGGTGCCATCGCCCCGGGGGTGATGACTCTGGCTGCCGCCGCCGTCAGCTACTGGAAGCTCTGATTTTCAGGCGACCAGAAAGGCGCCGGACGGTCCCTTGGAGCTGACCGTGGCCGAGAGCACCTGCCAGCCCTCGGAGATCAGGTCCGCCCGGTGCCGGGGGACGGCCGCTTCTGCCTCCTCGGGCGATTCGAAAGGACCGAACAGATATAGATAAGGTTCGTCGGTGGCCATCTCCAGCCACCAGGCCATAGTGTTTTCGGTGAAATGGGAACGCTGCATCCTGCTCTCCAGGAAATTCGTGGTGTTTTGGGGTTAAGAGACAAATGCTTGTACGGGGGGACTTCAGCCAGACTTTTTCATTCTTGCGGAGCCTCGTATCCAAAAATGTTACTCCCGTACTGGCGAATTGGAAATAGAAAAACTCCACATTTTGACACCTGCGCCAGCCGATCTTACACCGTCGATGGCGGCTGGTTTGCAGGCATCAGGTGAGCAATCTGATCGAGGCTGGCGCGGATCGTATGGGCGGAGCGGTACAGAGCAGCTTTTTCCTCCGTCTCCAGAGTCAGTTCGACCACCCGCTCGACACCGTGGCGGCCGAGGATGACCGGCACACCCATGTGGATGTCCCTCAAACCGTACTCGCCGCCCAGGTAGGCGGCGACCGGCAGCAGGCGCCGTTCGTCGCCCAACAAAGTCTCGATCATCCGGGCGGCGGCGGCGGCCGGGGCATAGCAAGCGCCGCCGCGCTTGAGCAGATGGACGATCTCAGCTCCGCCCGTGCGGGTGCGCTCGATCAGCGCGTCGATCCGGGCGGCACTCAACAGTTGTGTCAGAGGAACGCCCGAGATGGTCGTGTAACGAGGCAGCGGCACCATCAGATCTCCATGTCCGCCCAACACCATCGCCCGGATATCGCGCACCGAAAATCCCAGTTCCCAGGCAATAAATGTTTCGAAGCGGGCGGCATCGAGCACCCCCGCCATGCCCATTACCCGCTCAGGGACAAGACCACTCGCCCGCCAGGCGACATGGCTCATCGCGTCGAGGGGATTGGTAATCACCACCACGGTCGCCTCCGGGGAGTGGGCAACCGCCTTTTGCGTCACCTCAAAAACGATGTGGGTGTTGGTCAGCAGCAGGTCGTCGCGGCTCATGCCAGGCTGGCGGGCAAATCCAGCCGCCACCACCAGCACATCCGACCCGGCGGTCCGGGCGTAGTCGTTGGTGCCGGTGAGCCGACAGGCTTGCCCCTCGACGCCGCAGGCTTCAAGCAGGTCGAGGGCGATCCCCTGGGGACGGCCTTCGACGATATCGAGCAACACTACATCGACAACGTTGCCCTGGATGAGCCTTTGGGCAAGGGCGCTTCCGACATTGCCCGCACCCAGGATCGACACTTTGCTTTCCCGGCAGGAACGAGCGGCCATAGAATCCCCTCCTGGAGCCTATTTTACTCCCTTGCCGGCACACCTGCCCGGGTCGGCGCTGCTGCCGAACTGCCGATGCACCCGGGGTAGAGCTACACCACGCTGGATACCCTCCCTCTGGCCCGTGCCGCCGACACGGCCTACCATGTAAGCTACCGATTTTTGAATCCACCGCCCCGGGGGCTGTTTAGCAATGACTCAAGCGCCGATTGGTCCTGCCTACCCGCTGCTGCAGAACCGCACCTGCAGCAATTGTGGTCTGTGCTTTCATGCCCAGTTCGAAGCGCACGTCGAGGAAATCTGCCCGTTCGAGGACGATCGGGTGAGTGAGCGCGAAGTGCAGTTGCACGGCCGTAGCCGCCGGTTGTCGGGCGACGAGCTGTACTTTGGGGTGTTCCGCTCGATGCACGCTGCCCGATTGAGCACGCCCCGCCCCGATAGCCAGACCGGTGGTGCCGTGAGCACCCTCCTGGAGCGGTTGCTGGATAGCGGCAAAGTCGAGGCGGTACTCACCACCCGCCGCAACCCCGACAACACCGGCACGCCGGTGCTGGTGCGCCACGCGGCGGAACTGGCGCATACTGGCGGCTCGCGCTGGGATCTTGCTCCGATTCTGGATCTGGTGCCTGAGGTCAAAAGACAGGGTATCCGTCGGCTGGCGGTGGTCGGCGTCGGTTGCCAGGTGAGTGCTTTGCGGGCCATCGAAGCACAACTGGGCCTCGAAAAGCTTTATGTCGTCGGTCTGGTGTGCACCGACAATATGACCTTCGCCAACTGGCAGCGCCTGGTCAAGACCACCAGCCGCTCGCCGCGCACAGTCAAAAAACTCGAATTTATGGCGGATTTTCGCATCTGGTTCTGGCACGAGAACGGTGCGATCGAGAAGGTGAGCTACTTCGAGATGCCCATGGACAAGTTGCGGGGCTGCTTTCCCCAGGCGTGCCTGTCCTGTTTCGATCAGACCAACGGCCTTGCGGATGTGAGCGTCGGGTATATGGCCGCCGATATCGGCTGGCAGTGGTTTCTGGTGCGTAATGAGCGGGGAGAAGAGCTTTTCAACCTCCTCCGAGACGATCTCGAATGGGGCCGGTTCACCGACCGCGGCAACCGCACCGAGGCGATGAAACAGATTTTGCGCTACCTGGGCAAACCGGCCATTACTCTGCCGAGTTTTCTAGCGCAGCTATTCACCTGGCAGGTCGAGCACTTCGGGCCGCGCGGCCTCGAATTTGCCCGCCTCGCCGTCGAAAACAAGCAGACGCGCAACTGGTACTACCTGAAGACGCACCGCCCGGACAAGCTTAAAAAACTGATCCCCCGCCACATCCAGGCGATTCTTGATCAGTACAGGCTCAAGTGAGCTTTAGGACGGCGCCGCAATCGCAGTGTCATCGGGCGGAGGGAATCTCAATCACTGCTTTTGCAGAAGCTGAAGAATCTGCTGGTTTTCGCTTTGCAGTTGCCGGGTATCCTCGCGGATGGCGCGAATCTCGCCGTGCAGAGCGTCGTGGCGGCGGGCAGTCACCGCGTGCAGAGTCTCGGTACGCCGTTCGACACCGGACTGGATCGAGATGGCCTGCTGGATATAAGAATCGGCCAAATTCTCGACGTCGCGGGCGATCGCCTGCAAGTCGCGCGACTGGGCGGCCATCATCTCCGAGAGAGCCTGCACACTGCGGTTGGTATCGGCGATCTGGCCGCACAGGGTATCGAGCGAGCGAAAGTGGCCGGCGGCGAGGGTATGCAATTCGGTCAGCGCTTGCACGTTTGCCTCGGCCAACCGGGTCAGCTGGTCGAGACGGGCATCGAAATGGTCGGATCCTTGCGCACTCATGAAGGGGATTTTTCCTTTGTCCGGGTCTGTGCAATTTTTATCATGTTCTGGATGATAAAAAAAAGCAATAGCAATTCTCGTCTACTGAGCGACGGGGAGCGCCGCTAGGGATGCGGGTAGCCCCGGGGGGTGATGAGCCGGTCGCCCCGGCGGAAGGTGGCGCGGTTGCCGATGAGGACCGTGGTAAGCATGTCGACGGATTCCAAAGGCAGATCAGCCAGGGTGTGCAGGCTCACCTGCTCGTCGGGGCGGTAGGCACAGCGCACCAGGGCGACGGGGGTGGCCGGATCGCGGTGGGCGAGCAGGATTTCGCGCGCCTGGGCAATTTGCCAGGTGCGCGAAGCGGAGCGGGGGTTGTAGAGGGCGACGACAAAATCGGCCCGGGCGGCGGCTTCAAGGCGGGTGCAGATCATCTGCCAGGGCGTGAGCAGGTCCGAGAGGCTGATGGCGCAAAAGTCGTGCATCAGCGGGGCGCCGACGCGGGCGGCGGCGGCTTGCACGGCGGTAATTCCGGGCAGGACATCCACGGCGGGAGCTTGGCCGTCCCAACCGCCCCGGGCCAGCCGCTCAAACACCAGCCCGGCCATGCCGTAGATGCCCGCGTCGCCGCTGGAGATGACCGCCACCGCCAGACCTCGCCTCGCCAGGGCGATAGCCCGCTCGGCGCGCGCCACCTCCTGGGTAATTGGGCTGGTCTCGACGATCTGGGTGGGTGCAAGCAGCGGTCGAATCAGATCGATATAGAGTTGATAGCCAATTACCACCTGGGCCGCTGCCAGGGCGGCGCGGGCGGCGGGGGTAATCTGATCGAGCGCTCCTGGGCCGCTACCGATCAGCAGCAGTCGGCCCGGCGCCGGGTTGAATTCCTCGAGGGCGACGGCGGCGGCTACCGTGCAGGCGCCCGCTGCGGTCGCCTTAAATACGCGCTTGGGGGCCGCCAGTTGCAAAGCTTCGCCTGCCAACAGAGCCGCAGCCTCGGCCACCGAGGGGGTACCCACACAGTCCGCCACAGCTTCGGAGGGGTTGGGTACCGGGCAGCGGGCCAACGTGGCGGCGTCAAAAAAACGTACGGGCCAGCCGTGGCGCTCGGCCACCGCCAGCAGTGCCGCTTCGTCGGCTTTGATGTCCAGACTGGCGAGCCCTGCTACCGCCTCGAAGGCCAGCCCCGCCCCGGCGAGCGCCTGCCGGATCGATTGCTCAAGAAAGTCGGCAGCGATCCCCCGCTCGCAGCCGACCCCCAGCCAGATTACCCGCGGATGCCAGCGCACCGTGGGCAGGGTGTCGGCAGCCGGCAGCCGGTGGCTGATCCACAGCCTGCCTGCCGCCGCCGCGGTCGCCACAAACGGGTGGCCCTCAGGCAGTGCCGTGCGCCACAGGTCAAGGCCGCACTCCTGCACCACCTGCACCGGCTCCCCCGCCGCCGCCAGGGCCGCCACGCGGTTCCAGTCACAAGCTTCCCCGGCCCGCCAGCCGTAGGCTTTGCCCAACAAGTCGACCGGCGGCAGGCCGTGGCGGCCGCCGGCACCGGTGAGAACGGCCGTGGCGCTCAGCAGTGCGGCGATGCGCTCGGCCAGGGCGTCCGCCCCCCCGATGTGGCCCGCGCTCAAGCTCACAGCAAAGCGCCCCGCCTCGTCCATCACCACCACGCCCGGATCGGTGCGCTTGTCGGCGAGCAGGGGGGCAATCAGCCGCACCACCGCCCCAACCGCCAGCACAAAGACCAGTTGTCCCGCCTCGCGCCAGGCGCTGTCCAGTGCACCGAGCGGTCGCTCCCAGAGCACTGCTTCGGGCAGCAGCGCCTCTATGGCTTGGGCTAGTTTCCGCCCCGCGGCGGTGGGAGCAATCAGGTACACAGGTTTGGGCTGAGTCACAGGCGCCTCGTTTCTCGGCGGTGCATTCTAGCACGCAGCCGCCGCGGGGCACCTTTCGGGCAGGCTGCCTGTCTCGGGCCTTGACAGGGATTCTATCTACTAATAAATTAATATCAGCGAGATGCCTGTCCTGTCACGGTGTTTCGGATTTCCACGGGTGGTAAAGCTTGCCGAGGCGATTCATCGGCGAAGCTGTGCGATCGATTTGCCAAGGAAATTCGCCATGCAAATATTTCTTGCTGCTCTACTTGTCCTCGCACTGGCTGTGGGTGCTGTCCAGCCCGTGACGGCCTATCCTCCGATCGACCGGGACCAGCCGGATCTGGCCATCGATGGGCAGACCCGCGCGGTGGTGATCGAGAAGATGCTGGCGGTGCTGGAGCGCGGCTACGTCTTTCCGGAGGTGGCGGCGCGGCTTGTGGCCGATATCCGGCGGCGTGGGCAGAAGCAAGAGTACGAAAATATTGCAAGTGCCCGCATTCTGGCGGAGGTGCTCACCGACAATCTGCAGCAACTCAGCCGCGATCGGCACCTGCGGGTCGTCTACAGCCACAAACCCCTCTCGGCTTTGCAACAGTCAGCCTGGACCCAACGGTTCAACAGTTGGCGCAACCACGGTTTTCAAAAAGTCGAACGCCTGGCGGGCAACATCGGCTATCTCGAACTGCGCGGCTTTATTGCCCCGGATCAGGCGGCTGAGACGGCGGCGGCGGCGATGCGCTTTGTGGCCCACACCGACGCCCTCATCGTCGATCTGCGCGCCAACGGCGGCGGCAGCCCCCGGATGGTGGCGCTGCTGACCTCCTATTTGCTCGACGGCAAACCCGTCCACCTCAACACGATCTACGCGCGCCCCACCGACAGCAAAAGCGAGACCTGGACGAGGGCAGATCTGCCCTCGCCACGGTTTTGGGGCAAGGAGGTGTACTTGCTCACTAGCCGCAAGACCTTCTCGGCCGCCGAAGAATTTGCCTACAACCTCAAGGCCCTGGGCCGGGTCACCGTTGTCGGCGAGACCACCGCCGGGGGCGCCCATCCGGGCAGTCTAGAACGGTTGGACGAACACTTTGGCGTCTTCGTCCCCTACGCCCGTTCGGTGAACCCGATCACCGGCACCAACTGGGAAAACACCGGGGTGGCCCCCGACATCGCCGTCCCAGCCGACTTGGCCCTCAAGACCGCCCACATTGCCGCGATGGAAAAAGTGCTTGCCCGCAGCAGCGATGAATTTGCCAGCGACGATCTGCGCAAATCGATCGCCGCCACGCGGATTGAACTCGATGAACTTAAGAAAAAGCTCGCCTCGGAGCCGATCGGTAGAGAGAGGCCTTCAACCTAAATAAGTCGCCGCTAAGGCTACAATTTGTGCATGGAGTACGTGCAGAAGTGTTAAATGTCAGGAATTGACCCTATAAAAACAGCCCGAAGTCGTGTAAACTTCGGGCTGTGAATCATTTCTTTTTCGTTGGACCAATGCTACTCGATTTTCCGCAGCTTGTCAAAACCGCTCTGTCCACCTTGCCCAATGATGATTTCCCTGTCCTCGATACCCGGCTCTTTTTCAGTTGCTGGCTAGCCCTGGTGATGGACAAAAGCACCCTCAGCATGCAGGACCTGTTCAAACGCCTCAACCACACCGGTATCTCCGTCGATATCTCCACTTTTTCCAAAGCCTGCAAGTCCCGTTCTCTTTCTATGTTTGAGCAGCTGTACCGGAATTTGCTTGTCCGGCTCAGGCGAGAGTTGCCTGCCAAACAACTGCATCCTTGCCCGATTGATTCGACCGTGGTCAGCTTGACAAGCAAGTTGCTATGGGCACAGGGCTATCACCAGGTTAAACTGCTCACTTGCCTGGAGAGCGGCAGCGGAGCTACCGAAGGCAGTCTGATCAATTTTGGTTACGACCACGACGCGAACTTCGTCGGTGACATGCTTGCCG
>JAHHGR010000085.1 GCA_019359725.1 Aphanocapsa lilacina HA4352-LM1 | reverse complement strand
CTTGCAATGTTGCATGTGTCAGGAAGTCAGTTATGTGCATTGGCTGGGAAAATTGCTGGGCAGCTGGAGGCGCAGGGTCTGGCCCCTCGAACTGTGTGCAAGCGTTCACTGATTCAACACTTCTGCCGCAGAATATAGATCCGATGACGCTCTAGTAGGGTAAGCTGGCTGTAGCTCATAGGGGTTCCTGTTTGTTGTGGTAAACGTCAGGATACCTCTATGAGTCCCTCAGCGGAAGGCTCTCAAGCGTTGCACTTCATTTTTGAATCGGCGAATGTTTTAAAGCATATTGCAGGTCTCAATGGCGAAAAGTAGCATCTCAATAATCTCAACTCGGTGACCGTCAACGGCATCGCGGCCTACGCCGTCGCCGTCAGTGCCACGCAGATCCAGGTGTCTTTGCCGGAGAACGCAACAACTGGTCCATTGGTGGTCAAGGTGGCCGGGGTGAATCTGACCGCCTCGTCAAGTTTCAAGGTGAACGCCTCGGCCGCCCCTCCTTCGGCGCACCTGGACCTAGAGCACCGGTCCAGTTATATCGGAAGGTTTTAAAGAACTCTTCGCGAGCCAAGTCGTATGGGTCAGCACCCACCCGTCTTCGTCATCGCTAAGTGCACTGCCTTCAACTCGGAACCCCAGCCAGCCCAAGCGGCTGGCCACATCCAACGCTGCCCTTCCCGTACGGCGGCTGCTGTAGCTGCTGACTATCAATCGCCCTCCCCCTGCGACAGCGTGTCTCAGTAGTCTGTCCAGGTACTCTCCCTGCAGTGTCTCGGGCACGTATTCCAACAGCGTGTGTACATAATCGAAAGCCCTTTGTGGTCGCCAGTCGTGGGCGTTGGCGACCACGAGATTACCCGCAAAAGCAGGCAGCTTGGTGCGCGCCAACTCCACCAACGCCTCCGAAAAATCGATGCCGTGGGGCTCCAACCGCACTCCTTCCTCGTTTGCCCACTGCACCAAGTACTCCAACAGCAACCCGTTCGCACAGCCGACGTCGAGGAATGTCCCCGAGTGGGGCACGGCCTTCAAAATGATTCGCCTCGCTCGGGTCCAACGCTCGGGGGTACTTGCCCAGCCCGACTGCGCGTACGGGTCATTACCGACCAGGTAAGACCGCTCGATTGCTTCTTTATGCCGGTCGAACCAGCCGGGCAGGCCCGCATCACCGCCCTGCATTCATGCCTCCATGAGCGTTTTGTTTGAATGGGAGCAAGCCCGCTGACCGACCGGAGCAAAACCGTGCGACCACAAACCTGGCACCCTCTCATCGAACTGTCACAGGCAGAGGAGCGCATCGTCAAGCGCATCCGCCGCGCCAAGCTGTTCGTCTTCTTACGCCGTATCCGACATCGACTGTTCGACTCCGCTTTCCAGGCCGAACTGGCCAGTCTGTACAAAGACAGCCCCTGCGGCCAGCCGCCTATTCCACCAGCTCAACTGGCCCTGGCTACTATCTTGCAAGCCTACACAGGCATCTCCGATGACGAAACCATCGAAGTGCTGAGCATGGATCGTCGTTGGCAGATGGTGCTCGACTGCCTCGATTGCGAGGAGGCCCCCTTCGGCAAAGCAACCCTGATACGTTTCCGGACCGCTCTCATTGCTCACGGACTGGACCGACGCCTGATTGAGCGGACCATCGAGTTGGCCGCCACCGATGGCGGATTCGGTTCGCGAGCCTTGCGCACCGCCCTCGATTCGAGTCCCTTGTGGGGAGCTGGGAGGGTGGAAGACTCTTTTAACTTATTGGGCCATGCGATGCGCAAAGCATTGAGCATCATGGCGTGCCAGATGGGGGTGGGGCTGGCACCTCTGGCTGCGGAATGTGTCAATAGTTTAGAGACGACTTCCTGAATCTGGCACAGAGCTTTTCTCCTGAATCTCCCCAGAAGAAGCTGTACCACCTGGTTGCGGCGGGTTGATCCACACCGCTTCTGGCAGGGCCGGCGGCTGGGGGGCTTTGTTGACGAAGCGCTCCGGGTGTTCGGCATAGGCCGCTGCCAACACCTGCCGACGGCGTTCTTGGCGTTGGTGCGCCTCGCCCGTGTGCAGGCTCGCAGGTGGCATCAACCCGATTCCTGAAGGGCAATGCTCGTGGTTGTACCACGCGAAGAATCGCTGTAAGAAGGCTCTTGCATCTTCTAAACTGCCAAACCGTTCCGGAAACTGCGGCTGGTATTTGAGCGTCTTGAATTGCGCTTCACTGAAGGGATTGTCGTTGCTGAGATGGGGGCGAGAGTGGCTTTTGGTGATGCCCAGGTCCGACAACAATATCGCTACACTGTGACTGGTCATCGCTGCGCCACGGTCAGAATGAATCGTCAGTTGACTGCGCTCAATCTCTTCTCTGGTGAAGCTTTCGGCTATCAGTTGCTCTGCGAGTTCGGCTGATTCGTGCTCTGCTACAAGCCATCCCACCGCGCAGCGGCTGAACACGTCCAGCAACACATAGAGATGATAATGTTGGCCCTTTTGTGGTCCTTTGATTTTGGTGATGTCCCAACTCCACAGTTGATTCGGCGCTTCGGCCAGCCACTCTGGTTTCTGGTAGAGCGGTTGCCTGCGTTGATGGCGCCGCTCGCGCACTTCCCCGGCTTGAGATAGCAGGCGGTACATCGTGCGCCAGGAGCACAGATAGGTGCCCTCATCGAGCAAGGTGGCGTAGATCTGGCGCGGCGTCTGGTCCACAAAACGCTCAGAACGCACCAGTTCCACAATTCGCTGTTGTTCTTGGGGCGTTAACGACCGGGGCGGAGCCGGGTGGGGCTTTTTGGGGGCGGGCACACTCGGCGGTTGGGCGAAGCGGTAGACCGAAGCGCGGTTGAGTTGCAGAGCACAGGCAATGTCCTGGGGGTGATATTCCGCCACAAGCTGCTTGGCGACGGCGTTCAGGGAGTCTCGTTTGCGGCGCTGCCGGGGGCCTGATTGAGGTCTATCTCCAGCAGCGCGGCAGCTTTTTTTTGGATTTCGATCAGCAATTCGGCCCGCTTCAATCGGGTTTCAAGCTGCTGGATTTGCTTTTGGAGTCGGGCGTTTTCGGCTTTGATAGCCGTGTGCGGTGATGGTTTACGTCCGGCTGGCTGATCGCTGAGTGCTTTGAGGGCAGCCTGTTTGCGCTGTTTGCGCCACTCGGCGAGCAACGAGGAATACAGTCTTTCACGGCGGAGGATGGAGCCAATCTGTCCGGGTTCTGTGGCCTTGTCGGTTTCTTCGAGAATCTTGAGCTTGTATGCAGCAGAGAACTGGCGGCGTTCAGGCCTGGGCCGGACTTCGGTGTCGGTGCGACCCAAGCCGTTGCTGGCTGCAGAATTTGAGGATGGCATAGGCATCAGTAGGACTCCTGTAGTCGGTGATTGTTTCTCAGGAGTCATCTCTCTCTATATTGACACCCAGGGCTCCGATCCAGCCGCCCACGCTACCGAGCGCCGCACCACTCAAAGTACCTTCAACTGTGGGGTACATGGCTTGCTCCATTTCCTGACGCTCCTGACGGTCACGCTTTTGCTGGGGAGTTTCCGGGTACTTTTTTGCCAGCTTATGTTCATTTGATTGTCAAGGCGCCGCGAGAATAGCCCACTTTAGCCGCCTAAAGCGATGGCATTACGCTTTACCGTTGCTCTGATGGCGCATCTTCGAAAATGACGCCTCTGTAGCACCTGGCAATCGCCAGTTCGCAACCCACGCTTTCCAGACGCATCGTGTCCTCAGCGGTGTAGAGCACCAGTTTCCAGGTGCGCTCCGACTCGCGGCGGTAATGTTCCACGGCAATCTTGCGTGAATCGAAAAGCACGTACTCTTGCAGCGCGTCGATGCGCCGGTAGTCTGCAAACTTGCTGCCGCGATCGAAAGCCTCGGTGCACGGAGAGAGCACTTCGATGATCAAACCAGGATGGCGAAGGGTGTAGACGACGTTTCGGTCTCGCTCGTCGCAGGTGACCATCACATCCGGGTAGTAAAAAGGTCCGTCCTCGGTCATTTGTGCTTTCACATCCGAGACGAACACCCGGCAAGGACTTTCCAAAGCTTCCAGATGATTGCCGATTGCCCTGTAAACGTTGCCTGCCACTGCGTTGTGGGCGATACTGCCGCCCGTCATGGCGAAAATTTCGCCGTTGGTGTACTCGTGTCGGATTTGCTGTTGGGACTCCCACTCGATGTACTCAGCAGGAGACATTCGCTTGGGGACACTGACCATGACTTCGCTCCGGTAAAAGTGAAGTGGAATCGTTTTCGCAGCGATCTAGCCTCTATCGTAGAGCAGTAAATCCCTTCGCGATGAAATACCCGATGCGAATGTCAATCACAATATCGCAAACCTCGAAAGCCTTGCAGTCGCAAAGGCAATGTTCTGTTACAGCCGCAGGCTTGATTCCCGGCTGCATGATACAGTGGCTGAGTCGCTTAGAAGTTGATGCGCAGTTGGTCGCAATGCCCTCTGTGCAGCTTCTGGCGAACGGCCTCCGTAGACAGGTCGTGGCGCTCAATGAACTGTTGAGCGATGAAGCCTCCAGTGGTGTTGCTGGTGGTTGTTTACTCCCAAAATGCAGCGTAGTTCCTGTCCCACAGCAGTGGCGAAAAGCTTCTGTGGGACTTTTTTAGGTGTCAGGTGTCAGATATCGTGTTGAGCGTCAAGCGCCTCAACGCACCTTCAGTTGTGCTTTGCGCGTCGTGCTCTACCCAGACATCGCTCACCTTTGCTTTTGCCGCGCTCCAGCAACCGCTCGCGCGACCGCTACACAAAGCAATTGTGTTGAGTTGCCGCCATCACAGGTAAAAACAGGGCTTTGCGCAGACGGGCATTGCCGATGCGCGACAAACACGGACGTCCACGCACGGAGGTGCCGGAAAGTTTTTCCTGTGGGGTCAAGCCACAATAGGCGGCTACCTGTCGGGCACTGGCAAAGCTTGCAATCGCACCGATTTCCGCCTCTAGTTATGAGGCTACCCATTTCAATCCGACGATACCCGCGACGATAAGGCCGATGCAGGCAAGGCGCAGGGCACTCGCCGATTCGCCGAACAACCATATCCCCAAGAGGGCTGTACCGACGGTGCCGACACCGGTCCAGATGGCATAAGCAGTCCCGATGGGCAGGCTCTTGAGCGCGTAACCCAGCAGGCCAAGGCTCAAGACCATCGCAATGCCCGTCAGCACCGACGGCAGTAGACGAGTAAAGCCTAGCGAATACTTCAGACCAATGGCCCAACCGATTTCGAGCAATCCGGCGGCAACCAGGGCGACCCAGGCCACGGCGCACCTCCAGCACATGCGGGGTCGTCCCCGCAAAACTTTGCGAAGGGTAAGGTCGTCCCCACCATATTCAAATTAGCAAATCCGGCCCTGTCGTGGCTCTGCCCAGGGTAGGGCCGTTAGTAGACTGCACCACCTGCCGCCCTGCCGGCTTCAAGGATGAATGCTGCCATCGGGCATCGTGGCCCCTGCCAGCGGCACCGCCGTCAGATTCGCCCCTTCCAGATTTGCCCCCTTGCAGTTCGCACTGTCCAGGTTTGCTTCGCGCAGGTCCGCTCCAAAGCCTCACCGGAGTCATCGGCGGCAAAAATCGGTGAAAACGGCTCCCATGCCGCTAAGGGATCGCTATCGGTTTCGGTGTTGTCCCAGCCGGGCAACGCATCGGGCAGCGCGCCGCTTGGGAAGGTATCGAGAGCTGGAGCATATCCAGACTCGGGGACTGGCCGGTTCCCGCGCCGCTCGCCGCCGGAGCTGACCTGGATCGCCGATAACCCTTTCTCTGCAGCAGGAATCATTGTTCGACGCTCTATTGACTACTAGTTGCAACAGTTGTACACTAGCCACGGTGTAATAACGTCGCTCGGTCTACCGTTTCCCAGTCTTGGGACCTCAGAACATTAAACCTCTTGCGCGAATGCCAAGATAAACAGCTCAAACCATTGGAAACTCGTTCCGCGCTACAGTTCATGCAAGAGGTCTATTGTTAAACGTTGTAGGAGCGTGGTTGGCGTGGGCAACAAGGCGCACTCCAGGGGTGTCGGACGGTTTGTCCTGGCCGCATCGTCAGGCATTATTGCTCTAGCTTCGCAAGTGGCTGCAATGCCTATTGCCATTCAAAGCGAGCGGACCATTCCACGTCTGGCAGATCTAGAAACGATACAAACCGGGGCGAAGGGGTTGTTCGAAAGCCCCATCGCTCAGGCGGAACCGGGCACCCAAAAGCCCCGGGCCGACCCGGAAGATCTCGACGAAGTGACGGTGACCGGCACGCGCAGCTACCGGCGCTCGCGCTCTTCGACGGCCACCAAGACCGATACGGCCATCCTGGATGTTCCCCAATCGATCCAGGTGATCCCCCGGCAGGTGCTCGAAGACCAGCGCATCGTCCGCGCCGGCGACGCGCTGCAAAATGTCAGCGGCATCGTCAATCTAGGCAGCTACTCCGGCTATTCCGACTACTTGCTCATTCGCGGCTTCGAGGCGGCCGACTTCGCCTTTCGCGACGGTGTGCCTTACTTTCAGTTCGATTACATCGAGACCGCCGACCTGGAGCGCATCGAGGTGCTCAAAGGGCCGGCCTCGGTGCTGTTCGGCCAGGGCCAGCCGGGCGGGATCGTCAATCTGGTGAGCAAACAGCCGCAGGCCAAACCCTACTATGCCGCTGCGCTCACCGCCGGCTCCTACAACGACTACCGGGGGCAGCTCGACCTGTCCGGACCGCTCAACGCCGAGGGCACACTGCAGTATCGGCTCAACGCTTTTTACCAGAACGCCCGCAGCTTCCGCGACTTTGTGCGCAACGACCGCAGCGTCCTCACCCCGGCCCTCACCTGGCAAATCAGCCCCCAGACGGCCCTGCGCTTCGACAGCTACTTCATCAACGAAGCGCGCACGATGGACGACGGCATCCCGGTGGTTGGCCGCTCGGTGGCGAATGTGCCCATCGGTCGGTTTTTGCACGAACCATTCAGCAACTACCGCAAGGACGAGTACAGTCTGGGCTACAGCCTGGATCACCGCTTCAGCGAGAACTGGTCGCTCAGGCACACGGCGCGCTATCAGAACGTCAGCCCGGAGCGGTACTACCCGTTTTCGCTGGAATTGAACGAGGCAACAGGGGAGTTGTCGCGGCTTGCCTACTGGGCGGCGGGCAACTACAACCGCACCTTTGCCAATGTCGATCTCGTGGGCCGCTTCAACACCGGTGCGATGACCCACAGGCTGCTTTTTGGCGTCGAGTACCGCCGCGGCCGGGAGTCTCCAATCTTCAAGACCTCGCAGCTGTATCCCTCTATCAACATCTTCAACCCGGTCTACATCGACCAGGCTTACGCCAAAACCCCGGATTTTTTTCGCGACGACGACGCAACGACCCTGGCTGCCTACATCCAGGACCAGGTAGATCTGTTGCCCAGCTTGAAGCTGCTCGCCGGGGTCCGCTTTGACACCTACCGGCAATCGCGCTCCGAAAACGAGCTCAATCAGCCGCGCAGCGTCTTCGTGCAGACCGACGGAGCCTGGAGCCCGCGCGTCGGTCTGGTCTGGCAGCCGGCGCCGACAGTGTCGCTTTACGGGTCGTACACGCGCTCCTTCGTGCCGCAATTCGGCACCTTCCGCAACTTCAACGGTGCTGCCTTCCGTCCGGAGACCGGCACCCAGTGGGAGGTGGGCGTCAAAACCGAACTTCTCGACCAAAAACTGAGCCTGACTCTGGCTGCCTACGATCTGCGCAAGCAAAATGTCGTGACCGCCGATCCCACCAACCCCCTGGTCTCCATCCAGACCGGGGAGCAAACGAGCCGGGGCATCGAGCTCGACGCGAGCGGCGAAATCCTGCCGGGCTGGAACGTGATTGCCTCCTACTCGCTCATCGACGCGGTGGTCAGCGCCGACAACAGTTTGCCCGTGGGCAATACCCTGGCCAACGTGCCCGCCAACACCGCCAGTTTCTGGAGCCGCTACAACCTGCAAGGCGGCGATCTCAAGGGTCTGGGCTTTGGTCTGGGGCTATTTTATGTAGACAGCCGGCCGGGGGACCTGCTGGGCAGCTTCACGCTCGACAGCTACGTGCGCACCGACGCTGCTTTGTACTACCGTCCCGGCAACTGGCAGGCAGCGCTCAACTTCCGCAATCTGTTCGACGTGCGCTACTATACCGGCGGTTTTCGCACCGGCGTGCAGCCGGGAGCGCCATTCACGGTGCTCGGCACGCTGTCGATGGAACTATGACGGCGAGCGAGGTGGACTGCTCAAGCTTGCTGGAGAATTTCGCGCAACCTTTGCACGGCGCGCGGGTGGGTCGTGCGCGTTCCCAGGAGCACCAGCTCGGTGAGATATTGCACGGGAAAACCGGGCAGCACCCGACTCGCTTGCGCCGGTTGGTACTGCCCGTCCACCAGGTGAAACACGGCGAGCCGCTCGCCGGCCCAGCACCAAAGTTCGGGAACGCCCAGGGTCTGGTAGATCCGCCGACGGGTGAGGGAAGTGCTGGTGATATCGACTTCGATGGCCAGTTCCGGTGGGGGATCTTGCGTAAAATCCAGGCGGTCCCGGCCGGCAACGGCACCCAGATTGGCAATATAGAAGCAACTATCCGGTTCGATGCCCTTGCCCAGATCTTCGCGGTTCATCGTCATCGACCCAAGATCCTGGACTTCCACGCCCGTCCAATCGCCCCAAGCTTCTACCAGACGGCCCAAAAGCCGGTTGACGCTTTCGTGCACGGGCGGGGGGCTCATGATTTCCAGGGTTCCCTTGCTGTAGGCAAGCCGCACGCCCCGATGCTCCCCCAGAGCCTCCAGCAATTGCTCGTACAGGCTCCAGGGAATGTTGTGCAGCACCACCCGCTGTTCACCGACTTGCATGAGTCTGATGACGGTATACGCCGCCGCGCACCGAAGAATGGTTGATTTAAGATGGCGGCAAGCAGTGGACGCACCGGCCATGGTCCTTTCCCCCGAGACAATCATCTATCCGGACTCCGACGGCAAACCGATGGCAGACAACACCGAGCAGTTTCGCTGGATTGTCTACATCAAAGAAGGTTTGGAGTGGTTGTTTGCAAGCGATCCCAATGTGTTTGTGGCGGGGGATTTGCTGTGGTACCCGGCAGAAGGCAACCCCAGGCTATGCCAGGCTCCCGACGTCCTGGTCGCCTTCGGCCGGCCCAAGGGCAAACGCGGCAGCTACCGGCAGTGGATCGAAGCGGGCGTTGCGCCGCAGGTGGTCTTCGAGGTGCTCTCTCCAGGCAACGGCGTCTCCGAGATGACGCGCAAGTTTCAGTTCTACCAGCACCACGGCGTCGAGGAGTACTACCTCTACGATCCCGAGGGCGGCACCTTGGACGGCTTTGTGCGCGAAGGAGCAGCGCTGCTGGGAATTGATCCCATGCAAAGTTGGGTGAGCCCCAGATTGGGTGCGCGCTTCGAACTGGGCGAGCGGGGTGACTTGTGCCTCTGGCGGCCGGACGGAACCCCGTTTGAAAGCTACGTAGAAATGGCGGCGCGCGCCGAGCAGGAGCGGCAGCGCGCCGAGCAGGAGCGGCAACGCGCCGAGCAAGCCGAACAGCAAGCGCTACGCCTGGCACAGCGCTTGCGCGAACTGGGCATCGACCCACAGGCTTGAACGGCTAATCTGTAAACTGTTGACATTTATTATCAACAGACTTACCCTGGCCATCAGGTTGCGACTCGCCAAGCTGACCGGGATCTCCCGCCGCGGGGTTGCCGTTGTTACTGGTTTCTTTGGGGATGCTGAGGATGCGGAGCGTCCGCATGCCGCGATCCACTGCCGTTGCCGCGTCGGGAGTTGTTGCTTTGATTTGGCAAGTGCTCCAGGCGTTGATGCAATCCGACCATTTCGACTGGAACGCCCAATTCATCGTGAACCGAGCACCTTATGAACCTGCGCAAGTTCGTCTTTAGCCTGCACCAAATTGCTGGCCTTGTCTTCGGCCTAATTTTGCTGATCATTGGCCTGACCGGCAGCGCCATTGTCTTCTGGAAGCCCATCGACCGGGCGCTCAACCCCGAGATGTACCGACCGGGATCAGCACCGGCCGCTTCTCTTGAAAGGTTGATGGCGGCGGCCCGGAAGGCCCACCCCAACTTGAAGCCCGAGGGTGTCTCGGTCCAGGAGAACCACGTCTACTCCGTCAGTTTCACCACCCCCGAAAAGCAGTACCTGGAGGTGGCGGTCGATCCGGTGAGCTACGAGGTGCGCGCCTCACGCGTCTGGGAGCACAGCCTGGTGGGTGTGCTCTACCGGCTGCACTACACGCTTTTGGCCGGTGAAGTTGGAGGCTGGATCACCGGGATTGCCGCCGTCGCGCTTCTGGCTTTGGGAATCACCGGGGTAGTGCTCTGGCCGGGCTGGAAAAAGTGGCAAGCAGGAACCAAGCTCCGCTGGAGCGCCAACAGCCGCATTCTGTCCTACGACCTGCACAAGCTCACCGGCATCACCACTTCGGTGTTCATGGTCATCCTCGGACTCAGCGGCGCCTACTTCATGTTTAATGCGCCGTTCAAAGCGGCCGTCTACGCCCTCACCGGCACCCCGCAAACCAAAGAGCCGATGTCCACGATCGCAGCCGGAGCGCCGCTTTCGCCGGATACTGTGCTGGCAAAAGCGCGGCCGATGCTGGCGGGAGCCGAGTTTGAGAGACTGCGTCTGGCGGTCAAACCCACCGACACCGTCGATGTCTTCGGGCGGTTCAAGGGAGAAGGACCGGTCCGCGAACGGCTGCACATCCACCTCGACCAGTACAGTGGCCGGGTGCTGCAGGTGGAGGATGGCCGCAAGCCCAACACGGCCGACTTTCTGCTCGGCTGGCTGGCCACCTTGCACTTTGGCCACTACGGCGGGCTGTTCACCCAAATAATGTACGTCTTTGTAGGCCTTGCCCCCGGGGGCCTCTTTTTAACCGGCTTTTGGCTGTGGCTGAAGAAACTGCGCCAACCTGCCGCCCACAAGGCTCGCTCGCCGCAGGCTACCCCCACCCGTTAGAGAAGCAAGGGTGTTGTCTGTTCTGCTTGCGCTGCCGGCCCTGAAGCAATCGACTTTGATTATCCAGGCTTTCGCTGCAGATTATTGACATTGAGTAGCGATAAGCCTAGTCTGTTGTCATCGTCTTGAAAAGGTTGTTTGTGGGCAAGGGAAGTGGTTACTGCTGCTCCTTGCCCGCATTTCTTGTGAACTTTGCAGGCGGCAGCGGGGAATACGCTCGTCAAAGCCGGTCCGGTCTGCTCTAATGCCCAAGCCTTGTTGAGAACGATTGCAAGTATCTAGTCCAACAGTCGAGAAGCTAGAGGGAGAAGCAGCGATGCCAACGACAAAAGTGCAACTCGGAGCAGTCCAGGAGACCTTGCTCATTCCCCTTTGGGCGCGGGCGGCGGAGAACCACCAGCCCGACCCGATCCTCCGCGATCCCAAATCCGCCGACATTCTCGGACAAATCGACTACGACTTCGGCAAGTTGACCAGGGCCAAGGCCACCCAGATGGGCTGCTGCGTGCGGGGGTGGCTCTTTGATCGGTGGGTGAATGCTTTTCTGGCGACCCACCCGGACGGGATCGTCGTCGAGGTCGGTTGCGGGCTCAACACCCGCTTCGAGCGGGTCGACAACGGCCGGGTGCGCTGGTTCGACCTCGATTTGCCCGATGCGATGGCGCTGCGCGAGCGATTTTTTGAACCAACCGACCGCCGCCAATTCATCGCCGCCTCCGCCCTGGATCCCGGCTGGGTGGAGATCGTCAAAAGCGCGGGGCCAAGGCCCGTGCTCTTCGTGGCCGAGGCGGTCTTGATTTATCTGAGCGAGGCGCAGGTGCGTCAATTTTTGGCCCTGGTGGCCGATCACTTTGCTGGAGCCTTGCTCGCCTTCGACTCGATGGCCCCCTCGGGGGTCCAAAACCAGCACCGCCACGAGGTGATGCGCTTTTACGACGCCCGGTTTCAGTGGGGTATCCGCGACATCCGCGCGATCGAGTCATGGGATAGCCGCTACCGGGTGCTCGAAAGCTGTACCTTCTGGGACGCTCCCAAGCGCTACCACCGGCGCGTGTCCTTGTGGATGCGGTTGCTGTACTCGCTGCCGCCGTTGAAAAATTCCTACCGCCTCAGTCTGGTTCGCTTGTGCAGGGAGTAGTTGCAAAAAAGCTCCGGGAGGCATGCTAGAGTTGCCGTGGACAAATGAGCATAAGCCGATCCGTCCCGGCAAAGGCCATGCCATGAATATCTTTCAAGGCACGGAGTTCGGCCAGTTGCACCGGACTTTCGACGAATACGCCGATCAGGTGCGTGGCCACGCCGAGGAGTTGGGCGAGCGCGTCGACGGATTGGGTGGGGTGCCGGTGAGCACGCCGGTGCGTCTGCAGGAGCTGTCCTGCTTCCAGCCGGAAGGCGAGGACGTGTTCGACTGCCGCACCATGCTTATCCATGACCTGGGCGCCGAGCAGACCATTGTCGCGCTGTTGCGCCGGCAGATCGCAGCAGCTGCCAGCCTCGGGGATTACGCAAGTGAGTACTATCTCAAAAAAGTGCTGCTGGAAACGGAGGAGCGGGCCTTTCACCTGGCGCACTACCTGGCCGACGACAGTCTGGTGCTGGATCTGGATCTGCAGGCTGCGAATGCCGGGTAAATCATCGCTGGCCGAATGTCCTCAACTCCGATCGCTCGCCTTCGCCTGGGCATGGCTCGCTTGTCCGCCTCTGAGATTCCTGGTGACTGCCATTCGAGATGCAGCATCAAACCGCAACAATTGACAATGGCTTTCAACAAAGCTAAGCTTTTGCCGCGTCTATAAAAGGCCATGAGCAGGCGATGGGCCAAATCCCTTTGCCCATCGCTTTTCTTATAGGTGTGGACAAGCGGAGGTCTTCGGCGATGGAGAGTGTCGACGGCGGTGTCTTGAGTAGGGCGCTTGCGGCCTTGGGCGGTTTGGGCCTGATCGGACTGACCTCACTGGGTTTGGCCAATGCCATCGATCTTCCTCATCAGCCCGTGGCGCTCGCATCCAGCATCGACCTCAACCGGCCGGTTGTTCGCGCTCTGCTGCCACCGCCCGGTAATGATCTGCCCTCTCTACTATTTGCGACGTCCCGACCCGCTGCCGGGGTATTGGATGCGCCGACGGCAGCGGCGGTCCGTGCGTACTTGCACACTAGCGATCCCGTTCGGGCAGATGGCCCCGGGCTTACAGGGCAGGCGCTCGGGCCGCTTGCGAACGAGCGGCGGCGCCACAATTATTGACATAATTTATCAAGTACTCTAATCTGCAATCGTGGGCTTGGGGCCGCCGCCTTCGGGCGATTGGCAGAACGGGCGGATACCTGGAGGGGGTTCCGCGCCGGTCATTTCGATATCGATTCAGTCTGGAGAGAAATATGGGGAGTCTAATGGACCGTTTGGACCAGTCCGGTCGTGCGCGCATCTACACCGAGGAGCAAGGTCCGGGCCTGGGGTATGTGGCGGAGTTCACCCCCCGCGGTCAGTATCTGCGCTCGCTGGAGCGCAGCGAGCGCCTCAACGCCCCCTGGGGACTGGCCATCGCTTCGGAGGATTTCGGCAGCCTCAGCGGCGCGCTGCTGGTGGGCAACTTCGGCGACGGCACGACTGTGGCCTTCGACCGCCAAAGCGGCCGGCAAGTGGGTTATCTGCGCGGGCAGAACCGTCAACCGCTTAAAGTTGACGGTCTGTGGGGGTTGACCTTCGGCAACGGTGAATCGCTCGGCCGGGCGAACTACCTGTATTTTGGCGCCGGACCCAACGACGAACAGGACGGTCTATTTGGCAGCCTCAGCGCGGTGTCCTGCAATGCGGGCGGTGCCTGAGCACTTTGACAATCGTTCAACCCCGCCGTGGCCAGGAGCATGCTCCTGGCCACTTTTCTTGTGACCACACAGTCCTGATCTCGGGTGAGTTTCTACCGGGTTGGAACGTGTTTGCTTGCTGTACGTAACGCGCTCAGCCCGGCACCTGGCTGTCGAGCCAGCGCTGCAAATCGGCGGCGGAGCCGAAGTCCAGCAGAGCCTTCCGATACGCTCGATCACCCCGGTTTCCAGAACACCGACGCGCCTGTCGAGCTGACGAAGCACCAGGGACAACCGAGGTGATCGCCCGGCCTCCGCCTTGAGTTCCTGCACGTCAGGCGTCTGCTCCAATTCATCGACGGCCATCTCGTCGAGGTACACCCGCTCGAAGCGAGCGTCCGCCGCTCAGGCGCTCAAGGTCGCGGGTACATCAACATCCAGATGGCGGCAGGGTAAGCGCATCTAAAAGGCGTTGAGAAATGTGCTGGGGTACCCTGGTACTGCATCGTGCCATCTCAACCCCTTTGTCCATGTCCGAAAAAGCCTTGCTGCCTCAGCCCGCTCGCTGCAAGTC
>JAHHGR010000084.1 GCA_019359725.1 Aphanocapsa lilacina HA4352-LM1 | reverse complement strand
GAGAAGCGCCAGGGTCTGAAGGTGGCCTGCCTGGAGGAAATCGCCTACCAGTTGGGCCACATCGACGAGGCGGCGGTGCTCGCCCAGGCGCAGCGCCTGGGCAAGACCGAGTACGGGCAGTACCTCAAAAACCTCCTCGAAAGGGAAAACCGCTAGAACACCTCCCGCCCACTGAGCAATCGGACCGCGAAACCCTTCGAACTTTACAGGAGCAAACCGAATGAAAGCATTTGTGCTCGCCGCCGGCAAAGGCACCCGCCTGCGCCCCTTCACCGATGCCCTGCCCAAACCGCTCATGCCCGTCGTCAACAAACCGGTCATGACCCACATCCTCGCCCTGTGCCGCAAACATGGCTTCGATGAAATCGTCGCCAACCTCCACTACCGCGGCGAGAAGATCACCGAGCGCTTCGGCGACGGCCACGCCCACGGCGTCGCTTTGCAATACTCCTGGGAAGAACAACTGCTGGGCACCGCGGGCGGCGTGCGCCGACAGGCACCCTTTTTGGCCGACGGACCCTTTCTGGTCATCTCCGGCGACGTGATGACCGATCTCGACCTCACCGCCCTGGTCCGCTTCCACAAACACTCCGGAGCCGTCGCCACCATGGCCGTCAAAGAAGTCGGCGACCCCAGCCGCTTCGGCGTCGTCGTCAGCGACGCCGGCGGCAGGGTCGAAAGTTTTCAAGAAAAACCGACCCGCGGCACCGAGCGCTCGCGCTGGGCCAACACCGGCATCTATGTGCTGGAGCCGGAAGTGTTCGATTGCATCCCCGAGGCGGCCTTTTTCGACTTCGGCAACGACCTGTTTCCGATGCTGCTGGCCAAAGGCGCACCGGTCTATGCGATGCCCACGGGGGCCTACTGGTCGGATGTCGGGACGCTCTCGCAGTATCTGTACACGCACTGGGAGTTGTTGACCCACCCGCAACTGAAGCAGCGGGTCGGGGCCAATACGGTGGTGGAGGCCGGGGCGGTGGTCTCCGAACACGCTCTGATAGGCGAAGGCTGCACGATCGAAAAAGGGGCGCGGGTGCTGGGGTATAGCTGCGTGAGCGACGGCTGTACGATCCGTGCGGGCAGCGTGGTGGTGGACAGTGTGGTGTGGACGAGCGCGCAGTGGGGCCACAAGCTCAAGGGCGACCTGGTGCGCTCGATCTGGGGCGACGGGATGCAGGTCTCCCTCGGATTGCCCAATCTCTAGAGCAGGTGCCGGGTGCCAGGGTGAAAATGGCTGCCCGGCGAGGTTTTCAGCCGAACGGCTATTTTTAGGCAACCGAAAAGCGCTCTAAATCCACCCACCAGCTAGAGAAGTAAATGAACCTGCGACACAAGGCAATCACGGGGGTAGGCTGGTCTGCTGTCCAAAATTTCGGCAGCCAGTTCCTTTCCCTGTGGGTCTACCTGGTCCTGGCCAGAATACTTGGGCCGGAGACTTTTGGCCTCGTGGCGCTTGCCAGCGTTTTTGTGGCTTTTGTGCAGGTTTTCCAGGAGCAAGGGTTTACCGAAGCGATTGTCCAGCGCCCTGCACTCGATCGAGCCCATCTCGATACCGCCTTCTGGACGAATGCGACTATCGGGTTGGTGCTGACCTTGTTCGGCATTGCAGTCAGTGGACCGGTGGCAGCACTTTTCGGTGAGCCGCGCCTGGGAGCAATCCTGGCCTGGCTCGCTCCCAGTTTGCTGATTGGTTCGCTGAGCGCCGTTCAGCAGGCGGTCCTTACCCGCGAGTTCGCCTTTCGCACCCTTGCCGCCCGCCAGCTTGTCGCTACCTTGGCGGGAGGGGCGGTGGGTCTAGCCATGGCCCTTAGCGGCTTTGGGGTGTGGAGCCTCGTCGCTCAGCAACTCGCAAATCAGGCGATTGGGCTTGCGATCCTCTGGTTTGCCAGTCCCTGGCGGCCGGGGTTGCAGATCAGCAAAGCGCACCTGCGCGAGCTGTTCGGCTTCGGGATCAACGTGACCGGTTTCAACCTGTCCAATTTTTTTAACCGCCGCGCCGTCGATTTTTTGATCGGTTACTTTCTCGGACCGGTCGCGCTGGGCTACTACAGCATCGCCATGCGCATCCTGACGGTGATGATCCAGCTTTTGACGACGACCACCACCCAGGTGGCGATGCCCACGTTCTCCCAACTGCAGCAGCAGCCGGAGCGCCTGCGTTCCGCCTTTTACACCGTCACCCAGTTCACCAGCCTGGTTTCCTTCCCGGCGTTTCTGGGGGTAGCGGCCTTGGCGCCGGAACTGGTGACGGTCGTCTTCGGCAGCCAATGGCAAGCCAGTGTGCCGGTGCTGCAGATCCTGGCACTGCTGGGCCTTCAGCAATCGGTCCTCTTTTTCAACTCGACGGTGCTCGTGGCGATGGGCAAGCCTGCTTGGCGGTTGGGGATCAATTTGCTCAACGCCGTGTGCGGCCTGGTCGCCTTCGCCTTCGCTGTTCATTGGGGGATCGTGGCGGTCGCTGCCGCCTACACACTGCGGGTCTACCTGCTCTCGCCTGTGACTATCTGGGCAGTGGATCGCCTTATCCGCATCGAGCTTGTCACTTACTTGAACCAGTTCATACCTCCCCTGATAGGTTCGCTGGCGATGGTCTCGGCGATCTGGGCGACCCGACAGTTGCTTCTCGAGCGGCTCGATCCCTTGTCGTTGCTCGCATTCTGCCTTGCTGTGGGCGCCGGTGTTTACCTGCTTACGTTGCGCTGGTGCGCTCCTGCGCTCTTCGAGCGGGCCTTTAGCTACGTCCGCTTGTTGTTGCCCAAAGCGGCGGGCGGCAAAATCTCTTGAGTACGGAATTTTGGAATATTCTTTCGTGGAGTGGTCGTGGTGAGCGTTGTTTCTATCGAATCGAATCAGCTTTCTACTTTTCGTACGGCCCACCGCTTTGAGCGATACGCAGAGTTCAAAAGCGGCGAAGAATTTATTGAATACTGCCGGTGGGCAGACCGGCATAGCGCGAAAATCTACATCCTCGGCAACGGCTCCAATACCCTATTTACCCGCCCATCGGTGCGATCGCTGGTGCTCAAGAACAGCTTGCCTAAAACCCTCGAGGCGCTGCCGAATAACCGCCTGCAGGTGTCGTCCGCCGTGCAGATCAATGAAGTGTTGAATTACTGCTGCCAGAATTCCCTTGACAGCTTTTATTATCTAGCTTCAGTCCCCGCTTCGATCGGTGGAGCGTTGGCAATGAACGCCGGACGAGGCAAACTCCACAACTGTACCATTTACGACTTTGTTGAAAGCGTGACTTTCCTCGAGAACGGTGCATTCAAAACTCTCACCAACGAGCAGATCACCAGAAGCTATCGTCAGACCATCTTCACCGGCATGACCCGCAAGCTGATCCTAAGTGCTGTGCTGCAATTCAGCCCGGCGAATTTTGCTTCCAACCCTCTGCAGGAACGTCGACAGTGGGCCAAAGAGCACCAGGACAATACTCTCCCCAACTGCGGCACTGTCTTTAAATCGGCTTGTTATCCCATCATGGACAGACTGCGGGGACTGCGCATCGGCGAGACCTGGTTTTCCAACAAAACCAGCAACTGGATTTTGAACAAGTCAAAAAGCAGTGCATCGATAGTAACCTTGATTACACTAACCAAATTGCTCCACCTGCTTGCGCTGCGAAAAATCGAAGTAGAAGTCATTAGTGTAGATTAGTTTGTCGCTTTTGAATTGACATGATGCTGTCCATTCGATAGCATAGCTTAGAGCTGGAAACTAGCTAGGTGCTCTACAAATGAACGTAGGAATTCTCTCTTTTCACCACACCAGTAACTATGGAGCAACTCTCCAGAACTACGCACTCTGGAAAACTATCAAGAGCCTAGGCTGTGAAGCTGAGGTCATCGACTATCAGCCGTATATTGCGATGAAGAACTACTACGTCAGAGAGCTTCTGCCCAACCGGCCTGTATTGAGCAATCTTGCCAAGATCCTCAAGATGAAGCGGTTCAGAGAGGTGCGTATCCAACTCAGTGAAGCAGTCTACTTTTCACCGGAAGGACTCCAGCGCTTCAAGCGTCGCTACGACGCCGTTGTTGTCGGGAGCGATCAAGTCTGGTCTACGGACGGGTGGCGCGGGTACGATCCGACATTTTTTCTAGATTTCATCGACGAAAAAACAACGCTTAAAATCAGCTATGCAGCCAGTGCAGGGCACACCGAGACCCTAGGCGCTCATCGCAGCCATGTGCAAAGTTTGGTAAGTCAATTTCAGGCCATCTCAGTCCGAGACGGCAATACAGCCCGCATGATCAAAGAAGAATGTGCTATGGACTCAACCCAGGTGCTCGATCCCACATTTTTGATTGAATATGGAGAGTTTTTGAACAAGCCGGTTGCCATCGATAGCCCCTTTTTGCTGCTCTATAAGATGGGTCCGATGAGTAGCTCCGAGGAGGGCTTCATTCTGCGGCTTGCCGGCGAGCGCAATTTAAAAATTGTCTCGGTAGGTTATCGCCACAGAATTGCACAATTCAACCTTGCCGGTATTGGGCCTGAGGAGTGGGTCAGGCACTACTCACGGGCAGATTACGTATTTACGGACTCTTACCATGGTTCAATCTTCTCAATTATTTTCGACAAGCCTTTTAACGTATTCGTTTGCAAAACCAAGGCTGCTAAAACTGGCGACTTGCTCGACAAACTCGGTCTTATCGATCGCATTTTTAACGGGGATGCAACAAGGACGAGCGACATTGATTACGCGCTTGTAAAAGCAAACCTGACAAACCGTATTCACGCCTCAAAAGACTTCTTGATTCGGGCGCTGAGTTCGCGATTGGCAACCGTGAAAAGCCTCGGTTGAATTTGTTATTTTTTGGCTCACTTCCTGTGCCTTTATTTGGGCTGCCAAACTTTACCATTCTGCGGAATAAAATGTCTGCTCAGCGCTTCCGAACACGATTTAAGGGATTCCGTCTCAAGCCCCTCGTTTCGGCGCTGATTCGCCCGGCAGCGAGGATTTTGATCGACGGATTCGAACGCCTGTGCAACCAGGCTTACGCGGCGCGGGCGGAGCGTTATCTCTCGCAAATTCAATCGCGCGGCAAAAACGTTCGTATTTACGGCAGAAACTACATTTCCCGCCCCGAATGTGTGGTGCTTGGCAACAATGTGCACATTGGCGAAAACGCTTACTTTGTCACCGAAGGCGGTCTCATTGTTGGAGACAATGTGCGGATGAGCCGCAACGTTACCATCTACACCATCAACCACAACTACCTCGGCGAAGTGCTGCCCTACGACAGCACAAACCTGGCCAAGCCGGTGACCATCGGCAAAAATGTCTGGATCGGTATGGGGGTGTCCGTTACGCCGGGAGTGCGGATTGGCGATGGAGCAATCATCGGCATGGGAGCGGTGGTGACCAGGGATGTTCCGCCCCTGGCCATCGTCGGCAATCAGCCGATTCGCATTCTCAAGTTCAGAGACTCGGACCACTACGAAAGCCTCGAAAAAGCTCGACAGTATGCGGGGATCAACGGTCGACCGCTGGCGGCGGATATTTTATCGACCTATGCGCCCAATGGCCTGGAGGCCCAGATTGTCTTTGCGGTTTCCATGGAACGACAGTCAAGCAAGCTGCTCACGACTCTGCTCTCATCGCACCCGGAACTGACCTGTAACCATGAGTTGCGTCCTCAACTTGTCAGATTGTCCACAGAGCTTGCCCACAAGATCAAAACGACAGAACAAGCCCGGGATGAACTGTTTGCCCTGTTTTGCAATGGCAGCGTATTCCCAGATAACCTTTACATCGAGTGCGATCATAGCCTGTTTCATTTGCTCGAGACACTGACAGCTATCTTGCCGACCAGTCGGGTGATCTGGCTGCAAACCGACGCTAGGACGGCAGTTTCTCACACCTGTGCTCAGGGTTGGTTTTCTGCCGTTGAGTTTCAAAAAGTTCGGCCTGAAAACTTCAATTCTGCCGATTTGGAATCCCACTGGATCTATCATAGGCTTCGAGGAGATCAGTGTGGATTATTCAACCAAGCTCACTGGGAGAAACTTTCGGTCTTTGAACGAAATTGCTGGTATTGGGGGTACGTTAATAAAGAAATTGAAAGACAGATAACCGCGCTTCCCCCCGAGCGGAAATATGTAGTGAAATCCGAAGCGCTTATTCACCGGGCGGCGCAGCTGTGCGCTTACTTGAACATTGCTCCCTCGGGCCTTAAGACACTACCCTCTATTTCCACAGACAAGCCCGATGCGGCACTTGCCTGGACGCTCTGGAGCCCGGAAGAAAATGCTGCATGTGAGAGATGGTGTGCCGCTGGGATGGATCGCTGGTACCCGGGTTGGCGAACCTCGGTACCTGTGGGCAGTCGACAGCTGTATTGAGCTGCTGCCGGCAAGGGCGTCCTTATTCAGGTGTCGCCTCCATGCCAGCTTCTCTGCAAGCGTTGCACCAACAGCGTAGTCTGTCCCGATCGAAACGGCGCGCAAGCAACCGCCGTTTGGCTAGAATCTGCGCATCGTCGCGAGCTGGGAACGGTTTAGAGCATGCTTCGAAGATGGACGGTACCGATGATTGTATTGTTGATTGCACTTGTGGGCGCTTCAAGGACGTGGGCGCAGTCGAAACCCGCGACAGCCAATACCTCGGAAGCACTCCAACAGCAGATACGCTCGCTTGACGAGCGCCTGAGATTTATGGAGGAGTCGCTGGCCAAGAGCGTCGACGACCTGATGTGGTACCGCAAGCTCGACGACATTGCTCTAATCGACAAAGTCGCCTATACCGGGCCGCCCCCTCGGGTCGTCCCCAATCCAGCAGCTCAGGGCGCCAGGAACCCGGTAATTATCAACGCCTATACTTTTTTTCCTAAAAACCGCTCAAGCGGGCAGAAGCTGCCGCTGGTGGTCTTCGTGCATGGGGGTGTGCACGGCGACTTCGGCACGGCAAACGCCCACATCGTGCGCGAACTGGTCGCACAGGGCTACGCAGTGATTGCCCCGGAGTACCGGGGTAGCCGTGGTTATGGGCGCAATTTCTGGCAGCTTATCGACTACGGCGGGCTTGAAAATGACGACGTGCTGGCGGGCAAGCGCTGGATGCTCGAACACTACCCGAACCTGGACCCCGAGCGGGTTGGGATCATCGGCTGGAGCCACGGCGGCATGATCACGTTGATGAATATTTTTTTTCACCCCGGCGATTACAAAGTGGCCTACGCAGGCGTACCGGTCAGCGATGTAATCATGCGCCTTGGCTACAAAAGTCAAAACTATCGGGAGCTTTTTTCTGCTTCCTACCATATCGGCAAAACTCCCGAGGAAGATGTGGCCGAGTACCGCCGCCGCTCACCGGTCTTCCACGCCGAAAAGCTCAAGACGCCGCTGATGGTCCACACCACGACCAACGACGAGGACGTCAACGTCATGGAGGTGGAAGCGCTCATCAAAGCCCTCAAGGCGGCAGGTAAACAGTTCGAGTCCAAAATCTACCAGAATGCCCCCGGCGGCCACGCCTTCAACCGCCTCGACACGGCCCTGGCCAGAGAATCGCGCCAAGAAATTTACCGGTTTTTGGCCCGCTACTTGAGCCCGCCCAATCCGCCCGGTGCACCGCTGCCCCTCGGATCGGCCTCCACACCTGTCCAGGGTCAGTAGTGCGTACCGGTCGAGCGAAAGTGCACGGCTGTTTTTCCGTTCGGGTTGAGCACATCTCCCCCTTCGGCCACGCAGTAGACCAGCCAGTGATCGCCGCAGTCCATGCGCCCCTCCACCCGGCATTCGAGGTAGGCGAGCGCTCCTAGGAGGATGGGCGAGCCGTTGGCCGCCGCGCGCGTGGCAACCCCCGCAAAGCGGTCCTGACCCGGAGCGAAGGGTTTGAGAAAGTGCTTCATCAAAGGCAGGTGCTGCCCCTCTTCAAGAATATTGAGCACGAAGGCGTCACCCGGGTACAGCAGGGACTCGATGGCCCGCTCCTTGGCGACGGCCACGGTGAGCCCCGGCGGATTGAAGGTGGCCTGGGAGACCCAGGAGGCGAGCATCGCACTGCTCACATCTTCGCGCCGGGCCGTGACGACGCATAGCGAGCCGACGATGCGGCCCGCGGCTTGCTCGACGGGGGTGGCGGCGGCAGGAGCGCGGCCCTGACGGGCTTTGCGCGTCTTCTTGAGCGCCTGGGCAAAATCGGTGCCCGCCTCTTCGCACTCCTGCAAGGTGGCGGCGTTGGGTTTGAACTTGACGCGGATAGTCTCGAATCCGAAAGAATATCCAGCGTTGCGCAGCTTGCTCTCCAGCAAGTCGATCGCTTCGCCGCTCCAGCCGAAGGAGCCGAATACCCCGGTCAGTTGCGATTTGGGAGCAGTGGCAAGCACAATGCCCAGGGCCGTCTGGATCTGGGTGGGGGCGTGACCGCCCAGGGTGGGCGAGCCGATCACAAAGCCGTCGGCGCGCGAGACCACCTCACGGATCTCCTCCGGGGCGGCAAATTCGCAGTTGACGGTCTCTACACCCACCCCGGCCTTGGTGATCCCGTGGGCAATCGCCTGGGCGAGGGTGGCGGTGGAGCCGTAGGCCGAGGCGTAGAGCAAGGCGACGGTGAGCGTCTTTTCAATTTGAGCGCGGTTCCAGCGGCGGTAATGGGAGATGAGATCCAGCCCGCCCGCGCGCAACAGCGGTCCGTGCACCGGAGCGACTACCCGGGCGGGCCACTCGGCCAGCCGGTCGAGCACCGCTTCAACCTGCCGTGCCTGGCTTGCCATCAGGCAATCATAAAAATAACGGGCGTCCTCGCCTGTGGCGGTGCCGCTCTCGTCAAACACGGCATCGTCCGCGACGTGGGCGGCAAAAAATTTGTCGGTGTAAAGTGCCGAGTGCTTCTCATCAAACAGGCACAGTCCGTCGGGCCAGCGCGGCGTGGGAGCGGGAATGCACTGCAACCGGCGATCGCTGCCCAATTCCAGGACTTCCTGGCCGCGGACGATGCGGATTTGCGTTTTTAGATCGGCCGCCTCACTTTCGAGTAAGGGTTTGAGGGCGACGGCCCCGGGGTTGGAGCAGATTATCTCCAGGTGGGGAGCGCGCGCCAGCAGGGCAATCAGGGTTTTGGCGCGGTTGGGATTGATATGGCCCAGGACTACCGCGTGGATCTGCTCCAGGGGAATGAGCCGCTCCAACTCCGCAAGAAACAGGGTAGTGAACGTTTCGCCCGGCGGGGAGAGCAGCACCGTTCGATCTGGCCCCTGAAACACAAAGGCGTTGGAGGTGGTGCCCCGCTGCCGGGCGTACTCGACCTCGAATTTGAGCCGCACGAAGCTGCGGGAGCGCAACGCCCAGGTGTCGGGGGCCACCGACACCGTCTGGATATCGCGCACAGGCGTTTGGGCAGGGATCATGGCGCTTCTCCTCAAAGTGTCAGGTGCCAGGTGTCAGGTTTCAACCAGGCCATCCTGACACCTGGTCAATAGTGGTTGCCGACTTTGCGGTGGTGGACGGCGGTCAATCCCTCCAGGTTGGAGACGCGGCCATCCTCAACCACGCCGTAGACCAGCCAGTGATCGGAGCACTCCATGCGGCTGGCGACCCGGCATTCCATATAGGCGAGGGCATCGGCCAGGATTGGTGTGCCGCCTGTGCCGGTGAGCGTTTCCACACCCACGAAGCGATCTTCACCCGGGGCAAAGCGCTTCAGGAAGTGGCGCATCAGCGGCGCGTACTTACCTTCTTCGAGCACATTGAGCGCAAACATGTCGCCCACCTGCATCAGCGCCTCGATAGCCCGGTCCTTGGCGACGGCGATCGTGACGCCCAGGGGCGCAAAGCTCGCCTGGTTGACCCAGGAGGCGAGCATGGCGCCTTTGAGTTCACCTTTGGCGGCGGTGAGTACGTACAACCCGCCCGACAGACGACCCATCGCCTTGTCGAGGCCGACCGCCACCGCCTTCATCTGCTGGACGGTGCGGTCGCGGGTGAGCCATTGAGCCAGATCGGTCCCGGATTCTTCGCACAGTTTGTAAAGCGCCGGGGTGGGAGTACCGGACGCCTCGGTTTGCCCCAGCGCTCCTTCGCGCCCCGGGATGCGGATGGGCGCAAAGGCCCGCATCAGCCCCAAGTCGCTGAATCGGCTCGACAGTGGCAAGGCGGGCTCATCGAATGCGCCGCAAGCTTCATAGATGCCAAAAGCCTGCTTTTCTTTGATGTTGGCGAGAATGACGCCCAAAGCCGCCTGGGTCGTCTCGGCCGCCGGTCCCGCCGTAGGAGGGGTGCCAATCACCACCCCGGCGCTCTGGTGGACAATTTCCTGAATCTCAGCCAGGGGCGTGGCGCGCAGGTCCACCAGTTCGGCGGCGACGTGGGACTTGGTGATCCCTTGGGCGATGGCCTGGGAGAGCCGGTCGCTATAGCCGTAGTCTGAAATATAGAAGACCGCCACGCTGGTGGTCGACTCGCTCTGCTCCTGGCTCCAGCGCCGGTAGCGGTCGACCAGCTCGCCCAGGTGCCGCTTGAGCATCGGTCCGTGGCCGGTGGCAATCGCAACAACCTCCCCCAGAGGCTCCATCCGTTTGAGGGCGGTGAGCACCGAGCGGGCGTTGGGGGCCATCAAGCACTCGTAATAAAAGCGGTAATCGGGCTCGATAGCAGCCAAATCGTCATCGAACATCCGATCGTTGCAGTAATGCATCCCAAAAGCGTCGCATGTATAAAGTACCCCCGTGCCCCGGTCGAACGTGAACATCGTGTCGGGCCAATGCAAATTGGGGGCGGAGACGAATTCGAGCACGTGCCCGCCCCCCAGATCGAGGGTGTCGCCGCTTTTGACCGCCCGCTGCGGAAAGCGGCGGTGCACCATGTTCGCCAGAAACTGCAGCGCCATGCGCGAAGCGACCACCGTCGCCTGGGGCGCGAGCGCCAGCACATCCGCCACCAGACCGCTGTGGTCGGGTTCGGTGTGGCTGATCACCAGATAGTCGATCCGCTTCGGATCGACGTGGCCTTTGAGCAGATCCAAATAAAGAGAGCGAAACTTTTCGTGGCTGGTATCCACCAGCGCGACCTGCTCGCCCTCGATCAGGTACGAGTTGTAGGTCGTACCGTTTTGCAGACCAAATTCGATGTCAAAGCGGTCGCGATCCCAGTCGAGGCAGCGCATCGCTACCGTCTCGGGTGCCACCGCCCCGGACTGGACCGTCAGCCTTTTTTGGATCGTCTGCTGCATCGCCTGCGCGCCTCCCAAGCTCCCGTCCGTGGTCATTTCTACTTATTCAGTGTAGACCCGAATATTGATCGATTTTCGATCGATGCATGGCCCGCCTGCCAGGATAGCCCGTGAATCCCTTGTGTCCTGGAGCACCGTACCGGTAGACTCGTGGGGATCTGTCGGCAACTAAATTTTTCCGTGGGCCTCATCGTTCAGAAGTACGGCGGCACATCGGTGAGCAGCGTCGAACGGATGCGCTCGGTGGCCGAACGCATCGCCCGCACCCACCGCCAGGGACACGATCTGGTCGTGGTCGTCTCGGCGATGGGCCACACCACCGACGCCCTGGTCAAAATGGCCTGCGAGATGCACGGCGAGCCGGACCCGCGCGAGATGGACATGCTGCTTACCACCGGCGAACAGCAGAGCGTGGCGCTCTTGACCATGGCGCTGCACGCCTTAGATTGCAAGGCGATTTCGCTGACCGGTGCCCAGGTAGGTGTCGTCACCGAGCCCAACCACACCCGGGCGCGCATCCGCAGGGTGCAGACAGGCCGCATCAACGAGCTTCTCGCTGCCGGGTACGTGCTGGTGGTGGCCGGCTTTCAGGGCATCTGCCACTCGCGCTTCTGGGAAATTACGACGCTGGGCCGGGGTGGGTCCGACACCAGTGCCGTGGCTCTCGCGGCCGTGCTTAAGGCCAACCGCTGCGAGATTTATACCGACGTGCCGGGGGTACTCACCACCGATCCGCGCCTGGTGGGCGATGCCGCCTTGCTCGAGGAAATCACCAGCGAGGAGATGCTGGAACTGGCGAGCCTGGGTGCCCAGGTGCTCCATCCGCGCGCCGTCGAGATTGCCCGCAACTACGCGGTGCCGTTGGTGGTGCGCTCCAGTTGGAGCGACGCCCCCGGTACGATCGTGCTCTCGCCCCGTCTGCCGGTGGACCGGGCCATCGACAATCTGGAGACCGAGCGGCCGGTAGACGCCGTCTACATCGACAACCACCAGGCAAAAATTGCGCTATTGCGCGTTCCGGACCGTCCCGGTGTGGCGGCGGCCCTTTTTGGGCACCTGGCCAAGGCGGGGATCGATGTGGACCTGATTATCCAGTCCATCCACCACCCGAATGCTCCAGAACCCACCAACGACATTGCCTTTACGGTCCAGCGCTCGGATCTGGCCGCTGCGGTCGCTGTGAGCGAAACGGCCGCCGCCGCCCTGGGCGGTTGCGCGGTGGTGGTAGACCCGGTGCCCACCAAAGTGAGCATCCGCGGCGCGGGGATCATCGGCCGACCGGGTGTGGTCGCCCAGATGTTCAAAGCCCTCGCCGCGGCGCGGATCAACATCCAGATGATCTCGACTTCCGAAACCAGCCTCAGCTGTGTGATTGCAGGCGAGCAGGCCAAGAAGGCGGGCGAGGTGCTCTGTGGCCAGTTCGGCCTGCGCGCGCCGGTCTCCGAGGAACCGCCGGTGGTCGGCGGCGCGCGGCCGGCCGCCCAGGCGGTGCGCGGAGTGGCCCTCGACACCAATCAAGCCCAGGTGGCGATTTTGCAGATACCCGACCGGCCGGGGGTGGCGGCGGAGATCTTTCAGTGTCTGGCCCAAGAAGGGATTGCCGTCGACATGATCGTCCAATCGCAGCGCGGGGCTGACACCAACGATATCGGCTTTACGGTCAGCCGCTCCGCCGTGCGCTCGGCCCAACGCGCCCTCGGTTCTTTGTGCTCGGGCTTCGCAGGCTGTGGCGGGGTGGTCGTGCGCGAATCGGTGGCCAAACTCAGCCTGGTGGGGGCGGGTATCGTCGGCACCCCGGGGGTGGCCGCCCGCATGTTCGAGACGCTTGCGAGTCTCGGCACCAACATCGAAATGATCTCCACCTCGACTATCAAGGTGAGCTGCATTGTGGAGGCTGCTTGCTGCGAATCGTCTCTCCAGGCGGTACACCAGGCCTTCGGCCTGGGCAGCGGGGCGATGGTCGCGGTGGAAGGCCGTAGTGGCTAGGTAGGCAGACGATGGTTCAAACCGGCCCACCCGGCAAACACATCGATCGGCAGATGGGGCTCCCAGGCGCCGGCGAGGCGTTCGAACATCTCCTCGCGCTGTTGATGGTAGTGGCCGTCCAGCACAGGCAAGGGCGGTAGACCCCGGCTGTCCCGAAGCACGTTGAGCCAGTGGCGGCGCCAGGCGTGGTTGTCCAGCAGGCCGTGCAGATAAGTTCCCCAGACGCGGCGATCGCTGCTTACCGCCCCAAGTTGGGGATCGGCAAACAACGCTTCGAGGCCGCGGGCAAAGGCTGTCTGTCCCTGGTGAATTTCGTAACCGACCACAGACTCCCCACCCGGCAGGCGCGATTCGACGCTCACCCGCCGGGTGGTCTTGTGCACATCGAAAACAGTCTGAGCGTCCAGTAAGCCAAGGCCAGGATAGCGGCCGGGACGGCCTTCAAAGCCCTCCGGATCGTCAATAGTTTTGCCTAGCATCTGCAGGCCGCCGCAGATGCCCAGGATCACTCCCGGGTAAGCCTGGATTTGCGCAGCCATACCGCTCGCTTCAAGGACGAGCAGGTCAGCAATGGTCGCTTTCGATCCCGGCAGGATGATCGCGTCCGGTTGACCGAGATGGCCGTCGGGGCTCACGTAGCGCACCCGGACGCTGGGTTCTGCTTCCAGGGCGTCGAAATCCGTGAAATTGGCGATGCGCGGCAGGCGGATCACGACGATCTCCAATTGCGCCTGTTTGCGCGCTCCGCGCTGATCGAATAAACCCATCGAATCTTCCTCGGGTAGGGCCATCTCCAGCCAGGGCAGCACACCCACCACCGGCACACCGGTATACTGCGCGAGCCAGTCGAGTCCCGGCTGCAACAGCGCAAGCGAGCCGCGAAACTTGTTGATCACAATGCCTTTGATGAGCGCGCGCTCCTCGGGGGGCAGCACCTGGAGGGTACCCACGACGTGGGCGAGGGCGCCTCCCCGGTCGATGTCGGTCACCAACAGTGTCGACGCCCCCAGATGCAAAGCGACGCGCATATTGGTCAGATCCCGGTGGCGCAGATTGACCTCCGCCGGGCTGCCGGCTCCCTCGCAGATCACCAGTTCGTATTGCGACTGCAACTCGGCGAGTGCCTCCACCACCGCCTGCCAGCCGGGTTCGAAGTAGTCGCGGTAGTAATCGACGGCCCCGCACACCCCGGCGGGCTTGCCCTTTAAAATCACCTGGCTGGTCATATTGCCCTGGGGCTTGAGCAAAATCGGGTTCATCGCCACGGTGGGCTCCAACCCGCAGGCCCAGGCCTGCACCGCCTGGGCGTGGCCAATCTCTTGGCCCTCGGCGGTGACGTAGGCATTGAGGGCCATGTTCTGGCCTTTAAAAGGCGCAACTTTTACCCCGCGCCGATGGAAGAGCCGACCCAGGGCCGTCACCAACAGCGATTTGCCTGCGTGGGAGGAGGTGCCGACAACCATCAAAGCGGCCACTGTTTTCTTCCTGTACCTAGCAGATGTTGCAGGTCAAGACAAATAATGAATGTCCAAGAAATCCGACTGTGAAACATCGGTAAATCACCAAATAGTTGCTACATTGTACTGTTTGATTTGAGAGCTAATTCGTAAAGTTGTTAAGCGGTTTTGGAGGCAGGCTGAGCCGCGGTTAATCTGCGCAGGAGCAGCCGCATGTTTGCCAGGTAGAACAGCGACTCACTGCTCTGCGGCCACTGCTCATAGTCTTTACTCAATCGCCTCTCGTGCACTCGCCAACCGAACCTCCGCTCA
>JAHHGR010000083.1 GCA_019359725.1 Aphanocapsa lilacina HA4352-LM1 | reverse complement strand
AAGCGTCGGCAGAAGTCATCGACATGGCAAAAGAGGGCTTCTAGACTGGGCATAGCGAGCGGTCCGTGGCTTGTGATGTGCTAATCCCAGCCTAGGCGGACCGCATTTACTTATCCCGAACTGACGTCGTGTTAACTTGGGTGGCGTAATCGGTCGTTTCGATGCAGTTTTCCATCTCTTTGCCGGATGAACTGTTGGAGTATATGGACAAGCGCGTTACCGATCGCAGTGTGCTGATTGAATCGCTGCTTCAGGAATGGTGCAGGCGCACCGAAGTCGAAGCGATGGTGGAAGCGGCCGTTTGGCTGGATGGGTCCGACTTGTCGTGGGATAACGAATGTCAGCAGGCGATGCTTACAGACTGGAAAGCCTCTGGTTTGTGAGGTTCGATCCCCCGATGAGAAGCGAAATTCAGAAGACCCGTCCGGCGCCCATCGTCTCCGATACTCCCTTCAACGGGCGCACTGAGCTGACGATGCGGCTGCTCACTTCGCGCGAGCCAAAAAACCCGAAAATGCTGTCGGTGCTCGTCGCTGTCGAGCCTTCGCTTCAAAATGGTTTGAAGCAAAAAAGTTATGTGATCGGCATCGATCCTGCCACCTTCGACGAGCAACGGTTGGTTCAGTACCGCGGCCAACTCGAAGCCGATCCACTGCGGCGCGGGCAAAGAATTTTGCCATTGTATTTTGGACTGGGGACATGATCGCAGCTGATTTCATTCTCGTGCCCCGAGGGGCGGAGTACGAGGCGGTACGCCAGGGCGTCTCAGACAGCAATATTGCGGTGATTGCTATTCCCGCCGGCCCGACGGCGGTGAAGCGGTTTTTGAGCGAATTCTCCTGCCGAAACGGCAGCCGGATCTGGTCTATGGGCCTGTGCGGCAGCTTGAGTGAGCAGTTGCCCGTGGGGCAAGTGGTCGTCTACCGCGACTGCCGCCCGGTCCGGCCGGGGGCTGCAACCCTTCCTTGCGACCCCGAACTGGTACAGGCATCACTCTCGCGCCTTGAACAGGCGCGGTTGGTCGGTGCCTTGGACACCGACCGGGTGATTGGTTCGGCTGCGGAGAAGCAGGCTCTCGCCCGGCAATTCGCCACCCGGGTGGTGGACATGGAAAGTTACAGCGTCCTTGAAGCCCTACGACCGGCAGACATCTCAGTCGGGGTGGTGCGGGTGGTGAGCGACGGTGCCGCGGACGATCTGCCGGATCTCAGCGGTGCGTTTGATGGCGCGGGCAACCTGCAACCCCTCGCCTTGGCCGCTGCCCTTGTGCGCTCTCCCCTCGCCGGGATGCGACTGGTAAGCAGCTCGCTGATCGCGCTACGGGCCTTGCGGACGGTTGCCAAGCGGCTGTCGAGTCCGGCTTGATATATCAAGAGTGCAGAACTATGTTGATCGCAATTTCTGATATTCAGATCAACATAAGTGAGTAGCGACGGTCACAAATCCCCACATGGGCAGATTTCGCGCCCTCTCTTCGGAGTTAAAGTTGGTAGCGTTGAATACAAATGACAAGGAGCAGCGCATGGCAAGCATTGTTGATACGGCCGTTCAAGCAGGCACCTTCAAGACTCTGGCGCAGGCATTGACCGCCGCCGATCTGGTGGACACGCTGAAGGGCAGTGGTCCTTTCACCGTTTTTGCTCCCACCGACGATGCCTTTCAAAGCCTTCCTGCCGGTACTCTGAACGATCTGCTCGTACCGGAGAACAAGTCCAAGTTAGCGAATATTCTCAAATACCACGTCGTCTCCGGCAAAGTGATGTCGAGCGACATCAAGCCCGGCAACGTCGCGACCGTGGCGGGTGAGTCGATTTCGATCCAGACCCAGGGACAGCAGGTGATGGTCAACGAGGCCCGCGTCACCAGGGCTGACATCGCCGCCGACAACGGCGTCATCCATGTGATCGACAAGGTTTTGCTGCCCAAGGGCTAACCGGCGTATTCGCCCCCGGGCGCTCACATTTTTAGCACCCGCTGGAGCACTCCGGCGGGTGCTTGTTAATAGCGGGCGCGGCTTGGCTGCAATACCAGACCGAATTCCTCCTGTACTGCCCGGTCCCGCGCATCCTCGCAGCGATAGAAATAGGCCTGCAGGTGGGCGCTGTAAACCAGTTCGGCAAGGTGCGCTTCGCCGGTGGCTGCAAGCAGCCAATCGGCGATGTCCGCCGCCGGGGTGTAGGTCACCCGGCGGCCGTGTCCGGCCGCATCCGGATTCTCGAACGTTTTGAACAGGAACTCGGGCAGGTTCGCCATGGATGTCGGGTGGAAATTGAACTACTCTATAGCACCGCAGGCGCAACTTTGTCGTCTGGATAACATTTTAGCGCGGTAGACTTTCCCGCCGTTTGCGGTGTCCGGGATTGCTGTATTCGGTTTACCGAACAAGGTTTCGCGACGATGGCGGCCGCGGTCGGGCTGTCGATGCTGCGCTGCGCAAGTTGGCACCGGAAGGGCGGCGGGTCGCGCGCTTGAAGCCCTCGATGTCAAAGAATTTCTCCTGCCAATGAAATTTCCGCGCGCAACTGGTCACCGGGTGGCACCATTTGCAGGTGCTCGCCGGTGTTCATGGCGTTGCGCGGCGCCATCCAGGGTTCCAGGCAACAAAAGGGTTTGTCCTTAAGCGTCCAGAACACCAGAAAAGCAAAAACTGGGTCGTAGCGCAGGGCGATCCGGTAGCCGTCGGCGGGGCTGGTGACCGTCGCTTGCTGGGCGTGTACGTCAGTAAAGAGCCAGTCGATCGACGGAGCGTCAAAAGGAAAACCCGTTTGAAAATTGCCGGGCTTGCCGGTGAGTTGATCGATATAGCGGCTGGCGGGCAGATCGAACCGGAGCTTGGATTTGTCCGTGCAGACAAAGTAAGGATGAAAACCTGCGTACATCGGCAGCGGGCGCTCGGAGCGGTTGTCGTACTCCTGGCGAATGGTCAATTCGCCCCCGCGCAACAGGTAAGTAAAGCGCACGGTGAAATCGAACGGGTAGCGCTCGCGGGTGGCCTCGTCGCTCGTCAGCTCGAGGGTGAGGCCCGCAGCACCCACGGTCGATTCTTCGACCACCTGCCAGGCCATCGTCCGCGCCAGGCCGTGCTGTTTGAGGATGTAGGGTTGGCCGGCGACGGTGTAGATGTCGTCGGGTAGGTTGCCGCAGATGGGAAAGAGAATCGGGTTGCCGCCGCGCACCGAGCGGGCGGGGTCATAGTAAGTTTCCGGGTCCAGGTAGAGCAGATCTCGACCGGCGAGGGTGAAACCGCTCACCATGCCGCCCCGGCCGGGGGCGACGCGCACGGTCGCATCGGATTGGCTGTCTACCAACCGGCACTCGCCAAAGGGTCCCGTCTCACGCTGCACCTGAAACACAGGTCTACTCCAGTTTGGGAAGCAACTCGCGCAGCAGCAGTTCCGGCGCCTGCGCCGGATCGACGTCCGTGTGGCGGGTCTTCGAAGGGGTAATCATCAGATTCGGCCCCTGCTTGCAGCGCTTCATGCAGCCGGTGGCGCGGATTTCGACGCGCTCTTCGAGGCCGTAGCGCTCGACCGCTTCTTTGAGGTTGCGGACGAGCTTGCGGGCACCGCGCTTGCAGCAGTCGGCACTCTCGCAGACCAGCACGCGGGTCTTGGACAACGTCGGGGACACCTCGGGGGGGTAGGCCGGTTCGGGGAGGCTCGGGGGGGCGCTCGGTGGTGAAGCCATGGGTTGGGCGGCGTTCACCGTCGCCTTCAGATGCAACAGCACCGTCGCTTTAAGATACGTCTCGCCGTCGTCGTCGAATTTGAGCTTGCCGCGCACCTGCACCCGCTCGCCCACGGCGATGGTCTCGGTCACGCGGTAGGCCCATTCTTTTGGAAACTTCACGACAACTTCCCCTTCGGAAGTCGCCAGGGTGCAGCGGTTCACCAGGCCCCGCTTGCCGGGCAGGTAGGCCTTTACTTCCCCTTCGAGCGTTCGCAGTTCGCCCATGCGGTATCCTTGCAGCGCTCTTTTCAAGCTAGCACTCCCTCCGGCGGTACTGCCTTTGGGATTTGCAGCGCGAGTATAATAATCAGTTGTGAACCAATTTTGAGATTTACCCTATGGTCGCTCTTCGCCACCAGCTGCGCCAAGCGTTCGGACAATTGCAGGATAACGCCGTCGGTCTTGAGCGCAGCATCACCGAGCCCGTCACCGAGGGGCTCAATCATCTGCTGGCCAGCTTTTACACGCTCTATCACCAGTACCAGAAACACCACTGGGTCGTTGAAGGCACCGAATTCGGCCAGCTGCACGAAACGTTCGACGATTACGCCGGCGCAGCGCGCGGCTACGCCGAAGATTTGGGCGAGCGCATCGACGGGCTTGGAGCGGTGCCGGTGAGCCGTCCCGCTAAATTGCAGGAGATGTCCTGCTTCCAGCCAGAGGACGACGGCGTGTTCGACTGCCGCACGATGCTGGTCAACGACCTGGGTGCCGAACAGTCGATCATCAAGCTGCTGCGCCAGCAAATTGCCGCGGCGGGCAGCCTCGGCGACTACGGCACCGAGCACTACCTTAAGGAAGTGCTGCTCAAGACTGAGGAGCGAGCCTTCCACCTGGCCCATTACCTGGCCGACGACAGCCTGGTGCTCGATCTCGACTTGCCCACCAACGGTAGCCGCTAGCTAGCGGCGCGTATACGCTTCGACCAATCTGCTTTCGATCGCCTGCTGGTCGCTCAAGATCTGCTCACCCCAGCGCAAGCAGCGATCGAGATCGAGGCGGACCGCCTCGAAGCGGGGGGCGTGGCCGCCGTGGTTGACCAGATTGCGGCTGACGTTCTCCAGGCCCCAGGCTTTGACCTGACGGAGCAGCATGTCGTCGTAGGCGCGCGAGCGGATGGCGGCAAAAAAATCGACCGGCTGCTCACCAAAGCGCTGAATCAGCCGCTCCAGGTCGTAGCGACCGAGGGCGGCGCCGTCTTCGGCAAACAGGTATTCCACGATCTCGGACTTTTCGGCAAAGGTCGGCTCCCACGAGAATTTACTCATCCGCCCGTCGCGCACCAGCGGTGCGTAGAGTTTCGAAAAGTCGTTGCCTGTGACCACAAACGGGATGCGCGGCAGCGGCGTTGGGTCGTAGCTGCCCGGCAGTTGCACGTTGGTCGGGTTGTCGGCGATCGCCATCAAAGTGGCGTTGACCAGTTGGGTATTGACCGTGTACTGGGTAGTCGCACTCCAGAAACCCGCGCCCGCGTCGATGTCGTGGAGGACGATGGCCGCCACCCGCCCGCGCACCTTCACCAACTCCGCCGCCTCCCGGTAGCGCAGGCGGATAAGCCGCCCCGGTTCCCCCGCGTCCGGGCTTTCAAGTTCCGAGGAGGAGATGACGATCACGTTCGCCTGCAACTCCTGCAGCACCCGGTCGACCATAAAGGACTTGCCCTCGCCCTTCGGGCCGTGGATGCCCAATATCAAAGGCGTCTGCACCTTCGGTAACGCCGCGTAGTTTTTGGCGATGTGCAAAATAATCCGGTCGCGAAAACGATCCGGGATGAAATAGCCGGCCATGGCCCTGCCCCGCAAATGCCTTCCCCGCATTATAGGCGGTAGCGAACGATGCACTTGTCAGGGTGCGCACTCTGACAAGTGCTAAAGAGCACCCGCGGCGCGCAGGCGGGCGTTGGCACGCTCCAGGGCGGTCTGGGCCTGCAACAGTTCGGTTTTGTTCTGGCTGGTGGCAAGGGTCTGCTCGGCGCGGGCAAGGGCAGCGCGGGCGCGATTCACATCGATGCCGCTGCCGAGTTCGGCGGCCCTCGCCACGACACTCACTTCGTTGTTGTCGACTTCGGCCACACCTGTAAGCACGGCGATCGGGATGAATGTGCCCTGCTTGCGCACCCGCATCACCCCGTTGCCGAGGCCGGTGATCAGTGGGGCGTGGTTGGTGAGGATACCCAGCTGGCCGCTGACGCTGGGCAACACCACCTCATCGACCTGGTCGTCGAAGACGACTTTATTGGGAGCGACAATCTTGATCTTCAAAACCATGGCAGCTCTCTCCTCGCAAAACGGCGTCCGGACAATCGATCATCCCTCAAAGCGTCAACTGCTGCGGCGATTGCTCGATGAGCAGGGCCAGATCCTGCAGGAAGCGCGCCCCGTCGGTGCCGTAGAAGACCCGGTGGTCGCCGCTCAAGTTGACTTGC
Organism: Aphanocapsa lilacina HA4352-LM1; assembly: GCA_019359725.1. GTDB lineage: Bacteria > Cyanobacteriota > Cyanobacteriia > Gloeobacterales > Gloeobacteraceae > Gloeobacter > Gloeobacter lilacinus. Next base: position 9,264 of record JAHHGR010000083.1, on the reverse strand, counting down.
ATCTGTTTTTGAATGGCGATGTGACCCGCCTCGGTGACCACTACCGTCGGCTTGGCGGCGCCGATGGCTAGAATGGCGCTGGTGCCGGGGGGCACGATGGCGTCGAAGCGGTCCACCCCGAACATGCCCAGATTCGACAGCGTGAAGTTGCCGCTCGTGTACTCCTCCGGCTGCAGCTTTTTGAGGCGGGCGCGCTCTACTAAATCTTTCCACTCGCGCGCCAGGGTATACAGATCTTTGCTGTCGGCGGCGCGCAGGATCGGAGTGATGAGCCCCCCCTCCTCCATGGCCACCGCCACCGCGACATTGACCGCCGAATGGTAGCGGATGCCGGATTCGCTGTAGGCGGCAAACAGCAGCGGGTGCTTGGCGAGGGTAATGGCCACGGCCTTCACCAGCATCGTGGTCACCGTCACACCCTTCGATTTGACCGATTTGTGCAGTTCGTCAAACGCATCGGTGGTAATCGTGTAGCCGACCCGAAAGGCCGGGATGGCCAGGGCCGCTTCCATGTTGCGGTTGACCGCCTGCTGCAGGGCACTGAAGGCCACCGGCTGACCGCTCGCCGCCGCGGCAGGGGCGGGTGCCGGTTTGGCAGCTGGGGCGGCTGGAGCCGGGGTCGGCGCTTTGGCGCTCGCCGCAGCGCGCTCGACGTCTTCGCCTACGATGCGGCCACCGGGACCGCTGCCTGTGATGCTTGCCAGATCCACCCCCAGTTGTTCAGCGAGGCGGCGGGCGTTGGGAGAAGCGACGAGCCGGCCGCCGTTGCTGCCGGAGGAGACTGGAGTTGGGGCGGCCGCCACCGGGGCGGGAGCCGCCGCAGGTGGTGCGGCGGCAGTGCCGCTGGGGGCGCGTTTTTTCGCCTCTGCCACCTCCGCCTCGGTCTCGGCAATCAGGGCGATGACCGAGCCTACTGGGGCGCTGCCGCCGTCGCTTACCAGGATGTTCGCGAGGATGCCCTCGTCAAAAGACTCGACATCCATGTCCGCCTTGTCGGACTCGACGACCAGCAGGATGTCGCTGCGGCTGACCGCATCTCCCTCCTGCTTCTTCCAGGTGACGATCTTGCCCTCGGTCATCGTCGAGGACAGGGCGGGCATCGTGACTTCGCGTATCATCGGCGTCTGCGTAACAAATCACAACAGATACTATCATCTCCGCTCCCAAAAAACCGCCACCCCCGGCGGTGCGGCGGCGGCGGCGGGGGTGAGCTACAAGTCTTTATGACTTGCCTTCGTCTTTGAGCTTTTTGGCCTTTTCGAGCGCTTCGTCGAGGTCGCCCACTAGGTAAAAAGCCTGCTCGGGCAGATCGTCGAATTCGCCCTGCAGGACGCGCTTGAAGCCGGCAATCGTTTTATCGAGGGAGACGTACTTGCCGGGGGAGCCGGTGAAAATTTCAGCGACGTGGAACGGCTGCGACAAAAAGCGCTGCAGTTTGCGCGCCCGGTTGACGACCAGCTTGTCCTCGGGCGAGAGTTCGTCGAGGCCCAAAATGGCGATGATGTCCTGGAGATCTTTGTAGCGCTGCAGCGTCGATTGAACACCGCGGGCGATATTGTAGTGCTCCTCGCCGACGACGGCGGGTTGCAGCATCGTCGAGGTGGAGGAGAGGGGGTCCACCGCCGGGTAGATGCCCAAAGAGGCTAACTGCCGCGAGAGCACCGTGGTGGCGTCGAGGTGGGCGAAGGTGGTGGCGGGGGCGGGGTCGGTCAGGTCGTCCGCCGGCACGTAGACCGCCTGCACCGAGGTGATCGAGCCTTCGTTGGTGGAGGTGATGCGCTCCTGCAAATCGCCCATCTCGGTTCCTAAAGTCGGCTGGTAGCCGACCGCCGAGGGCATGCGGCCCAGCAGTGCCGATACTTCAGAACCCGCCTGCACGAAGCGGAAGATGTTGTCGATAAACAACAGCACGTCCTGCTTGCTCACGTCGCGGAAGTATTCGGCCATGGTGAGGGCCGTCAGGCCCACGCGCATGCGCGCCCCCGGCGGCTCGTTCATCTGGCCGTAGACCAAGGCCACCTGCCCGAGCACGTTCGATTCTTTAAATTCGTTGTAGAGGTCGTTGCCCTCGCGGGTGCGCTCGCCCACACCGCCGAACACCGACACGCCCGAGTGTTCTTTGGCGATGTTGTGGATGAGTTCTTGAATAAGCACCGTCTTGCCCACACCCGCGCCGCCGAACAGGCCAATCTTGCCGCCCTTGCGGTAGGGAGCCAGCAGGTCGATGACTTTGATGCCCGTTTCGAAAATCTCCGGTTGGGTCACCAGGTCGGTAAATTGAGGAGCGGAGCGGTGGATCGAGAACTTGTCGACGATCTCAACCGGCCCCAACTCGTCGATCGGCTCGCCCAGCACGTTGAAAATACGGCCCAAAGTCGGCTTACCCACCGGAACGGTGATCGGGGCGCCGGTGTCGATCACCTTCATGCCCCGCACCATGCCGTCGGTCGTGCTCATCGAGACCGCCCGCACCTTTTTATCACCGAGCAGCTGCTGCACTTCGCAGGTCAGGCGGATGTCAAGTTCCGAGTCGGTCCTGCCTTCGATGAGTAGCGCGTTGTAGATGGCAGGCAAATCGCCTTCCGGGAATTCTGCGTCGACCACAGGACCAATGATCTGGGTGATATAGCCAACGTTTTTTGCCGTTGTTGTTACCATGGCGTGCCGTCAAGATACCTTCGCTCGCAATGTAGCATAATCTGTAACAATTCCCGCGCCCGCTTTGGCCTGGGGCAAGCTGGAGGCGACCTTTGGCGTGGGTCGTACTTTTTAAGGAGTCGATGGAATGTCTCTGGGCAAATACCTGATCGTTTCGGCCGCCTGCGCGTTGCTCTTCGGTGCCGGTGCCGCCGCCATCCAATTTAGTTCGGGCGAGACGGCCTTTAATGGACCCCTGCGGCTTTTGCGCTCCGCAGTCAGCCAAGTGACGATCGAAGACTATCCGGCGTACTATCAGTTCGCAGTCGAAGCGCCCGGCAGCCTCGACGAACCGCTTGCCCGCCTCGATATCGGCCTACCCACCGAGTACGGCCCTTTCGGGCTCAATCTGCCCAATCCGTCCCAGGTGCGCGCCTTCATTCCGACCCAGCCCTACGTCCAGGCGCCCCAGTATCCCGCCCGGGCCCTACCGGTGAGCGCCACGGTGAGTGAGCAGGTGATCAGCGTCCTTTTCGACCCGCCGGTCGGACCCGGCAACGTCGTCACCGTCGAGTGGGGTCCGGTGCGCAATCCGCGCATGGACGGCAACTATTTGTTCGAGGTAAATGCCTTTCCCCCGGGGGCGATGGCGCGCTCGATGTACGTGGGTACCGGGCGGATCGTCATCCGCCGGGGCGGACGCGGATAGTGGTTTTGAGCCGCTTTGCCGCCCCGCGCCCGGCCGGTTCGCTATCTGCCGCAATGGACCGAAATACCGATGCCACTTCCACCCAGATCCAATTGGAGGCGCTACAATCAGGAAGATTCGAGAGGGTCGTAAATTTTTAGTCAAATCCTGTGGATTTTGACTATTTTTGATAGCGTGTGAGCGTGTCAGGCAGTTGCTTCGCTCCCACATTTTAAGCAGGACTACCTTGAAGGGGGCCGAATCAACCCGGCATCCGGTGCGCGCAACGATTTTTTCTTCCGAACGGAAGAGTATAAAGGATACGGTTTGTCTGTTCTGGATCCGCTATCTACGAGGAGTGCAGCATGACGCAGGCCAATAACGTTCTGGACGCTCTCCAGCAGCCGGCGATGGAACTGGAGGCTCTGGCTTTGATGGCCGAGGAGGACGACCCTTACGCAGCCCAGGCGGCCGAAGCCGCCGATGCGGCTGCCGCCCGCCCGGCCCGGCGCCGCAGCCGCGCCCAGCGCGCGCACTACACCGAAGATTCCATCCGCGTCTACCTGCAGGAAATTGGCCGCATCCGTCTGTTGCGCGCCGACGAAGAAATCGAGTTGGCCCGCCAGATCGCCGATTTGTTGACCCTGGAGCGCCTGCGCGCCCGCATGGGGGCTGCCGGGACGGACATGCACAGCGATGTGGCCGATTTGCTGGGTGACGACGATCTGCTGACCGAGAATCTGCTTTCTTCGAGCGATCAAGTCACCGAAAGTGAGCAAGAACTCAGGCGTTGGGCAGAAGCGGCGGGCATTGCCTACGAGCAATTTCGCGACCGCATCGCCTACGGTCGGCGGGCCAAAGACAAGATGGTCCAGTCCAATTTGCGTCTGGTGGTTTCAATTGCCAAAAAGTACATGAACCGCGGTCTGTCCTTTCAGGATCTCATTCAGGAAGGTTCACTGGGACTCATCCGCGCCGCCGAAAAATTCGATCACGAAAAGGGCTACAAATTTTCCACCTACGCCACCTGGTGGATCCGCCAGGCGATCACCCGCGCCATCGCCGACCAATCGCGCACCATCCGCCTACCGGTGCACCTCTACGAGACCATCTCGCGCATCAAGAAGACCACCAAGCTGCTCTCGCAGGAGCTGGGCCGCAAGCCCACCGAAGAGGAGATCGCCACCCGCATGGAGATGACGATCGAGAAATTGCGCTTTATCGCCAAGTCCGCCCAGTTGCCCATCTCCCTGGAGACCCCGATCGGCAAAGAAGAAGATTCCCGGCTGGGCGATTTTATCGAAGCGGACGGCGAGACCCCCGAAGACAAAGTTGCCAAGAACCTGCTGCGAGAGGATCTTGAGGTGGTGCTCAACACCCTCTCGCCGCGCGAGCGCGACGTGCTCAGGTTGCGCTACGGCCTCGACGACGGCCGCATGAAGACCCTCGAAGAAATTGGCCAGCTGTTCAACGTCACCCGCGAGCGCATCCGTCAGATCGAGGCGAAGGCGCTGCGCAAGCTGCGCCATCCCAACCGCAACAGCGTGCTCAAGGAGTACATTCGCTAGGAGTCCATGGGCGCTCGTGCATTCAAACCCGGTTGGACGAGCGTCGCAGCGGCGCTGTCCAGGCTGGATCTTGGATTGCTGGCGATGGGCTACGCGGTGCTGCTCACCCTGCGCAATTCCTATTCCGAGATTGCCCGCTGGCCCTGGTGCTTGTTGCCCCAGGGCCTGCTGCTGTTGGGGGCGCTCCAGGCGATTGTTCACTGCCGGAGGCTGGGGCAGCCGTTTGACGCGCTGGTGGGTTTGACGGCGGCGGCACTGACCACCAGTGCCGCGCTTTCCCCGGATCCCGAGCGCAGTTGGTGGTACGCGACGATGGCGGGCGGCTATTTTGCGCTGCTCTATGGTCTTTCGGGCCGCTGGCCGCGGGGAGTCTCGCTGCTGGGCGTCGTTGCCCTTGCCCAGGTGCTGGTCAGTGTCGCGGGTCTTTACCAGTACGCGCTGCTGGTGGTGATTCCCGAGTGGCAGGCTGGACCACCTTTTCACTTTTTTAACAACGTCTACCCGCTGGGCCATCACAATTTTGGCAGCGGTTTGTTGTCGCTGACACTGCCGGTGACGCTGGCCCTCGCCCTGGCTCGACCCGGCAAAGGGCGGTGGTTGTGGGGACTGTCGGGGCTGCTGGGCCTGGCACTGCTCTTTTCAACCCAATCGCGCGGCGGCTGGTTGGGGGCCTTGGCCGGTTGTGTCCTCGTCTGTAGGCTGCTCATCCGGCTGGACCGGCGAACCTGGCTTGCTCTGGGGGCGGCAGGCGGTGTGCTCCTTGCCGTCGGCATGCTGTCGCTCACCTTTGCCAGCACCAAATCGCAGTTGTTTTTGCAGGGCCGCGACATCAGCGCCACCCAGCGGTGGGTTTTCTGGCAGACGGGGGTGCGCCTGTGGCTCGATCACCCGCTGTTTGGTGTAGGCCAGGGGGTGACCGGTTTTGTGTTCCCGGGCTACCGCAGCGAGATCGACCCCTGGATGGCCCGCACGGCCCAACAACTGCACAGCACCCCCGTGCATCTGCTCGCCGAAACCGGTCTTGCGGGTCTGGCCGCTTACCTGGGGTGGCTGGGGGGCTGCGCACTGGCGATTGGACGGTTGCTCAGCCGCGAACGAACCGCCGCTGCTGCCCTGGCGGGTGCTCTGGCGGGTTATGCCGTCTCCAGCCTCACCGACTTTCAGCTCGAGAACCCGGCGATTGCGCTGACGCTGGTGCTGCTGGCTGCCGAACTGGTGCGGTTGAGCCATCCCGAACCGCCCCCGGCTGTGCCTGGCTTGCGACCACTGGCCGCTCTGCTGCTCGCCGCCGTGCTCTCGGGCTGGGTGCGCATCGACCGGGGCTGGCAAAAAGCGGATCGGGCCTTTGCCTTGCGCCGCCGGGGCGACATCCCCGCCTTTATCGAAGCGATGCGGCAGGCCGAAAGCCTGGATCCCCGCCAGCCTTACTATCCGCTGCAAACGGCCCAGACGCTGCTTTTTGCCGCCCGCGGGCTGGAGGAAGCGGACCCGCGCCGGGCGCAGTGGATCGCCGTCGCCAATCGGGCCGCTGAGCGGGCCGTCCGGCTGTTGCCCACCGACCCTTTTACCCTGACCGCCTCCGGCTGGCTGCACTACTACCGGGGAGAACTTTCCCAGGCGGCCGGACGCTTTCGCGAGGCGTTGCGCTATGACCCGACGACCACCGCGACGCTGCGGTTGGGCCTCGGCCTGACCCTGGCAGCCCAGGGCGAAACCGAGGCGGCCCTGCCGCACCTCAAAGCCGAGCTGTTGCTCTTCCCGGATCAGTGGACCGACGAGCGCTGGCACACCGGGGCGCTGAGCGCCCTCGCTCCCCGCCTCGCCCGCGAGGCCCTTACTGTCTACGACCGGCTGCTGGCGCGCTATCCGATGGAGCACGACGCGCTCTACCTGCGCTCGACGCTCTGGTTGTGGCTCGGTCGCCCTGAGCAGGCCCTCCAAAGCCTGAATGCAATGCCTGCTGCCCAGACGGTCCAGCCCGACATGCCCATCGCCCTGCGCCTGCCCTGGCGCGTCACGGTCGGGCGGGCGGCGGGTGTGCGTATCCTGGCGCTGCGGCAGGCGGGCCGGCGCGAGCAGGCGGAAGAAGCGATCGAAGCGTTGGCCGGCTCCGAACCGAGAACGGCCCGCTGTCTGGCCGACGCCTTCGCCCAGCCGCTGGCCCGAGCGAAGGAGCGCTACTACGTCGCCAACGGCCAGGACTATTTTCTGTTGCGCCGCACCGGCGGCCCGGTGCTCGAATTTTACGAGCCGCTGCATCTGAAGACCTGGGCGGCAATGGACTGTGTCACCTATGGCGGCGACGGACGCAACTGGCGGCTGCCGACGGCAGATTGGTTGCCGGTCCAATAGGCCATAATTCGAGAAAGACGCCCAAGCGCTGCCAATCCGATGGCTCAAGATTGGTCCCATTTGGCAAGCACATCGCACTATCTGACGGCTGTGGAGATCCGGCATGCCCTCGAAGATGGCGACCTCCAGGCGGCCCGCGAAGGCATCGCCGCCCTTACCGAGGCGATGAGCCGCTCGGACAGACGCGCCTTGCGCTCACAGCTGATTCGATTGATGGCGCACATCATCCAGTGGGAGACCCAACCCGAGCGCCGCACGCGTAGCTGGCTTGTCACCATCCACGGCAGCCGCCGCGAAATCGAGGATCTTTGTGAAGACACGCCGTCGCTGACCCGAAGAATCATCGAGGAAGAACTTTGGGCGCAGTGTCTGTCGGCGGCCTTGCGTGAAGCCGAGGACGAAATGGGAGTCCGGGCCAAGCAGCGGGAATTGAGCTGGCAGGTAGTATTTGAAACCGAGTACCGCTTGCCGTTGGACGGCGGACAGCCCGACTTGTTGTAGGAACTGGCGTGCCCTGATCGGCGGTTTCATAGCCCTCCAGGATCCTCGCCCAACTGCCGCAACCGCTGCTCCAAAGCGGCAATCTTTGCCCGCTCTCGCTCCATTCGTTCTTCGGGAGTGGGCAGCCTGCGGCCGTCTTGGTCGAACCAGTAAAGCCATTCGCGTTGCCAACCTTTATACACACCTTCGCCGCGTCCAAGGCCGAGGCCCACTTCCTCTATCCAGAAGGGTTCCGTCTCCTGCTGCAGATAATTGCCGCCCACAAGCCGGTACGCGGCAAATGGACTTTGCTGACGGCGGCGCATGGGGTTATAGATTGCGTAGTAAGGAATCTCCAACTGCTGGTAGAGCGCCAGTTTGCTGCCGTATTCACCCCGGTACGTCCGGGAGACGATTTCCAACACGAGTACCGGCAGAGCACCCTCCTCCCAGACAACATAGCTGGGACGGCCGTGCTCGCCCTTGTGGCGCTGTACCCCCAGGCTCAGGAAGCCATCGGGCACCACCGCTTCTTCATCAGGAGCATAGTAAAGGCCCAGGTTCGCACCGAAAAACCAGTCCGTGCGACCGGCCCAGGCCAGCGAGAGAATCGCGGACAGCAAACCGGCCACTTCTACCTGAAGCTCATTGTCCACGGGTTTTCCATCCGAGTCGGGCAACGGCTCGGCGGTGGGTAACGGCTCGGCAGGGTTGTACTGAAACATAGCGGTCCTTTGCTACCTGCCTCCAGTTTAGTTATCTAACAGGAGCGCACGGTTGGAGAAGTACAATAGGCGCAGGTTTATTCGTCGTCATAATGGGCCTTCTTAGGAGTTGGTTAATCCAGCTTCTTGAATAGCTCGAGCCAGCATCTCCGTGAGGCTCAGGCTTGCTGCCCAGCTGTAAAGGTACGACAGATCGAGCCTTTCAGCCTGAATCTTGAGAACCCCCAACACGTCGCGCCACTGCTGGCTGGATATTTGCTCTCCCAACGGGTACCAGAGCAGTTTCTGCAAGAGGATGTCCTCTGCGCTGTAAATCCACAGATATCCAGGTGGGTTCTCGCGAACGGCAACCCGCTGTCGGCGCTCCATAGCTGCCCTTGCAAAGGGTTGCTCACCAAGGACGAAAAGATCGAGCTTTTGAAGCGTCTCCAGTTCGATGGCGTTGAACGATGGAAAGTCGGTCTGCGCTCCCAATGCTGCGTAAATGGCACTCTCACTAATGTAGTAACTGGATTGGAAAGCTTCGATCAAATCCGCGACTTGCCGTGCCTGCAAATTGGCAACCACGTCGAGGTCCATAGTCGCACGCGGCTCTCCCAAAATGGAACTTGCCACAGAACCGCCGACAGGGCTGTTTCATTCTCCAAAAACCCCATTCGGCCATGTCAATAAGCTTGACCTGCTCAACAAGGGCCCATTCAAGTTTGAAGTGCAACAGCACCTGACTGAGCTAAGAATACCTCCCGTGGTGTCCGATAACCAAGCACTTTTCGCGGGCGGTCATTGATCATGTCCATTGCCCTTTGCACCTGCT
>JAHHGR010000082.1 GCA_019359725.1 Aphanocapsa lilacina HA4352-LM1 | reverse complement strand
AGGTTTTGACAAGTTGCGGAAAATCGAGTAGCATCGGGGCAATTAAAAGGAATTGAACACAGTCCGAAGTTTACACTACTTCGGGCTGTTTTTGTAGGATCAATTCCTGACATTCAACACTTCTGCTCCATAAGTATAAGCCTAGCCGCTCGTAGATTCTCTTGTCATCAGGCCTCTATCTCCACCGCGTTTATCTGTCGTTAGTGTATCTGAAGGTGCAAGCAAGCTACTCAGCATTCCACTGCCAGGCTTGGGTTGCGTTGCACTGTCGACACTGGACTTCAGAATCTACGTGCGCACCACGACCACCGTGCAGTCGCTACCCTTGGCGACGGTCTCAGGGATGTTGCCCCGGATGGCCTGGCGCAGCAGGCTCTCGCGGCTCGCACCAATAATAACCCCGTCGAAGTGGCCTTGGGAGGTACACTGAACGATGGCCTGAGCAACGGATTTTGAGAACAAGGGCAAGGCGCGCACGGGGTAGCCCAACGAGCGGCCGAGGCTCTCGGCGTCCGCATCGAGTAGACCTGTGTCGTGGGCCGGATTGTCGGGAGCGAAGACCTGGCAGACGGCGATCTCGCTTTTGCCGGGGCCGCGGCGCAATAGCGCGGGCAGAATCTTGATCGCCTCCTGGGCGTTGGGACCGCCGCCGATGGGCACCAGCCAGCGGCGTGGGATCGCGTCGCCTTTGAGCTTGACCAGGAGCACCTCGCAGGGCGCCTGGCGGATGATTGTATCGACGGTATTGCTGAAGATGCGGTCCGGGGCGGTGTTCACCCCCCGCCAGCCCATCAGCACCAGGCTGATGCGCCGCTCTTTGACCGCTTCGAGCACCGCTTGGGCGATGTCGTGGGCGACGCGCACCTGGGTGTGCACCGGCACCCCGACGGCCCGACCGGCGCGCACCGCCTGGCGCACGAGGTTGACCGCCGGGGCCACCGCCACCAGGGTGCTGGAGGGTGCGCTGGTGCGGGGTACGGCGATGACGTGCAGACACTCCAATTCGAGGTTGCGCTCGCGGGCAATGGCCAGGGCAAATTCGAGCAGTGCCCCGGCGGTGTCCGGGTTGGCCAGGGGCAGAAGCAATCGGCCGCCGCCCACCGCCGGGGAGCGGGTCTGATAGACCACGTAGGAGGGGTCGGGGCGCGGACCGACCGCCTGGGTGTCGCCGCTCAGCAAATCCGCCTCGGCGCGGATGATGTCGCTGCGGGTGATGATCCCCACCAGCTTCGCGTCCTCGATCACCGGCAGGCGGCTCAATTCGTAGCGATTGAGCAGATAGAGCACCTCTTTGATGCTGTCGCGGGGGGTGACGGTGACCGGCTGCGGTGTCATCAGTTCGCTGAGCGGGGCCGTGGGCGGCAGATTGCGTGCCGCGATCTTCATCAAATCGGTCTGGGTGACGATCCCCACCAGTTTCTCGCCCTCGACCACCGGAAAGCCCCGGTGGTGTGAGCGCGAAAAGGCCTGGGACACTTCACTGAGGGGGAGTGTGCTCTCCAGCGTCTCCAGGCGCGTCTGCATGACATCGCCCGCCGCCAGTTGAGCGAGCAGCTTCTCGTCGCTGACCGCCTCCTCGCCCAAGCGGATGCCGTTCCAGGCCAAAAGTTGGTCGTAGATCGAGCCTTCGTTGAGGCGCTCGGCCACCAGCGAAGCGACCACGCAGACAACCATCAAGGGCAGCACCAGGTTGAAGTCGTTGGTGATCTCGAAAATAATGATCACCGCCGTAATCGGCACGCGGGTCACCGCACAGAAAAACGCCCCCATCCCGGCCAGGGAGTAGGTAATGGGCGCGTTGACGGCCAGGGTGCTGTAGGAGAGCGTCCCCACCAGCGAACCTAGGGCAGCCCCCAGGACCAGCGAGGGGGCGAACACGCCGCCCGGTGCCCCGGAGCCGTAGGCGATGAGTGTGAGCATGAACTGGGCCACGAAGGCGAGGGCGGCGAACTGCCAGGGTTCCTGGGCACCGATGATCAGCCCGCGCAACGCTTCGCCGTCGCGAAAGACCGCGGGCAGCAGCGCCAGGCTCCCGCCCATGACCAGCCCGGCCAATCCCACCCGCAAAGGCATGTTCCAGCGCAGCACCCGCCGGTTGAAGGTGAGACTCGCGATGAGGCCCCGGTTGTAGAGCGCTCCGAGCACCCCCGCCAGCACCCCGAGCAACAGATAAAACGGGATCTCCTGAACCGTAAAACCGGTCTGAAAATCGGCCATGCTCGATTTGAGGTCGAAGCTGAAGCCCCCCAGCACCCGCGAGAGCACCGCACCGATAAACGAGGCGAGGATGGCCACCCCCAGGGTGAGGCCCGAGACATCCTGCAACAACTGCTCGACGACGAAGATTACCCCGGCGATGGGAGCGTCGAAGGCGGCGGCCAATCCGGCTCCCGCTCCGGCGGCCACCAACTGGCGGCGGTAAGCGGGGGAAGTGGGCACCCAGCGGCTCAGTTGGTTGGCCAGCGCTGCCCCGATCTGAATGGTCGGGCCTTCGCGCCCCAGCGGGAACCCCGAACCCAGCGTCAGCATCGTGCCCACCAGTTTGATGAAGGCGACGCGCAGATCGAGCGCCATCGGCACGCGGGCCAGCACCGCCTTGACTTGGGGGATGCCGCTGCCGGAAGCTTCCGGGGCGAAGCGTTCCACCAACCAGCCGGCCGCCACTCCCCCCAAAAGCCCGAGAAGCGGCAGCACCCACCAGCCGAATGATCCCGCAGCATCGAGGCGCCAGTGGCTGAGGAGGTCGGCGCCCTGCTTGAGGATGACCGCCGCCAGACCCGCCACCAGACCGATCAGGCACGCTTCCAGCGTCGCGAGGCGCTGGGGACGGAGCAGTTGCCGAAAATTCTGCAGCCAGGATTGCATAGGACCGGGGAAGCCGTCCACTTTCTAGCCTAAACCCGCAAATGCTTCTCTCGCAGTACCCGGGTGCAGGGGGCACCGTCTAGCTGAGGTCGATTTGGTTGCCGCGGCGCTGACGCATCACCTCGTAAAGCACGATCCCGCCTGCCACCGAAGCGTTGAGGCTGGTGGTTTTGCCCGCCAGCGGAATGGTGACCATGTGATCGCAGTGGCGCTGGGTGAGTAGCGAAATGCCCTTGCCCTCGGATCCCACTACAACTACCAATGGCCCATCCAGCTTCAGTTCGTAGAGCGCCTGGCTTGCCTTCTCCTGGGTGCCGACGACCTGATAACCCGCCTCCTTGAGGCGTTCGATGGCTTGGTTGAGGTTGGTGACCCGGGCGATGGGCAGGTGCTCCACTGCCCCCGCCGCCACCTTGGCCACCGTCGCCGTCACCCCCACCGCCCGCCGCTGGGGCAAGATAATCCCCTGAAAACCGAACGCCTCGGCGGAGCGGATGAGCGCCCCCAGATTGTGGGGATCTTCGATGCCGTCGGCGGCGAGCAACACCGGGTCGGACCGCTCCACGAGCGAAGCGATCAATTCCTCGAATTCGACGTAGGGATGGGCGGCGGCCTGGGCGGCGACGCCCTGATGGTTGCCCCCGGCGGTGAGCTGGTCGAGCCGGCGCGGCTCGACGATGTCGATCACCGCCCCGCCGGCCTTAGCTGCGTCGAGCAGCCGCAAAAAGCGCGGGTCGTAGCGCAACTTCTCGGTGAGCCAGACGCGGTTGAGGGGACGGCTGTTCTGCAAGGCGGCGAGCACCGACTGTTTGCCGTAGAGCAGTTCCGCCTCGTCGCTCTCGACCACGGTCGAGGCGGCTTCAGGGGCCGTGCGGGTTTTGATGGTCTTGGGAGCGCGGTTCCCGGCAACGGTCGGGGTGATGTCTTTGGCTTTGACCGGTCGGGTCGCATCGCGCGGCCGTTCGGGGTGGGACACCTCGCCTGTGGCTTTGCGCACCAGTTTGGCGGGGCGCTTGGCCTTGGGTTTGGCGGCGGAGTAGGGCTTCGCCTTGGTACTCGGGCGCTTAGGCCTCTGGGGACGGGGTGTCGGGGCCATGGTGGTGTTGAAACTCATCGCACAGGTGAAGGATGACCCCGAGGCGGTCGCGGTCAGCCAGAAACAAATATCCTAACAAAGCCTCGAAGGCCGTGGCCAAACGGTAGGTGGCCGGGTCGAGGCGCCGCGGGACCGTCCCCCCGGCGTTGCGGCCGCGTCTCAGCCAGTCAGCCTCTGCCGTGGTCAGGTGCGGGGAGAGGCGGGTGGCAAGCGTTGCCTGGGCAGACGCCCGCACACAGGCGACGGTGTCGCCGTGCAGCCGCTGGAGGCGGCGGGGGGGGAGCAGTACCCGCGTGCGCACGTGCAGTTCCCAGACCGCGTCGCCCAGGTAGGCCAGCGCCTCCAGCGACAGCGAGCGGATCTGGACGGGATCCAAGGGCTACTTTCCGGGGATGTGCCCGAGCGCTTCTTCGAGGGAATTGCGCAGCGACAAAAACTGCTCCAGGCGCACCAGCCGCACCGTCTGGGTGACGCGCGGGTTGGCGACGATCTGGAAAGTACCGGGAACCCCCTGCACTTTTTTGGCCAGTTGCACCAACGCCCCCAGGCCGGAGCTGTCGACAAAGTCGATCTGCGACAAATCCAGAACGACGTTGGGCGTGCCTTCCTCGATGTACTTGTTCATCACTTTGCGGAAGACGGGCTCCGAGAAGGCATCCAGCTGACCAATCAGGCGAAAAAGCTGGTAGTTTTCGCCTTCATCGCGGGTGCCCCTCAGGCTCACCGTTAGGTTGATCGGCTCAGGAATGGCCTTCCCTCCAACAGAGCGCTTTTAGGCTAACACTATAGGATGAGACTCCCGCAGCTGTCTAGCGTGCCGGGCGCTACTGCAAGTCGGTGTCGATGCGCTGCAACCGCAGCAGCACCCGCCCGAGGGCAAAGGACAACAGGCCCGCCAGGCCAAAGGCGGCGATCGCCTCGAGAATATGGTCGGCGGTGTAGAGCACGACCGAACAGATGAGAAAGGCCGCCAAAAGCACGCTGTAGATGCCGCCGATGGCCGCCGAGTTGAGCCGCTTGAGCAATCGCTCCGTCTCGATCGACTTGGTGCGCACCCGCAGTTCGCCGCGGTCGGCCCGTTCAAGCGTTTGCTCGATGCGCCGGGGCAGGTTGACGGTCATCGAACTGACCTGGCCCACCTGCTGGCCGAGCTGGTTCAATAATTCGCGCATACCGAACTCTGAATTGACAGCCATGAGCTGATCGGCAAAAGGCTGGGCCACGTCCATAAAGTTGAAATCGGGATCGAGGCCCTTGCCCAGTCCTTCGAGGGTCGAGACGGCCCGCAGCACAAACGTGAAAGTCGCCGGAAAGCGAAAGGGCTGCTCATAAGCCATCTCGTAAATGTCGTCGGTCAACTCTGCAAAGTTGAACGACTGCATGCTGTAGGGCTGGTTGACAAAGTTGGTGAGCAAAAATTCGATCGAGCGGCGGATGGGCACCCGGTCGGCGTTTTTCTTGATAGCCCCCAGTTCGATGAGTGAATCGATTACCTTGTCGGCATCGGATTGGGCCACCCCGAGAAAGATGTCCATGAGCTTCTCTTTGGTGCCCGGCTGGATGTGGCCCATCATGCCGAAGTCGTAAAAAATCAGCGCCCCATCGTGGCGCACGGCGATGTTGCCCGGGTGGGGATCGGCGTGAAAGAAGCCGTCGTTGAGCAACTGCTGCAGGTAGGAGCGCGCCCCGATGCGCGCCAGCGAGCGCCGGTCGAGCCCCGCCGCCTCCAGCGCCTCGTAGTTGCTGATTTTGATGCCCGGCAAATATTCGAGGGTGAGCACTTTGGGGGAGGAGTAGCGCCAGTAGACCCGCGGCACGCAAATTTCGGGGCTGTCTTTGAAGTTGCGGCGGAAGGTGTCGGCGTTGCGCCCCTCGTTGAGATAGTCAATCTCGAGCATGAGAATGCGGGCGCACTCGTCGTAGATGGGCACCCACTCGCGCCCGCCCCGGCCGTAGCGCGGGTGATTCTGCAGGTACTGGGCGATGCCGCGCAGGATGCCGAGATCGACATTGAACAGCTTCTCCAGGCCCGGGCGCTGCACCTTGACAACGACTTCTTCGCTGGAGTGCAGCTGGGCTCTGTGCACCTGACCCAGGGAAGCGGCAGCAATCGGGGTCGGATCAAAAAACTGGAAGACCTGGGGGATCGGTTTGCCGAACTGGTCCTCGACGATCTCGACGACCTGTTCGTAGGGAAAGGCCGGCACCTCGTCCTGGAGCCTGGAGAGTTCTTCGATGTACTCTTTCGGGAACAAGTCCGCCCGCGTCGAAAACAGTTGCCCGACTTTGATAAAAGTCGGTCCCAGTTCGAGCATCGTCTCGCGCGTCCAGATCGCCCGCATGCGCTGGCGGCGCGAGCGGTTTTCTTCGCTGTCGCCGCTGCGGTAGGTCCACTTTTTGCTGTCCCACCAGCGGTAGAACAGAATCAACAAAAAGAAGCCCCAAATATCGATCACACGGCGGGTGCGCGAGTAGTTGACCCGATTCCAGCGATAGTTCTTGGCAGAAGAAGGCGGCGCCGACACGATCACGAATGGGTAGCGGAGGGGGACAGGGACTTCACGTGGCTTCCTGGTTGCGGAAGCGCTGCAATTCCGAGCGCAGGCGGGCAACCTCCGCCCGCAACTCATCGATATTGCGCTGGACATCTTTGGAAGCGGCCGGGGCGCGCGTCGTATAGCCCTCGGCGCTCAAGTCCGCCAGCGTCTCGGCCTGTTCGGCCTCGGCGCGGGTAATCACCGCCTCGGTAAATTGCCGCAGCCCGTCGCGCCAATCCGCCTCGGCTTTGCCCACTTCACTCAGCACATCGGTGACGGCATCTTCAAGCTTTTCAAGCAAAATCTCGGCCGTCGCCCTACCGATAAAAAAAGTTCGGATCCACGGATCGCTCACTTTGCCACTCCATCGATGCGCCCGGCCTGCGAGTTGCAGTCACCGCCGATCCAGCCCAGAAGCCGGCGGCCGGATTTACCCCTCGATTTTACCCTACAAGCTTTGTCCTGGCGGTGAGTGCATAGACTGAGCCCTGGGCGGCGGTTGGGGCTTTGTACAATCCAATGGGCTGCACTGCTCGTAATCCCTGCAGAACCCGCACGCAATGCCCACCTATAGTTGAGCCATGGCCGAGATTCGCGACCGCTTCGCAGGCACTGTGTCCGGCAAAATTTATTTTTGGTTGGCCGTCTTCATCTTTGGTCTGGCCAATCCGGTGGTCCGCAAATTGACCGAACTGGGCACCCAGTATCCGGTGGAGGGCCGCAATCCGATTTCGCTTTGCAACGTTCTGTTTGTCGGCAATCTGTGTGCGCTGCCGGTGCTGTTTGCTGTCTACCGCAGCGACTGGACGCCGGGCAATCTCAAACGCTTGAGCCGCCGGGAATGGTCACTGCTGCTCATCGTTGCTCTGCTTGCCGGTGCCCTCGCACCCGCCTTGATCTTCCAGGCGCTTTCGCTGGCGATGGTCAGCAGTGTGCTGTTCGTCAGCCGTCTCGAGACACCACTGCTGTTGGCACTGTCGGTGTGGCTGTACGGCGAGCGCCTCAACCGCTACCAGAGCGCCGGGGCACTGATTTGCTTTGTGGGCGCGTTGGTGCCGCTGCTGCTGCCCTCCGGCGGTGTCCCGACTTTCTCGATGGCCGAAGATCTATGGAGCTTCGGGATGGGAGAAGGATTCGCAGCCCTGGCCGCCGTCACCTCCGCTGTTGCCACCATCCTCAGCAAAAACGGCCTCGCCGCGGTACCCCCCGGCATTTATCTGGTCGTGCGCTCAGCTTTGGGAGCGGTGATTTTCTTTTTCGTCGCCTGGGCCCTCTACGGACCGCAACACTTTCAGGACGCTTTCTCGCCGATCCTGTGGCAGTGGATGCTCCTGTACGGGGCCGTCATTGTCGCCCTCGGGCAGCTGTTCTGGTTTTCCGGCCTCAAGCGCGCCGCCATCCTCGATGCTTCTTTGATCAGTTCATTCATTCCGGCTATTGGTACTGTGGGAGCCTACTTTCTGCTGGGCGAAGTCCCAGACGGCATCCAGTACTTCAGCGGTACCCTGGTGATCGCCGGTTTGCTGCTCAGCCAGTGGGGTTCGCGGCAGCCCCAGGCGGCTTCGAGCCCCGAGATGCTGGAAACCATCGGCGGCTTTAAAGGCATGTGAGCGCTCCGACAGCAACCGGCGGGGGTGATAGAATCGCTTCGCTTTCGGCGGCCGGGGGATCAGCCCGGTCTGAATGGGGAAAGCGTGGTGAGAATCCACCGCTGTGCCGCAACTGTGATGGCGATTGTGCCTGAGCCAGGATGCCCGCCGAGAGTACTTCCCGTTCCATTTCCGCGTCCCACGGATGCAAGGAGCAATCATGACCGATTTACTCGTTCACGGCCTGGTGCTCGCCGACCACGGCAACGTGTTCAACCATATTGCCGAGGGGAGGTTCGATGAAATCCTGACCACGCCCCTCGACTGGTTCATCCTCGCGATGATGGTCATCTTCGCGGCGCTCGGTGCGGCAATGATCGTGCGCTGGGCTCGCCGCCGCCCATCCAACCGATAAACGGCTCTACGGGGAGCGGTCGGCAAGCAAAATAACGGCCGCTCCCGCCAAGCATAAAATTGCCCCGGCCAGATCCCAGCGATCCGGTCGGGTACCTTCTACCAGCCACAACCACACCAACGACGCCGCGATATAGACACCGCCATAGGCCGCGTAGGCCCGACCGGCGTAGGTCGCCTCCGAGCGCGTCAAAAGCCAGGCGAAGGCGACCAGTGACAACAGGCCCGGTAGTAGCCAAAGTGGGCTTTTGCCCAGGCGCAATACCGACCAGAACGCAAAACAGCCGCCAATTTCGGCCGCCGCCGCAAGCCCAAACAGCAGCAGAGCCATCGGCCGCGCTCAGCCCCCGCCCGCCAGCAGCCTATCCAACAGGTGCGGCAGCGTATCGGTCAACAAAAACGTCGCCAGCGCCGCCCCGACCCACACCGAGGCACCCGGCCGCACGCGCGGGCACTCCACCGCCGAGCGCCGGTGCATGGCGATAAGCCGCTCGACGCGCCGCTCGATGCCCGTGGAACCCTCCAGGGTGCTGGCCGGCAGCGGCACCGAGCCGCTCTGCGCCTCGGTCGCCTTCACCAGCGCGCTCGCCAACTGCAGCGGCGCACCCGTCAGGGCAGCCGCCCATTCGTCCGCCACCGCCTCGCGCTCCTCGAGCAACCGCTCCCAGCAATACCGGCTCGTGGGCAGCCAATAAGCTCCCCACAGCAATCCCCGGCCGATCGCGGCCACAAGGTTGTCCCGGCGCCGGGTGTGGGCCAACTCGTGCGCCAGTACCGTGCGCAGTTCCCCTTCGGTCAGTGCGTCGAAGTACCAACTCGACAAAAACAGCACCGGCCGGTACCAACCGACCAGCACCGCGACCGGTCGGCGGGTGAGTAGCCGCCGCACGCGCAACCCCCGACAGCCCGCCTGCCGGGCCAGCGCGTCGGCCCAAAGCTGTGTCCGCCGGGCCTGGGTGTCGTCGCAGGCACAGCCGTCCAGCCGGCGGCCCAGCCGCCGGTGCCGCAGGGCATACTCGGCGCAGCCCGCCGCCGTAAGACCCACAGTCCAAATGAGCCACCAGGCGGGCGGCGACTGGAGCACCTGCCAACCGACCAGCGGCAGACCGTGCTCTCCGCCCAGGTAAAGATCCTCCATCAGGTGCCAGCTGAGCAGGCAACCGATCAAGACCGGCAAAAACAGACCCAGCAGATACGCCTGTTGCCTGCCCGGGGAGGGGCACTCCGTCCTTAGCCGCCAGCAGAGCAACAGGTACGCCCCCAGGGCGCTCGCCCCCGCCCCCGCCAGCGGCAGAAACCAGGCATGGCTCATGGCTGCTCCTCGGCGCTCAGCGCATCAAGCTGCTGCCGCAGGCGCGGCAAAGAAGCTTCTTCGGTGTCCAACCGCCGCTGCATCAGGGCCGCGGCCGTGTCCGGGAAAGCGGCGAGGATGTTGTCGATGACGTGCCCGAGGGTCTGGTGCAAAAAGTCTTCGCGGCTCGTCGTGGGCAAGTAAATGCGTGCCTTGCCTTCTTTGGCCACCACCTGCAATAAACGCTTCTCCACCAACGCCGTCATCGTGCAGACGATCGTGCTGTAACTCGAATCTTTGCCGGCGGGCAATTGCGAATGGATATCCCGCGCGAGCACCGGCTGCCCCTGCGCCCAGACCGCTTCCATAATTTCTGCCTCCAGATCGCCCAGGACTTTTTTGAGGCCCTGCTGGTTGGGGCGGAAAATGGCGTGAACGTTCGTCAGATCCACAGCTCGGCATAATCGAAGACTACCCGCCAGCTTACCCCAACCGGCGGGCTGCACTGCCGAGAAACCGATGGACACGCAAATGGTTTTCATTATTTTTTCACAATGCCTATTTCCATTAATTTGAACAGGGTTCAAAATTAGAGGAGTGGGCGCGCCGTCGGTTGTTGCGAGCGTCCCCCAGCAGAGAGGCCGGATGCGCAGCAAAGCAGCAAGGATTTTGACGGTGGCGGTGCTAGTAGGAGCGGCTACCGCCGCTTCCGTTCGTGCCGGCGAAGGTCACGGGGAAACGACGTTTGCTCCACGGGGAGTGGCCGGTGGCGGCGAGGTGCGCATCGAGCCGCAGATGCAGCGGGCATTGGGTTTGCAGGTGGCCACCGTGGGCGAGCGGCCGGTGCGGGCGGGGCTGGCCGTCAACGGTCAAATCGAGGCGATCCCCGGCCGTTCTTCTGAGATCAACGCCCCGGTGGCGGGCCGGGTCGTGCGTCTGCAGGTGCAGCGCGGCCGGGCGGTGCGCGCGGGCCAACCCCTGGCGGTGCTCGACAGCCCCGAGGTGCGGACCCTGGCGCTTGAGGCGGAGCGCGAGCGCGCCCAGGCCGGCTCCGAGGTGGACCGGCTCACCGCCGGGGTGCAGTTGACCCGCCAGAACTACGAGCGGGAAAAAGAATTGGTGGCACTGAAGATCTCCGCCCGCCGCGAATTTCAGCAGGCCGAGGCCGCTTTGCGCGCTTCGCAGGCGGATTTGCGGGCGGCCCGTTCCCGGCTCGCCCTCAGCGGGGCGGCCTTGAGCACCCGGCTTGCCCAACTGGGGCAAAGCGGCGTGCGTGCGCGCTCGGACGGCACAGTGGTGCTCTTTGCGCCGATTGCCGGGGTGGTGGCAGGGCAGCAGGTGACGACGGGGGAAGCCGTCGAACCCGGCAAGGCGCTCTTTCGGATTCTCGATGCGACGCAAGTCTGGGCCACCGCCCAGGTCTACGAAAAAGATCTGGGGCTGGTGCGGGCGGGTCGGTCCATCGAGGTGACGACCCAGAGCTATCCGGGAAAGATTTTCAAAGGCCGCATCGAGAGCCTCGACCCGGCGGTGGACCCCCAGACGCGCACCCTCGCGGTGCGGGCGGTGCTCGCCAACCCGGAGGGGCTGTTGAAGCCGCAGATGTACGCCCGGTTGCTGCTGGCGAGCGACGGGGCGGCCCGGCCCGTATCGGTCGTGCCCCGCTCGGCGGTGCTGACGGCCGACGGTCTTTCGGTGGTCTACCGCAAAGCGGGAGCGGACCGCTTCCGGCCGGTGCCGGTCGAATTGGGCCGCAGCTTCGAAGAGGTGGTGGAGGTGCGCGCGGGCGTGCGTGCGGGCGACGAAGTGGTCGTCGAGCGCGTCTGGCAGTTGCGCGCCCAGAGTTTGAAGCAGCAGGGGGCGGGTGTCGGCGGCGGCGAGCACAGCCAACAGGAAGCATCGAAGTCATCTACGGCCCGGACCGAGGCGCCCGGGCAGGACGGCGAAATCCCCGCGTGGATCTGGCTTGCGGCAGCGGTGGCACTGACGGTCCTGGGTTTTCTGGCCGGCCTGCAGGTGGCGGGCCGCCGGGGCGGCCAAAGCGCGGGCGTCTCGACCGGCGCACTCCCCAAGCCCTAGGAGGCGGCGATGCTCAATCGGTTGATTTTGCTGTCGCTCGGCGCCCGCTGGCTGGTGGTGCTGGGGGCGGTGGCGGTGCTGGGCCTGGGCATTGCCACCGCCGTGCGGCTGCCGCTCGATGTGTTTCCGAATTTTGCCCCGCCGCAGGTGGTCCTCCAGACCGTCGCCCCCGGCCTGGCGCCGGAGGAGGTCGAATCGCTGGTGACCCTGCCGCTCGAAAGTGCACTGAACGGCACACCGGGTCTTGCCGACATCCGCTCCAGTTGCGCCGTCGGTCTTTCGACGCTCACCCTCATCTTCGAAGGCAATACCGACATCCTGCGCGCCCGCCAACTGGTGAGCGAGCGGGTGCAGCAGGCGGTCCCCCGTCTGCCCGAGGGGGTGGACGCTCCGCTGCTGCTGCCGGTCGGTTCCCCGGTGGGCGTGATTTTGCGCTACGCGCTCACGGTCGATCCGGGCGCGCCGGGGCCGGAACGCACCGATGTGCTGCAACTGGCCACCCTGGCCAACTGGCCAATCCGCAACCGGCTGTTGGCAATTGCCGGCGTCACCAACGTGCTCGCCATCGGCGGCGGCGAGATGCAGTACCAGGTGCTGGTAGACCCGGACCGGCTCAAGCAATTTGGCGTCACGCTGGGCCAGGTGAGCGCAGCGGTGCAGGAGGCGAACCTCAACGCGCCGGGCGGCTTTTTGCTCTCGCCCGACCGGGAACTGGTCATCCGCGGGATAGGACGAATCGCTTCGCTCGCGGATCTGGGCGAGTCGGTGGTGGCCGTGCGCTCCGGCGTGCCTGTGCGCATCGCGGAGGTGGCCCGCGTGCAGACGGGCTCGGGGGTCAAGCGCGGCGACGCGTCTTTTAATGGACAAGCGGCGGTGATCGTGACGGTGGTTCGCCAGCCGTTTGCCGATACTCCCACCGTGACGCGCGCGGTGGAAGCGGCCATGGACGACATCCGGGCCACGCTGCCCAAGGACGTGCGGGTCACCACGACTTTTCGCCAGGAAGATTTTATCGACAAGTCCGTGGGCAACGTGCTCGAAGCGCTCAGGGACGGTGTGATCATCGTGGCGGTGGTATTGGTGCTGTTTTTGGGCAACTGGCGCACGATGCTCATTACCCTCACCGCCCTGCCGCTTTCGATCGCCCTGGGACTATTGCTGCTGGCCGCTTTCGGCGTCGGCATCAACACCATGACGCTGGGGGGACTCGCCATCGCCTTAGGAGAAGTGATCGACGATGCGATCATCGACGCGGAGAACGTCTACCGCCGCTTGCGCGAGAACCAGGCGTGCGCCCAACCGCTGCCTGCTGTGCAGGTCATCTTCGCCGGTTCGGTGCAGATACGCGGCTCGGTGGTCTTCGCCACACTGATCCTCTGCGTGGTGATTGCGCCGCTGTTTACGCTCACAGGCATCGAGGGCCGCGTCTTTGCGCCGCTGGGCCTCGCCTACGTCTTTTCGCTGCTCGCTTCGCTGTTGGTGGCGCTCACGGTGACCCCGGCGCTGTGCTGTGTGCTGCTTGCCGGGAGACGCCTGCCCGACGGCGAGACGCCGCTGGTGCGCTGGCTCAAGCGGCTGTACCGCCCGGTATTAAGCTGGAGCCTGCGCCACCCGGCGCCCATCCTGGCGGGGTCGGTGGGGCTGTTGGCGCTGTCGCTGGCCATACTTCCCTTCTTGGGGACGACGTTTTTGCCGGAATTTCAGGAGCGCAGCCTCACCATCCGCGTCGCCCAACTGCCGGGGGCTTCCCTCGCCTCGACCCAACGTTTGGGGATGGCCATGGAAAAAGCGCTGATGGCCATCCCCGAGGTCGAGACGGTGCAGTTTCGTGCCGGGCGGGCTATCGGCGACGACGACGCGGGGGGTGTCGATTTCGGCGAACTGGATGTGCAGTTGATCCCAAAAGTCCAAAGCTATCCAGAAGCGGTCGATCGCGTCCGGCAAGTGCTGGAAAAGTTTCCCGGGGTGGCGCTCAACGTCGGCGGCTACATCTCCCACCGCATCGACGAGACCCTCTCGGGCACCCGCTCGGCGGTGGCGGTCAAGATCTTCGGCCCCGATCTCGAAGTGTTGCGCGCCAAGGCCGCCGAGGTCGAGCAGGCGCTGCGGACGGTGAGCGGCGTGGTGGACTTGCAGGTGGAGCCGCAGGTGCCCGTCGAGCAGTTGTCGGTGCGCTTCGACCGCGTTCAAGCGGCGCGCCACGGCCTCACGGTGGGGCAGTTGGCCGGGACTCTCGAGACGGCCCTCAACGGCCGGGCCGTCTCCCAGGTCCTCGAAGAGCAGCGGCTGTTTGATCTGGTGGTGTGGCTGGCCCCGGAGGCCCGCGACCGACCGGACAAAATTGGCGAACTGCTCATCGACACGCCTACAGGTCAAAAGATTCCGCTCGCCCAGGTGGCGAGCCTCGTCACGAGCACCGGCCCCAACACGATCAACCGCGAAAACGTTTCGCGGCGCATCGTCGTGGCCGCCAACGCCGACGGCCGCGACCTCGGCTCGCTCATCGCCGAGGCCAGGACCAACATCGCCCGGCAAGTGCAACTACCGGCGGGCTATTACCTCGAGTACGGCGGCCAGTTCGAAGCCCAGCAACGCGCCACCCGCGAACTACTCATCTTCAGCGCCCTGGCGCTGTCGGGGGTGGCGGTGCTAGTGTTCCTGGCGGTGCGCTCGGTGCGCGGGGCGCTTTTGGTCTTGGCCAACCTGCCGCTGGCGCTCATCGGCGGCATTGTCGCAGTCTGGCTGGGAGGCGGGGTGCTCTCGGTCGCTTCGCTGGTGGGTTTTATTACGCTGTTGGGCATCGCCAACCGCAACGGGATCATTTTGGTCACCACCTACCAGCAGCGGCTGGCCACCGGGGAAAGTTTCGATCAGGCGCTCGAAGCAGGCTCGATCGAGCGGCTCTCGCCGGTGTTGATGACCGCGCTGACGGCGGCCCTCGCGATGGTGCCTTTGATGTGGGGCGAACCGACGGGCAAAGAAATCCTCCAGCCGCTGGCACTCGTCGTCTTCGGGGGGTTGTTTACTTCCACGGCCCTGACGCTGGTGGTGATCCCGGTCCTGTTCGCACGCTTCGGCGAGCGCACCGCCCCCGACCTCTCCGCTCAGGAGCGCCGGGCGCTGGTGTGACTTTGGCTAACCGTGAACCGGAATGTCAGGTTGCTATTGGTCGTCGGGCAAATTTTTCACCTGTTCCAGCTTCTTGGCCAACCGATCCGCAGCGTCGAATTTTCCAGCTTCTCGGTACGCGGCGATCGCTGCAGTGATGTTGTCAATTTTTTGCTGCTTGGTTAGTGGGGGAACAACAAAATTTGGATCGGGTGCAGGACGCGCTTTGGCGGCTCTAGTCGTGGCGTACGACAGGTTTTCTCCAGTGACTGGATTTATAGCGACAATTACGGAGTACTTCCTGCCCGCGTAGAAATAAGTAATCAAGTTCTGGGCTGGAATGGTGTTGTCCGAAAACAAGAACTCAAGCTTTTCGATCAGTTCTCCAGATTTGCTATACAGTTCTAAAGCTTGAGTTGAATCGATCTCGACGTAACCCTGGGTGCGGGTATCGTTCACGAGATCAAAAACGGGCAAATCAACTCTATTTGCATTGTTTGCATTTGCTGCCGACGCAGCCAGAGCAGTTGATGCAAGAAGACCCGCGAGCAAATTTCTAAGCATTTTGTCGTTCCTCATGATACTTCAGTTCATTCAGATTCCACTAAAGACAAAAGGATCATTGCTTCACTTCACAATCCTCTCCCACGCACCCACTCAAGCCTCCGGGGCAGTTCAGCGAAGCACCCGCCGCCATGGTCGGAGACGTGCAGGGGGCCAAATTGGGATTGACATTGCTCCAGCCGCCACTCGGACTTGGCGCCATTTGGGAGAACAAACTGTTTGGATATCTTTCGAGAAAGACATCATAACCTCCGGGGATAGTGGGACTGGACAACCAGAAGGAATTTTCCCAGAAGTGTTGAACGCTAGGAATTGGGGTTACAAAAAGAAGCCCAAAATCGTGTAGACTTTGGGCTAAGTGAAATAATTATTGTTGAGCTGATGCTACTCGATTTTCCGCAACTTGTCAAAACCTTTCTGTCCGCTTTGCCCAATGACGATTTTCCTGTCCTCGATTCCCGGCTCTTTTTCAGTTGCTGGCTGGCCCTCGTCATGGACAAAAGCACCCTCAGCATGCAGGACCTGTTCAAACGTCTCAACCACACCGGTATCTCCGTCGATATCTCCACTTTTTCTAAAGCCTG
>JAHHGR010000081.1 GCA_019359725.1 Aphanocapsa lilacina HA4352-LM1 | reverse complement strand
GCTCTAGTAGGGTAAGCTGGCTGAAGCTCATAGGGGTTCCTGGTTGTCGTAGTAAACGTCAGGATACCTCTATGAGTCCCTCAGCGGAAGGCTCTCAAGCGTTGCACTTCATTTTTGAATCGGCGAGGCTTTAGAAAAAGTGGAGATATCGACGGAGATACCGGTGCGATTCAGGCGTTTGAATAGGTCCTGCATGCTGAGGGTGCTTTTGTCCATGACGAGGGCCAGCCAGCAACTGAAAAAGAGCCGGGTATCGAGGACAGGAAAATCGTCATTGGGCAAAGCGGACAGAAAGGTTTTGACAAGTTGCGGAAAATCGAGTAGCATCAGCTCAACAATAATTATTTCACTTAGCCCAAAGTCTACACGATTTTGGGCTTCTTTTTGTAACCCCAATTCCTAGCGTTCAACACTTCTGGGTCTCTGCCTTGACCCAAAACACATACCGATACTCCTCGCGTTGAAGATAGGCATATTCAATAGCTAGCTGCGTTTTGCCGACGCCGGGCATGCCGCTGACGGCGGCTTTGCCTACGTTTTGTAAAGCTTCATGCAATTGGCCGAGCTGCGTGTCGCGACCGGTGAAGAACGCATTCCTCTCGTAAGGTACGTTCCAAAGCCTCTCCAAGTTGACGCTCGTTTGCTCCTGAGAAACTGTTGAAGACACCACCTCCAACACACTGATTACTCTCTCAAGACCACAGCCGCCGGTACCTCTAGCCCACTCCATCAGGGCACACACACGATCCGACTGGGGGGCAGAAGGTGGTGGCAACAGTCCTGGCGGCGGGGAAAGGACAAAGACCAATTTGTTGAAGGTCGCCAACGGCAAAGCATTCATCCGGCTCATCAGGTTCAGGCGTTCTTCGAAGGGGGAGGAGGGTGGCATCATTCGGAATTTGATTTTCTGTGTGCTTTTGTCCAGTACAGTCTATCCTGCAGCATTCCCTGGCAGGCTCCGGGCTATACTCGTGGAACACCGCTCTGTGGCCCCTTTGTAGCCTGCACATCCATGCACGACCAATCCGCTGCGAGCGAAGCGACTTTTGATCACCCGCTGTCTGCAGAGAAGGCCCTACAGCTTTTGGCCCAGGCTTCCCAGCGGGAACTGGGCGAGCCGCTGCAACTGGAAGCGGCGCGGCAGTTGGTCTTCGAGCTTGGGGACGAGGCGGCGCTTCTGGAACGAACCGGGGAGTTTGTCCGGGAGAAGGGAATCGGGTACGGGGAGTTTCTGGGCACGTTTTACGCGGCCCAGGGCCGGTATGCCGATGCGGAATATTGGATGCGCAAGACGCTCGGGTCAGTCTGGACGGTCTCCAGAATCGGCAAAAGCGCCGCCATCGCACGCCACCTGAAGGATTTGGCGACGCTCTGCCAGTACCAGGGCAAGTACGCGGAAGCGGAAGGGCTTTTTGCCCGGGTAATCGATGCCGCGCGGGAAAGCGGTCCCGAGGAGGCTACTGGGATCCTGGCCACTGCGCTCACCCAATTTGCCGATCTGCGTCGGAGTCAGGGCCGTTTTGCCGAGGCGCAAAGGCTGTACTCCGAAGTTCTGCACACGCTGAAGGGCTTGCCCGAGCGATTCGGCGAGCTTTCCCGCGCCACGGCCGGCCTCGCAAAGCTGCGCCTGGCCCAGGGCAATTACGGGCGGGCCGAGAACTTGTGCCTGGAATTGCTGCGGCAAAGCGAACGTTTGTCAGGCCGGGAGAGTCCCGACTATCCGGCCAACCTCGCCAACCTCGCGGCGGTCTACTACGCCCAAGGCCGCCTTTGGGAAGCGGTGGAGATGTACCAACGGGCACTTGTGGTGCAGCAAGATCTTCTGGGAGAGAACCATCCTGATACACTGACGACCCTCAACAATCTGGCAGTGCTTTACCGCGACCAAAACCGTCCTGAGGAAGCGGAAAACCTTTTTGAACGGGTCTTGAAAGAGCGAGAAAGGCTGTTTGGGCAAGAACACCCTGATGTTGCGATTGTTCTGAGCAACCTGGCGCAACTGCGGTCAGCTCGCTCAGATTTCGGTGGGGCAGAGCGGTTGTATTTGCGGGCGCTTGAACTATTTGTCAAGTTCTTGGGACCTGATCATCCAAATGTAGCTACCGCCCTGAACAATTTGGCCGAATTGCAACGCCGTTCGGGTAACGACCAGCAAGCCGAGGAATTGCTCAAGCGGGCGTTGTCGATCCGACAATACGCCTTGGGAGAGTACCATCCGGATGTGGCAGGCACCCTGCACAACCTGTCGCTGCTGTACCGGGATCAAGGCAGAGAACAAGAAGCCGAATCACTGCAACGGCAAGCGGCGCTCATAGACGAACGGACCGGCCAATCTATGGGGCTTGCGCAGGACGTGGCCGAAGGCTGGGTCTAGTGTCGAGCAACCCACCCCAGATACGGCGCAGATGACCGGCGGCCCCGAAGATTCCCGCTCCGTGCTCAAGCGTCGGATCGAACTGACCCTGTGGCTTATCGAGCAAGGGGTGATTGCCCCCGAGCGGGGCGACGAGCTTATCGTCAAACACATTCGGGAGTTTGCAGCGGAGGGAGCCGCGGCAAATCCCGCGGTCTACTCCTCCCCGCCCGCCGCTAGGCCCCTTGCCTCTGTTACCCAACGGCTGCTGCTTTTCGAGAGGCTCAACCGCTTGCCGTACCAACAACTAAATATGCTTGCCTTCGTGCTGAAAGTTGCGCCCGGTATACTCCCACCGCAAAATGCACCGCACGGGGATAGGGTCTACCAGTTGCTGGTTTGGGCAGAAAGTGAAGGAGGGTGCGGCTTACAAGCCGTCATTGAGGTCCTGGAGCAACTTGGGTGAATTGGGAATTTCTCCCCATCGCCATAGCTGGGTCTTTCAGTACAGGGACCAATACATCTGGATAAATGCACAAGCAGAGTACAGCACCATCAACCGGGCTGATTGACTTACAAGTTCCAGTTGATCTTTGTCTTACTCAAGCTGAATCGATTACTCCGAATTCAACCTTCACCTTCCGGACGTGTGGCTGGTGGGTTTACCATCTGTGCGCCGCCCTCGCGGGCATATCGCTTGAGGTTGGCCTTGCTGGCGGCAAGGACTTCGGCCGGGCTGGCCACACGCCAATTCAGACCGCGCTCGACCTGCACCACCTGCCTCTCCATACCTGTACCGTCCATTGCCATGACTGTCATTTCTCCAATGCGGTTAGAGCAAGAGCCGGGTCAGCTTCCATCTCGCTCTTCTCATCTTAGGGTAGCACGCGAGAGCACGAAGGCTTTGTGAGCTTCACACACCAGGGGTGCGGCCTCGCGTTGGATGATGCGCAACCACTCAGGATAATAGGCCCGCCGAAAATCCCGGTCATTGGCAGGGTCGATATTGACGTTCACGATCGCCGGCACCTTTTTTTGCCCACCCTTGACTTCGATGGCAAAGGGAACCGAGACGAACACTGCCTGCAGAAACCGCTCTCTTAGGTATCGCACCCACTTCGGGTGCGTCCCGTCAGAGACGTCGTCGCCGAGGGGCGGGGGGTCATCGATAAAAACCGCAGAGGCTCTGGCCTTGTAGTAGGCGGTAGCTGCCCCTGCCGAAGGGTTACGGCAATTGGGAAGCACAGGGATCCAGAACCCTAGGTACTCCACTTTGTCGTTCGTTTCCGCGACCACCACAAGGCACTTCTCGTACTTCACGGGATCCCCCCACAATTCCCTCGCATCCTCAATGTTCTGCTGGGAGTCGAATGCAGAGAACAGGGGCGAGGCAAGGAAATCAAATTCCTCGGGAAGCATCAGGTTAGCCCAGAATCTACACTCATTCGGTCGAATACTTAGCGTGCGACAGACTATCTGGCCTACTGCCTCCATGGCCTGCTCCAGCGTTTCTGCGGCAGCACGTTCGAGAGCGGACACGGCCTGTTCGCGCGTCAAGGGTGAACCGGCGTCGCAATAATTCATCAACCCGGTAAAAAGTGAATGGTTCAAGCTTATGCCGGTAGTCGGCAATTCTGTCGGCAGTTCCGCGAGCGTCGAGGTTCTGTACTCCAGCAAGGCGCAGCGCTTCGCGATCCAAAGGCGCAACTTCGGATGGTTTTCCTCCAGTTCCTCGCAGGCCTCCAGCAGTCTGCGCGCGAATTCTCCTGTGTCGAGTTCCGACAACCGCGCGTCTTCCTGGAGCTTGGACAGGCGTTCAAGCGAACTTTCCGGCCGTAGCCACCGCCAGGCGCCGAACACGAAAAGTTCCGAGCTCTCCACATTGGCCTTCGGCCGTCGGGGTGCGTGGTGCGCAAGGTAGGCTTTGATCTCCTCGAGCGCATGTGTGTTGATAGGTCGCTTGTCCTCTTCTGGGACCGCGACTCCCGTGTCCGGCACATTATTGGCTTGCCTCTCCGGACCTGTGCTTAGCGGCTCCTGAGAGGCTAAGGAGGGTTTAGGATTGCCTCCAGAACCACCCGCACTTGCAATAATCCGCAACCTCCCGGTGCCTCCGCCCACTCCAAAAGAGACGAGGTCCTGTTCCCTTGGGAAGCTGGCATCGGCGGAACCAATCCGGGAGGCGGTGCCAGGGTAAAGATCAGCATGTTGAGCTGTTGGGGCGGGATGCCATTGAGCTTTCGGATAAGCTCTAGACGCTCCACTGCTGGCAGCGGCAAACCGGCTGCTTCAGCCACGCGCGGTTGCAAGGGACCGGTCGCAACGACATTGCCGCTGTCCGTCACGAGCACCGAATCAATCACATTCCCTCCCACAGCGACACCCGGAAAGGGTGCCCGCTCCGGGGCGGTCGGCGAAGAGGGCACACCTTGGGCACCGTCTCCAGGAAATGCTGGCGGCTCGCTCGGCTTGGTGCGGGCGCTGAATGCTCCGAGAAGGGCAACACGGGCGTCCCCTTCGGATAGCCCGACGAGATCCACAAAGACAATGGGTTGCAACAACCCCGACAGCTCACACTTCCCCACCCTCACTGGCACCAGTTTGCGCTGCTTGCCCTGCGGATCAGCCGCAAAGGCTGCCGCCCACTCCGGCTGGGTATAGAGTGCTGCCAGGTAGTGCGCGGATAGCACCGCAACAGTCCGCTCCGCTTGAACTGCCGCCTTTTGCATTTCCAGCACGAAGTTGCTGCCAGGCTGGAAGTCCCACACGTCCAACACCGTCGTGTAGCCCGCTTCTTCTAGTGCCCAGGCTATCCAGGTGGCCCAGGGTCTGTCGGCTTTGGTGTAGCTAACGAAAAAGTCTTTCTTACCGAATTGCGTCCGGTCCATCGGTTGGTTCTTCCTCATGGGAGGGTCAAGCTGTGGACGGACCGCTTTGGACTGGGTGCCCAAGTCGCTTTTCAAGGCCGCGGGGGGGGACGTTCCCTCCGCGCTCAAGGACGTCTCGACGAATTCTTTGGTGCGCCTGTACAAGGTGCTTTCCCTAGTCGGCCTGCTGATGGAGATGTGGTCGTCGTCCATAGGCACTGCTGTCACCCCGGTAATGCCTGGGTCGGAGCTAGCTGCGTCCACTACAACTGTGTTTACCAACTGGCCAAAGAAGTTACGCCCCGCTTGTGTCGGCTTGCGTTCGCAGTAAACCTGTGTATGGATACCCAGCCTTGATACATTATTGCGATACCAGGTGTTCAACTCCCGCAACCGCGGCTCCTGGGTTCGCAGTTCATCAACGCTCACATTGGGCAGCAAAAACTTCAAGTAGGCGACGAAATCGGCCAAGTTCGAACCTGAGTGCGGGGTAGACAAAAACACCACTCCTCGGGTGTTCTGTGCCAAAAGTTTGCCTTCCGGCACGCTGCCATCTGTGGCTTTCCTAAGCATTTCCTTGACCAGCAAGCCACCCAGGCTGTGGGCAATGAACACCACCGGTCGGTCCATTCCCACCCCATCGGTCTTCAGCACCACCAACGCGTTAACCGCCCGGTCCGCCAGAGGCATAGTGGCTCCCTTCCAACCGAAAGCATTGATTGGGTACCCCAGTGACCAGACCCCCACCCCATCAATATCTTCACCTATCCAGTTGGGCCAGAAGCGCTCCGGCTTGTTTTCCGGTTGCCAAGTTTTACGGGCGTCGCCGTCTAAGCCATGGACAAAAACCACATCGCCGAGGCGATCAGGATTGCGGGTGCCGAGGATGGGAATCAGTTCACTCACAGAACACATTTCGGAAAGGGCAACCCCACTCAGGTGGTCCTGGAGCGGGAGTTTGTCATACAGGATACCGCACTCCCGCCAGCTGCAGACCGTCCAGAAAAGTTTCCGATTTTGCCCGACCAGCTCCACCAAACTGGGATCGAACCAGGACTTTTCTCGCAGGCATCGGCAGAGCATAGCGCGCACTCCAGCCGCCCTATTAAGCCTGCACCAGGCCCAATTTGAGGGCGGCGACGATGGCCTGGGTGCGGCTGGTGACCTGGAGTTTTTCGAAGATGGCCGAAAGGTGCGCTTTGACTGTGGCGATCGTGATGTAGAGGTTGCGGGCGATTTCGTCGTTGGAGGCGCCGCGCACCAGCCAGTGGAGCACTTCCTGCTCGCGCTCGGTCAGGTGAATGCGCGAGCGCGACTGCACGGTGCGTCCCGCGTAGTAGTGGAATAGCCGGAAGAACTGGGTCGCCACCTCGGGGGGCAAATAGATCTCATCGCGCAGGACTGTGGTGATGGCGGCACACAGCTGGGCGGCCAGGTGGGTCTTGAAGACGTAGCCCGACGCGCCCGACTGCATGGCGCGAAAGACCCAGTCGTCCTCCTGGTGGGCCGAGAGCACCAGCACCTTGCCCGCGAAAGTGCTGCCCCTGAGGCGGGTGAGCAACGCCACTCCGTCGCCCTGGGCCAGTTCGAGATCTAAAAGCACCAGGGCCGGGCGCTGGGAGTGAATGAGGCTGAGCGCCTGATCGACGGTGGCCGCCTCGCCCACGATCTCGAAGGTGGTGGTGCCGGTGGCGCTGTAGAAGCTGAGCAGCGTGCGCAGACCCTGACGAAAGCGCAATTCGTCGTCGACGAGCAAGATGGGCAGGGTGGTCTGGACGGTCAAGGCGGACCTCCTCGGCGTCGGCAGTTCAATGGATGCCGCGAGGCAGACCTAGGGAAAATTGGGCGCCGCCGGTGGGTAGATTTTGCACCCAGAGGCTGCCCTGGTGATCCAGGACGATCTTTTTGGCGATGGCGAGTCCCAACCCGGTGCCGCCGGGGCGGCGCGAATAGAACGGGGTGAACACGTGCTGGAGATCTTGCGCTGAAAGTCCTGGGCCTTGATCGGCAATCTCGATGAGCACCTCGTTTTGAAACGAGCGCCAGTGGCAGGTGATCGTGCCGCCCTCGGGGCTGAAGTGCAAGGCGTTGCTCAGCAGATTGTCGAAAACCTGCTTCATCTGCAGCCGGTCGCAGGCAAAGAGGAGCGAACTGTCGGGGTAGCGCACCCGCAGGCACTTGCGCTCAAGCCACGGGCCGATGGCCTCGACGCTCTGGGCCATCAAGGCGCGCAGATCCTGAAAGCCCATGCGCAGCCGCGCTCCCTGGCCGCAGTAGACCAGTTCGGTCAGATTGGCGTTCAGCTCTTTGACCGTCTCGCGGATAATCTGGGCCTGCTCGCGGGTCGAGCCTTCCTCCAAACCCAAACAAAGATTCTCCGCGTACAGGCCGATCAGGGCCAAGGGATTGCGCAACTGGTGGCCGGTGCGCTGAACGACCTGCTCCAAAAGTTGAATTTCCGATTGCTGGCGGGTGCAGCGCTGGTACAGCTCCAGGTGGCGGGTAAATAGCGCGGCGGCCTGCTCGAGGGCCTGCTTGCGGGCGGTATCTAGGGGCTGCCCACTGACAAACAGCTGAAATTCGGGGTGCGGTTCGCGCTGCACCAGCGGACACAGGTAAGCCCGGCCCGGCAGATTGGCGATCTCGATTTCGCTGACGGTAGCGACCGGCAATGACCCTGTCGACCATTCTTCCCCGGCGATGGCCGCGAGCGCCTCGCGCGGCAGTCCCTGCGGACCCTGGGCGGTGTGGGTGACGCGCCGCTGAGCGCCGGTGTGCGGATCGTAGTAAGCGATCAAGACGCATACCAGAGTATGGGCCATTGCCAGATGCTCCGCCTGCAACTGGCAGAGGCTGTGCAACTGGGAGGAGGGGGGGGTGGAACCGGCGGCTGCCTGGGAAGCGGCGAGCACGGGGGAGAGTGAGACCTTCATGGGTGAGGCGGCTACCGATGGGGCGGGTATCGGGTGTCGGCGGCGGACGGTGCGGCAAGAAGTTGCTAGGGAAAAAACCGGCCGCCACCGGGCCGACGGTGCTACGAGTATAGCGGTTCCGGTGAAAAACGCCGCCGAAGGATGTCCGCGCGGGCCGCAAAATCTTCGACCAAAGTCGAATAAACGCCGGCCCGGCTCGCTCCCTAATTTCTGTGCGGATACCACAGCCGACAGCGCATGATCACTGCCCTGAGTCAGACCCTGGCCGAAATTCTGGCAGGGGGGACGTCCCTCACCAGTACCGAGCAGATCGACTTTGCCCCGCCCGGCGAGCGGCAGGCAAAGCCGGGTCAGCAGGGCCTCAACGTCTACTTCTACGACCTGCGCGAGAACGGTCACGTCCCCCACTCCGGCCGCCAGGTCGATCGCCGCTATGTCGACGAACGGCCGATGGCTTCGGTGGGATGGCTACCCATCTGGTTCGACGCTTCCTTTTTGATCACCGCCTGGGAGCGCACCACCCTCGGCGAGCACCATCTGCTCTCCGAGGCACTCAGTCTGCTGCTGCGCCACCGGGCGCTGCGCGAGGACCTGCTCGCTCCGGCTTTGCGGGGCTTCGGCAACCTGACGATGACCGTCTGCGCGGTGCGTCCCCTCGACATTGCCACGCTCTGGCTGGCGTTGGGGGCGCCCCTGCGCCCGGCGTTGATGGTCACGATCACCGCCCCGGTCAACCCGAACGCCGCGGCCCCGGTGCCGCTGGTGTGGGAGCGGATCACCCGCTTGCGCTCGGCGGGCGCCGACGGACACGCCGAGGCCGTGCGCACCAAGCGGGTGAGTGTCGCCGGGGTGGTCAAAAGCGCTGCCACCACCGAACCGCTGGTCGCCGCCCGGGTGGTGATCTCAGGCACCCAGAAGGCGGCCACGAGCAACCAGGAGGGATTGTTCTACTTCGACAATCTCTCGCTGGGCCATTACGTCCTGGAGTTGGATTGCCCCGGCTTTCACACCCAACGGTGCAACGTGCTGGTGGACTCCCAAAGTTACACCTTCAAGGAGATTCTTCTAACTCCGAGCTAGCGAAGCGCGGCCGACGCCGCGCCGTCCCGACACCTTACCTACAGGAAGTTCACTCATGCCTAGACTGGATTACTTCGCCCCCGGTGTATACATCGAGGAAATCGACCGCGGTAGCCGCCCGATCGAAGGCGTGGCCACGGCGGTGGCGGGTTTTGTCGGCTTCACCGAGGATGTACGCGGCGGCGCTGAGCCGTACAAGCCGATGCTGGTGACCAACTGGACCCAGTTCATCGGCTACTTCGCCCGCCCCGGCTCCGACGGGTTTACCGATTTTGGCGCCTATCTGCCCTTCGCCGTCTATGGCTGGTTCCAGAATGGCGGCGGTCGCTGCTGGATTACGAGCATCGGTACCCAACTGCCCGGCCCCAAGCCCGGCACGCCCCAACCGATGAGCGAGACGGGCCTGGCGGTCCAGAGCCGCGGCAACCGTCCGTCGCTGCGCCTGAGCCTCAAGAGCGAGGCG
This sequence comes from Aphanocapsa lilacina HA4352-LM1, assembly GCA_019359725.1. Classification (GTDB taxonomy): domain Bacteria; phylum Cyanobacteriota; class Cyanobacteriia; order Gloeobacterales; family Gloeobacteraceae; genus Gloeobacter; species Gloeobacter lilacinus. The sequence goes on along the minus strand of JAHHGR010000081.1, from coordinate 7,108 downwards.
GCCCAGCAAGGTTCGGTGACCGTGCAGATTGCCGACAGCGGCCCGCGCGCCCTGCCCGACGGCAGCGAAGGCGAACAGCCGGTCAACACGGGGGAATACTTCACCGTCACCGTCCGCCGGGGCGACCAGATCCTCGAGCGCTTCGACAACCTGACGATGGACCGTGACCCCCAGACCCAGGTGGCAACCTACGTCGCAAGCGCCCTGCAGACTTCGCAGTTTATCGCCATCGAAGATCTGGCCCAGACCGGCCGACCCCTGGCCCGCCGCCCCGGCAACGGCCAGTACGAACTGAGCCCGCCTCTGGTCGCCTCCACAGTCGACCGCTTTGCCCGCGATGTCGAGGGTCTGCGCGACGAGCGCACCGGCGTGCGCGGTATCTTCGAGATCGACGAAATCACGATGATCGCCTGCCCGGACCTGATGCGCGCCTACGAGGCCAACCTGCTGGATCTCGAACAGGTGCACGGGATCATGGAAATGATGATCAGCATGTGCGAAGGGTCCGCCAACGGCGATGTGCCCAACCCGCCCAACCGCATGGTGGTGCTCGATCCGCCCCCGGACCGCGTCAAACCGCAGGAAGTGGTCCAGTGGCTCGCCGCCTTCAACCGCCGCTCGATGTTCGCCGCTTTGTATTACCCGTGGGTGAAAGTAGCCAACCCGAGAAATGGCGGTCGGCCCATCCTGGTGCCGCCCTCCGGCCACATCATGGGGGTGTGGGCGCGCACCGACGAGGCGCGCGGCGTCTACAAGGCTCCCGCCAACGAGGTGCCGCGCGGCATCATCGGCCTGGGCTACGACACCAACTTCCGCGAACAGGAGTTGCTCAACCCGCTGGGGATCAACTGCATCCGCAGCTTCCCCAACCGCGGCATCCGCATCTGGGGTGCGAGAACCCTCGTCGAGCCCGACAAGACCGAATGGCGCTACATCAGCGTTCGTCGCCTGATTAGCTATATCGAGAAGTCGATCGAATTGGGCACGCAGTGGGCGGTCTTCGAGCCGAACGATCAAGACCTCTGGATGCGCGTCAAGCGGACGATCTCCAACTTTCTGGAGCGCATCTGGCGGGAGGGGGCGCTCTTTGGCGCCACGCCCCAGCAGGCTTTCTACGTCAAGTGCGACGAAGAACTCAACACCCCCGAGACAATGGTGTTGGGCCGCCTGTACATCGAAGTGGGCGTCAGCCCCGTGCGGCCGGCGGAATTTATCGTCTTCCGCATCGCCCAGTGGAACGGCTCCGAGGACGAAGACATCGTCTAGCAGCCGCCCCCGACCGCAATCACTTACTACCCACGACAGGAGCACGACCATGCCTGGAGAGTTTCTTACATCCTGCAAGTTTTACTTCGAAGCCGACGGGATCACCGACAAGATGATTAGCGAAATCCGCGGACTGGTGGCCCAGTCTCCCGTAGGCGGCGCCGAGGCGGTGCACGGTTCGAGCAAAAGCGGGGCCAAGGCCCGCCAGGTGAGCCCGACCACCGAAAAATTCACCCACGTGATCGCCAAGCTGGTCGCCACCAACGACGTCGATCTCTACCAGTGGTACGAACTGTGCAACAAAAACGACGCGGGCGGCTCCTCCTGGAAGCTCAACCGCAAGTCGGCCTCGGTAACCGCCTACGACCAGGGCGGCACGATGCAGGCGCGCTGGGAAATCATCAACTGCTACCCCTGCAAATATGGCGGCCCCGATTTTGGCGCCAACTCCCCGCAGATGGCCACCGAGACCATCGAACTGGTCCACGAAGGCATCAAGCGCGTCCTGTAAGCACCCCACACTTTCGTTAACGGAGGAATACCATGGTCGCCCCGGAAAAAGAGTATCTAGTAGCCACACACTATTACTTCTCCGCGGAGGGTATCGAGGATCGGGCGATTCTGGCGGTCAGCAACATCAACGCTGCAAGCCCGATCGCCGGCAAAAACGAACCGATCGGTGCCAAGAAAAGCGGTATGCACGTCCGCCAAGCCACCCCGACGCGCCAGACCTTTCAGAACATGAAAGTCAAGCTGGTGATGAACCAGGACAACGCTATCCAGAAGTGGTACCGCGACTGCAACAAGCAGCACACCAGCACCGGCAACACCTGGAAGGAAAACCGTAAACTCTGCTGGATCGCCGGTTTCACCCAGGACGGCAGCGAAGTAGTGCGCTACGAACTGGTCAACACCTACCCGGTCGCCTACGTCGGCCCGATGTTCGGGGCAGCCAGCGGCGAGATGGCGGTGGAGACGGTCGATTTGCAGTTTGAAGAGATGAACACGATCGGCCGCGAACTGGGCGATCTCTAGCGGTAGGTAAACGCTATGGCCGCGCCGAGCTATGAGTTCCTCACCGCCTGCCGGTTCTATCTCGAGCTCATCCTCGACGGCAGCACCGAGGCGGACGCGATTTTTCTCGAATGCCGGGGTATCCGAGCCAAGCAGCCGGTGGTGGATATCTACGAGGTAACCCCCCAGCGCTGGGGAGGGGCCAAGCACGGACTGGTGGTCAGCACCAAAATGCCGGGCAACACCCAGCGCACCACCTTGATCCTCCGGCGGGGGATGTCGAGTTCGATTGTCCTGTGGAACTGGTTTTATGCTGTCGAGCAGGGGGGATGGGCGGCCCAGCGGCGCTCGGGGTCGCTGACGATGTACACTCAATCCGGAGACCCGACCGCGCGCTTCGACTTCGATGGGGCCTGGCCGACCAGTTTCGGCCCGGCCTCGGGCAAGTTTTCCTACATCGAAACCAACCGTCCGGGTCTCGATGCTTCGAGCGGCGATTTTGCCCTCGAAGAGGTGGAACTGGCGGTCGAAGAATTCAAACGGGTGATGTGAGATGGGGGCCATCCAGACGGAGTTCGAGTTCACCTTGCCTAAGGGATATCTCGATCCCGACGGCAACCTGCACCGCAAAGGCGTGATGCGCCTGTCGACCGCCATGGACGAGATCGCACCCCTGCGCGATCCGCGGGTCAAATCCAATCCTGCCTACGCTACGATCATCATCCTCTCGCGGGTGATCGTGCAGTTGGGGGCGCTGCCGGAGGTGACCCCGGCCGTTGTCGAAGGCTTCTTCGCAGGCGATCTCAACTTTTTGCAGAACTTCTACCGGCAAATCAACGGACTGGTGCCGGAGGCGAACAAGTCCGCGAGCGCGCCGTGATTGGGCACAGTGCCATGAGCCAGGGATTTCAAAGTGAGTTTGCCTTTACGTTGCCGCGCGGCCTTTTGGGCGAGGGGGGAGAGCTGCACCGCCAGGGCACGATGCGCCTAGCCACCGCCCGCGACGAGATGGCCGTGCAAAAGGACAGCCGGGTGCAGGCCAATCCGGCCTACGGGGTGCTGGTGATGCTCTCGCGGGTGATCGTGCGCCTGGGCACCCTCGCGGCGATTACCCCCGAGGCGCTCGAGAGCCTGTTTACCCGCGACATCGCCTACCTGCGCGAGCTGTACAACCGGCTCAACCAGCAGGGCAACGTCCATATCCCGGCCCAGTGCCCCCAGTGCAGCAGTCGCTTCGCGGTGGAGCTCGCCCTATCGGGGGAATAATCGGCTACCCCTCCGACCGGCTCTACGAGGAGGTAGCCTACATCGCCTTTCACTTTCACTGGCCGCCGGACGCGATTATAGATCTCGAACACAAAGACCGCCAGCGCTGGGTCGCAGAAATCGGCAAGATCCACAAGCAGAGCCAGGTGCAAGCTCCGCCAAAGGCCGTGCCCAGACCGAAGGCCGATCCCAGCGAGGGGCAGTGGACCACCTTTGCGCCCGGGCCGCCGCGCTCGCAAGATCTGCGCAACCCTCGGGGGGGATAGGCGCCTAAAGCGCCGCCACACAACAGGTATACCTACCTGGTGCACCCCGCAAGGTGCGACCGAGGTTGGTGTGCAGCGCCCCGGCGGTTTGCCCCAATGTCAAGGAGACGGACCCGCCACCCCCTTAGAAACCGTATCGTTGTGTCAAAGGAGCAAGCGTGGCCAGGAACAAGGTGCCCTTAGAATGCTGCGAACGGCAGGGCGGCCTGACGCGCTTTTGCCGGGTCTGCGGCCGCATGCTCACAGGTGGCGAAGTGCTCGAAAATCCGGAGACCGGCAATCGCTACGAACGGGTCGACACCCTGGCCCAGGGGGGTATGAGCACGACCTATCTAGTCTTCAACCACCAGACCGACCGGCTCGCGGTGCTCAAGGAAATTGACGCGGATCTCTCGCGCAAGGCTAAGGCGCGGGAGCTGTTCTTGCGCGAGGCGCAGGTGCTCGCCGGACTCGACCACGGCGGCATCCCCCGCTTTTACGATTATTTTTCGACCGACGAACGCCACTATTTGGTCATGGAGATGATCCACGGCCTCACCCTGGAGCAGGTGCAACCCCGTTCCGCCGCCCAGGCAGCAGGCTGGATGATCGAGACATGCCAGGTGTTGGGCTACCTGCACAGCCTGCAGCCGCCGGTCATCCACCGCGACATCAAGCCCGCCAATTTGATCTTGCGCTACAACCCCCGCGAGGTGGTGCTCATCGACTACGGTGCGGTCAAGTTGGCCGGCGGCAGGCAGGGCACGCGCATCGCCACCCCCGGCTACAGTCCGCCGGAGCAGGGGCGGGGACGGCCCTGTCTGCAGTCGGACATCTACGGCGTGGGGATGACGCTGGTATTTTTGCTCACCCGCCAGTTTCCGGGCCGCTTCTACCACCCGCGCGAGCGGCGGCTGGTGGGTCTGGAGGAAGCCGGGATCGAAGCGCCGCTCGCGGCGGTGATCGCCAAAGCCACCGCTTACCACCCCCAGGAGCGCCACCGCGACAGCCAGGAGTTGGCCCATGCCCTGTCGCCCTTTGCCCTGGGTTGATCGACTCGGTACAATGGCGCAGACCGTTTGCCGTTGGTGCCCATGAAGACCGCCGCCCGCCTCGAGCGCATTCCGCCGTATCTGTTTGCCGAAATCGACCGCCGCCGCGACGAGGCCGTCGCCCGCGGCGTGGACATCATCAACATGGGCATCGGCGACCCGGACAAGCCCACCCCTGCGGTGGTGCTCGAGGCGATGCACGCGGCCATCGACGACCCGTCCACCCACAACTACCCGCCCTACAAAGGGACCAGAGCCTACCGGGAGGCCGCTGCGGCCTGGTTCGAGCGGCGCTTCGGCGTGGCGGGTTTAAACCCCGATACGGAAGTGATTTCTTCGATCGGTTCTAAAGAGGCGATCCACAATACGTTTTTGGCCTTTGTCGATCCGGGCGATTACACGCTCATCCCCGATCCGGCCTACCCGGTCTACCGCACTGCGACCATTTTTGCCGGGGGCGAATTTTTTGCGATGCCGCTGTTGCCCGAAAACCAGTTCCTGCCGGATCTAGAGGCGGTGCCCGAGGAAGTGGCCCGCAAAGCAAAACTGCTGTGGCTCAACTACCCCAACAACCCGACCGGGGCGGTCGCTTCGCTCGAATTTTTTGATAAAGTCGTCCATTTTGCCAAAAAGCACGACATTCTGGTCTGCCACGACAACGCCTACAGCGAGATGGCCTACGACGGCTACCAACCGCCCAGCATTTTGCAGGTGCCCGGCGCCCGCGATGTCGCCATCGAGTTTCTTTCGTGCTCAAAGGCCTACAACATGACCGGCTGGCGCGTCGGCTTCGTGATCGGCAACCGGGCGGGGATAGCCGGGCTCGGCCAGGTGAAGACCAATATTGATTCCGGTGTCTTCAAGGCCATCCAGCGGGCGGCGATTGCCGCGTTTGGCCTGGAGGACGAGCGATTGCACCAATTGATGGCCGTCTACCAGAACCGCCGCAACATCATCGTCGAGGGCCTGCGCTCGCTCGGCTGGCCGCTCGAAGCGCCCAAAGCCACCCTCTACGTCTGGGCGCCCATACCGAAATCCTTCGGCTCCTCGGTTGCATTCGTGGGGACCTTGCTCGACAAGTGCGGGATCATCGTTGCGCCAGGCAACGGCTACGGCGAGCACGGCGAGGGCTTCTTCCGCATCGCGCTTACCGTGCCCGACGAGCGCATGCGCGAGGCGATCGGCCGCATGGAGGCCGCTGGTATCCGCTTTGAGGGCTAGCCTGGTAGGGCACATCCTTTGGCAGGAACCGGCGATGGTGCAGGCTGTACCGGCAAGGGAGATCAAACTGGCGGATCTGCGCGATCAGTTCGGACTGGAACAGTCCGAAGAGCGAGGTATTTTTCGCGAATGGCGGGCGGATCTGCCGGAAATTGAAAGCAAGCAAAAGCAGGAACTGGATCTGCTCAAGCGGCGGCATCGCTATCTGGCTCAGTACGGTGCGGCGGAAGAAGTGGTCAAGCTGACGATGCTCGCGCCCCTGCTGGCGGAGGCAGGTTTTTTTGATGACCCCTTTCGGATTGAGACGGAAACGCCTGTCGAGATTGCTGCTGAAGAAGATGGAGTCATTTTCAAAGGCCGCATCGACGTACTGGTCGTAAGCGGGCGACTGTGGGTGCTGGTCATCGAATCGAAAAAGATGGGTTTCAACGTCACCGAAGCTTTGCCCCAGGCTCTTCTGTACATGCTGAGCAGCCCTGCTCAAGACCGGCCAAGCTTTGGAATGGCCACCAACGGTGAAGATTTTTTGTTTATCAAACTGCTTGACCGACAACCGCCACAATATGCCCTCTCCAGGAAATTTACTTTGATCACAGAAGACAGCAATGAGCTTTTCACTGTTTTTCGCATCTTAAAGCGGTTAGGTCAGCTTATACGTCGGACAAACTAAGTATCCGTTCGGTACTCTGCTAGATGTGGTGAATGCCACCCATCGCAATTTGTACAACTGACTCGAAATAGCCTCCTATGCCTTTGCCTCTCGGGGCGGCATTGTCAAGTTAAGTGGGGTGGCCACCGAGGGCAGATCTCTGGCAGGGTTGAACGATGAGCACACCCGACCGCCTCTACCGTGGCCACCGCTTTCCGACCGAGATCATCTCCCACTGCGTCTGGCTCTACTTCCGCTTCTCCCTCAGTTAACGTCAGTTCGGGATAAGGAAATGCGGTCCGCCTAGGCTGGGATTAGCACATCACAAGCCACGGACCGCTCGCTATGCCCAGTCTAGAAGCCCTCTTTTGCCATGTCGATGACTTCTGCCGACG
>JAHHGR010000080.1 GCA_019359725.1 Aphanocapsa lilacina HA4352-LM1 | reverse complement strand
GCAATGTTGTATGTGTCAGGAAGTCAGTTATGTGCATTGGCTGGGAAAATTGCTGGGCAGCTGGAGGCGCAGGGTCTGGCCCCTCGAACTGTGTGCAAGCGTTCACTGATTCAACACTTCTGGTGGAGTACTGAGAGGTCTACAACTGGACAAGGATTGGATAGAGGTAAGCTTAGAGGGGGGTAGTTCAGTTAAAGTTTATGAGACTGGGGATGTCATTGATGACGTCGTTGGCCCCATGGTCAATAGACAAGTAATTGTCGATGTATTGAAATCGGAAGAGCGTTATTTGTACAGGGATATTCAGCTAAATGATTAGTTGTTAACACCGTCAATCTCACTGTATTGTCCGAGGCTTTCCTAACATCCATTACTCAGAAAAAAGTTGGGCACCCGCGCCAAAGAGGCAAACTCCCCCGGACCTAACGATCCGGGGGAGTTTGCCATGGAAAATAGGAATAGTTAGTACTTGACGGAGCAGCCGTAGGGGCGGGTGGTGGCGACGGTGACGGGTTTGCCGGCCATCGATTCGGTGAGGGCGGCAGCCACGTAGTTGGTCTGGGGTTTGGTGGCGGCGTCGGTGGTCGGCTTGTCGTCGATGGCGCCGTTGTAGATGAGCTTGCCTTCCGGGTTGATGATGTACATGTGCGGAGTGGTCTTGGCCCCGTACAGCTGGCCAATCTTGCCGTCGCCGTCCAGCAAAATCGCCTTGGGGGCGGCACCTTTTTCTTTAGCCAGGGTGTTCCACTTCTCAGCAGGATAGTTGCCCTGCTTGCCGGCGGCGGAAGAATTTACCGACAGCCAGACCACGCCTTTGCCCGCGGCCATCTTCTGCATTTCCTGCATCGCCTGGGTGCTGTACTGCTTGACGACGAAGGGGCAGTCGTAGTTGGTCCACTCCAGGACCACGTATTTGTCCTTGAAATCGGCGAGCGCATGGCTCTTGCCGTTGGTGTCGGCGGCGGTGAAGCTGGGGGCCGGCTGACCGACCAGGGCGTCGGCCTGCACCGTCGAGACGTTCGCAGCGACCAGTGCCAGGCTCAAGGCGGCCATCACAAACGCTTTCCTCTTCATTTGCAGTCTCCTGGTAAGAAGTTCGGGACTTATAACAATTCTTGAATTGCCTTCACGATGATATCCGGAGTGAGCACTTCGGGCAAAATCCGCGGCGGGGCACCGGCGGTCGGGCCATAGAGCACATAGAGAGGGACGCCGCTGCGGCCAAATTGTGCCAGCGCCTGGGCAATCGTGGCATCGCGCTTGGTCCAGTCGGCTTTGAGCATCACAAAGCCGCCTCTTGCAAAGGCTTCGCGCACCTGGGGCGAGCTGAAGGCGACGCGCTCGTTGACCTGGCAACTCAAGCACCAGGCGGCGGTGAAATCGATAAATACCGGCGTGCCGGCGGCGCGCAGTGCGGCCACCCGCTGCGGGGAGAACGCTTCCCAACGGATGCCGTCGGACGGACTCGCCGTCGCCTGGGCCGGTCCGGAGGAAGCGGCGGACTGTTGCTCGACTCCGACCAGAGCGACACCCAGCGCCCCGACGATCCCGAGGGCGGCGAGCACCCGGGCGGTCAGGCGGGTGGGGGCAGGAGCCGCCATGTGGCCCCATTTGCCGAGCGCCCAGGCGGCGGCTCCGAGCACCACCAGGGCGGCCAGCAGCGCCGCCAGAGCACTCACCCCGGCCTGCAGGCCCAGTACCCAGCCCAGCCAGACGACGGTGCCCATCAGCAAAAAGCCCATCGCCTGCTTGAAGGTCTCCATCCAGGCACCCGGCTTGGGCACGAAGCGCAGGAGCGCAGGCGAGAGCGAAAGCAGCAGATAGGGGCTCGCCATGCCGAGGCCCAGGGCGGTGAAGACCAGCAATGCCGCCCAGGCGGGTTGGGTCAGGGCGTAACCGAGGGCCGAACCCATAAACGGGGCGGTGCAGGGGGTGGCGACGGTGGTGGCGAGCACCCCGCTAAAAAACGAACCGCCCAGGCCGCCGGCCGGACCGGCTCCCCCCAGGCGCGTCAGCGCAGTGCCCACCTCGAAGATGCCAAAAAGATTCAATCCGAACAAAAAGAGCACCGCGCAGAGGATCACCAGAAAAGGCGGCGACTGCAGCTGGAAGCCCCACCCCAGTTGTTCGCCTCCCGCGCGCAACAGCAGCAATCCGCCGGCCAAAAGCCAGAAGGAGGCGAGCACCCCGGTGGTAAAGGCAAGGCCGTAGCGCCAGGCGTGGCCCGTGCGCGCCTCCTGCACGAAGCCCAGCACCTTGATCGAGAGCACCGGCAGCACACAGGGCATCAGGTTCAAGATGATCCCGCCCAAAAAAGCGAAACCCACCGCCACCAGCAGCCCGGCCAGATCCGGCGCCCCGGCGCTCAGCACGGCGGCGGCCGGTTCGAGGGCAACCTGAGCGCTCAGAGCCTGCTCCGACCCGGTGCCGCGCCAACCGGCAGGAGCCACAAGCACGCCCGCAATGCGCTCGGGGAGCGCCGTCGAGACGGCGGAGCGCTTGAGCTTGAGCAAAAAGCCGTCGGGACGCGATTCGAGCACCTGGGGGGCCGCCGGTTCGATGAGCAGGTCTTGCTCCGGGAAGAAGGTCACCGGACCCGTTTCACCTGCGAACCACTCGGGCCGGGTGGCGCGCAGGATGAGTTGCCCCTCCTGCACCGCCGCGCGCAGCTTCCAATCGGCAATGGTGACCGGCAGACGGCCGCGGGCAGAAGCGATCGCATCGGCGTGGACCGACGGTGCAGTAGCCTCCGCCTGAACCGGCAATTCGAGGGCGACGGTGCCCGCCCCCGGTAGGCATTCTACTTTGCACTCCAGCCACTCGGCTTTGGCGCGCAGCGCCAGTTTTGCTCCGGGCTTGAGATCCGCGGGCGCCTGGATTTCGCTCAGCAGATAGACCGTCCCTTCGTATCCGTAACTTGCGAGAGGCGGGGCGGAGATGCGCTGGGGATAGGGCCAGCGGAGGGGACCGGCCTGTATCCCGGCAGGTTGTCGCCATTGCAGCGTGGTCGCTGTGCCCGAGTCCCCCGGATTGAGCCAGTAGGTGTGCCATTCGGGATCCATCTTCAGGCGCAGCGCCACCCAAAAAGGCCGGCCCGGCTGGACCGAGCGCACCTCCGAGACCAGTTCAGCCTCGGTGTGGGCGGAGCGCACCGGGATAGCGGCTACCGGCGCGGTGAGGACCGCGAACCCGACCGCCAACCAAAACATCACCAAAGTCAACCAGCGCATATTACAAACCGCAGCGCGACAGCATCGTGAGGAACGTCATCAAGCATCCGTCACGGCCGATGGCCGAGAGGTGACCCGCCGGGGCGGCGGTCGTAAAAGTCAAATTGGCGTCCTGGACCCATTCGCCCCCGGAACGCCAACCCACCCGCTCCACGAAGCGGTCGTAGTTGGCGTTGAAGGTGGCTTCGGCGGGCGGACCGGCCTCGCCGGAAATTTCTTGCCAGAGGCGCTTCTGGGCGCTGAAGCCGAGACGCTTGGCGCTCGCTGCCGCCCACACGCGGTCGACGGCCCGCACGTCGTCACAGGAAAGCTTCTGGATCGCGGGCACATCCAGCCAGCCCACCTCCTCGCGGCCCACCGAGCGCAGCAGCAACAGCCGCGTCTCCTGCTCGGCCTCCCGCCAGTTGCCGGTGCGCAGCACCTCGACGAGGCGGGTGTAAGGATTGCGCGAGGTCAGCTCGGCCCCGGCAGGTGCGGCCAGGACGGCCGACAGGCACAAGGCGGTGAAAACCTTGAATGACAAAGGCATCGATTCTATCCGCAACGCATCCACCCGCCAGTATCGCCCGCACGGACACCCACTGCCCAGGCCCAGGGCCGCCGCATCGGGCAAACAAAGATCAGCGGGTGACCAGTTGACAGCGTTGCCAGCAAAATGGTTCTTTTCTGATCGGGCGGTGGCGCTGAGTCTGCCCCTGTCGTGCCAGCGGAGGGTGATATGGAACTTGGATCCCAGACCCACAAAAAACTTTTTTGCCGGAGCATTGTCGAGACCCACCGCGAGTACGACCCGCTCGCAATCGCCTGGCCGCCCCTCGAAGGCGAGGCGCTGCGGTTGTTGCGGTCCATTCCGTTCTGGGAAGAAGCGCTGGGTCGCGAGGTGCAGGCCGGCCGGATTGTGAGCGCCTACGCCCAGACCGTCAGCGACCCGCTCGTCCGCGAAGCGATCGCCGTGCAGGGGTTCGAGGAGGCCCGCCACGCCCAATTGCTCGAAGGGATGATGCGCTTCTACGGTCTCGAGGTGCGCCACCGCCCGGCTTCACCGCCCACGGCGCCTTGTCGCTCGCTATCGACTTGACCCCCGAGTCTTTTATCGGGGCGTGCATCACCCAGCAAAATGCCCGCATGGGTGTCTTCGACCCGCGGCTTTTGCGACCGCAATTGATGCCCGCCCTCGCCGGTTTTGCCTCCGAGGTGCTGCGGCTGTTCAACCCACAAAAGAGCCCTCCGCAGTCGCGGTCGGCTTAGCAAAAGACAAGCGGATCTCTTTCTAAGGGCTTAGTCCCTAAGGGAGGCTAATGCTGATATACTTGATTGCAATATTTCTCAATCTGCTCTTAACCGGGCCTTCAACTGCTCCTTACCTGTTGCCTATACGCTGTCTACAGTGTGCGAGGAGGACGAATGCTCCAAGCGATCGCGGTGGCCTGGCTGCTGCTGTTTATCGGCGATTTTGTTTCCACCTTTTGCTACCACGTTCCTGAGCACGTCTTCGGTAAATTGCACGTCAGCGTGCACCACGCCCCCCGCAAAAACTTCCGCCACTACGCCGTGCTTTCCGGCCGACCGAGCGTGGTCGCCGACGGCCTCCTGGGGGCCTTGCCCTACATCGCCCTTTCTGTCCTGCTGTGGTCCTACTCCTGGCAGGGCGTCCTGCTGGGGATGATCTTCGGCCAGTTCCACGTCTGGTGGCGGCACACGACGGCGCTGGGCTGGCGCACGCCCGGCCCGATCGCCTGGCTGTGCCGGTGGCTTTTGATTACTACGCCCGAGCAGCACTGGCGTCACCACCACAACAGCACCATCGGCTACGGCGACATCTTCACAGTCTTCGATACCCCGGCGCGCTGCATGCTCAAGCAACTGCGGCGCTGGCGGGCGCGCTACCGCTACTTTCTGGTCTCCGCCGGCTGAGTAGCCGATTGCTCAAAGTCCCTCGGATAGAACCCGTAGGCGATGGCGGCCCCCAGGGCCAGCACCCCGGCGATCGGTCCCACCAGCTGGATGCCCAGTGGTTGACCCGGGCTGTAGCCGAACTGCGACTGCAAAAAACCGAGCAGCGCCGCCGCCAGGCCGTAGCTGAGCTTGATGGCCAATCCCTGCAGGCCGAAAAACAACGCTCCTTTGGCTTCCCCGCTGGATTTTGCGTCCTGCTCGACCTGCTCGGCCACCATCGGGTTTTGCACCACCGAGAGGATGGCAAGCGGAAAACCGATCGAGGCGAAGAGCGACAAGGCCCACTGCTCGGCGCTCAAAGGCCCGACCGAGCGGCCGACCGTGGCAAGCAGCGGCAGGAGCACCGCGAAGCTGCCGGTGGCGAGGATCATGCTCCTGCGCTTACCCAGCCGCGGCACCACCAAGCGCAACACCAAAAGCGACGGCACCGTCACCAGAAAAATTGCCCCCAAAAATAGCGACAACCGGGCCGCTTCCTGTCCCAGCAGTACCGTCACAAAAAAGATGGCCGCCAGGCGCACCGTGTTGAACCCGAGCCAGAAGAGCGCCTGGGCCACCACCAAGATCCGAAAGCCGGGGTTGCGCACCAGCACCTGCCCCATCTGGGCAAGCACCAAACGGGAGCGCTCCATCTGCAGCGAGCGGACCGACAGCAGCGGCACCAGCATCAGGGCCATGGCCAGGGCGATAAACAGCGTCGCCATCAGTGCAAGCCGGTTGTCCAACCACCCCAGCGCCGGGCCGGAGAGCACCTGACCCACGAACACACCGGCCAGCAGCACCAGCGCCTGGCCGTTGCTTACCCGCACGCGGCGCTCGTCGTTGCGGGCCAGCTGCGGCAACAGTCCGAGGTACGGCACGATGTAGCTCGACTGTGCCACCAGGGCGAGGGGCAACAGTGCAAAGAGCAGCGCAGCGTTGAGCGGCCCGAGGCCCGGACTCGGCGCCCAGAATAGCGCCAATCCCGCCCCGCCGAAGACCAAAGTCCCCACCAGCAAAAACAGCCACGGCCTGCCGCTGCGGTCGGCCCCGAATCCGGCCAGGGGGTTGGCCACCGCCTCGCAGATGCGCGCCGCCAAAAGCGCCAGCCCAAAGACGGCCGGAGCGACCAGCGGCCCGCCCGGGGCCGTCTGGGCGGTAAACAGAAATATCAGCCACGTCTGCAGGACGGTATCGAGGATCGCATAGCCGCCCACACCGACGAGGTAGGGCCAATCGCGCGATTGGGCCGGGGCGGGAATTTGCACAGGGGCGCTCATGTCGATCAGAATGCGCTGGCTACCCCACCGATTGCAGTCGCTTGGACGACACTCGGAGGATAGTAACTCGTTTCTTTAGACCCGCGGGCGATCCGCCTGGGGATGGGCGGAGTAATTACTGTGAATCCGTGATTACAAGGTACCATTCATGAAAAAACAGTTGCTGGCAGCTTCGCTGACCGCTGTCGGTGTGCTCCTGAGCCTTTACACGGTCTCGGCAAGTGCCTCTGAATACCCGCAAGTGAAGCGCTTTACCCTGGAAACTTTCGATCCGTTTACAACCTGCTTTCCTGATGCCTCCGCCACCGTCACCTTCATTGCAAGCGAAGAAAAGCGCGGTGTCGATTCGCTCAAGATCAAAGTTGCAGGCTTGAAGGCAAACATCCCCTTCGCTTTGTTTTTGACGGAGTTGGCTGAGCCGCCCTTTGGCCAGGCCCAGTACATCGCCGACTTTACCACCGACCAGTCAGGTGCGGGTTCGGTGAGCACCTCGACGATCATCGAGGAGGCTTTCTCCCTGGTGCCGGACGCCTCCGGAGCCGTTTCCCGCAAGGAGCTGAACCACGTCGTCTTCTGGTTTGCCAATCCTGAAGATGACGATGAGTGCTTCACCGACGGCAGCACCGGCTTTGTCACTCCCTTCGACGGCGACGGCGAAGCCGGTCTGGCGGCAATGTCCTCGAAGAACGCCCTTCCCGAGGCACCGCTTCCCTAAACGTCCGTTTTTTAGCTAAATCGAATCGTTCATCCCATTCAATTTCAGGATCTATCCTGGAGCGGATGGGATGAATTTGCATGCATGAACTATTTTGTCAACTGCTAACTGTAGAAGAAGAAGAACTGGTTTGCCGGTGCATATTCGCCGATGAATAAAGCTAGGACTGTATAGAGCTAAAATATTGCAATATCGGCGAGGTATCTTAGCCAAGATGAACGTGAATCCCCTGCTTTCGCTGAACTACAAGCTTTACAGCTTAGGCTGGAACAGCCGCCTTCACAGACCCCTGCCACCGCTCCAACGCCTGGCCTTCGCGATCTTTTACGACTTTCGACTCGGCTACGCCGAGGCCCACCGCTGGGCTGCCGAACCATCCGCCCAAAGAAATACCCGCTAAGTGATGACTGGAACTATGCATAGACGAACATTGATCGCCGGGGCGGCAGCCACGATTGGACCGACCCTCCGGCTACCGAAAGCCTTAGCGAAGGGCGCACTAGAAAAGCCGAAGCTCAAAGTCGGTTTTATCGCACTCATCGACTGCGCACCACTGGTCATCGCCCGCGAGCGGGGCTTTTTTGAGCGCCACGGTCTCGATGTCGAGTTGTCCAAAGAGGAGAGCTGGGCGAGCGTGCGCGAGGGACTGATCACAGGACGCCTGGATGCCTCCCACGCCCTGGCGGGCACGCCGCTGGCGGTGCAGTTGGGCGCCGAAGGCAAGGCGGCTGCTCCGCTGATAACCGCTATGTCCCTCGACCTCAACGGCAACGCTATCACCTTTTCCAAGCGCCTCTGGCAGGCCGGGGTGCGCAGCGGCGCGGATCTCAAAAAAATCATCGCCACCGGCAAGGTGGGCCGCACCCTCACCGGGGCGATGGTCTCCGCCTCCTCGATGTACAACTACAACCTCTGCTACTGGTTGGCCCACCACGATATCCACCCCTACCGCGATGTGCGCCTGATCACCCTGACCCCGGCCCAGTTGATTGCCAATCTCGAAGCGGGCAATATCGATTTTTTCTGCGTCACCGAACCGTGGAACACCCGCGCCCACGCCGAGGGCGCCGGGTTTACGGTCATTGCCGATCGCGACGTGTGGGGCGGTCACCCGGAGAAGGTGCTCGCCGTCATGGAGCCCTGGGCCAGGACGCACCCCAACACCCACCTCGCGCTAGTCAAAGCGCTCCTTGAAGCCTGCCGCTACTGCGACGAACCGGCCCATCGCCAGGAGGTGCTGCGCACCCTGTCGCTACGCACCTACCTGGCAGCGCAGCCTTTTTTGCTCGAACCCGCCCTGAGCGGTCGTCTGGACTTCGGCGGCTTCGACGGCGGAGGCAAGGCGACGAGCAGCCTGAAGGATGTACCGGATTTTGTCGTGTTCTTCAAACGGGATGCGGACTACCTGGTCGGAAACGATCAAGCCACCTTCCCCTGGAAGTCCCACGGCCTGTGGATTTTGACCCAGATGGCGCGCTGGGGGCAGATCCCGGCGATCCCGGCCGGGGCGGATACATTGCTCGACCGGGTCTACCGGGTCGATATTTACCGGCGGGCGGCGGCGGAACTGGGGATCAAGGCTCCTGCCCAGGACTATAAATCTGAAAACACCTTCATCGACAGGCGGCGGTTCGACCCATCCAACCCGGTTGCCTACCTCGACAGCTTTGGGATCGCTGCGCGCGCTTGATGGCGGATTACCTATCGGCTGCGTTTGTATCGTCATGCTTGATGAGGTGTCAGTAAGTTCCCTCTGGCACCTGACCCGTGGTCCTTCGACTAAAAAATATGGGCCGCCGCCCGCTCGTCTGCCGGCCCCGGCGATAGGATGGACAAGGCAGTTTGGAAGGCCAATCGATGTGGCGAAGCGGCGTTGTGGCGGGACTGGCGGCGGGGATCGTTCTGCCGGGCCTGGTGTTTGCCCAGGCGGATATCCAGAACAACTACAACGGGGCCTACCTGGAGGGACGCTCCTTTGCCAAACAGAACCTCAAGCAGGCCAAGTTCTACAAAGCCAACCTGCGGGGAGTCGACTTCAGCGGCAGCGATCTGCGGGGGGCGAGCTTGTTTGCGGCGAGCCTGCGGGGCGCTAACTTTAATAAAGCGCGCCTCGACGACGCCGAGCTGTCGAACGCCGACTTGCAGGGGGCAAAGCTCGATCAGGCGGTGCTGGCCGGTGCGTATATGACTGCCGCTAGGCTCAAGGGCGTCTCCGTCGACGGCACCGACTTCACCGATACCATCATCAACAACCAGCAAAAAACCTACCTGTGCGGCCGGGCCACCGGGACCAACGCCCTCACCAAACGCCAGACGCGCCGGACACTCAGCTGCTAGGGCCGCGCCGGGAGCTGAGAACCGGAAGGTGCCGAGCAGCATGCCGATTGTTTGGATCACCAACCAGCACTGGCTGCACTGTCGGGCATGCGGCACTCCCAGATCCGCCATCAATCTCCAGGCCGCCTTGGGTTGCCCAAGCGGCGGCCTGCACCGTTTTCTCAAAGGCTGGGGCGGTAGGCAAATCCATAGATGGCGACTGGATGTTCGCTTATTATCGTTGTTCAGTTTTAAAACATTAAAACGCTAAAATCGCAAAGTCGGTGTGTATCGTTGCGGATGGGGGATTGGATGAAATCGTTGAGCGATGGGGCAATCGCGGAGGTGGCGGGTTATTTTCGGGTGCTTGCTGAGCCCACGCGGCTAAAAATTCTGGCGGCGCTGCGCGGCGGACCGATGAGTGTCGGCCAGGTGGTCGAGGCGACGGCCGGCACCCAGGCCAATGTCTCCAAGCACCTGCAGATTCTGTTGGACGCCGGTATGGTCAGCCGCCGGGCGCAGGGGACAAGCGCCATCTACACGATCATCGATCCCTTGGTTTTTGCTCTGTGCGAACGCGTCTGCGACACCCTGGCCGAGCGCCTGGAGGCGCAGGCTGCGGAGCGCGCTTCGCGGTTGCGCTCCGCAGTCCGCTAAATCCGGGTATTCACGCATTGCCTGTGCCTGGTGGTCCTGACGACGGCCTCAACCCCAGGCGGTCGCGCAGCGTGGCATGGACGACCTTATAGGACACCTCCAGACCGCACTCGTTTCTGAGCCAGGCCTGTACCTGTTTGTAGCTGTTAAAGCCCTGGGCCGTCTCCAGGTGGGCGACCAGTTTGTCCAGGACAGTGCCGCGGATGCCAGCAGTCCGACCGCCGCCGCTTTTGGGAGATAACAGCCGACGAAGCCCTCCCCGCCTGTAGCACTGCAACCAGCGATAGACCGTCGAAGGATTGCGGCCGACAAAGGCGGCAAGGTCGCGCTCGCAGTCCATCAAACCCGCCTTGTACAGATACAGCACCTGCAGGCGCTCTTTGCCCCTCGTCGAAACACACTCGCGCAACAAGCGAGAAAGTTCCCGCACACTCTCGACAATCTCAAAACCGGACAGCCTCGGCATCGGCCTCCACACCAGCGTCACCGGAGATATTGTACAGGGGCATTGCATAACAAAAAGGAAAAATTAATAACTAAATCACTAAAAACATTGCCCCGAGAGCATTTTAGGCGAATGTGCCTTGCGACACATCAACGTGGCCTCGAATCGATGGGATAGTCTAATCAAGCATTTCAGAACAGGAAAGCGCGATTTCAGCAATTCGTAACTTCCGCCCTATGTTCGCTACTTCACTAATTTGGTGGAAGAATATGCTATCTTTTGAGCGTTATGCTCAGCCCGAGCCCTCCCTCGTTCGTTCAGTTGACAGCACGAAGAGTGTTTAGCAATGGACCAGGGTTAGGCTGGCGGGACTGTTTCTGTTTTTTGTTCTGGTAGCTGTGTGCACTGGCGTACCGACTCTGTTTTCCTTTTGCGCCGCCTACGTGTAGTCCCTAGAGAAACGCCGAGTCGATCATTTGAAGCACAGGGTCTTCGTGGCACAACGAAGAATCCTTGGCCGTAGAAGCAGAGAAATTCCACCCGATGCAGGAGAATAATTGTGATTATCTTGGAACCTATGCTTTGCTGCAAATCATGTAACCGTCTCGTAACGCTAGATATGCATTCAACGTCATCGAAATTTCGTTGCGACGTCGGCCCTTCCGAAAGCTAGTCCGGACAGTGATTGATCTGGCCTGGCGCTACTCTTCCTATTGAAATATTGAGTGCAGCTCTCGATTGTCATCAACCGGTTCGTTGCTCTTGACCAATCACTTATAGTTGGGCCTAGAGGCTCCTTTTTGTGCTTGCTTGCCGACAGTTAATCTCGGCAGCCAGCGGATATTGTTCATCCGATAATGGAGAAAATATGTCTGAACAAGCGCGGCTTACAACAGCTTCGTGCAGGCTTAAACACGTCCAATTTGCCCTGCTGTTTAGCGCAGGTGTTCTTTTCGCAAACCTTGACGCTGTCCAGGCGCAAACCAAACAAAGTGCTCTGCCCATTCCAGCAGCCTCGGGATTTGCAAGCGACCGCTTGCTTACAGAAAATGGCTCAAACACGAGCGCCGGCACATGGAAAATTGCCCAGGCTGCAACGATCACCTTGAGCGGCATCGGCAACGGACAGGTGTTAGCACCGGATAGTGTGATCTATGTCGAGGCAAAAGTCTCCGGTCCGAAGCCGTCGGAGGTCCAGTTTTTGTTGGACGGTAAGATCGTCGGCACCGAATATGTTTCGCCCTATTTTCTTGGGGGGGACAATTCTGGGAAACCCAACGGCTGGAGTCTAAACGAACTTGCCAACGGCAGCCATACCTTGCAGGCAAAAGCAATAGTCAGCGGCAACACATATACCTCTTCTACAGTTAGCTTTAGCGTTGGGGCCGCCAGTTCTACCGTTACCGTCAACCTCAGCGGACTTAGCGATGGGCAGAGCATTGCTGAGATCAGTAAGCTTTTCGTTGAAGCGACAATCTCCAGTACCAAAAAAGCAAAAAAAGTCGATTTTTACATCGATGATCGGTTGGTATGGACAGAAAAAAATGCGCCCTACTGGTTGGGGGGCAACTCCGGTAACACCGTCAACGGCTACTCGGTTTCCAGCCTTACCACCGGCAGCAGCCACAGTCTGTTCGCCAGAGCCTCCGTCGACGGAATGACCTACGACTCTGCAGCGATCGGGTTTACGGTTTTACCGAGCAGCGGGGGCAGCACCGGCGGGGGCCTGTCGTGGTCGAGCGATTACGACACTCCAAGTGCCGACAACCTGGACGGTGTGAGCACCGACGACATCGTGGGCTACATTGGCAAGCCGAGTACGAGCGGCGGCTGGGAGGCCGACGAAAACCCGAAGACCGCCTGGTTCAAGTCCGAGGGCGACCAGTTGGCCCTGCGCGAGGCGGTAGTCGATTTCTACCGCAGAAGCGGTCACGACCTCAGAAAAACCAAGGACCAGATAGACGCTTGGAAGCCCTCCACCTGGTCGAGCAAGATGCAGGGCGACGGCAAGCCGCCGTACCTGAAGCCCCTTTCGATCGATTCGTACTTCTACAAGCAAGTCCCCGGCAAGGCCGCATGGCCCCATCTGCTCATCGACAAAGCCCGCTTCAAAGACGGCAAGCCCTGGCGGAAGATCAACTTCGGCACCACCGACAGCGACGACTCCAACGGCACCGGCCACATGTACGGCGAGCCCGGCGACCCCGTGCGCCAGGCGATGGTGGGCGACGGCGACGGTTCCACCGGCGATTGCCCCGACGTCTACTACAACCCCTATAGCGGCGGTCCGCGCGGGGACGGCACCGTCCGGCTCAAAGATGCGATCAACCCGGCGGTGCGCTCGGGGGGCAACACCAACAACGGCCCGGTCACCCCCAACAACACCAACGACTCGGTGGTCCACCACGTCTTTAAAGAATCGGACGGCAGCTTCTGGGAGACCGAGTACTACCACTACCGCCCCGGTTGCGGCAGCCACGACGGCGACACGGTCAGCCGCTACGGGGAGCCCATCAACCGGCTGCCGCACCTCGGGGACAAAGCGGGGGGCTACAACGCCGCGAAGGTCACCGGGGTGGGCGGCACGATGCACGACAGCGAACTGTTGGACAGTTCTGATATCGGCCACGCGCTGATGGGCCCGACCGACTGGATCATGGCGGCGCTGGTCTATCCGGGCCGGGGCATGGACGGCGGCTACCAGTCGGACAAGGCCAAGGGCCTCAACCAGGGCTACCTGCCCTACGGGGCGCTGGTGCGGTTGGATCCGGATCTGACCAACGCCGATATCGACAATTTCGTCCTCGCCAACGGCAAGAAGCTCGATACCCTCACCAAGAAGATCCTGCGGGCGCTGCGCGATTACGGCTGGTATGTCTCCGACACGGGCACCCGCGACATGGACATCGAAGCGAACGTGCAGGGCGACCGTTTGCCCAGGCCTCGCGGTGATTACTACACCGAGCTGGTGGAATTCATGAATGCCCACAACCAGTACGTCGTGCCGCCGCCGGTGCGTCCCACCAGCGATTCGGGTAATTGAGCCACCGCGCATCCGGCCCGGCGGCGACTGCCGGGCCGGATGCGCTATCCTGCCAGAGCAGAGATGGGTTTGCCATGCTTCAAGCGTTGCGCGCTCAACTGGATCTCGACGGCCGCGTCTATTTCAACCACGGCGGGCAGGGTTTATTGCCCGAATCGAGTCTGGAACGGCTGATCTCCTGCTATCGCCACTGGCGGCGGTGCGGGCCATTTTCGCAGCAAGCCGAGCGGTTGGCGGCAGAGCAGGTGCAACGCACTCGCGCGGCACTGGCGGCCCAACTGGGGGTGGCAGGCAGTACCCTCAGCCTGGCCGAAAGCACCAGCCACAGTCTCAATATCGCCCTGTGGGGATTGGACTGGCGCCCTGGCGACGGCCTGCTCGTTTCCGACTGCGAGCACCCGGGAGCGCTCGCCCCCGCCTGCCGGGTGGCCGAGCGCTTCGGGCTGCAGCGGCAGAGCGTGGTGCTCTCGGCGGCGGATCCGCTCGCGGCTGTGGAGGCGGCCCTTCAACCGAATACGCGGCTGGTGCTGCTTTCTCATGTGCTCTGGAACAGCGGCCGGGTGCTGCCGGTGGGCCAAATTACCCAACTTTGCCGCGAGCGGGGGGTGCTGGTGCTCTGGGACGGTGCCCAGGGAGCGGGGGTGCTGCCCCTCGATTACTCCCAGGTCGACTTGTACGCCTCCACTTGCCACAAATGGTGGATGGGTCCGGCGGGCACGGGGTTTCTCTACGTCAGCGAGCAGGTGCGTCCCCGTCTGCAACCGACCTACGTCGGCTGGCGCAGTGCCGAGTGCTATTGGCCGGATCCGACCTGGTATCCGGACGGTCGAGCCTTCGAGGTGGCGACGATCCCAGTCGAGTTGCTCGCTGCGCTTGAGCAGTCCCTTGCGCTGCATGCCCAGGCGGGATCCGCCGACCTGCGCGCCCGGGCCATCCGGGATCTGGCCGGGCAGCTGTGGGAAGGGCTCAAAGCCGACCCGAAGGTGGAACTGTTGGGCGAGCAACCGCCGGAGGCGGGACTGGTGTGCTGGCGCCCAAAAAGGGCGCTCACCTTCGCTGATCTCAGAAGCCGGGTGCAGTGGCTCGAAGCGCGTGGAATCTTCGTGCGGGCCATTCCCCAGCCGCTGTGTCTGCGCGCCTCGGTGCACTACTTCAACACAACCGGGGAGATCGCCGCACTGCTTGAAGCGCTCGATCGGCTCGATTGATCCGGGCGCGCGGTTGCCTGGGTCGGACAGATGCCCTTTGATGAGAAGAGGCTATTTTTGACCGACGATGGGCAAGCGTTCTTTGCAATCTTCAAAACGATGGGCGTGCGGTTGGCTTGTGGGCGTGGCGCTGCTTTTTGGTGCCTTTCCGGCCGCTGCTCAACTCGATGTCCCGGAGCCTGTCCGCTTTCCCGGACAGGTGGTGCTCGACACGCGGGGCATCTTTACGCTGGGGGCTGCCGACGCCGAGGCGCTCGCGGCGCGCACCGCCCTGGTGCAGGCCCGCCTCAACGAGGTGCTTGCCCGCCGCAGCGACCCGCCCGTGGCGGCCAAAGCTCTCGGCGGCAACTGGCAGGTGCTGCTGGGAGACGCGCTGCTGGTGACGATCACCGCCGCCGATACCGCCAAGCACAACACCTCCGCCCGCGCCCTTGCCCAGGAGTGGGCCGCCTCACTGCGCCAGGTGCTCCAAGATAAGCAGGCCCTCGCCGTCCACCGCGAATTTAACAGCGCCCCCGAATGGATCAGCTACGGCAAATTCGGCTACGTCCGCACCGGCGAACGCCGCACCGAGACAGGCGGCCTGGTCAGTTCCGGCTACATCTTCAAGCGCAACGCGATCTTTCTGGGCAGCCGTGAGGTCGAACCCGAACAGGTTTATCTGCGGGAGGCGGATGGCAGCTTTGCTGTCTACGAAAAACTGCGCTCGCCGCGCTCGACGCCCCCGGCCCTCGAGAGTACCCCCAACTGACGAGGCTATCCATTTTCGGGGGTGCCTGCGCTTTCTGTGCTTCTTCCTCACAATGGTTAGAGAACGGGCAGTGCGATGGATGCTGGAGAACCCTGCCGATCAGATACGCGGGCGGATAGACGATGTCTACCGCTTTGAATCGCGTCGCGTCTTCGCAAGCCTCATGCGCCTGCTGGGGGACTTTGACCTGGCCGAGGAGGCCATGCACGAAGCCTTCACCACCGCCATCGAGCAATGGCCACGGGACGGCCTGCCTGCCAACCCGCGAACGTGGTTAGTGTCGGTGGGCCGCTTCAAGGGGATCGACGCCCTGCGGCGGCGCACCCGCTGCGACGCCTCGCTTGCCCGACTCGCCCGGCAACTGGACGCCCACGGCACTGCACCCGATGGAGACGAGGAGGTCGAGGACGACCGATTGCGCCTGATTTTTACCTGCTGTCATCCTGTCCTCTCTAGTGAAGCGCAGGTGGCGATGACCCTGCGGGAAGTCTGCGGGCTGACGACCGAAGCGATCGCAAGCGCCTTTCTCGTGGCTCCTGCGGCCCTGGCCCAGCGGATCGTGCGTGCCAAAGCGCGGCTGCGCGAGGCGTCCATTCCGTACCAGGTGCCGTCTGCGGCCGACTTGCCTGAACGCTTGGACAGGGTGCTCCAGGTGATCTACCTGGTGTTCAACGAGGGCTACCTGGCCTCCTCCGGTGCCGCCCTGACGCGGGCGGATCTTGTGGAAGAAGCCATTCGCCTGGGGCGAGTGCTCCTGGAACTTCTGCCGCAGGCCGAGGTGGCGGGGCTTCTCGGCCTGCTGCTGTTGCAGGAATCGCGCCGCGCCGCCCGCACTTCGATGACGGGCGATGTGGTCCTGCTTGAGGATCAAGAGCGCACCCTCTGGAACCAGCCGCAGATCGCCGAGGGCAGGGCGCTGGTGCAGCAGGCCCTGGCGTCGGGCCGGTTCGGTCGGTACACGCTGCAGGCGGCCATCGCGGCGGTGCATGCCACAGCACCGAGTGTCGAGGCAACCGACTGGGCCCGGGTCGTTGCCCTCTACGACCTGCTCGCCCGGGTGGAACCGTCGCCGGTCATCGACTTGAATCGGGCGGTGGCGGTGGCGATGCGCGACGGCCCCCTGGCGGGGTTGGAACTGATCGACGCCCTCCTATCCCGGGGAGAGCTGGCGCACTACTACCTTGCCCATGCGGCGCGGGCCGACCTGTGTCGGCGGCTAGGTAGGACCGCCGAGGCAAAGACGTCCTACTGGCGCGCCCTCGCCCTGGCGAAACAGGAAGCCGAGCGGCGTTTTCTCGAAAGACGCCTGCAGGAGATGGGCTGAACGAACGGAAAAAATGTGCCCGAAGTGTCGATTGGGCAACTTCCAGTTCGACTAACCCTAATCTGTCAAACCTGGAGAAACACTCGGAATCCATTCATGTGTTCTATCAGTCTCTGCAGTGCTAATCCTATGCCTGTCTCACCAGAAGTGTTGAACGCTAGGAATTGGGGTTACAAAAAGAAGCCCAAAATCGTGTAGACTTTGGGCTAAGTGAAATAATTATTGTTGAGCTGATGCTACTCGATTTTCCGCAACTTGTCAAAACCTCGCCGATTCAAAAATGAAGTGCAACGCTTGAGAGCCTTCCGCTGAGGGACTCATAGAGGTATCCTGACGTTTACTACGACAACCAGGAACCCCTATGAGCTTCAGCCAGCTTACCCTACCAGAGC
>JAHHGR010000079.1 GCA_019359725.1 Aphanocapsa lilacina HA4352-LM1 | reverse complement strand
AGCACTATTTTGATTATCTGGACGGGCCGGTGTTGCGTCTGGCGTCGAAGGATGTGCCGGTGCCCTACAACGGCCGGATGGAGGCGACGGTGATCCCGCAGCCGCAGGACATTGTCAAGGCCGTCGAAGACATGCTTGCTCTGCGCGTTTGAGCGTATTCCAGGCGGTATAGATGCGCTCGCCGCCTGGAATCCAAATTAGATGCGCTTTTCTAGATACTGGCCAATCATCTGCTGTTCGCCGAGGCGGGAGATGATTGTCTGGCGCGTGCGGTAGCGTTCGCCGACCAGTTTGAGTTCTTCTTCGAATACTGAACCGTTGTACTCGGTGCGCAGGTGCAACGTGTTCAGGTCGGTGAAGCGGTAGAGGGCAGTGATCGGCTGGCTGGTGGCAAAACCCCGGTCGCGGTAGAGGATATCCCCGAGTGCCCCGAACAGCGTGATTCCCTCGGACTGCTCACGGCCGGTCAGCTTCGCACTGCTGCGCCAGTGGATTTTGGCTCCGCAGACCAGTTGCATTTCGGGCGGCAAGCTATGCAATTCGGCCAGTTCAACGAGTTCTGCACTGCCTGCGGGTAAGTAGGCAATCTCGATCAAGCTCTCCATCTCCTGGGTCCGACCCTCGGGCAGCGTGTAGTAGCGCCGCTCGGAGCGCCAGTGCCCCTCGGAGCGCTGGAACAGGCGCGAAATCAGCGATTCAGAAGATTGAGTGAGGATTTGCACCGGTCTGAGTCCTGTGGAGGCGACCGGGGCAGAGGCTGAACCGGCCAATGTAAATTTTCTTTATCGTAGCACCGCTTTGCTGGCATTCTCTGTGCAGTAGGGAGTGTACGAATAAGTTGACTACCGCTACTTCAGGCAGGTGACCCGCCAACCGACGGTACTGGCGATACTTCTGGAGAACCTGTCTTTGGATAGGCATGGGGCTCCGGTCGCGTCGAACATACTTGCTTATATAGAAAAGCTGTTTTTCGCAGCAAAATTTTGTGCCAGGGAGAAGTAAGGATGGAAGCTCACGCCCGCAACGTTGTACTGGTGGTGGAGGACAACTCCATCGATTCGCTGATGATCGAGCGCACCTTCTGCAAGGCAGCGGCCGACAGCGAATGTCACTGGGTCAGCTCCGCTGAAGAGGCGATGCGCTACCTCGAAGGTGCAGGCCACTGCGCTGATCGCGAGAACTTTCCCTTACCCAGGATCGTGGTTACCGATTTGCGCTTGCCGGGTGCATCCGGCCTTGAATTGCTCGCCTGGATCCAGAAGCGTCCCGAGTTTAAGGATCTACCGGTGCTCGTGTTGACCGGCACGGGCAACCGCGAACTCGAGCGTGCCTACCAGATGGGAGCTTACTTCTATCTGCTCAAACCCCTGGCGACCGAAACTCTAATGGAAGTGCTCAGTTCCTTCCAGATGGCGCGAGCATAGTCAATCGTCGGGATTGCCGGCTTTACCCGTCTGAGACCGCCGGCAGATCTATCCAGAAGCGGCTGCCCTGACCCAGATCCGCCTCGACTCCCGCCCGGCCCCCGTGCTGTTCGATACCTTTGCGTACGATGGCCAGGCCGATGCCAGTGCCGGGATAGGTCTCGCTGCCGTGGAGCCGTTCGAAGACGCGGAAGATGCGCTGATGGTTCTGGGGGGATATGCCGATGCCGTTGTCCTCCACCCACAGCCGCACCCAGCGTGAGCCTTCCCAGTCGTGCGCGTTGGCGCGGATGCGCACGCGGGGAGCGACTCCCGGGGCGACAAACTTGATGGCATTGGTCAGCAAGTTGAGCAGGATCTGAACCAGAGTATTGAAATGGCCGCGCACCTCGGGAAGCGGACTATCCACCCGCACCTCGGCTCCAACTTCCTGCAGTTTGGTCTGCAGCTGGGTGAGCACGGCGGAGATCACCGTGTTGAGATTGACCGATTGCGGGTGGGTGTCGGCTCGTCCGAGGCGGCTGTAGGTGAGCAGATCCTGGATGAGCGCGTCCATTTGCTGGCTGGAGCGGACGATCAGTTGAGCGTACTGGTGGGCGGTGGGGGACAATTGGGCGGGAAAATCTTCAAGCAGCGCCTGGGCTAGTCCTTGCATATTGCGCAGAGGCTCGCGCAGGTCGTGGGAGACCGAGTAGGTAAACGCCTCCAACTCCTGATTGGCCGCCTCCAACTGCACCGTGCGTTCGCGCACCCGCCTTTCCAGTTGTTCGCTGTTTTGCTTGCGGGCGCTGATATCCTCGATGAGTCCGTCAATGATGCCACCGTCCTCCCCGGCGCTGAGCGTGGCGCTTAAGAGCACCCACAGCGCGCTGCCGTCCGGCCGCTGCAGCAAAATCTCGTTCTCCCAATAGCCCTCCGGGGCACCGTCCGGCGGTGGGCAGTACAGCTGCTCGAAAGGCAACTGCTGGATTTGTCCGCTCGAAGTGAAACCCAGCAACTGCAAAAAGGCGATGTTGCACTCGATGAGCCGGCCGCCCATACTTGCCCGAAACACGCCGACGTGCAGCCGGTTGAGCAGCGTCTGCAGGCGCGACTGCAACCGCTCGACGCGCCGGTTGGCCCGAGTAAAAGCAAGCGCCGAGCGTACCGCTCCCGCCAGCCGGATATACTGCCGGGGAGACTTGGTCACGTAGTCGTCCAGCCCATCCTTCATCGCCTGGGCAGCCAGTTCGCCGTTGCTGCTGTTGGTGAACATGATCACTGGGCAGTCCGGAAAGCGCCGCTTGACCCGCCGTAGTACCTGCAGTCCGTCTCCCCAGTGCAGCTGGTAGTCGGTAATCACCACATCGAAGCGCTGGGTCGCCAGAGCTCCTTCGAAGGCCGCCTGGTCGGTGATTTGCTCGGCTTGCAGATTGGGAAACTCCTGGGTCAGCTCCCGCAGGGCAAGCAGCCGATCGCCGGGGTTGTCGTCGATGAGAATAATGCGCAGGTTTGGACTGGCCATGAAGGTGGATTGGGACGGCATGGTTTAACTTTGCTTGAGATTTGGTGAGGAGCGACTCTGCGCAAAGGAGTGTTTTTCATTTTCCCAGGCGATGGGGCCCCTATCAAAAACTTCTAGGCCCGGCCGACGGTGCCAAGGGACTTTGGGATCATCGGTACAGACCACATGGTACGGTACCCTGTATTGGGCGTTTTGAGGGAATCAGCGCGGCGATGAGGGCGGAGCGGCGGACGATTTTGCTGGTGGAGAACAACCCGGCGGCCGTGGTGATGGTGGAAAGAGCCTTTCGCCAGGGGCAGCTCGATTTTGAACTCAAAGTGGTCCTGGACGGACGCGAGGCGCTACTCTATCTGGGCGGCGAGCCGCCCTACACCGACCGCGAGAGCTATCCATTGCCGGTGATGGTAATCTCGAATATCCAGATGCCCCACGTCAGCGGCTTCGAGTTGCTCACCTGGATGCGCCAGCAGGACCACCTCAAGGACACACCGGTGGTGATGCTTTCCAGTTCCGCACTGGAGAGCGACAGCGACCAGGCCTACGCCCTTGGGGCTTTTTCGTATCTGATCAAACCTATAGGGACCGAATCGCTCGTCAATGTCGTGCAGTCACTGAACCTGTCCTGAGCGCTCCGGGGCCAACCAAACCCACCTGAGCGACAAATCCAACCTGAGGCAGATGGAGCGCCAGGCCGCCTTGCCCTGATAATCGGAATGCTTGTCGACAGTTGTTGTCTGTATTCACACCATCGAGCTTTGTTGCCCAACAATGAGCATCATCCAGAAGATCGTCTCAAAGTGGCAATACTTTGTCAGCTCTTTTTTCTACCTGGGTTATACCCAGAAGGCTTTGCAATATTCCTTTCGGCGAGACGGGATTGAACGACGATTTCCACCGCCCGCCCTTCAGGGTTTCGAGCGACCCGGCAAGCTTCTTGAGCACCGCGCCGAGAGATGGGGTGTGCACTGCCGCTTCGAGCACAGCGAACTGACCGTGCGCTTTTTGGCGGCGGACCTGGTGCGCTGCGACTGGTTGTCGGAACAATTGCCGGTGCCCTACGCCATCGCCCGCGACGAGTGGCCGGCGGTGGCCGTGGAGGTCCAGGCGGGTACCCAGGGTATCGAAGCGACCACGGGAGCAATGCGGGTGCGCGTCACCCCGGACGGCCGGGTGCGCTTCGCCGAAGCCGATGGGCGGATTCTGCGCGAGGAATTGCCCCCGGACCACCAGAGAGGCGGCTGGGTGCACCGGGTGTCGCTGGCTGAAGAAGAGCGGATCTATGGCCTCGGCGAGCGGGCCGCTCCCCTCAATTTGCGCCAGGCCCGCGATGCGGGCGGCGGAGCGATGGCCTTTCAGATGTGGAACTTCGACATGGCGGGGCGCTACGGACCCGGGGCCGACCCGCTCTATATCTCGATTCCTCTTTATATCAGCCTGCAACCGCAGGGGAGTTATCTGGTCTTCTACGAAAACTCCTTCCCAGCCGCCTTCACCTTCAAACAAGAGGCGGTCGCCGCCTTCGAGGGCGGCGCCCTGCGCTATTACGTGGGAATCGGTCCTGTGGAGAAGCTGCTGGAGCGCTACACAGAGTTGACCGGCAGGCCGCCGTTGCCGCCCAAATGGGCTCTAGGCTATCACCAGTCGCGCTGGGGTTACGAGACCGAGGCGGCCGTGCGCAACGTCGCCCAGGCCTTTGAGGCCAACGACATTCCCGTAAGCGCCATCCACCTCGACATCGATGTGATGGACGATTTCAAGGCGTTCACGATCGACCCCAAGCGCTTTCCGCTGTTGGGCGAATTTACCCGGGATCTGACCCGGCGGGGCGTGCGGTTGGTGAGTATCCTCAACCCGGCCATCAAGGCCGATCCGGATCTGCCGATCTTTCGCGACGGGATGGAGCGCAAGGCCTTTGTGACCACCCCCGACGCCCAACCGGTGATTGCCCCGGTCTGGCCGGGCTGGTGCGCCTTCCCGGATTTTAGCGACCCCGAGGTCCGCCACTGGTGGAGCGAGCAGTACCGCCACCTGCTCTCGCTCGGGATTGCCGGTTTCTGGCACGACATGAACGAACCGGTCGCCTTCGTCGCCTGGGGCGACCGATCGCTGCCGCGCCCGACCCGTCACTCCATGGAAGGCCGGGGCGGCGATCACCGCGAGGCGCACAATCTGTATGGTCTATTGCAGGCACGGGCGGGGTACGAGAGCCTGTGCACCTTCCGGCCCGAGGCGCGGCCATTTATCGTCTCGCGGGCGGGCTGGGCGGGTCTGCAGCGCTACGCCTGGACGTGGACCGGCGACACCGAGAGCAGTTGGGGGGCGCTCGCGATGACCGTGGCCCAGGTGCTCGAACTGGGACTGTGCGGCATCCCCTACTCCGGTCCCGACACGGGCGGCTTTCGGGGCAACCCGACTTCCGAGTTGTACGTGCGCTGGATGCAGCTGTCGGCGTTTTTGCCCTTCTTTCGCACCCACGCCTCCAATGACGCGCGCAGCCGCGCTCCCTGGACCTTCGGCGAACCGTCGCTGGGCATCGCCCGGGCGTTCATCAAGCTGCGCTACCGGTTGATGCCGTACCTCTACACGCTCTGCTGGGAGGCCAGCCGACGCGGGATTCCCCTGGTGCGCCCCCTATTTTGGGCCGATCCGGGCCACAAACGGCTATGGGACATCGACGACGCATTCATGCTGGGAGACGCCCTGGCCGTCTATCCGGTGGTGCGCGAGGGCGAGCGTGCCCGGGAGGTCGGCTTGCCTGCGGGGCGCTGGTACCACTTCTGGGACGATCAGGTGCTGGAGGGGCCGGGCAGCATCCGCCTCGACGCGCCCATCGAGCGCATTCCGCTGCTGGTCAAAGCCGGTAGTGTATTGCCGATGGAGGGGGATGGCCATCTGGCTTTGCACCTCTACGCGCCCGAGTCCGGCGCGTTCGAAGGGGCGATATACGAGGACGCCGGGGACGGCTACGGGGTAAACCGCATCGAGCGGCTGCGCTTCAGCCGATGCGGGGAGGGCTTGGTGCTGGAGCGCTCCTGGGAAGGGGACTTTGCCTTTCCCTACCGGGGGGTGCGCGTGTTTGTGCATGGTGTCCGCGTGGGGCGCGCACGGGTGGATGGCCGGGAGACATCCTGGTCTGGGGAGTACTTGCAGGTAGACAGCTTTCGGACTTTGGAGCTGGATTGACGGGCGCAGGTCCGCTCAGTTGCGGCCGTTGGGCTGCTGTATCGGCATTGTTCCGTTCGGGAGCGTTTGCCACGACTGGGCGTATTCAAGAAAGGCCAGCTCGACGCCGCGCTCGCGCAGCTCGGCATCGATTTTGTAGTAGAGGGCGCTTTTGATGCGCAGTTGCTCCTTGGGCGTGCCGCACCAGGCCCACAGTTCAAAGAGCATCCCCCACTCGCGCCAGCCGCGGAAGATCACTTCCGGAACGGGATTGGTGAGCACGCGCCGCTCCTCGGAGGCAATTTTAAGCAGCGTCTCCGTCACCACTTCCGGATCGCCGCTACCGCGCACCAGTACTTCGAGGGACAGGCGAGCCCGGTTCTCGGCGGTGGACCAGTTGAGCACCTGCTGATCGACCAGCAGGGTATTGGGAACGATCAGCCGCGAGCCATCGAAGCGGCGCAAGGTGGCGGCGCGCAGATTGACGCCTTCGACGACGCCGTCTTTGTTGTCGATGACGATGTAGTCACCCACCTGCACAGGCCGCTCAATCAGCAACACCAGTCCGCTGATGAAGTTGCGCGCCAGGTTCTGCAGGGCGAAACCGACGCCCAGGCCGATCACCCCCAGCAAAATGGCGATCGAGCCGAGATCGATGCCTGCCAGCTGCAACAGCAAAATGTAGCCGACGGCGCTGATCACGTAGTTGCAGACGGTGGCAATCGCCTCCTGGCTGCCGATGGTCAGGTTGAAGCGGCTGAGCACGAAGCGCTTGAGCACCACCGCCGAGAGGCGCGAGGCCCAGAAGACGGCAAAAGCGAGCACCAATAGCAACAGCAGCGTGCCCAGGGGAAAGCGCGTCTTGTCGATGGTGAGCACCGGCACCTGCCACACCCCGACCAAAAAATCGGCCACCCCCCCCAGCAGCAATGCCACCTGGGAGCGCAATGGATCGAGACCTTTGAGGTTTCCGGCGGCCAGCCAGAGGGCCGCAAACCACACTCCCCCCTGCAGCAGGCCAAACAGGCTCCTCAACCACGGGTCGAAGCGCTGGTCGCCGATAAAAAACTTCAAGCGGCCGCGAACAATATTCAGTCCCCAACTGCCCAGCGCCCCCAGGACCACCGAAGCGACGGCCATCAACCACTGCAGCGCTTCGAGGGGCACGGTGATGAGCGGCATCTCGCTCTGCGCCCCGGCCGGTAAGGCGAGCGCCCCCCAGAGCCCCGCCGCCTGCGCTAAAAGAGAATAGCAATGCCGCCTGCGCATGTCCCAAGTGTAGAGCACGTTCCCGGGACGCCTGCGGCGGTTCTTCGGGAGGCTCGTGTGATCGTTCAACGCAAAGGGGATCCCGCCGAACGCATCCGGGCCGTCGGCCTCGACCCGCAGCAACTCGTCGAGGATGCTTATACCCACCTCGATATCCGCGAGCGCTGGTATTTTTTTGTGCGTTTCCCGCGCTGCTTCGTGGGCAGCGAGGCGGTGCTGTGGCTGACGCGCCACTACAGCATCCCCAAAGAGATCGCCGTCATGCTGGGCAACGACCTTATCGAGATGTCGGTGTTCCACCACGTGCTCGACAACTGGGATTTTCGCGACGACTATCTGTTCTACCGCTTCTACCGCGACGAGAAAAACAGCGTCGGCGCCCCCTATACCCGCGAGCAGGCTCTCGCAGTCTTGATGCAGCTGAAGGTGCCGCAACTCGACTCGCTGGTGGTGCAGTTCTACCAGGCGGTCACCATCCAGGATCACCGCGTGGGATTGCGCCTGTTTCGCCGCTGCTTCGTGGGCAAAGACGCCGCCTGCTGGTTTCGGCGGCGCTTCAACCTCGAACGATCCCAGGCGATTGCCCTGGGCAACGCGCTCATCTCGCTCAGGGTTTTCCACCACGTCCTGGATAGCGCCAACTTTGAAGACGGCGAGGTGTTCTATCGTTTCTACGACGACGAGTACAGCACCGACGTGCTCACCCCCCAGCAGGTCTACCGCCGGGCCTGGCAGACGATCCAAAGTTACGGCATCGCCGATCTCGACACGTTTATCGCCCAGTGCAAGCGCGCCCCCAGCCTGGGCCTCAAGGAGCGCGTCTACGGCTCTGTGCATTATCCGGAATGCTTTGCCGGTTTCGACGCGGTGAGCCTCTGGTCGGACCTGCTGCAGATCACCCGCCCCGAGGCGGTGGCCCTCGGCAACTACCTGCTCGACCTGGGACGGCTCTACCACGTCGAGGGCCGCTGGGGGTTTCAAGACGCCTACTTGCTCTACCGCTTTACCAGCCCCGAGCAGATCGACCAGGTGGCCCAACCGGCGGAGGACATGTAATGAGCGACTGGCAGACCGTGCGCACCTGGCTGGCGGGCACCTACTCCAACCGCGCCCAGGCGATGGCGGAGCCGGTCTGGTTCATTCCGGTCACACTCTGGTACGTGGAAGTGGAAGGGCTCTTCGGTGAAGGGGCGGGCTTTTTTACCGAGCAGGTGAGCGAGCACACCCCCAACCAGCCCTACCGCAGCCGGGTGCTGCAGTTGCTGGACGCCCCGCTGCGGCTGGAAAATTATCGCCTTCAAGACCAGAAAGCCTGGGCTGGGGCAGCAACGGACCCCGAGCGCCTCGGGCGGCTGAGGGCGGACGACTGCGAACCACTTCCCGGCTGCACGATCAGCCTGGAATGCCGGGAGGATGCGTTTATGGGGCAAATGCAGCCCGGGGGCGGGTGCCGTCTCTATCCCGGCGACACCGGCTATATCGAGATCGAGTTCGAACTGCGCGAGCGGTCATTTTTCACCCTCGACCGCGGCTTCGACGCCACTACCGGCGATCAGACCTGGGGATCTCGGGCCGGGGCGTACCGTTACCTCAAGCAGCTTCCTTGATGAAACGGTCAGGTTTTTCCAATCCAGTACACCCAGGTTGCCCCAGCTGCTTGCGAGCCGTTGGCCAGGCGCCGATCGGCGGTCCAGAATTCGGCACGCTGCTGCTCGGCGAGTGCCAGGTAGTGTGCGCCGTAGGCTTTGTTCTGCCCGAGTCGTTCGGCCCACCGCAGGGCGCTTGCCTGCAGCACGTGGTTGGCTAGTACGCATTCGACACCCAAAGCCGATATCTGGGACAACGCTTCAAGGGCACTCTCGCTGTCTATCCACCCGGCAACCACTGCCCTACGCAGAACGGTCGTCACCTCATATTCCAGCAGAGCCGGGGCTAAAAGCATTTGCCCTTTGTGCTTCCAGTCGGCGATTTTGGCGTCGGCCTGGTCTGAATAAGGCAAAGCCAACACAAGCGCCGTCACAAGGTTGGCGTCCAGTACAATGCTCAATTGCTATCCTTCCAGGCCCGCTCGATATCCTCTAAGTGCTCATCGCGCGAACGCTCCAGAAGGTCAGCGGGCAATAGGCCATGTCGCTCTTGCACACGCCGGCGTATCCGGGTCAAAGCCTCCATAGCCTGCAGTTCCCGCTTTAGGCCGGTTTGCTGCTGGTGTTGGTCAAGATAATCCCGGACGATTTCGCGCATCACCTCGGAGAGTGTACGTCCCTGCTCTCGGGCAATCTCGGCCAACTGTCGGTGCTGCTCGGGTTCCAGCAAAATTTGAGCGCGGTATAAAGCCACATCGCCCTCCCTACAATTACATCTGTGTAGGTGTAATTGTAGACGCCACCAGTGAAGCCGCCTCCCAGACGTCTACTCCTCAAGACAGGTTGTGGAGACAGAGCGTTGACCCTGCCAAGCGGATCGTTTATAAATAATAAGTAAGCATTCACTTACTTATTCCCATGGGCCGCCGCCGCATCATCGATCCCGAACAGATCATCCAGGCCACGCTGGTGGTGCTCTCCACCCACGGCGTGGAGGCGGTGACCGTTGCCCAGATTGCCAGGCAGGCGGGTATCTCCGAGGCGTCGATCTACAAGTGCTTTGCCAGCAAGGAGGACTTGCTGCGCGCCTGCATCAGCGAGAGCGTCGAGCCGCAGGAATTCTGGCGCAAGTTGTTTGCCCAGGGCGAGTCGCGGCCGGTCAATGTCCTGCTGGAGGAAGCCGCCCTTTTCACGGTGCGCCACTACTGCCAGCATCTGCCCACCTTGCTGCTGAGGGCGTTGCGCCCGCAGGCGGACGATTGCTGCAGCGGCCCACTGCAGACGATGAAGTTACAGACGCACTACTTTCGGCTTGAAATCGAGCGTCGGCGCATCCGGCCGGGCGACCCTCAGCGCCTCTCAGCGGCTTTCTGCGGCCCGCTGTTCTATTACGTGTTTATCTCCCGGGCTTTTTTGGGCGGTGAGGCACCTACTCCACCCGAGCAGTTCGCCCGCCAGTGGGCGCAGGATTTCTGGCAGAGCGTCCGCCCGAAGGCATGAGTTTTTCGCAAGTTTGATCTTTCGCTCAACGGCCGTCGCAGGGCGGTACTTAAGGAGGTTCCATGTTTGAGCAATTCAGCCCGTCGGCTCTACAGGTGCTCAACCTGGCCAAGCAGGAGTCATTGCGCCTCGGCCAGAACGCCGTCGGCACCGAGCAGATTCTGCTTGGACTGTTGGCCCATGCCGACGCCGTCGCCGCCCAGGTACTCACCGAGCTGGGCCTCAGCCTGGCCGGTGCCCGCCGCGAGGTGGAGAGCATCGTGGGCAAAGGTGAGAGCCGTCCGAGCCAGCGCGTCGCCTTTACCCCCCGGGCGGGGCGGCTTATCGAGCAGGCGCTCATCGAGGCCAACGGCTTCGGCCAGCGCCTAGTCGAACCGGAGCACCTGCTTTTGAGCATGCTGCGCGACAACGAAGGGGTGGCAAGCCGCGTGCTCGATGAATTCGGTGTCGACCGCGACAAGGCACGCCAGATGTTGCTCGAAAGCCTGGGGGATGCGGCCAAAGCGACCGCCACTTCGCGCGGTAACGAGCAGCCGCGCCGGGGCGGCAGAGCCTCCCGCAGCGGCGGAGCGCTCGAACGCTTTGGTCGGGATCTGACCGAACTGGCCCGCGGCGGCAAAATCGATCCGGTCGTGGGGCGGGCCGAGCAGATCGAGCGGGTTATCCAGATTCTGGGTCGCCGTACCAAGAACAACCCCGTGCTTATCGGCGAACCGGGTGTCGGCAAGACCGCCATCGCCGAGGGCCTCGCCGTGCGCATCGCCGAGGGCGACGTGCCCGAGATGCTTTTCGATCGCCGCATCGTGAGCCTGGATATGGGCCAGGTCCTGGCTGGCACCCAGATGCGCGGTGAATTCGAGGAGCGCCTCAAGGGCGTCATGCAGGAAGTGATCGCCTCTAAGGGACAGATTATTCTGTTCATCGACGAACTGCACACCCTGGTGGGAGCCGGGGCGAGCGAGGGCGGCATGGACGCCGCCAACTTGCTCAAGCCCGCCCTGGCGCGCGGCGAACTGCAGTGCATCGGCGCGACCACCCTCGATGAGTACCGCAAGCACATCGAGCGCGACGCCGCCCTGGAGCGCCGCTTCCAGCCGGTGACGGTGGGTGAACCGAGCCCGGTTGAGGCGATTGCCATCCTGCAGGGCCTCAAGGGGCGCTACGAGGAGCACCACAAGCTGCGCTACACCGACGCCGCCCTCGAAGCGGCGGTGCGCCTGTCGGATCGCTACATCACCGATCGCTTCTTGCCGGACAAAGCCATCGACCTTATCGACGAGGCTGGTTCGATGCTGCGGGTGAAACTTGCCCGGGGCGCCGAGTTGCCCGCCATCGTCGATAGCGAATCGATCGCCCGGGTGCTCTCGGAGTGGACGAACATTCCGGTAGGCAAGCTCACGGGCGAAGAGGCCACCAGTCTGGTGCACCTCGAAGCGCGTCTGCACGAGCGCATCATCGGCCAGCACCCCGCGGTGAGTGCGGTGGCCAGGGCGGTTCGCCGGGCGCGCGCCGGCATGAAGTCTCCCGAGCGTCCGCTGGCGAGCTTCATCTTCGCCGGACCTACTGGCGTCGGCAAGACGGAACTGGCCAAGGCGCTCGCGGCCACGGTCTTCGGCTCCGAAGACGCGATGATCCGCCTCGACATGTCCGAATTTATGGAGTCCTACACGGTGAGCAAGCTGATCGGCTCGCCCCCTGGCTACGTGGGCTACGACGAGGGCGGCCAGCTCACCGAGGCGGTGCGCCGCCGACCCTACACGGTGATCCTGCTCGATGAAATCGAGAAGGCCCACCCGGATGTGTTCAATACCCTGCTGCAACTGCTGGACGACGGCCGGCTCACCGACGCCAAGGGCCGCACCGTGAGCTTCAAGAACGCGCTCATCATCATGACCAGCAACCTCGGTTCGCGGGTCATCGAGCGCGGCGGCGGCGGACTTGGTTTCAACACCACGGGCAGCGAGGGCGAGCGGCGTTACGTCGCCATCCGCGACCGGGTGCAAGAAGCACTCAAGCAGGTCTTCCGCCCCGAGTTTCTCAACCGCCTCGACGAGGTGATTGTCTTCCAGCCGCTGGGGCGCGAGGAACTGGGCCAGGTGGCCCGGCTGCTTCTGGACGAGGCGCTTGCTCGGGTGCGCGACCTGGGCATCGAACTGGAGGCAAGTCCCGCCTTCATCGACAAGCTCATCGCCGAGGGCTACTCCCCGGCCTGGGGCGCCCGTCCTTTGCGCCGCGCCGTGCAGCGCCTGCTGGAGGATTCCGTCGCCGACGCCGTCCTGCTCGGGCAGCTGGTGAGCGGCGAGCGCTATCTGGCGGATGTCGATGCCAACGGCAAGGTGATCTTCCTCTACCCGGATCCGGCCGACGCCGAGGCGGAGATGGCCGTCAGCGCCCGTTAGGCAAGTTTCCCAATCACTCGGATGGCCCCTTCCTGCCTCCAGGAAGGGGCTTTTTTTCACTAGACCTCTTGGCGGTAGCAGTAGTCCCAGCCTTCAAGCAGAGCTTTGTTCGCTCGCCCAAGCGCCGGGCTCCTTCTGGCGCGGGGTGAGCGCCTGGGTGACCATGGCACTCAAACGCGACATCCAACCCAACCGACACCAGCAACGGCACATCGACTCGCTGGCCCAAGTGCGCAGGCTGCAGCGCGACCGGCTCCAGGAGACGGCCGGGCCACCCGCAGGAGCACCGTCGCCTTGTTGCACCGAGGCCGCGGGCGCACCGCCCCCCGCCACCGCACCGGGTGGAGGCCCCAGGCCCACGGCGGGGACGGCCGAGGCCGAACAGGCCCGCGCCCAGGAACCAGCCGCGCCAAAGCTCAGCCCCCTGGCGCAGCTGCTAAGGGCCTCTCCGAACCTGCCCGCGGCGATGCGCGCCCGCTGGCAGGCCCTGGTGCGCGCCCAGGCTCCACCGCCGGCCGATGCGGGGCCGCCCGGTCCACCGCTGCCACCAGCGGACGCACCCGCTGCGACCCTCGACCTGGTGGCGCTGTTCGCCGCGGCGGCCGACACTGCACTCACCACCAAGCGCAAACGGCAAAAAGCACACACTGCCCGCAGGCGCACTCCTGCTCTACCAGAGCAATTGGTACTGCTGGAGCTGCCGTCACGCGCGCCCGCGTCCTCGCTGCCAGGAGAAGCTGATGTACCTGCCCGATGAACTCAAAAACGAAATTTTTGCCCTCGCCGCTCAATTACTCGATGTGATCGACTTGGCGGGAAGCACTGAGCGGGCTCTCTTCGAGCTACATGGTCAAACTATCCAGACGCTCGATGACTTCCAGGCGCTCGCAAATGTCAGCGACGAGGCCCAGGATCTCTATCGACGCTTGAGCGGCTTGATGCCCGCCATTGCCCGCGATGCGCTTGAGGTGGCTACAGCTAAGATGAATCTGCTGCAGCAGACGATGCAGAAAACTGTTCAGCGCCTGGCAGCTTCTCGCCAGAGTATCGGCGAAGTTCAACAGTTCTGGAGCCTACCATGAACGAACGGCCAATACCGCCCATTCCCGACGAGCCGACCCGTCGCCGCTTACGTGAGAACTTGCGGGCGGCGGCAGCAGAATTGCGCAAGTCGAGTGAGGAATTTCGGCTCTTGCAAGAGATGTTCGACCGGGACTATGAGCAAAGCCCGGTAGGCCAGCTGCACGCGCGCTGGGAGAGGGAGAAGGCGCGCCTACAGAACGGGACACGCGCTGAGCAAGAAGCTTGTGGAGAATGAGCCCTGGATGCCCGATGGACAGACCCGCCAACAGCTGAGCGAACAGCTACGGGCAACCAGGGCGGGCCTGCGCCGGAGCGGTGCCGAGATCCAGCAGATCATCGATGCGCTTGAAAGTCGGCAGGCGGACAGTCCTCTGGGTCGCTTCCACGCGCGCCAGCAGGCAGAAGTGCAAGCGAACCGGGTAGAAACGGCGTGATGGACAAGCCGACTCTAAGAATTCCCGACCCGGCGACGCGCGGGCGGCTGGTGGAAAACCTGCGGCAGGCGAGTGTGGAACTGCGCGCTTTTGGTCAAGAGATTCAGGCGCTGACCGACGAGATGGACCGGCAGTTCAATGAAAGCCCAATCGGCCGATTCCACGCGCGGCGCAAAGCCGCCACCCGAAACGACGGGCAAGAACCCGAAAGTTGACGGGTTTTTGTATGGAGAAGCTTGCGGACGGCAGAAGAGACGAGGGTGCATAAGGTCCGCAGGTCAAGGGCCGTAGCGCAGCGGAGGGCACGCAGTGCGCACCCTTGAGCGTAGGACCGGGCGCCCTAGAATGTCCCTGCCGGAAGCCTCTCAGCACTGCCCCAGATAGCCTGTCCTGGCGACCTGCAAATTCTCCCCGGGAAGCCCCCCTCACTCGACCCCAGCCTCTTCCTTGATGGCCTGTAAAGCTGCTAGGATGTGTGCACCGTAGGCATCCAACGTCGCTTCGCCTTGCTGCCCCCTCTCTCCGGTTTCGGCCCTCCCTTTTTTTTAAAGGGGTAATTCACTATACAATTTTTGCCCTATCGGGCAGCGCTCCGCTAAAATTGTTGCGTTCGCCCTGCGGGGGCAAAAATGGCGCGGTTTGTAATAATACGTGTGGCGAAGATCAAAAGCTGGGGGAACTTGGGTGCGAGCGAGTCCCACGCCCAGCGCACGCGGGAGACGCCGAACGCGGACCGGGAAGGGCGGGAGTCGAACCGACAGTTGATCGGCACCGGCGAGCACCTGATCGGATTGGTTAGAGAGCGCATCGGCGAACAGACGATCCGCAAGAACGCGGTGCTGTGCGTGGACATGTTTCTGGGGGCCTCGCCGGAATATTTTCGTCCTACCCGGCCGGAGCTTGCCGGGGAATACGAGCCGGAGCGGTTGGAGAAGTGGGTGGATGCGAACCAGGGCTGTTTCATTCTCCAAAAACCCCATTCGGCCATGTCAATAAGCTTGACCTGCTCAACAAGCAATAAGGCTTTTGCCGCTCTCGATTCTCATTTGCATCCAATGCAAAGCTAGAATGAAACAGCCCTGGGATGCGAACGTCGAATGGTTGCAGCGAGTCTACGGCGATCGGGTGGTGTCTGCGGTGCTGCACCTGGACGAAGCGACCCCGCACATCCAGGCGCATCTGGTGCCGCTGGACACTAACGGCAAGCTCAATTGCCGTGCGCTGTTCGGGGGCAGGCAGAAACTGCAATCGCTGCAGGACGGCTACGCGGCGGCGATGGCTCCGCAGGGTCTGGAGCGCGGCGTGCGCAACAGCCAGGCCCGGCACCAGGAAGTGCGTCAGTACTACACCCAGGTGCAGACGCCGCCTGTGGAAGTGGAGGTGGAACTGCCCGCGGTCGATGGGTGGCGCGATCGTCTCGACCCGCAAGGCTACCGCCAACGGGCCGGGCAGGCAGTGCGCGAGCAGGTGGCCCCGGTGCTGGCGGTGCTGGGGGCAAAGAGCCGGGACCGCGACCGGGCGGTGCGCCAGGCCGAGGAGTACCGCCGGACGGCTGAGCGGGCGGAGCAGCGGGCGGCCGAAGCCGAGGAACACTCGCGCCAGCAAATCGCCCGCTCGCGCGAGCAGGCCGCGGAGAGGATCCGGCTGGTGCAACGGGAGGCCCAGACGGAGATGGCCCGGGTGCAGCAGTCGGCCGAGCAAAGTGTCGGGCAAGTGCGCGGCGAGGCTGCGGCTCAGGTGGCCGTCATCCGGCAGCAGGCAAACGAGCAGGTCGAACAGGCGAGCGCCTGGGCACGCATAGCCGAGGAGCAGGCCCGAGCGGCCGGGCGCCAAGCCGCCCAGGCTCAGGCCCAGGCCCGCAGCGAGGCGCAAGCCGAACTGGAGGAGCAGAAACGCGAAGTGCGCCGGCAGCACCAACGGCTGCACAGCGAGCAAAGGGCGATCGACCGGCTGCAAAGCCAGGCGGCCGAGAGCGCACGCGCCGAGGCGATGGCCGAGCTGCAGCCGCGGCTGTCAGCCCTGCAAGAGCAAGCGCAACAGCAACGCTTGGAGAGTCGGCGGTTGCAAATGGGTCTGCAGACGGCCAGCGGGCGGGTGGAACAGCTTCAGGCCGAGTTGGAGAGTGTCCACGCCGAGCGGCTCGAAGAGATCCGCGCGCACCAGGAACAAGCAAGCCGGGACAAGCGGCTGCAAAGCGAATTGAACCGGCAGCTGCAATAAGGAACAGAAGAAAGTAGCGCAGCAGCGGCAGGCCCTCGGAGGGCAGCAGGCGCAGCTGGAGGAGCGGCAGGCGACCATCGAAATGCTGCAAGCGCGTCTGCAAACGCTGTCGCGGCTGCCGGAGTTCAGCCGCGATCTAGGCAAGCTGATGAGTCACCTGGGCGAGGAGAGGGAAGGCAAGCAGGTCCTGAAGGACGGCCGCCACTACGATGTCGAGATGCAAGGCGAAGACTACACGGTGAGTGCCAAAGACGGGCGCGGGGTGCTCTGCCGTGTCGAGAACGGGCGGGTGCTGACTTTCGAGCTGAGTGAGGAGGACGCGGATCGCGTCGGGCAGGCCGTCCAGGAATTGGAGAAGCGGGTGGCCGATCGCCAAAAGAAGAATGCTCGGGACCGGGGCATGGAATACTGAGCGGCCATACCCCCTACCCCGATGCTGACGCCGCACCGTCGGCGTGGGGATTGAGAGTCTGTGGACCCGTTAATCGGGAGGCAGCTGCTGGCAGAAAGTGTCCAGGTCCGGGGCATCGAGCAGAGCCAGACCAAGCCGGTCCAGAATCTGTAGATCAGTAATCGCCTGTAGAGCCGTAGCTACCGCTTCGGGCAGCAAGCCGAACTTATGCTCTAGCAGGTGTAGCAAGGTCTGGACTTTGCTGCGCTGCTCGGCTTCGAGCACGATGTCGCGGGTCAACTCCTGGAACAGCGGCGTCTGTTGCAACAGATTCATCAGCGACCTCCTGCGAAAAAACTCCGCGACTGCCTGACGGTCGCGCAGCGAGGCGAGCAAGCCGG
>JAHHGR010000078.1 GCA_019359725.1 Aphanocapsa lilacina HA4352-LM1 | reverse complement strand
AATAACCGCTCCCGATCCTCCTGGAACGCGCTTTGTGCTGCCGGTTGCACTCCGGAAAATTGCTCTGTATAAAAATTTACCCCTGCAAT
The DNA here is from genome assembly GCA_019359725.1 of Aphanocapsa lilacina HA4352-LM1. Classification (GTDB taxonomy): domain Bacteria; phylum Cyanobacteriota; class Cyanobacteriia; order Gloeobacterales; family Gloeobacteraceae; genus Gloeobacter; species Gloeobacter lilacinus. The sequence goes on along the minus strand of JAHHGR010000078.1, from coordinate 17,658 downwards.
TGACATCCCTAAAATCAGCTTGTTATACAGTCTGTGCAAGCAGAAATCCGATGGTTTCGCTTGCTTAAACGGAGCGGTTTCGAGCGAGGCGCCTGCGTCGAACTGGCCGTCCGATTTCAACTATCCCGTCAGGAATATCGCCATGAAGCTCGAAATGTTGCCCGGGCAAGATTTGCAGCGGCAGGGGCCGCCCGCGTCGGTGGGCCGCATCCTCAGTAGCTGGTGGGAGCGCGCCGAGGACTATCAAAAACTCGTCTACACGATCGCGGGCGCCCTGTTTGTGATTGGGCTTTTGCACGGGGCGATCTGGCTGGTGGTGGGCGGCGGCTGGGCCGACAACGTCTCCTGGCGCAAGCCGACGTTGTTTCTGACCGCCTGCGGGATCACCGCCACCACTTTCGCCTGGTCGATGAACTATCTCAAAGTCGATCGCCAGACCGGCTGGCAGCTCGCCATCGGCGTGATCGTCCCGGCTACTTTCGTCAGTTCGATGGTCGCCCTGCAACAGTGGCGGGGCACCCGTTCGCACTTCAACTTTTTCGAATCGCCGCTCGACGCGGTGATCGCCGCCTCGATGGTCGTGATGATCCAGCTGTTGCTGCCCACGGCGTTCATCTTTTCGCGCCTGACCTTTACCGCCCTGCGCCCGGTGCCGAAGGATCTGGCCCTGGCGCTGCGCGCCGGCATCTTGATGGTCAATATCAGTTTCTTCATAGGGTTTGTGACGATCATGAACGCGGTCACCAACGGCCTGCTCTTCACGCTCCAGAACCCGAGCGTGATCGGTACGGCTGGGACGATGAAAGTGCCCCACGGCGTCGCCCTGCACGGATTGCAAATATTCCTGGCCCTGGTGGCGGTGCTCTACTTCAGCCGCTGGAGCGAAGCGAGCCGCCTGGCGGTCCTGCGCCTCGCCGTGGCGGGTTACGGCCTGCTGGTGGGGGTGGCCGTTTTCCAGACCTTGAGCGGACACGCCCCGCTGGATTTGAGCTTCGTGGTGAGCGCGGCGGTGGGCACTGGCCTGGTACTGCTGGCCGCCGCCTGCACTCTGGCCCTCTGGGCGCGGATTGCCGCCCCCCGCCAGAGCGCCTGATTTGACACATCCGACCCACACCAGCGAGCAGCACGACGATGAAAGGCTTTTTTAACCGCAACTTCTGGAAAGTGGCCGGGATCATGGCCGGGATCTACGCCGGTACCTTCGCCGTCTCCTCCGCCATCGGCCTCACCCTGCCGAACACGCTGAGCGCCAAGCGCACCGTCTGGTTCGCCGAGCCCCCCGCCCGGATCTGGGAGACGATCACCGACCGCACCGCCCAACCGGCCTGGCACAACGAACTGCTCTCCGTTAGTCCGATCGAGAGCATCGACGGCCGCCCGGCCTGGCGGGAGACCTACTGGAGCCACCAGACGATCGACCTCGAAGAAGTCGAGCGCTCCAACGGCGAACGCCGCCGCCAAAATGCCTGGGTCTGGGACGAGCGCGCCGGTCGCCTGGAGCTCAAGAGCGTCGAGCAAAACACCCCCTACAAATTGGTGCAGTACATGCGCTTTCAGTCACTGCCTGTGCTCGAAGGCGGCACCCGCACGATCGACGTGGTCGCCTCCAGGGGCGGCAGCCTGGTCACCGTCCGGGAAGAAAAGACGATCCGCGTACCGCCCTTTCGGACGTGGGCGCGGCTTTTTGTCCTGCCGCAGTTGTCCGGGGCGACGATCGAGCGCTACCTCGCGGCCCTCGGCCACAAAATCGGCCAACCGGCCCGGCCCGTGTAGACCGCCATACCACCCCGACTATTTCCGGAGGAACCGAGGATGCAAACAACGCGCACCAAGCAAATCACCGTGGTCATCCCGACCGTTCTGCGCAAGTTCAGCCGCAACCAGGACTCTATCCGCGCCGCCGTGCGCTGTACCGGTTCGACGGTGGCCGAAGTGCTGGCCTCCCTCGATAAGCAGTGCCCCGGCATCGGCACGCGCCTGTGGGGTGAGGACGGCGAACTGCGCCGCTTCGTCAATTTCTATGTCAACGACGAGGACATCCGTTTTCTCGAAGGCAGTCGCACGCTGCTGTACGAAGGCGACGTGGTGAGCATCGTGCCCGCCCTTGCAGGCGGCTGAGCCGGCATACCCCGATGAGGAACCCGACCATGGCACCCACAGGCACGCCCCAGACCAGCTTCGGCGCCGTCGAGCACTATTTGCTGGAGCAGGCGATTCTCACCCGCCACCAACTCGATCGACTGGTCAAACTGGCCCGGCTCTGGCAGGGCACCGTGCCCATCGTCGCCTGGAAACTGGGCCTGGTCGATCTGACGACCTTCGCGACCCTCATCGACCTCGAAGCCGGCTATTGAAACTCTGACCCCGTCGTCTCTTGGGGAGATTCACCCGTGACTTTCTTGATCAACCGTGCAACCGGCCGGGTTGTCCTGGCCCTTGCCGCCCTTGGAGCAGGCAGCTTGCTGTTGTACTGGTGGCGACCGCCCCTGGCCGCCCCGGTTGAACCGGTCGCCGCGGCGGCAGACGCCGCCCCGGTTCGACCCGCCGCCGGGGCGGTCACCGCCCTCGGCCGGGTCGAACCGGAACGGGAAGTGATCCGGCTATTTGCCGCTCCCGCCGCCGGCGGGGCGCGCATCGAGCGGCTGCTGGTCCGGGAGGGCGAGCGGGTCCGCCGCGGCCAGGCTGTGGCCATCCTCGACACCCACGCCCCGCGCCGGGCTGCCCTGGCCGCCGCCCAGGCCCAGGTCAAAACCCAACTCGCCCGCCTCGCCCAGGTAGAAGCCGGGGCAAAAGTGGGCGACCTGGAGGCCCAAAAAGCGACGATTGCCCGCCTCCAAACCGAGGTAACAATCGCCCGGCGCGAGTACGAGCGCTACGCCGCCCTCGAACGCGAAGGCGCGATTTCCGGCTCCGAACTCGACAACAAATTGCTGCGGGTGCGGACCGCCGAAGAGCAGCTCAACCAGGCCCACGCGACCTACACCAGCCTCGCCGAGGTGCGCCCGACCGATGTGAGCACCGCCCGCGCCGAGGTGGCCCGGGCGATGGCCGCCGCCCGCCAGGCCCAGGCCGATCTGGATCTGAGCGTGGTGCGCTCGCCTGTCGCCGCCCAGGTGCTCAAGATTCATACCTGGGAAGGTGAGCTGGTCAGCAGCGACGGGATCGGCGAAATCGGCCAGACGCGGCAGATGTATGTCGTGGCCCAGGTCTACGAGTCGGACATCGCCCGGGTCCGCCCCGGACAGACAGCCCAGATCCGCAGCGATGCCTTCGCAGGTGAGCTGCGCGGGGCGGTCGACCAGATGGGACTGCTCATCCGCAAGCAGGACGTGCTCGATACCGACCCGGCCGCCGATGTCGACAGCCGCATCGTCGAGGTGCGCATTCGCATCGACCCGAGCGACAGCCCGAAACTTGCCGCCCTGAGCAACCTCGAAGTCAAAGTCGCCCTCGCCCCATAGAGGTCTCGTCATGGTCGATCAGCCTTACTTCGACGTCCCGGAGCGCTCCGGGCCGGCGGCCAAACCCCGCCGCCGTCGGCGAATCTTTCTTGCCTGGCTGCAGATGAGCCGCGAGAAGACCCGATTGCGCGTCGCCGTGCTGGGCATCACCTTCGCCGCCGTCTTGATGATGGTGCAACTCGGCATCCGCGACGCGCTATTTGACAGCGCCACCCTGCTGCACAACAGTCTGGCGGGCGAAGTGTTCTTGCTGAGCCCCCACTCCGCTTCGGTAATCGCCGCCCAACCCTTTTCGGATCGCCGATTGCACCAGACCCTCGCCCTACCGGAGGTGCAATCGGCGAGCGGCATCTACGTCGGCTTCGCCCAGTGGGAGAACCACCGCACCCACCTGGCGCGCAACCTGTACGTGATCGGCTTCAACCCGGACGATCGCTCGATCGCCATCGAAGGGGTCGAGCGCTACGCAAAAGCGATCAAGCAGGCCGACACGGTGCTGTTCGACGTCTATTCCCGGCCCGAATTCGGCACCGCCGAAATTGGCGTCGATTTTACCCGGCAACTGCCCATCACCACCGAGATGAACCCGATCGCCGGTTCGCTGCGGCGGGTCACCGTGGGCGGCCTGTTCCAGCTCGGCCCGACTTTTGGCGGCGACGCCAACGTGATTACCAGCGACGTCAACTTCCGCCGTCTCTTTCCGGGCCGCAAAAAAGGCTCCATCGACATCGGCGTCATCCGCCTGGTGCCCGGTACAGATGTCGAGCGCGCCATCCGCAAGATCCGCGCCCATCTGCCTGCGGACGTGCAGGTGCTCACCAAAGACGAGTTTAAAAACGTCGATCGCTCCTACTGGGCCTCCAGCAAACCCCTGGGCTACATCTTCAACCTGAACGTGATCATGGGCTTTTTGGTCGGAGCGATCATCGTCTACCAGATCCTCTATACCGACGTCTCCGAGCACCTGGCCGAGTACGCCACCCTCAAAGCGATCGGCTACCAGGACAGCGAGTTGCTCAAAGTCGTCCTCCAGGAAGCCGGGTTGCTCGCGCTGCTGGGTTTCATTCCTGCCTTTTTGATCGCCTCGGGGGCGCATCTAGCCATCTCCAACGCCACCCACCTGCCTATCGCGATGACCCCGGCCCGGGCGATCACCGTGCTGGTACTCACCCTCGCCATGTGTCTCATCTCCGGTGCCCTCGCCGTGCGCCGCCTCAAGGCGGCGGACCCGGCCGACATCTTCAACTGAGGAATCCGCCCATGCCAGCCGAACCGATTGTCGCGGTCCAGCACCTCAGCCACCACTTTGGGGCGGGGGAACTGCGCCGGGAAGTGCTCCTCGATATTCACCTCACCATCCGCCGCGGCGAAGTGGTGATCTTGCGGGGGCCGTCCGGCTCCGGCAAGACGACCCTGCTTACGCTCATCGGCGGCCTGCGCTCGGTGCAGCAGGGCGAACTGCATGTCCTCGGCCAGGCGCTGCACGGCGCCGACGGCGACGCACTGGTGCGTCTTCGCCGCCACATCGGCTTTATCTTTCAGGCCCACAACCTGCTGCGCTTCTTGAACGTTTTGCAGAACGTCCAGATGGCCGCCCAACTGCACGACGAGCGGCCCGGCTGGGACACCCGCGCCGAAGCGACGGCGATGATCGAGGCGGTGGGTCTGGGTGGCCACCGGCACAGCTACCCCGAGAACCTCTCCGGCGGCCAGAAGCAGCGCGTGGCGATCGCCCGCGCCCTGGTGGGCCGCCCGCGGCTGATTCTGGCGGACGAACCGACCGCTTCGCTGGATAGCCGCTCCGGCCGCGACGTCGTCAACCTGATGCAGCACCTGGCGCGCGAGCGAGGGACGGCGATTTTGCTGGTCACCCACGACAGCCGCATCCTCGATATCGCCGATCGCCAGTTGCACATGGAGGACGGCCGCCTCGTCCAGAGCGCCGGGCGGGAGGTGAGCCATGCCCCCCGTTGAGCCGCTCATCGGCTTTTTTGCCGCCACCCACGCCGTCGCCGCCGCCGTCTGGGTCGGGGCCGTCTTCATGGGTTCGGTGATCGACTGGCCCGTCGCCCGCGCGACGGTCGAACCCCACCAGTTTCCGTTTCGCTTCATCGTCGGCCAGGGCCACCGCGTCTTCGTCTGGGTCTACGCCGGGATCGCCATTTTGCTGGTCTCAGGCGCCGTGCTGCTCTGGCTGGCTCCCCCCCAGACCCCCTTCGAGAGCACCCTCGCCGCCCTCAAAGTCCTGGCGCTCGCGGTCATGGTGGGCAACACGCTCTACGGCAGCCTGCGCACCTGGCCCAATCTACAATTTGCCACCGCCGAGGAGGCCAAATTCCTCTACCGCGGCTACATGATCCGCGCCTACATCACCTGCAGCAGCGGCATCTTCGCCATCGTGCTCGGGGCTTTGGGCCGGCATCTCAAAGCGGTTTTCTAACGGTTTGTCCAGCCCGCCCCATCCCAACCCAAGGAGTTCGTTCGATGTTCAAGCCTGCTTTCCAGAAGACGGCTACCGCCGCCCTCGCCCTGGCCACTGCCCTCGCCGCCGCCCCGGCCGCCCAGGCCCAGGTGAGCCAACTGTTCGGCAACGGCACGTATCTATTCGCCCCGGTCACCCGCACCTGGCTCGACTGCTACGGGATCACCGTGCCCTCAACTAACCCGCGGCCCTCGCTGTGCCCGACCCCCATCGAAAACATCCAGTACTTCTACGCCGGCACCGGCAGCGGTGCCGGGATCGAAAACTTCATTCAACAAAACTCGAAGGCGACCGGCGGTCTGTTGGAACTGCCGCCCTTTCTCGATCCGGCCACCGGGGTGACAAGCTACCCCTACACCCGCCCGAATGGGGAAATCGTGCCCGATTTCAGCATGGACGCCGCCGTCTTTACTCCCACCCAGGACGGCGCCTACGCCAACCTTGCCCGCCGCACCCGCAGCAAGTACTGGCGGCTACCGGTGGTGGCGGGCACCGTCGGCATGCCCTTCAGCGCCGCCAAGGACATCAACGGCGTCGGCCTGCCGGAGAACCTCAATCTCACCCGCGCCCAGTACTGCGACCTGTGGTCGGGCAAAGTACTCAACTGGAGCGAACTGAATCTGCTCAACGCCGACGGCACCTCGGCCGGTCCGGGACCGAACCTGCCCGTCGTGCGGGTGGTGCGCGCCGACAACAGCGGCGGCACCTACGCGCTGACTAACCACCTCACCCAGGCGTGCCGGGATCTCGACGCCGACGGCGTACCTGAATCGAGCTATCCGTGGACGGAGCCCTTTCAGGAGCGCAGCATCTGGGGGATCACCGAGTACCCCGACAACAGCCCGATCATCAGCGGCAACGGCGCCCCGCGCCAGCTGTTGACGTTAATTTCCACCCCCGGCGCCATCGGCTACGTGACGGCCATGGCCCTCGATCCGTTTACCGCCGACCGGCCGCAGGCGACTTCGCTACAGACCGGCCACTCGGTCCACTCGATCGCCAAGGGCGGCACCGTCCACCAGTTCGTCCAACCGAACGCGATGACTGCCCGCACCGCCCTCACCGGCGTCAAGGACATCTACACGATCTCCAGCAGCATGCGCGACTCGAAACAGGACGGCGCCTACCCGATCACCGCTCCGGGCTTTGCGCTGCTCTACTGCAAGTACGACGCCCAGGGCGTCGCCAAAGTCCCCCAGGGTGTAAGTCAGGCGCTCAAGAACTTCTTCGGTTGGGCGCTCACCGCCGATCCGGACGGCCAGATGGGCACCGCCGACGATCCGGTGGCGGACAAACTGGCGGCGACGTTGCTCTACTCGCCCTTGCCCAACACCCTCAAGGCCCAGTCGCGCAAGGCGCTTTCGACGATCGACACCGACCGCTGCACCGGCAGCGGCCCCTTCGGCACCCACTAAACCACCCACCCGCCGGGGTGCTCCCCGCACCCCGGTCTTCTTGATCAGGAGCGACCCATGCCCGGCGTCCGGCTCACCGCCCTGGGCACCTACGTGCCCGAGCGGGTGCTCACCAACGATCAGTTGGCCGAATTTCTGGAGACTTCCGACGAGTGGATTCACCAGCGCACCGGCATCCGCGAGCGCCGGGCGGCGGCCCCGAACGAAACGACCGCCTCGCTTGCGGCGGCAGCGGGAGCAGCCCTGCTCTCCCGCCGCCGCATCGCTCCTGAAGCCGTCCAGATGGTGATTGTCGCCACGATGCTGCCCGATCATCCCTTCCCGGCCACCGCCTGCCAGGTACAGCACCGCCTGGGTCTGGTAAACGCCTTCGCCTTCGACATTGCCGCCGCCTGCTCGGGCTTTGTCTACGCGCTGGAGGTCGCCGCCCAATTTATCCGCACCGGGGCGGTCGCCAACGCCCTGGTGATCGGTTCGGAAGTGCTCACCCGCTGCGTGGACTGGACCGACCGCAGCACCTGCGTGCTCTTTGGCGACGGCGCCGGGGCGGCCTGGCTCGAAGCGTCCGAGGAAGACCAGTTTCTGGCGGCGGTACTGCGCACCGACGGCTCCGGGCAGGACTTGCTCCACATGCCGGCGGGGGGAACGGCTCTGCCCGCCACTGCCGAGACGGTCGCGGGGCGGCAGCATTTCTTGAAGATGCGGGGCCTGGAACTCTACCAGCAGGTCGTGCCGATGATCTGCGAGGTCATCGAAGACACCTGCAAAAAAGCGAGACTCACCCCGGCGGATCTGGCCCTGGTCGTGCCCCACCAGGCGAATATCCACATCGTCGAGGAGGTGGCGGCGTATCTGGATCTGCCCCTGGAGCGCTTTGTACTCAATATCGATCGCTACGGCAACACTTCGGCCGCTTCGATTCCGCTCGCCCTCGCCGAAGCGGCAACAGCCGGCCGGATCGCGGCGGGCGAGCGGGTGCTGCTGGTCGGTTTCGGGGCGGGACTCACCTGCGGAGCGACCTTGATCCGTTGGGACCGCGGATTTATTTACGACTGGACAGGAGCGAAGCCACGCCGATGAGCAGCATCTGTTTTGCGACGACGCGCCTGCGCACGGGCATCGACATCATCTACAACGCTGATGTCCTGGATCTGGTGGACGCGCCGCCGGGTGTCCTGCTCAGCGAGGACGAATGGCGGGAGCTTCGCGCCTACACCGAGCCGCTCGAACACCTGGCGGGCAAATTCGCCTGCAAAGAAGCCGTACTCAAGGCGATGGGCTGCGGCCTCGGGGAGGTCGAATTGAGCGACATCGAAATTAGCAAAGACAAGCTCGGCAAACCCTTCGTCGCCCTGCACGGCAGTGCCGTCGAGTACTGGCGGCGCACCGGCTGCACCCAACTGTCGGTAAGTATCAGTCACCACCGGGACTACTCGGTGGCCGTCGCGGTCGCCGCCTGAATTTTTCTATAGAGGACTTTCTATGGCGAAGATGGAAGCTCTGGTCATCGAGAACCGGCGCGCTCAGCAACTGGTCGGTGTCATGCACCACGCCGAAGGAGCGGGTCCGCACCCCTGTCTGGTCGTCTGTCACGGTTTTGCCGGAACGAAGGTGGGCGGTAGCCGCCGTTTTGTGAACTTTGCCAGATACGCCACCGGTTTTGGCCTATCGGTGCTGCGCTTCGACTTTGTCGGTTGTGGCGACAGCGACGGCGAGCTGGCCGAATTGACCCTTGCAGGCGAACTGGACGACCTGCGCGCGGCGGTCGCCACGGTGCGCGCCTGGCCGAGTATCGATAGCGAACGGATCGGCGTGGTCGGCCACTGCCTGGGAGCGGTGACGGCCATCCGCGCTTGCGCCAGAGGGCTGCCCGTGGGGCGCGCCGTGGCCTGGGCACCTTTTGCCAACCTGCCCGGCACGCTGGAGCGGCTGATCGGCAAGGACGCTTTTTCGCTGGTGCGCGAGGGCGAGATTGCCGATTTTCTCTACAACCAGCAACTGTTTCAGTGTGGCCCGGCTCTGCTGGCCGGGGCCGGTGATTTCGATCTCCCAGCCGATATCGCATCGACTGCGCAGCCGCTGTTGATCATCCACGGTAGCGAGGATGCAACCGTTCCGCTTGCCGAAGTGGAAGGCGTCTTCCAGGCCACCCGCAACGCACCGGGTTTGCGGCGGCTGGCGGTGATCGAAGGGGCGCACCACTCGTTTCCGTATCACCAGGAAGAACTCTTTGCGCTCACCGTCCAGTGGTTCCGCGATTGGTAGGCTCACTACCCAACTGTCATGGAGACGATTCCGATGGAAATGCCCCTGCTGCACAGCCTCCCTGTCGAACCTGCCGTTCCCGGGTATCGGGAATTTTGCGCCGCCGTCGCCGCACGGCTGAATATCGACGTGGCCCGCCTGAAGCCCGAGAGCACCTGGGTAGCGGATCTAGGCGCCTCCTCGGTCGATATCGTCAAGATCGTCATGCTCATCCGCCAGCGCTTTGGCGTCAAGGTACCCACTTCCCAGGCGGGGCGGATCAAAACGGTTCAGGACGCCTATTTGCTGCTGGGGCAAGGGCGATGAAGACCCTCACCTTTTGTCCCGAGACGCTACGCACTCTGGCTGGCGGACGGCAATTTCGCCTCGCCGCTTTCGATCTCGACGGCACCTTGCTCGATACCCACCACCGCCTCACCCCGGCAACCGTCCGAGCTGTGCGGGGGGTAGAAGCGGCGGGAGTACAGGTGTTGCTTGCCACCGCCCGCACCGTCGGAGCCATCCGCCCGCACCTCGAACGACTGGCCACGCCAGGGCTGGTGGTCGCCCACAACGGGGCGCTGGTGTGCGACATCGCCACCGGCGCAGTCCCTTTGCGCCGCACCGTACCCCGCGAAGTCGCTCTGAGTGCCGCTCACCTGGGCCTGAAGCAGGGTCTGGCAGTCCATTTCAATGGCGACGAGCGGGTTTATGCTTTCGCGTCGCATCCGCTGAGCCGGTGCTACGCAGAGGAGCTGGGCATTTCCCTCCACTACCCCGAGGCAGCCTACACCACGCCTGCCGAACCCGTGAGCGTCCTGATCATGGGTAAATTTGCCCCACTGGACACCCTGCGCGCTCACCTTGCCGGAGCCTTTGCCGAACGCTTCTGCGCCGTGCTCTCCCCCTGGCAGGAAAACATCTGGCGGCTGCAACTGCGCGCTCCAGCCACCTCCAAAGGTGCCGCCGTCTTCGCCGTCGCCCAATCCCTCGGCGTCGCCCCGCGCGAAATTCTGGCCTTCGGCGACAACCTCAACGACACCGAACTGATTGTCGGCAGCGGCCTGGGCATCGCCATGGGCAACGCCGTCCCAGCGCTTCAGGAACTGGCCGATTTCGTCACCCTACGCAGCCCAGCGACCAGCCATCCCCGCCGCCGTAGTCGACACGCATCGTGCAGGCCCTGGAAGAATAAATCCATCCCACCCGCCAATTCTCGTTCCCAACCGTGCCGATAAGTCCGGGGGGTGTCGGGGGGCTGGCAGCCCCCGGACGCGGGGAGGTTGGAGAGCGCGAGAGGGGAAGCGCGAAGAGGGTTCCGCCTCTCGCACCCACAGACTGTCGTGCCAAACCCACTGCCAGACATCAAATTCCAGCCGCCAAAGCCCTGCAGATATCTTCAAGCGCAACCGAAAACCGATGCTGATTATCCGCTGCCCGTATAGCCAGGTCAGTCCCAGAGCCATGCGCAGAAAACAAAACAAACCTCCCGAAAAATCTTCCCACCTGTTCGAAAGATTGCTCCTTGTGCGCATTCCCCCCAATTACTATGCTGTTTTTGTTGCATAGCTCGGAGTTAACACACAATGATTGAGTTGTACGCCGCTCCTACGCCGAACAGCGTCAAAATCTGCATCATGCTCGAAGAGGTTCAACTTCCTTATAAAATCTTCAAGCTTGATTTCACCAAGGGCGAGCACTACCAGCCGGAGTTTCTGAAAATCAATCCGAACGCCAAAGCACCAGCAATCGTCGATCGCGACAACTTGCTGAATGTCTTTGAATCGGGCGCTATCCTGCTGTACCTGGCCGAAAAATCCGGCAAGTTGCTGCCCAAAAGCAGCGAATCGCGCGCCGAGGTCTACCAGTGGCTTTTCCTCGAAGCGAGCGGTTTCGGTCCGACGGCAGCCCAGATCTTCCACTTCGGCCAGCTTGCCCCCGAAAAGATCCCCTACGCCATCGAGCGCTACCAACAAGAAGCGCTGCGGCTTTTGGCCGTTATCGATCAGCAACTAACCCATCGCGACTACCTCGCAGGCGAATACTCAATCGCCGATATTGCGACCTTCCCGATCGTGCAGGGCTTTGCCTACGCAGGCCTGCCGATTGGCGATTTTGCGAACGTCGACCGCTGGTGCGCCCAGTTGCAGCAGCGCTCCGCCGTCGGCCGCGGTTCCTACGTCCTGTTCCAGGAACCGGCCGTCGTCTAGTTTCCCACCCAATGGGCACCGGTCTCCCCCCGCCGGTGCTCCCGGTGCTTATTGCCGGGGCCGGGCTGTTGCCGCCGCAACAGACATTGGCCCCGGTTTTGCTTTTTTGATCTGCAACGCTTGCCCATCCTGGAGAGATCTATGGCAATTATTTCGGCCACCCGTCTGCGTTTAAAATCGGCTTCTTACTTGCTGCCGTTTTTCTGGCACGTCTTCAAGGCGTCCCGCCAAACTGCCGCTGCGCCAGGGTTTCTGGGAGGACGGCTTTTTTGGGACCGGCGGCTTGCTTTCTGGGCAGTGACCGCCTGGCAGGACTGCCGGACGATGCGCGGCTTCCAGACATCCGGGGCGCACCGCCAGGCGATGCCGCAGTTGGCGCGGTGGTGCGACGAGGGTTCGACCGCCCATTGGGAGACGGACAGTTCCCGATTGCCTGCGATGGAAGAAGCCTACCGGCGTATGTGCACAGGCAAGTTCATTGCGCTGCCGGTAAGTTCACCTATGCACCAACTGCGGCGGATCCCCGAGCCGCGCCCGGCTCTGTGGCGCGGTGCGATGACCCGGACGATGGAACTGCTGGCTGGTCTGGTCCAAGAGAAAAAGAGCGTACCCGACACCCTGCACCTCGAAAATCTCTACCGCCAGTCCTGGACGGAACGCTCAAGCAACGAAAACTTGCGCAATCGGCCTGTTTCTTCTGAGCAGGAATAGGCCGAAGCAACACGCCAAACCCCACCGGATGGCTATCCGGTGGGGTTTTTCTCTGGGTATCAGGTGATTGGTGTTTGGCAGTTGGCCTGGCACGAGGGTCTGTGGAGCGAGAGGCGGAACCCCCTTCGCGCTTCCCCTCTCGCGCTCTCCAACCTCCCCGCGTCCGGGGGCTGCCAGCCCCCCGACACCCCCCGGACTTATCGGCACGGTTGGGAACGAGAATTGGCGGGTGGGATGGATTTATTCTTTTAGGGCCTGCACGATGCGTCTCGACTGCGGCGGCAGGGATGGCTGGTCGCTCGGCTGCAGATGCTCTGGGAAGTGGAGCAGTTGAAAAGCTGTGAAAATTCGACAGTCAACTGTCTGACACCATCAGCCCTGCTTTTGACTTCGGTAACCACTGGGTGTCACCCCCAGTTCCCTGCGAAACCACTTGGCAAAATAACCCGCATCTTCAAAGCCGACAGCACGGGCAATTTCGTGCACCGAAAGTGCTGTGTGCAACAACATTTCCGAAGATTTTTCGAGGCGCTTTTCGCTCACCAGCTCCAAAAAGGTCTTGCCGGTTTCGCGTTTGAGGATGCGCGCCAGATAGGTCGGTGATAAAAAAACCTGGCGAGCAGCATCTTCGAGGGTGAGCTTCCCCCCCAGACCCGACTGGATCCAATGAAAAGTTCGGGTGATCGCCTCGCGGCCCTGGACAGTACAGACACCGGAGTTTAAGATATTTTCGATTGTCTGTTCATGGCGGCGGTAAGCTCCCACCAAAAAAATCGCCAGGTAGGAGCGCATCATTTCCTGACTGCACAGGCCGGGCTGAGCCTGTTCTTTGCGCAGAAGCTCGCACAGGTCTCGCGCCAATAGCAGCGCTGCACCATCCAGTCGGTACTCCAGGTGCTTCTGCAACAGAAACAACGCCATCATCGGATAGCGCCGAAAATCGAAACCGGTGGAGTCCATCACATCGATGTGGTTGGGTAGCTGCAGATAAGGCTGATCGAAGGTCAGCACGAAAAAGCGGCTTCCCGGTTGCAGTTGCAGGCGGTGAAGGGTGTAGGGGCGCAAAAAGAACAGACTGCCCGGCCCCACCGCCAGGCTCCGGCGGCCGATGTGGTGTGTTCCCGCCCCGGCCGTAAAAAAGAAGATCTCAAAAAAATCGTGGACGTGGATGGGGATGTCGAGCTGCGGCTGCGCTTCGAAGCGGATGTCGAAGTGGCCCTGGGGTGAGTTTTTGCCCAGCAGTGGATAGAGCGTCGTGTACATCGTTCGTATGGTCCTGAAAAATGTGGGCGGTGCGGGCGTGAGCTTAGCGGGCCGGTGGGCGCCGGTGGGCGTCGAAGCGCACCAGCAGCCAACTGGTGGCGCAGGTGAGTCCGAGGGCGGTGGCGAAGGCGACCAGGTCCACCCCGGCGGCGGGGCCGGTCACCCTCGGGGCGGCGACGGTCTGCAGCCAGTGGCGTCCGATGAGCTGGCAGAAAGCCACGAAGATGGCGTGGCACAAAAACACCGGATAAGAATGGACCCCCAGTCGGCTCACCCACTCGAAGCCCTGGGTGAAGCCGCCCTCGAACGTCCAGGCCAGGTTGACAAACCCCAGGGCCAACCCCGCCGCAAGAAACAGATCGCTTGCCACCCAACCGGCCGGGCCGCCGAAAACCAGGGCATTGCCCAGTACCCACAGGGCCAGGCCCGTCCCGGCCGCCACCGGACCAAACAGCAAGCGGTGGGTGCGCTCGGGAGCGCGCACCAGGGCCACGGCGGCGAGCATCCCGAGCCCGAATTCGGCGATGCGCGAGAAGGGCAACTCGAAGGGCGCCTGCAGCTGAAAGGGCGAGAGCGCCGGGTCGACGGTGACCGGCCAGGGCAAGGCGAGCACGCCGTAGGCAATGGGCCAGCCGTTGCACCAGAAAATCGCGTAGGCCCGGTAGGCGCATTCGAGGGCGACCAGGGCCGCCATTACCACCAGGGCGCCCCGCAGCGTCTTGGTGCGCCGCACCAGGGCAAACAGGGCCGGAAAGAGCAGGTACATGCCCAGGATGAACGGCACGAACCACAGTGAGACGTTCATCTCAGGGGTAATCGTCCGGTGGGACAGATCTCGCAACAGCAGCGCGTCGAGGAGCGCCTGCAGAAACGTCTCCCGCCAGACCGCCGCCGGGGCGCCGCCTTCAAGCGAACGGACCGTCAGGGCGACTACCAGGCCGATGAGCACCGTGAGCCAGTAACCCGGCAGGATGCGGCCCACCCGCCTGGATAGCCACTGCCGCCAGTCGCAGGCGGCATTCTTGGACAAGAGCGAGTAGGTGAGCCCAAACCCGCTCAGCACGATGAAGACGTGCACGCCCTGCCAGCCCGCCCACGAGAGCCAGGTGAGGCCAGTGGCGTACTGGTAGTGAAAGAGAAATACCCAGCCGATCGCAAAACCTTTGCAGCAGTCGGTGAGCGCGAGCAAACGGGTGGCGGGGCGCTCGGCCGCTGGGGCCGCCCCGACCAGAAGTTGGGTGGTCATGGTGATATTCCGTAGGTGGAAGAAAGGATGGTTTACGGCAAGAGCAACACCTTGCCGAAGTGGGCGCGCTCTTCGATCAGGCGGTGGGCTTGCGCCGCTGCCGCCAGCGGTAGAGCGCGGTCGATTTGCACGCGGATGCGGCCTGCGGCGATTTGCTCCGCCAGCTTCAGCAGCATCGCGTGGCGCTGCACGGAACTTTGATGGGTAATGTTGATGCCTTCGATGCGCAGTTCGCGCACCAGAAAATCGAAGCCGTCGAAGCTGAAAGGCCGACCGTAGGCGGTGCCGACCGCAAGCAGGGTGCCGCCCCGCTCCAGGCAGTCGAGGCTTTGCTGCACCACGGCGCCACCGACGGCGTTGAGCGCCAGTGGCACTCCGCGTCCCCCAGTGAGGCGCCGCACCGCCGCCGCCACGTCCTCTTCGCGGTAATCGACGCAGGCTGCCGCTCCGAGGGCAACCGCCTGAGCGCACTTGGCGGCGGTGCCGCTGGTGGCGATGACCCGCAGGCCGAGGGCCGCGGCGATTTGCAGCGCGGCTGAGCCGACTCCGCCCCCTGCCCCGGGAATGAACAACCAGTCGCCCACCCGGGCACGCTCCCCCTCGACCAGCGCGTACCAGGCCGTCAGGTAAGAAATCCCGAGGCAGGCGGCAGTGACAATATCGAGGGAGGCCGGTAAAGGAAAAACTTCCTCCTCGGTGATGCAGACGTGGGTGGCGTAGGCACCCGGACCGCCGTTACCCAGCCGTTCACCGAGCACCACCACCGGCTGGCCGACCGGCAGGTTGGTGCGCTCGCCCCGGTACACCTCGACGTACCCGGCGCAGTCGATGCCGACGATGCGCGGCAGGGGAAGATCCGCCCGGATGCCGCGCCGCGAAAGAATGTCGTAGTGGTTGACCGCCGCGGCCTCGATGCGGATGAGCACCTCTCCGGGTGCGGGTTCGGGCGTGGGCAACTCGTCGAGGACGAGCACCTCCGGATCGCCGAACCGGTGGTGGCGGATCGCTTTCACGGGCATTCTCCATCAGGATGTGGGGTGGGCTATCTGCCCGGCGGCCGCAGCGCCGAGACGTCGTCGATCCGAGGCGGAACGAGAATGATCTTGCCGAAGTTCTGGCGGTTCTCGAGCAGCTCGTGGGCCAGGGGAGCCTGTTCAAGGGGCAAGACCAGATTGGTGACCGGCTGGAAGGTGCCGGCTTCAAACAGCCGCAGGACGGTGTCGAAATCCGTCGGGTCGATGGAGCGCAGCGACCCGCAGATCGTGGCGTTTCGGGCAATCAGATCGCCCAGGTTGAGGTGGGCCTGCTCGCCGCTGAGCGTGCCGACGCAGACGACACGACCGTGGGAAGCAAGCATCTCCACGGCCGGTTGCAGAGCGTCGCGGCCCACCGCATCGAGCACCAGGGTCGCCCCCAGCCCCCCGGTCGCACCAACTACCCGCTCGACCAGGTCGGGATAGGACTCGTCCAGGACGACATCCGCCCCCAACTTGCGCAGTGCCTCCGCCTTGTCGGCACTGCCGATGGCGATCGTCCGGGCGTTCTGCCAGCGGGCGATCTGCAAGGCGGCAGTACCGACCCCGCCCGTCGCCGCGTAGACGACGACGCGCTCGGCGGCCGGTTGCAGCCCGCCGCCATAGAACAGCGCGCACCAGGCGGCACCAAAGGCCAGTCCGGCGCTCGCCGCCGCAATGTAGTCGAGCCCCGCAGGCAGCCGGTGCAGTTGCCCGGTGGGCAACGTCGCAAATTCGGCGTAGGAGCCGTTGCGCGTCCGGCCGAGCCCCTCGTGGCTGGAGACGACGCGCTCGCCGACCTGCCAGCCCGTCACCCGCGGACCCAGTTCGACAATCTCCCCGGCCAGGTCCGCCCCGAGAATGTGGGGCAGTTCCTTGGCCAGCAAAAATTTGCCGGTGCGCAGATAGATATCGATGCGGTTGACCGTGGCGGCGTGCACCCGCACCAGGACTTCTCCGGCCGCCGGCCGGGGCGTCTCGACGGTCTCGTAGCTGAGCACGTTGCAATCTCCGCGCCTGTGCATGACGATTGCTCGCATCGGTCTTCCTCGAAGGACACGGCCCATCGGCCGCTGGGAACTGCCTCAGAGATTAGTGAGTGTCCACTTCTGGGACAAGGCCCATTTTTTCAGGGGATAGGGCAATTCTTTCGTAGCGCCGATCTCTGGCCACAAATGGCGGATCTTTCGGTGGCAGTGGATTTTTAGCCCGACGGGGCGATTCTTTCGATCGCGATGTTCCACCCGGTAACGGTTCTCATTCTAGAAAGCATCCAAAGCCTGCCGGACCGCCATCTTTGGCTGGTCGAATGGCACCCAGTAGGTTATGCTGCAGAAGTGTTGAATGTCAGGAATTGATCCTACAAAAACAGCCCGAAGTCGTGTAAACTTCGGACTGTGTTCAATTCCTTTTAATTGCCCCGATGCTACTCGATTTTCCGCAACTTGTCAAAACCTTTCTGTCCACCTTGCCCAATGATGATTTCCCTGTCCTCGATACCCGGCTCTTTTTCAGTTGCTGGCTAGCCCTGGTGATGGACAAAAGCACCGTCGGCATGCAGGACCTATTCAAACGCCTGAATCGCACCGGTATCTCCGTCGATATCTCCACTT
>JAHHGR010000077.1 GCA_019359725.1 Aphanocapsa lilacina HA4352-LM1 | reverse complement strand
CCTGAGCAGGTGCAAAGGGCAATGGACATGATCAATGACCGCCCGCGAAAAGTGCTTGGTTATCGGACACCACGGGAGGTATTCTTAGCTCAGTCAGGTGCTGTTGCACTTCAAACTTGAATGGGCCCGACACCGTTTTTGGGAATGGCGGCAAGCATGTCACCGACGAAGTTCGCGTCGTGGTCGTAACCAAAATTGATCAGACTGCCTTCGGTAGCTCCGCTGCCGCTCTCCAGGCAAGTGAGCAGTTTGACCTGGTGATAGCCCTGTGCCCATAGCAACTTGCTTGTCAAGCTGACCACGGTCGAATCAATCGGGCAAGGATGCAGTTGTTTGGCAGGCAACTCTCGCCTGAGCCGGACAAGCAAATCCCGGTACAGCTGCTCAAACGTAGAAAGAGAACGGGACTTACAGGCTTTAGAAAAAGTGGAGATATCGACGGAGATACCGGTGTGGTTGAGACGTTTGAACAGGTCCTGCATGCTGAGGGTGCTTTTGTCCATCACCAGGGCCAGCCAGCAACTGAAAAAGAGCCGGGAATCGAGGACAGGAAAATCGTCATTGGGCAAAGCGGACAGAAAGGTTTTGACAAGTTGCGGAAAATCGAGTAGCATCAGCTCAACAATAATTATTTCACTTAGCCCAAAGTCTACACGATTTTGGGCTTCTTTTTGTAACCCCAATTCCTAGCGTTCAACACTTCTGGTAGACGACATGGATACTGACTTCGACACCCTGTTCTTTTTGCAGCCACTCGCGAATCGCTTCGTAATTGTCGAAACCCGTCGGCTCGGCCAATTTCTGTTTCAACTGCTCACGGACGTCTGCGCAAAGATGTGCTTTCCTACCCCGATTGTTACGGGGTTTGAGTAAGCCTTGCAGGCCCTCTTGTTCGTAGCAACGGAACCAGCGACGGAGGGTGGAAGTATCTTTACCCAACAGGCGTGCGATAGTATTCTCGAAGGGGGCGATGCCACTGGCATACAAGTACAGAGCGTGCAGCCGCTCTCTTGCCAGGGCTGTTTCATTCTAGCTTTGCATTGGATGCAAATGAGAATCGAGAGCGGCAAAAGCCTTATTGCTTGTTGAGCAGGTCAAGCTTATTGACATGGCCGAATGGGGTTTTTGGAGAATGAAACAGCCCTGGCTCTCTTGCCCAGTTGGTTGTTTGCTCAGCCATCAACTTTTGTAGCTGGGCAGGAGACTGTGTAACGGTAAGAGTGAGGAGTTTGGGCATGATGTTTGCTCGGTCGGATATTTCTATTATAGCGCTTATCTATTGCGCTAAATGGTATCAGTTGGTCTTGCATTGCTCCGGTTCTCCCCATTGCCGGTTGAGTCCAAGCTATCTTGCCAGCAGGTGGATGCATCCCGCGGTATGGTCAGCTAGTGTGAACCCGGCAGGCCAGTGATTGCGGTCCCGGCCTGGGATAAATGCGGGCTACAAATAGCGTATGGTACTCGGCCTTGCTTTAGCGAGTTAGCGACAATCTCTTTTGCCCATCGCTGCTCCCGGTGGAGCGTGTCGACTCAGTAGACAGTAAACCCTTCACTGCAACAATGGCGTTTTCATTCCGTGCGGTAAGATAGGCTGTGCCGTCGAGCGAGTTGACAGCCACATCTCCTGTGGTGGATGTGGCTCCTCCATAAACGAAGGCGTTAAGGACAATAAATTCGGGAGAAATAACAACCAGCGAACCACCTGGCAGCCCCAGTGCTGCCGACCCTACAGAATTGGTCACAACGTAAAAATTTCCAGCAGGGTCGGCTGTCATGCCAGAACTTGCGAGATCGGTTTCTCCGAAAACTACGATAGTTTCCGAAGTCGCATTGACAGGCTCAAAATCGGCAACAAATGCCACTGGCACATCGAATGTTCCGAGACCATTGGCTATGGGAAGTGTTGTTAAGACTACTTTTTGCGCGTTAACAGCCACACCTCTATTGAGATTGACCCCACCTGCGGTAGAGGCACGGGAAGCTACGAGTACCTTGGCTTCCACTATTTCCCCGCCTTGCAGACGCAAACGGATGACATAGGGCAATGTTTGTGCAGATAATGCCGTCACAAAAAGGTAAGTGACATCACCATTTTGTAAGATGGATAAGTCACCGTAGTCGGAGGACTCAGGCAAAATAAGCCCGCCAAAATTGTCGGTTGTACCTGAAGCGATATCAAAGATAGAACTGGTGTCTATTGGCCTTTGTCGAAGGTCAATAACCGGAGCAATAGCGCCGGTATTGGGATCGATAGCCAAAAGTGTGCCATCGGAAAGCAAATCGTATATCGCTCCTGTAACCGGATCTGTGGCAAGATATTGACCAGGATCGGAACTGATACCTCCTGTTGCAACGGCACCGAGCGCGGTACCATCTGGAGCAAACTTGGAAACAATGGAGTTAAAACACCCAGTATCACAGGAGGAGACAAAAACACTGCCGCTCGCATCAACAGCAACGCCAAAGGGCTGAAAGACTTCTGCAAACAATGAACTACTAAGGCTTTCCGTAACTGTGACAGTGGTCTGAGATTTTTGGGCTTTACCAGATGAGGTACGTACGTCAGCACTCCTACCGAGGTTGCCAAGGAGGGAAGGAGTTTTGGTTGGCTGAAAATAACCTGTAATGTTGGCGATGTCCTGTGCACACACCGGAGCAAGGCTTACCAATAGCAGCCCGACACTCGCCGCCGTCACTGCCGCATTTCGGAAAAAAGGTGTTTTTGGTGCACCGGAATTCAAACTCTGCTTGTGGCACAAACCGTGCCACAAGATCGAACGGAACTTGTGGATAGTATGCATGGATTATCTCCTAATATCGGATTGGCGTTGAGAACAACTTTTCGGCTTGTTCCCGATAAGCTAGTTCAACTGTTTGGGAGCAGACCGTTTGCGTTTGCCGTCGTCTTCTTGGCTCTTGTCCGTAGTATCTCGGACGGGACGGTCCTTGTCAGTCCCAGTTTTTGAGACGTTTCGGCGGGTTGTGCTCGGCATTTTGCCGGGACTGATCCGGAACTGATCCACTAGTGAGCTTGTTGGGTCTCTCGGCGGGCGATACGCTCTGGACCATGGCAACTCCTGCATCCGCCCCTCTTGTGTTTTTCCGCGATGCGCTCTTGGCATTCGGCGGGGGGGCTGCCCCGCTCTGCCTCCCCCTTTGCAAAGAGATCTTGAAATGCACCGTCCCCTGCCTTAGGCTGGAGCCGATTTCCGTCGGGCCTTGCTTGCACCCGATTGATCCGTGCCCCTTCCCGAACAGGCTCCCAATGAAAGCCTCCGAGACCGCTCTGGAGAAGATACAGGCCGCCCGTGTCGCCAAAGGCTGGACCATCGAAGACGAGCGCTGGTTGCTCGAAGCCAGTCGCCTACTGCAGCCGGAGCGCGTCTGGCACCCCGGTGGCCCTTACGCGGATGGCGCCTCGTTACCCACTTTCAAGCGGTTTCTGGCCGGAGCCAGTATCCGCGAGCCGGCCTTCCGGGCTTTTTGCCGGATCTTGAACCTAGACTGGCGCCGGATGAGCGACTTGGCCGCGGACCCGAACGGGACTCCCTCCACCGGCCTCGGGGACGAGCCGATCTACGTGGGGCGCTCCCCCCATGAGGAACTTGCATTCGCGCAGCTGACGCGACCCGGTGCGCTGCTGCGCATCAAAGCCGCCAGGCAAATGGGCAAGACCCGATTTGTGGAACAGCTCCTGGAGAAGGCGGCGGCTTCGGGCTGCCGCACGGTCACCCTCACCTTCAAACTCGCCGACGAGCGCCTGTTCTGCGATCATGACGCGTTCTTGAAGTGGTTGTGCGTCGATTTGGGGCGGGAGCTCGAACTGCCCAACCGGTTGGATCGCCATTGGGACGCGGACAACGCCAGCCCCAAAAGCAACTGCACCGACTACATGGAAAAGTATTTCCTTCAGCCGGATTCTCCCCTGGCAGTGTGTTTCGACGACGTGGACCTGCTGTTTGCCCATCCCGGGATCCACGAACCGTTTTTCTCCCTGCTGCGCAGTTGGCACGAGCGGGCCTCCAGCCACAGAAAAGCCGCGATTTGGGGCAGGCTTCGCATTGTGCTTGTGTACTCCACTGATATCTACGCGCCCCTGGGCATCGAAGAATCCCCCCTCAACAACGTCGGGACAGTGCTCGAATTGCCCGAGTTCGACCTGGAGCAGGTGCGTCAGTTCGCCCGCGGCCATGGGCTTGACTGGGACGAGCCGGACGCCCGACGGTTGTTCGAGGCTGTCGGGGGACACCCGTATCTCATCGAACTGATTGTGCGTTACTTGCGTGTCGTCCCCCAAAGCGTTCTAGGCAGAGTGCTGGAGGAAGCGGCTACTGAAAGCGGGATCTACAGTGCCCACCTGCGCCATCACCTGCGGGTCCTCAAGCGGGCACCGCAACTGGCCGCCGCCTTCAAGCGGGTGCTCGACGCACGGGAGCCCGTGCGCCTCGACCCGTCGCAAGCCTTCCAGCTGCAGCGCACCGGCCTGGCCAGGGCCGTTGGTGACGCTTTGGAACCGCGTTGTCAGTTGTACCGCAAGTATTTCGCTCAACACTTTTGAGGATACGACAATGACGATGAGCGACTTTTCCGGGTACAAAGTCGGCGGTACCGTCGATCCCGCACGCCACACTTACATCGTCCGCTCCACCGATGATGAGTTTTTTGAGGCCCTTTTGAAGGGCGAGTATTGCTATGTGCTCAACGCCAGACAAATGGGCAAGTCCAGCCTGCGGGTGCACGCTTCGCGCCGCTTGCAGCGTTCTGGTGTGGCATGCGTGGACATCGACCTGACCGGCATCGGCAGCCGGGGGGTTACGCCTGACCAGTGGTACGGCAGCCTGGCGCGCGCCTTTATCGACGCGTGCGAACTGGACCTCGACTGGCGGGCTTGGGTGGGCGAGCGGGAACACCTGACGCCAGTGGCGCGCTTTGGGGAGTTCATAGAAAAAGTCCTCCTGGTGCAGGTCCAATCGCCGGTGGTCGTTTTCCTCGACGAAATCGACTGCACGCTGCACTTGCCATTCAAGGACGATTTTTTCGCTTTTATCCGCAACTGCCACAACCGCAAAGCCGAAAAGACTGGCTACGACCGCCTCGCCTTTGCGCTTTTGGGGGTGGCGTCGCCGTCGGACCTGATAGCCGACCCGACGAGCACTCCGTTCAATGTTGGGCGGGCCTTCGAGTTGGCGGGTTTCACTTTGCAGGAAGCGCTGCCTTTGGCCGAGGGGCTGCGGTCGGTCGCGCAAAACCCAGGGAAAGCTCTGGGGTGCATCCTCGAATGGACCGGTGGCCAACCTTTTCTCACCCAGAAGCTGTGCAGCCTGCTGGCGCAGTCTGGAACGACGGTGCCGTCGGGCGGAGAAGCCGTCTGTGTCGAAAGGCTGGTGCGCGAGGGGGTGCTGGAGGACTGGGAATCGCAGGACGTCCCGCAGCACCTGCGCACGATCCGCGACCGCCTATTGATGGATGTCGACCGGGCCGGGCGCCTGCTGGGTCTGTACCAGCGGGTGCTCGAAGAGGGGAGTGTGCTCGCCGCCGGCCGGGACGAGCAGACGCTGTTGAAGCTGACCGGGTTGACTGTCGGCAAGGGGGGGCGGTTGGTGGTTGCCTGCGGAATCTACGCTCGGGTCTTCGACGGGGAGTGGATTGCCCAAACTCTGGCCGGACTGCGTCCGTACAACGACTCGCTGACGCGGTGGGAGAAATCCAACCGCCAGGATGCGTCGCATTTGTTGGGCGGGGAGGATTTGCGCGAAGCCCAGCGTTGGGCTTCCGACAAAAGCCTTGGTGACCTGGACTACCAGTTTCTCTCGGCGAGCCAGCAGCTGGAGAACAAGCTGGTGCAGACGGAATTGGAACTGGAGAAAAAAGAGCGGCAGCTGGAACAGGTCGGCTCGGAACTGGCACTGACCAAGCAGAAGGCGCAGGGGGAAAGGAGCAGGAACAGGGTGGCGATGGGGGCAGCAGCGCTGCTGGTGGTGGTGCTGGCCGGGGGAATCGGGGCCACGACTTGGCAGGCGCAGATAGCAAAGAGGCGCTTCGACGATGTGCGGGCGTTGGCTAACTCGTTCATGTTCGAATTCCACGACGCGATCGAAAAACTGCCCGGCAGCACCCCGGCGCGGCGGTTGGTTGTCGAGAAGGCTCTGGGGTACCTCGACAGCCTCTCCGCGGAAGCAAGCGGGGACGCGTCACTGCAGTTGGAACTGGCGGCTGCTTATCAGAAAACCGGTGACATCCAGTGGAACCGTTACTACGCGAACCTGGGCGACACGTTGGGAGCTTTGAAAAGCCATTCCAAAGCCCGGGCAATACGCCAGTCCTTGGCAGCGCAACGCCCGGAGGATCTGCAGATTGCCCGGGCTTTGGCGACCAGCCATGTGCTGACAGGTGACGTCTTGGTGGAAACGGGGGATCTGCGCGCCGCCCTGGCAAGCTACCGCAAGTCGCTGGACATGCGCAGGGAGTTGCTGGCAAAACTTCCAACCGATAGCAAGCTCCGCAAGGGGGTGGCCATCAGCCACCAGAGGATGGGAGACACGCTGGGCAACCCCAATTATTCCAGCCTGGGTCGCACAGCAGAAGCAGTGTCGCACTACGGCCAGATGCAACAAATCTTCGAAGAGCTGTCGGCGGCCCAACCGGACGACATCGACGCGCGTCTGAGCGTGTCGCACGGCCACGAGAAAATCGGGGACGTGTTGGGGGCTGGGGGCGACAACCCAGGGGCTTTCGAAGCTTACCGCAGAGCGCTGGAGATCCGGTCAGAACTCTCGGCTAAAGCCCCCGCCGATGCCCATATACGGCGGGATCTGGCGGTCGGTCTGAATAGATTTGGCCGCGTGTTGGCGACCCGGGGAGATTCCGCAGGTGCTTTGAAAAACCACCGGCAAGCCTTGGCCATCTACCGGGCACTGGCCGCGGCAGACCCCGCCAACGAGCATATCCGCCTGGACATGGCGTACGGGCTTGTTCAGCTCGGCCGCGCCCTAGCGGCGACCGGCGCCGTCGAAGCCGCCTTGGCGTCCAACCGGGAGGCTCTGCAAATCGACCGGTCGTTGTCGGAGGCGGACCCCGCCAACAACGACGCGCGCCATGAATTGTCGATCGCCCACCGCGCGGTCGCAGAAGCGCTGACCAAACTGGGCGATCTTCCCGGATCGATGCAGCATTACGACAAGGCTCAGGCGATCCGTGAGGGTTTGTCGGCAAAGAACCCATCCGACACGCGATTCCTCCGAAGCCTGGCCGAATCCCGATCCGATCTCGGCCGGGTCCACGAACTTGCCGCGGTGGGCACCGAAAGTTTGGACTCGGGGCGATTGCACCGCTGGCAAATGGCTCAGCTTTGGTACCAAAGGAGCATGGACGCTTGGCGCTCTCTGGCCGCTCGCAGCACTCTCAACCCCGCAGATGCTGCCGGAATGGACGAGGTGGCCCGTGCGATCTCCCGGTGCACTGCAGCCATTGGGAGTTCCTCATCGTCGAGTCAAAGCCCCTTGACGCGTCCAAAGTCGAGATCTGCTCAGGCATAAATGGTCTTGACCCGCAAAACTGGACCTCGGGAAACTGGGAAAACCCGGCGCCACATACTTTTCCCAGCCCGGAGGACTTAGATGCGCAAATCCAACTTTACCGAACAGCAAATTACCTTTGCTATGCAGTAGGCGGCCAGCGGCACCGACGTGGCGGAGATCTGTCGCAAGATGGGCATCTCCCAGCAAACTTTCCACCGCTGGTGAGCGGCTCAGCTTCGAAGCCCCCATGCCTGCCGAGATGGTCAAATTCCTCGACGCGCTGCGCAGGCGGACGCCTTGAGCGTTCAATCGCCGCCAGGTACCCCTCCAGCCCAAGGGCCGTGCCGTAGATTTGCTCCTTGTAGACCGAGCCAGCCGCCGAGCGCTTTGCGATCGAACGCGATACAGACCAACTGGGAAGGCTCTCGACAGCCAGTTCTTGGCTTCTGTGCCGTTTTGCGTCCAACTGAAAACCGCTCTAGATCGGCTCGGCCAGCAGATGGCCCGGACCCGCATACTCCAATATTTTTTTGTCCCGCGTCAACAGCACAAGTCGATGCAACCGGGCGCTTGCCACCAGAATCCGATCGGCCGGGTCGGCATGCATCGCACCGGGCAGAGCGGCACTCTCCACAGCCACTGCAGCCGAAAGTGGCAGCAAATGGATGCCCGGCTGAGACAGAGCGTCGTCCACCCATTCCCGCACCGACGTTCTCAAGGTAATCCGCCCCTTAGCCGCCAAGGTGGCCAGTTCCCACACAGAAATGACCGAGATGTAGACTTGGCCTCGGAGCGCTTCGGCGTCGATCCGTTCGAGGCTCGCGGAGGTCAGTTCGCCAGAGCCCGTGTTCAGCCAAATCCAGGCATGGGTATCCAGCAGCAAGCCGTGGACATCAGGCATCGGCTTCCCAGATTTCGCCGGTGCCGGCGACGATGTCCCCATGGATAACCACGCTGTCTTTCTGGCAACCGAACAACGAGAACGGCTCCTCCTCGACTGGAACCAACCTGGCCATCGGCTTGCCGTGCTTGGTAATCACCAGCGACGTGCGGGTCCGGTGCACCGCGTCGATCAGCTGCAGACATTTTGCTTTGAACTCGCCGGCACCGACCGAAGCTTCCTGGCTATCCATAAAACACCATAGTCATACAGCCATGGTCTTATTTTAACGTCAGTTCGGGTCAAGCGCTGAGCCGCTCCACATATGAGGCCACCGACGGCTTGTGCGGTTCGTGCCAACAGGCAATCAATCCCTGGTCTTGACCCGCAAAACTGGACCACATCTCCACCTGTGGTCTGCTCCCAAATTATTGGACCAGTTATTAGGAAGCAGATCACACTGGAGCATTGTGTTTCTCAAGTAGCGACCATCCCTGCTCAAGGACTACCCGCGAAGGCCGCCGCGATAATGAACAGATCCACACAAAACATCAGCACCACGCACACCAGCAGCGCCAGGTACATCCACGGTTGGGCAAGCGGCTTGACGCGGCTGGTATCGAGTCCGGTGTGCGCTTCGAGGATGCGCAAAAACCGGGCAAACCCGGCGATGCGCATCGGCAGCAAGTAGCGATCCCCGCGCGCATCGACCAGATAGTGGACCCGGCCGCCCTGGCTGGTGGGTGCGGAGTGGATTTCGCGCACGTCCTGCCAGGCCATCCGCCAGGAGCGGCCGACAAAGCCCGGTACCCACCGGCCGTAGCGCACCGCCACGCCCTGCCCATCGGTCTGGACCCGCTGGGAGAGGGCAGCAGCCAGCGCCGCCCACCCGGCGGCGATCCCGGCCAAGGTCACCCAGAGCGGCACCGCCGAGCCGAGCTTGACCTGCAGCACAGGCAGCGGCAGCACCAGGCTCACCAATAGCCCAAACAGGGTATAGCGAATCAGCGGCGAGATGCGGAAGGTGAACGGCTGAGTACTGGCTGACATAGCACTTTGTAAACTTTCTTTCCAGGATATCGGCCGCACGGCCGACCGCCGCCAGAACAGGGCGACAGACAGCGGATGATGCGCAAAGTTTCGTCATACTGAGTGGGGAGTCTGCGACCTCACCCGGCGGGTAGAGCGCCCCGGGCAGGCGGCATGCTTGGCTTGAAGATGGTGACCGAAGGGCTGATTAGACGCGAGGGGGCAGACGTGGATTTTGTGATCGACCCACCGATTGCCGATAAGATTGCCCGGATGAAAAAGCGGGTGCAGTGGCAGGCCGAGCCGATTCGCGAGCGGGAGATCGACCAGACGGCTCTGGTGCTCGACGCCGCCGAGTCGGACGCGCCGGCATTTTCGTTTCTGGTGGTGGGCGACAGCGGTTCCGGCCCGCACCGCGGACACAACCCCCAGCGGCGGATTGCCGAGCAGATGGTGGCCCAGCGCGCGGACTGCCGCTTCGTGCTGCACACGGGCGATGTGGTCTACCTGGTCGGTTCCGACGAGTACTATCCCAAAAATTTCATCGAGCCCTACCGTGAATTTCTGGTGGGAGGCGAGCGGCCCGAGCAGATCGCCTACGACAAAATGGTCTTCAATCAGCCCTTTTTGCCGATCCCCGGCAACCACGACTATTACGACCTGCCCTTTCTGTACGGTCTGGTGGCCCAGACGATGATGCCGCTGCGCCGGCTGCTCGGCTTTAAACTTGACCTGGATGTGGGCTGGCGCGGCTCCGATCAGGGCAAAATCTACGCCAAGGCGTTTCTCGATTACCTCAAAGCCTTCGAGACCGACGCCGAACTCGAGCGCCACCTCGATCGCCACTACACCGCCCGCACCGCCGCCGGGCGCTGCCTGCGCTATCGGCCGGGGATCTTCACCCGCCTGCCCAATCGCTACTACACCTTCCGAACGGGGGGCATCGACTTTTTCGCCCTCGATTCGAACACCTTCAACGCGCCCGCGCCGCTTGCTGCGAGTGACGAAGGCGAGGCTTCCCGCCGGGATCTCGAGCACCAGCGCGCCGAACTGGAGTTCCACAAACAGCAGATGCTCGAACTGTCGGACCGTCTGGAGCCCGATGAGGAGGAGGGTTGCGAACAGCTCGAAGAGTTGCGCACCAAGATCGAGCAGCTCGAAGAGATGAAAATGGACCTCGACAAGCAACTGCACGCAGACCCGAGTGCGGTCATCGACTTCGAGCAGCTCGAATGGCTCGCCGAGCGGCTGGTCGCTTCCTGGCGGGATCCGGCCGCGCGCGGCCGGGTGATCTACATGCACCATCCGCCCTACGTCACCGAGGCCACCAAGTGGCAGCAGGCCCAGACTCTGGCTGTGCGCCGCCGCCTGCGCCGGGTGCTCGACGCGGTGCACCGTCAGGTGGCGGAGCGCACCCAGGGGCGTCCCCTGGTCGATGTCATCTTCACCGGCCATGCCCACTGCCTGGAGCACCTGCGCACCCTGGACACCGGCCACGCCGACGCGCACCTCGACATCGTCATCTGCGGCGGCAGCGGCTTCAGCCTGCGCCGCCAGCGACCGGAAGGCCCGGTGCTCACTGAGCAATTCGGTGCGCCCACTGAACTTGAGATGCGCGAGGTGGCCCGCTCGCAGCTCTTTGTCGGCCGCAACGGCCTGGGGGAGCACAAGCGGCGTCCCTACTCGTTTTTGCGCGTCGATGTCGAAGCGGGCAACCCACCCCGATTGGTGGTGCAGCCCTTGATTGCCGAGCAACATCAGGGCCGCTGGACGAGCGACAGGCTCGCCCCTTTTTCCCTCGGCCGCGCCGGGGACCGCATCGCTCAGGGCAGATAGCCCCTGGCCAGAGGGCGAATCTCGCCCTTTTTGACCGCCGTTTTCAGCTGGGCCAGATCGCCGATGTCGCTGCGGGTGACCCCGCCGCCTACGAGCCTGGCTGTGTTTCCCGCAAGGGAGTAGACCAGGACAGTACCTACTATTCCCTTGACACTGTAGGCGTATTGCTCGTAGACCACGACGCAGTAATCCGGCGAGATCCCCGCAAAGATCAGACGGCGCTGGGGCACCATCGGGTCGTCATCGCCCGCCTTTTGCAATTTCTGTCCCGGATTGGCCAGTTGCAGACTTGCCTGGCGCAACAGGTTGGCCATCTGGACCTGGACCACCTCGGGAATCTCTTTGACGGTCCTGACCACCAAAAAGCGCTCGGTCTCCACCAGGTTGTCCCTGGCCTGCTGGGTCAGCGTCGGTACCGCGGCCAGGCCGGGTGAGGCCAGGAACAGCCAAACAAAAGACGCAGATACAATCTTTTTCCAGTAACTCATGGTTCGATTGTGACGACGTTCTGTCCTGCCAGAACATACTACGGCAAAGGGCGAGGGGATATGGGCATCAATGCCGACAAATTTTTCAATGCAATCGATCCGCTTTGGAGCCGATGGGTTCAGACTTGCGCTTGGCGCAATGGCCCGAGGAACACCTCCGCGGCTGTAGTGCGATAGCTCCGGGCATTCAAAACGGCGCGCACCATCTGAGGGCCTTCTTTGGCGGACAGCAGCTGCCGGATGCAGCCGCCGTCCTCAGCGCGAAACCGCCGCGATCAATCAAAACGAAAGGCAGGACTGCTCGTCCGTGCGCAGTACGGATTGTTGTTGGAAGGAGTCTTTGTAGGCTTCTCGAACCTGATCGACCTTTGCACTGCTTTCGCGGCTGAAGGGATAGAGCAGGATCAAAAGCTTTGAGCCTTCTTCGACGATGGTTCCAGTGGAATCTTTGAACTGTCCTTGGCCTGAGAGCAAAGTCAGTCCATCGGGGAACAGGGGCGTTACCACGGTGTCGACAAAGCCTTGAAACTCCGCTTCACCCACCTGTGAACCGTCTGATTTGGACAAACCAAAAAATAGTTCAGTTTTGAAAAACAATTCACCACCGAGTTGTTCCTGACAAAAACCGGAGACGCTGGCGGCTGCATTCTGTTGAGCGGACGCATGGGGTGCCGATAGGCTGTGCAATAGCAGCCCGGCAGCCAGAGTGATGCTCGCCGCGGTTAAGCGCGCGTTGCATTTCATAATATACTCCTGTTGATAACCTTCGCCATTGCGGGTAAAGATGAGGCTCAGCAAGCCCTACCATTCGTCGCGAAATAGCTACAGTAATTACTCCGTACACCGTTCAACGGATCGCGGTGGTTTCTGTAAACTATCCGCCGATTTTGGTGGTTTTAGTACCTAATGTAACCAGGCTGAAACATTGACCGAACCCCGCCCGGCGCTACACTCGAGTTGCTCCCGATTCGCCCGCGCCGCTAAACAGGCCGCCCCTATGATCCGCATCCCTGTTGCCCTGCCCATGGACAGTTACGACATCCGCATCGACGAGGGCGGTCTTGAGCGCCTGGGTGAGTACCTGGCCGAACTGGGCAAGGTGAACCGGGCGCTGGTGGTGAGCAATCCCGTGGTTTTGCGCCATTACGGCGCCCGGGTGGTACGCTCCTTGAACGCCGCCGGTTTTGAGACGGCAAGTGTCACAGTCCCGGCGGGCGAGCGCCACAAGCACCTGCGCTCGGTGGAGCGCATTTATCAAGCAGCCCTCGAACACCGCCTGGAGCGCTCGTCGCTCCTCGTCGCCTTAGGCGGCGGGGTGGTGGGCGACATGGCGGGCTTCGCGGCCAGCACCTGGCTGCGGGGCATTCGGGTGGCCCAGGTGCCCACGACGCTGTTGGCGATGGTGGACGCCGCCATCGGCGGCAAGACGGGGGTGAACCATCCTGTGGGCAAGAATTTGATCGGCACCTTCCACCAGCCCTGCCTGGTGCTCATCGACCCGCAGGTGCTGGGGACACTGCCGCCGCGCGAGACGCGCGCCGCCATGGCCGAGGTGATCAAGTACGGCATCATCTGGGACGCGGATTTGTTCAAACGCCTGGAGCAGTTGCCCAGTCTGCAGCGCCCGGACAGTCGCACCCTCACGACACTGTTGGTGCGTTCCTGCCAGACTAAAGCCGAGGTGGTCGTGCGCGACGAGCGCGAAGGCGGTCTGCGCGCCATTCTCAATTACGGCCACACCGTCGGCCACGCCCTCGAAAGTGCCACCGCCTACCGCCGCTATCTGCACGGCGAAGGGGTGGCTCTCGGCATGGTGGCGGCGGGCCGCGTGGCGGCGGCGATGGATCTGTGGAGCCCCGAAGCGGCCCACCGCCAGGAGGCGCTGATCGCCAAAGCCCGCCTGCCGGTGCGCTGGAAGTGCGATATTGTGACCGACGCGCTGCTGTTGCACATGCAATCGGACAAAAAAGTCGAGTCAGGCAAGGTGCGCTTCGTGTTGCCGGAAGCGATTGGTCGCGTCCGCACCGGGGTCGGGGTGCCCACGGAGGTGCTGCGCAGGGTGCTCGACGCCCTGCACGGCTGAGGGTGCAGCGGCACCCCTACCGGCCGAAAATGCGTTGGACCGGACAATCGAAACCGGGCAACAGCACGCTGCGCAAGGTGTCCGCCGTACCCAGCGTGGCAATGCGCCGCAAAGTGGCCGCCTGCGGCTTGAATATTTCGATGCAAAGGGCACGCCAATCGACAATCCAGTACTCTTCGACGCCTTGTTGGGCGTACAGGTTGGGTTTGTGCTCGCGGTCGACAAATTCGTTGCCGGGTGAGAGCACCTCCACCACCAGTTCCGGAGCCCTGGTCATCTGACCAGCCGTATCAAGAGCGTGGATAAGCCGCTCCCGGTTTATCCAGACCACATCGGGGATGACGTTGTCGGCGTCGGTGAAGATCACCCCGGGACCCGGTAAAGGCCGACCGAGTCCACTGTCGTCGGACCAGGCATCCAGAAAGCGAAAGATGCGGCCACAGACATACTGGTGCTCAGAGTGGGGAGCCCTGCTCACAAAAAGGTCTCCGTCAATAATTTCGTAGCGATTGCCGTTGTCCGGCAGATTCGCCAAATCGGCGCTGGTCCAGCGCAGAATAACTGGGCGACTCACGGCAGAACCCTTGCGATGGTCCAATCATGGCATTGGCAGGGCCACGGCTCAAGATGGTTGACACCAGGGCGCCTGCGGCGGATGGCCGCTCGGGGAGAGCGCACAAAACATCGTCTACCGGGCTGTTAAGATGGTGTGGCACTGGGCGCCGTTACTTTCACACGACTGTGTACAAAACCCTGGCAAGCGTCGCCGCTACCATCCGGGCAGACTTTCAGGCCGCCTTCGAGAAGGACCCGGCCGCGCGTTCGTGGTTTGAAGTGCTGACTTGTTATCCGGGTCTGCACGCCATCGCCGTCCACCGCTTCGCCCATCTGCTGTACGCCCGCCGCTGGTTCTGGCCGGCACGCTTTTTATCACACATTGCCCGCTGGCTGACCGGTGTCGAGATTCACCCGGGAGCCACCATCGGCGCGGGCATCTTCATCGACCACGGCATGGGCGTGGTGATCGGTGAAACCGCCATCATCGGCCGC
Source organism: Aphanocapsa lilacina HA4352-LM1 (assembly GCA_019359725.1). Taxonomy (GTDB): domain Bacteria; phylum Cyanobacteriota; class Cyanobacteriia; order Gloeobacterales; family Gloeobacteraceae; genus Gloeobacter; species Gloeobacter lilacinus. The sequence goes on along the minus strand of JAHHGR010000077.1, from coordinate 2,961 downwards.
GCCGCGCTGATCTACCAGGGAGTGACCATCGGCGGCACCGGCAAACAAAAGGGCAAGCGCCACCCCACCGTGGGCGACAACGTCGTCGTGGGCGCCGGGGCAAAAGTTCTAGGCAACATCGAAATCGGCAACAACACCCGCATCGGGGCCGGATCGGTGGTGCTGCGCACGGTGCCGAGCGACTGCACGGTGGTCGGAGTCCCCGGCCGGGTGGTCTATCAGGACGGTGAGCGCATCGACCCGCTCGCCCACGGCCAGGTGCCCGACCCGCTCGCCGACGTCATCCGCACGCTGGTGCGCCGCATCGACGAACTCGAAAGCGAAGTGCAGCAGTTGCGCACCGACAAAACCGGCCGGCCGGCGGCCCCCAGTTGCGCCATTGAGGCGCGGCTACTCGAAGACTTTTTGCACGGTCCGGGGATCTAGCCGCCAGGCCGTGCAGTTCAAAGTGCCGCGGTTAGGATGGTGGCAACCAGCCCACGGCGAGGCAACACGGTGCGGGTGAAGATCGACAGCCACGGACCCGAGCGGCCGCAAAGCTTATATGAGGACGATTTTCATGCCTGGACCGCCCAGCAGGCCGCTTTGATCAGAGCGCGCCAATGGGAGCGGTTGGATATTGAAAACCTGGCTGAGGAGATCGAGTCGTTGGGTCGGGCAGAGCGGCGAGAACTGGAAAGCCGGTTGGCCATCCTGGTTGGGCATCTTCTCAAATGGCAGTTCCAGAGCGAGCGGCGCAGCAACTCCTGGCAGGCGACCATCGATGAACAACGCAGACAGATATCGCGACTGCTGGCCGCACAACCGAGTTTGAAGGCGTATCTTGTCGACGCATTTCAAGAAGGTTGGCAGTCGGGTCTGAGATTGGCTGTCCAGCAGACGGACTTGCCCTACGGCCACTTTCCTGGGGAATGTCCCTACTCTCTCGAAGACGCGCTTGATCCCGGATTTTTCCCCGGCGAGCAGTCCGATCCATCCTGATCTTCGCCGATCCAGGCGTCCGCTTCAATTTCGACGATCATCACCGGGTCGATGAGGCGGCGGACTTCCACCATCGTAGAAGCAGGTCGGATTTGACCAAACACTTCGCCGTGGGCACGGCCGACCGCTTCCCACTGGTCAATGTCCGTCACGTAGATGCGGGTGCGCACGACGTCGGTAAGGCTGCTTCCGGCGCGCAGCAGGGCTTGCTCGATATTCTTGATTACCTGGAGGGTCTGGGCGTAGGCGTCGCCTTCACCGAGCACCCGGCCTGCGGCGTCGGTGGCCGTGGTTCCCGAGACCCACACCTGCCGCCCGACGCGCACGGTCCGCGAGTAGCCGACAACTGGCTCCCAGGGTGATCTTGACGTCAGATTTTCGCGTTGCATGAGCCGGTATCTCCTTGGCCAGGCGCTAAAATTGTAAAGGAACAGCAATGAACTTTGGCCCACGACCGGGCTGCGGAGAGTTTTCATCATGTGGTCATTCAACAAACAAGTCCAGATGCCGACGGCGGCGCAGGCTCTGCCCGGACGCGCGCAGAAGATGCCGGTGAGCGTTCCTCACCACGTTAATGGCCGTCCCCTCCAGCCGCCCTTCCCGCAGGGCACCGAACAGGCCATGTTCGGCATGGGCTGTTTCTGGGGTGCCGAACGCGTGTTCTGGCAAGCCGAAGGCGTTTACACGACGGCGGTCGGTTACGCCGCCGGGTTCACCCCCAACCCGACCTACCGGGAAGTCTGCACCGGGATGACCGGCCACAACGAAGTCGTCCTGGTGGTCTTCGATCCCAAGGCGATTTCCTACGAGCGTCTGCTGCAAATCTTCTGGGAGAACCATGACCCGACCCAGGGCATGCGCCAGGGCAACGACGCGGGCAGCCAGTACCGCTCCGGAATTTACTGCTATACCCCTGAGCAAAAGCAAACCGCCGAAGCGTCCCGCGAAGCCTATCAACAGCGTCTCACCGCCGCGGGCCTGGGCCGGATCACCACCGAAATCCTCGATGCGCCGGAGTTCTATTACGCCGAGGATTACCACCAGCAATACCTCTCCAAGAACCCCGACGGCTATTGCGGCCTGGGCGGCACCGGGGTCGCCTGCCCGGTGGGTGCGCTCGAATCCCGGCCCGCTGCACCGTAGGCAGACGCCGAAGCTCCCAGTTAGACTGATGATCCCCATCCCGACCCCGGGGTGGGGATTGCTTTTGGTTTGCGCCTACGCGCGCTGGAGGTCGGCATGTTCAGTCCCTACGCCTATTACGGCAACGATATCTACAAAGAACGCTCCAATATTGTGAGCATGGCCTACCTCTGCCGAACTGCCTCTGAAGCCGCCCGCTTCGCCAAGTTGCGCAACGACCTGTCCACTCCCGACAGCCGGGGCTTTGGGGCGGCCTGTTTACTGGAATACGCCGTGCGTCTGCCCGGCCGTTAGGCCGTTCTCTGTCCAGGGAGGCTCCACGGGGAGCGTCAGGTGCATGAAGATGGAGCCGCAATCCCAGGGAGCCAGAACATGCTCAGTGCAGCGGTGGATACTTCTGCCCGTCGGTTGGCCATCGTGTCACTTGAACCGACTTTCCGCCGTTAGATCAGGGGGCTACGGTATTTTGGTGGGATGAGCGCGCTCACCCCCGAAATCTAGGTCCAGGACAGGGATTCCTGTTGAGTTCAACCGTCAAGTCCATTAGCCCGAGCCTTCGACTGTTGATAGGCTTCCACCATATCTGCCAAAGGTTGCGCTTCGTAAAGACTGACAACCTTTCTGTAGTCATCAACCGCTTTCCTTTTTTCATTTGCAGCGAACTGGGCTTCACCACGGAGGTAATACCCGTACAGAAAATTTGGTTGCAGCGCCGATTCAAAAATGAAGTGCAACGCTTGAGAGCCTTCCGCTGAGGGACTCATAGAGGTATCCTGACGTTTACTACGACAACCAGGAACCCCTATGAGCTTCAGCCAGCTTACCCTACTAGAGCGT
>JAHHGR010000076.1 GCA_019359725.1 Aphanocapsa lilacina HA4352-LM1 | reverse complement strand
CGTGGGAGTGCGCAAGAATCTATTCGACCTGCGTCGAGTGGCGGTGGTGCACAATCTACATGTGCTGGCCCGGCAGGAAGCGGCTAGGGTTTCGCAAGCGGCCTAGATTCTGGACCGATACTCTAGGGCCCAGGGGCAGGCTGCTCCTTCGGGTAGATCCGTCACGACAAGCGCACCTGCACAGTGGGTATAGTTGACGCTAGAGCCAGGTTGGCACTCAGGCAGGGCGGCTTTCTATGGAATGGCTATCGGACCCAAACACATGGATCAGTTTTCTCACCCTGGCGGTGCTGGAAATTGTTCTAGGTATCGACAACATCGTCTTTATCTCGATTCTGGCGGGCAAGCTGCCTAAGGAGCAGCAGGCGTCCGCCCGGCAGATCGGTCTACTGCTGGCCCTCAGCTCGCGCATCTTGTTGCTCTTCTCGATCAGCTGGCTTGCCACCCTCACCCAACCACTATTCGGGCTATTGGGATTCGAATTTTCCGGGCGGGATCTGATTCTCATCGGCGGCGGCCTGTTTTTGATTGGCAAAGCCACCTTCGAAATTCATAACAAGCTCGAAGGGGAAGAGGAGCACGCCAAGGTAGGAGCAGCCGCCTCCTTTGCCTCGGTGCTCATCCAGATCATGATCATCGACGTGGTATTCTCCCTCGACTCGGTGATCACGGCGGTGGGCCTGGCCGAACGGCTGGAGGTGATGGTCGCGGCGGTGGTGGTCGCGGTGCTGTTTATGCTCGCCTTCGTCAATATCGTCAGCGACTTTGTCGATCGACATCCGACCGTCAAGATGCTCGCCCTCGCTTTCCTGGTGCTCATCGGCGTAAATTTGCTCGCCGACGGCTTCGGCCAGCATATCCCCAAGGGCTACACCTACTTCGCCATGGCCTTCTCCGTGGGGGTGGAGATGCTCAATTTGCGCCTGCGCGGCAAGGCGGCGCCGGCGCCGGTGCAGCTGCGCAACACCCCCCGCGACGAGAGCCGCACAGCCGAAGCTTCCACCCCAGGCGGCGGCGGTGAGAGCGCACCGTAGGCCATCGGCCTGCCGGGCGCTTGCCGTCCCTGCCGTTTAGATAAAGATCGAACGGACAGTGCCTGCTTTATGCCGTTCCGGCTGCTTGGTGTGCGCTTTCGGCGGCGTCATCGCTCCTCAAAGGAACGATGGGCACGAACGTCGGCACCGTAGCGGCCGACCGCTTCGGCAATCAGCGCGCGCAAGTCGGCATAGGGTTTGACAAAGAGCGGCGGTTTCTCGGTGAGGCCCAATAGATCGTGGGTGACGAGGATCTGGCCGTCGCAGTGGGGACCGGCGCCGATGCCGATAGTCGGGATGAGCAGTGTGCCGCTCATCTCCCCCGCCAGATCGTGGGGAATGTGCTCCAGCACGACCGCGAACGCCCCCGCCCCCGCCAGGGCAAGCGCTTGATCGAGCAGCCGTTCGGCCGCCTGGGCGGTCTTGCCCTGGACGCGGTAGCCGCCTAGCTGGTGGACCGCCTGGGGGGTGAGGCCAAGATGCCCGAGTACCGGGATGCCGCTTTCGGTCAAAAAAGCGACCGTCTCGACCATGCGCGGGTAACCGCCTTCGAGCTTGACCGCCTGCACTCCCGTCTCCTTGAGGAACCGGGTTGCGGTGGAAAAAGCCTGCTGGGGGCTTTGCTCGTAGGAGCCGAAGGGCAAATCGGCCACCAGCAAAGCGCGCTCGACCCCCCGGCGTACCGCGCGGCAGTGGTGCAACAACTCGTCCACCGTCACCGGCAGGGTGCTCGTATAGCCCAGAGCGACCATCGAGAGCGAGTCGCCCACCAGCAGCAAATCGACCCCCGCCTGATCGAGAACGTGGGCAATCGCGTACTCCGTGGCGGTGAGGGCCACGATCGGTTGGGCGCGCTCTTTAAGCTTTCTGAGACTGTGTATGGATAACCCCATGTCCACAGTGTGCCACAGCCGGGGCGGTGCCTTCAGCGGGCCGGGCGCAGCAGCTTGAAACCGGGCGCGGCGTACAGACCGATATCTTCGACTTCGGGCCAGTCGAACTCGGGCATCACCCCGTTGGCCACCAGGTCCGCCGCGAGCATCAGCCGCACCAACCCGTCGAAGCGCACCCGCGGCTGCCAGCCCAACTGCTCGCGGGCCTTGGCCGGGTTGCCGATCAATTCGTCCACCTCCGCCGGGCGGAAGTAGCGCGGGTCGGTACGCACGTACTGGCGCCAGTCGAGGCCCGCCAGTTCAAAAGCGCGCTCGACAAATTGCTGCACGCTCCACTGTTCGTTGGTGGCCACCACGTAGTCGTCGGGCGTTTCCTGCTGGAGCATCCGCCACATCAGTTCGACGTAATCGCCCGCATAACCCCAGTCGCGCCGCGCCTCTGTGTTGCCCAGCACCAGTTCGCGCTGCTTGCCTGCTGCGATACGCGCCACCGCACAGGTGATCTTGCGCGTCACAAAATCCTCACCGCGTCTTGGTGATTCGTGATTGAACAGGATGCCGTTGCAGGCGAACAGGTTGTGGGCTTCGCGGTAGTTGACCGTCGCCCAATAGCCGTAGACTTTGGCCACCGCGTAGGGTGAGCGCGGATGGAAAGGCGTCAATTCGGTCTGGGGCACCTCGCGCACTTTGCCGAACATCTCGGAGGAAGATGCCTGGTAGAAGCGCGCCTCCGGCACGATCATCCGCACAGCTTCCAGTAGTCTGGTTACCCCGAGAGCGGTCGCATCGCCGGTGTAGATGGGCTGGTCGAAGGAAACTTTGACGTGCGACTGGGCGGCCAGGTTGTAAACTTCGTGCGGTTCGCACAGCTGCAGGACACGCTGCAAACTCATCGAATCGGTCAAATCCGAATAGTGCAACTGGATGCGCTCCTGCAGGTGTGAGACCCGACCCACATTGAGGGTGCTGCTGCGCCGCAGCAGGCCGTGCACTTCGTAGCCGCAGCCAAGCAGATATTCGGCCAGGTAGGATCCGTCCTGACCGGTGATCCCAGTGATCAAGGCGCGCTTGGATTCGCTCATGTTTCTCCTGTCAGTGTTCTCTCGAAGCGGCGGCACTCAAGGTGGCGGCCTTCACCTGTTCAATGGCCGAGTCTACCATCAATCGCACCAGCGCTTGAAATCCCAGGCGCGGCTGCCATCCGAGCCGCTCGCGGGCGCGCCCGGCGTTGCCCAACAGCACGTGCGCCTCGCTCGCCCGCAACAGTTGCGCGTCGATAACGACGTGTTTGCGCCAATCGAGACGGGCGTAGCCGAAGGCTTCCTCGACGAATTCTCCGACGCTGTGCACCTCGCCCGAGGCAATCACATAATCCTCCGGCTCCGCCTGGGCCATCATTGCCGCCATCGCCTCGACGTAATCGCCTGCGAAGCCCCAATCGCGCCGCGCTTTAAGATTGCCCAGCGCCAGCGTCTGCTGCTGGCCCACCAGAATGCGGGCCAGGGAGCGCACGACTTTGCCCGACAAAAAACTCTCGTCGCGCAGGGGCGACTCGTGGTTGTAGAGAATGGCACTGCAGGCAAATAGACCGCTAGAGCGCCGGTAACTGTTCACCAGCCAGTAGGCGCTCGCTTTGGCAATCGCGTAGGGGCTCACCGGCGCAAAAGGCGTCGATTCGTCCTGGGGCGATCGGGGGCATTCGCCGAACACCTCGGCGGAGCAGGCCTGGAAAAAGCGAATGCGCGGGTTGCGTTCGCGGATGATTTCAAGCAGGTACAGCGGTGCCAGGGCGTTGACCTCGAAGGTGCGCTCGGCCATCGCAAAACTCTGGCCCACCCGGCTCTGGGCCGCCAGATTGTAAATCTGCTCGGGTGCCACTTCGTCCACCACCCGCCGCAAAAAAGCGCGGTCGGTAACATCCCCTGTCAATAGCTGCAAATCCCCTCCGGCTGGCACCAGCGTTGCCAGCGGCTCACCTGGGGGATCCTGGCGGTGAATCCCAAAGACACAGTGGCCCCGGCGCAACAGCGCCAGGCTCAGGTAAAACCCGTCCTGCCCGCCGATTCCCGTGATCAAGACGCGCACTTGCTGCCCCCCCCCAGCGCCGACAAAGCTCCCACACGACCGCCGGGGACCGTCGCTTCCCGGTGCGGTGGACAGGTACCCTTATCTTCGGCGCTTGGAGGCTGGGGGTCAACGCCTCGGGCGGCTTAGAGATTCGGGTCGTCCCAGAAGCGCTCAGAAAGGTACTTGTCGGCACTGTCGCACAAAATGGTGACCACCACGCCGCGGTCGAGTTCGCGCGCCAGGCGCAACGCCGCCGCCACGTTGCCCCCTGCGGAGATGCCCACCAGCATGCCCTCCTCGCGCGCCAGGCGCTTGACGGTGCGCTGGGCTTCCTCGGTGGACACTTCGATCTGCCGGTCGGGCAAAGCAGGATTGTAAATCGCCGGGACGATCGCCGTCTCCATGTGTTTGAGCCCTTCGAGTCCATGAAAAGGCGAATCGGGTTGCATGGCGACCACTCGGACGGTCGGGTCGAACTCCTTGAGGCGCCGTCCCACCCCCATGCAAGTGCCCGAGGTGCCGAGCCCCGCCACAAAATGGGTGACCCGCCCACCGGTCTGCTGGTAGATTTCGACGCCCGTCGTCAGATAGTGCGCCTGCCAGTTGGCGTTGTTGCTGTACTGATCGGGATAGAAGTACCGTTCGGGATCTGCTGCGTAGAGCCGGCGCGCCTCCTGGATGGCGCCGTCGGAGCCGAGGGTCGGATCGGTGAGGATGAGATCGACGCCGTAGGCTTTGAGGATGCGCTTGCGCTCTTCGCTCGCGTTGAGGGGCAGGGCCAGTTTGACGCGATAGCCCCGGCGGGCGGCGATCCAGGCGTAGGCGATGCCGGTGTTGCCGGAGGTGGCATCGAGAATAATTTTCTCGCGGGTCAGCCGGCCGCTGCGCTCCCCTTCGAGGATCATATTGAGCGCCGGGCGATCTTTGACCGAGCCGCCCGGGTTGAACCACTCCGCCTTGCCGTACACTTCGACGCCCGGGGCAAGCCCCGCCGTCACCCGCTCCAGGCGCAGCAAAGGTGTGTTGCCCACCCACTGCAGCAGGTCCGTCTTGGCGGGCGGCTGGCCGCTTCCCAAGGCGCTCGGGCCAATTTCGGTGCTCACCACGGCACAGATCCTCGCAATGGGCGGTCTTTCTCCGATTCTATCGCCGCTGCTTCGGTAAAACCCAACCATGCCGGTCGGAATTGAGGGGTAAGCGATTCTGTTGACATCTATTCTCAATTGCCCTAGAGTATTCCCAGTGGATAACAAAAATTTGGCATTGTCATCCACAGGTCGGGCCGGCGGGTTGTTCTCTCTTACGTCTCGCGGAAGACTCTAGCTGGCTCGACTTTTTCTTCATTTGTGCCAAGCTCTGCTCAGCGAACCGCTGCGCAGAGCTTGATTTTAGTTGATATGCAGTTTCAATAAGCTTATCAGGGGCACAGGTGTTGGGCGAGGCCGTGCAGGGGCCAGGTGAGCAGGGGCAGCACGCCCACCAGCAGCCATCTCCACACCCCCCGTCTTTGTGCCTGCCGCTCATCTTCGGGGGCGATCAGGGCTTCGACCCGTTCGCTCAACCGTTCGCCTCCGGAGTAGACGGCCGCCGCAAACGCCGTGGCCGCGGGGAGCCGACCGGCTCCCGCCAGGGCGACGAGCGCTTCGGCGAGCAATAGACCATCGACGCTGCGGGCCGCATGGCGATCGGCGCGCAGTTCGCGCAGGGCCAGCAATTCTTGCCAGAGCGCTTCGGAGTGGGGCAAAAAGGCGGTGGCCCGGTGCGTCCATCCCAGCCAAAAAAACCAGAACGTGTCGCGGTAGTGGCGATGGGCCTGCTCGTGGGCCAGCACCGCGCCAAGCTGCGCCCCACCCATCGATGCGACAAGGCCGCTGGTGAAGACCAGTTGCGGCTGCCAGAAGCCCACCAGGGCAATGTACGGTGTCCCTTCATCCAGCAGCCGGGCGCGATGGCCGGCCACAGAAGCGACGGGCAGCGCGCGAGCGGCGCGAATGGTGCGGGCGCACGACCAGCTGTGCCTGGCGCCGACCGCCAGGGCGTACACCCACCAGGCGGCGCTCAACCAGTAAGCCGCTACCCCATCCCAACGCCAGGAGGCCACCCCCGGCGTTCCCATCCAGAGGACGGTCGCCGCGGTGGTGGCAAACAGCAGACCCGGCACCAGCAGCTGCACCAGGGCCGCATTCCAGCGCCCGCACCACCCCCCGCCGGGCCGGGGACGTCCCCGCAGCCCGCCGCCCACGAGTACCGCCAGCAGCACCAGAGCCAAATGGATCATCGTTCCCCCCGCGCCTGGCGGATACGCTCGGCGATGGCACCCAGTTGTTCGACGCTCGCTTCATCGAGGCTGTCGGCGAAGGCCGCCACCACCTCCGGTGTGCCCACCGACAAAAACGCCTGCAGACGGCTGTGGGCGGTGAGGGTGCGCGCCTGCTCGCGGCTGATCCGGGGGATAAAGCAAAAGGCCCGCCGGCTGGTGTCGCAGCTGAGCCAGCCTTTTTGCACCAGCCGGCGCAGGACGGTGGTTACCGAAGCGTAAGCCAGTTCGCGGTCCGGATCGCTGAGCAGCTCGTCGTGCACGTCTTTGACCGCGAGCGCTCCGCGCTTCCAAACAATTTCCATAATTTCCGCTTCGAGCGGGCCGAGTGAAAGACGTTCAGGACGGTAATCCGGTAGTGGGGGCATCTTCGTTGGGGCGCAGAGGGGACAGGTGCCATCCTACCCAAAAATGCCCCGCAGTCGGTTTGACGGCCCGTCAAACTTGCACTCCCGCCGGGGGCAGTCTACAGGCCACAGATTACCCGTTCTCGATGGAAAGAAGCTCGCTGCTCAGCATCTGTTCGAGGCTATAAGGGCAGACAACCGGAAATACTTTATAGGACAAGTTCGTTTCCTGCACGGCCAGGTTCAGACCCTTCCGGTAGGCTTTGGGCAGGACTTCTTCGAGATAGGGCTGCAAACTAGGGTTCTCCAGCAGGAGTTCTTCAATTTCGTTGCGCTGATCCCGGATGGTGGCGACCCAGCTGTTGCTTTGCCCTTCGGGTTGATATTGCCACTTGAGCAGATGAGCGATCAGGACACCCAGACGATTGCGAAGTTCCTGGCGCTCTTTCCTGCCCAAAGCTTCGATTTCCTCGATCAGGTGCGCAGTATCCAGATGTTCCCAACGCTTTTGCGCCAGCAGCTCGGCCTGCTGCTGCGTCCAGGCGTAAAAATCCGTCTCGTAAAGGGTCCCCATCGGCTAGAGCGCCCCCTTGCTGCTGGGTAGGCTGCCGGCGCGGCGGGGATCGGCTTCGACCGCCAGACGCAAGGCGCGGGCAAAGGCCTTGAAGGACGCCTCAATGATGTGGTGGGAGTTAATCCCGGCCAGCTGGCGAACGTGCAGGGTGATGGCGGCGTTGTTGACCACCGCCTGGTAGAATTCGCGCACCAGTTGGGTATCGTAGCTGCCGACGCGCTGGGTGGGGATCTCCAGGCCGTAGCTCAGGTGCGGGCGACCGGAAAGATCGAGCACCACCTGCACGAGCGCTTCGTCGAGGGGGGCGGCAAAATGCCCAAAGCGCGAGATGCCCCGCTTGTCGCCCAGGGCCTTGGCCAGGCACTGCCCGAAGGCGATACCGACATCCTCGTTGGTGTGGTGATCGTCGATGTGCAAGTCGCCCTGGGCGCTCACGTCGATGTCGATCAGGCCATGGGTGGCAATCTGGGCAAGCATGTGGTCAAGAAAAGGGACGCCCGTCTCAGCCTGGACCCGGCCGGTGCCGTCGAGGTCGAGGCGAATCTGGATGTCGGTTTCGCGCGTCGTGCGTACTGTTGAAGCAATGCGGGGTTCCATGCCTTTTAGTCTAGCGAGCGCCGATCGATTCCGTTCAGCGCCCGCTCCCCACTCCCCCGCGCTGGCCGGGTGTAACGGCTTGTCCTGCTGGGGCGTGGACGATAATCGAGACGGTCCACGGCGCGCATCATCTCCCATGGCACCCGAACGCTTGTCCAACGAAAGTCTCTATCAGCTGTTGCGCGAGCAGGTCAAGTACGAATCGGAAACCGTCAACCAGCGCATCAACTGGCTTCTGGCCACCCACGCCTTTTTTATCGCCGGGTTCACCGCGACGTACACCAACGTCCAAATCGGCTGGGTAAAGTACTATCTGCTCGCTTTGATCTGCGGGGTCGGTACCTTTCTTTGCTATATTCTGCTGCTCGATATCCGCCGCAGTGCCAGCTCGGTGTGTGAATTGGCCAAGTACTGGCGCGATCAGGCAGGGGAAGATAGCCGTGCTTTTCCGCCGCTTTTCTATCGATCCGACTCGGCGGCTGCGGGTGAGCGGGAGGCTCGCAATGTCTTTTCTCCTTCGCGCACGATCCCTGTGATGTTTGGGATCAGCTGGTTTATTTTGCTGATGTTCACCATCGGGACGGCCCTTGCGTTTCCGGACGGCCTGCCGCTCAAATCCGCGTCCGTGGAGGCTCCTCGGGGGTGGATCGTCGGGCGAACCCGGTTTCGTTACTTGCCGACACCCGAGGCGGAGGCGGTCTCGCCGGGACGGGTCGGCGAGAGTTTGCGCGCTTTGAGAATGGCCGCCATCAAAAAGGCAAAGGCGAGCACCCCGGCGATGGCCAGCACCGGCTCCCCCAACACGCCGGCGGCGTTCCAGAGGGCGTGGATGGAGGCAGCACTCAAGTAGCCGATCAAAAAGATCCACCAGCGCCGGGCGGGGGTGCGCTTGAGTGCTCCGAGGCCGATGAAGTAGCCCAGATAGCCGCTATAGGCCATGTGTCCCGAGACGTTGCCGATAATCCGGGGAATCAACAGCTGCAGCCCGGTGGCCTCGCCGATGCCGAGCGCCCCGGCCTGCACGGTGAACTGCTCGACTGTGGCAGGCAGGTAGTGCGAAAAGGTCTCAAACAAGGTGAAGCCGACCCCGCAGGCGGCCCCCAGCAAGATGCCGTCGAGCGGCTCAAGCACGCCCAGGCGGGAGCGCCAGGGCTGGCTGAGGCGGCAGCCGATCAGATAGGCCGCGAGCACCGGCAGGGCTTTGACCAGTTCTTCGAGCAACCCCGCCCCAAAAAAGAAGGTCACCAGCCGCTCGACAAAACCCACTGTTTCCCCCTGGGCGGCGCGCAGGAGCATGGCGTCGGTGTCGCCGGGCAACCACTGGCGAAAGACCACGAAAAACCCGGCCATCAGGGGGCTGGCCAGCAGCAAAGCCGTCGCCAGGGCGGCGCCGATGAGCACCCACCAGGGTTTGGATTTGCCGCACAGCCGGTAGACAAAAAAGTAACCCGCCCCCGCCAGGTACAGCGCCAGGATCGAGTTGAACAGCAGGGCGTTGCCGATGCTGCTGAATAGGGCAACCACGAACAGCACCGTGCTCACCCCCGGAATCAAGAAGTCCCGCTCGAACAGGTCGCTTACCGTCGAGGTGATCGGCAACAACTGCGTGATGCTGACGGTGTCGGTCTGGGAATCGGCGATATTGAGCGGCTCGGGCGGCGGGGCAAGGGCGCGCTCGCACTCGAAGCAAAATTCCGGTCCGTTGGGACCCAGCAAAATCCGGTCGCCCGGCTGCAGGATGTGGCTGCCTTCGAGGCGGGTGCCGTTGATGAAGGTGCCGTTGGCGCTATTGAGGTCATAAATTTGCCAGCCTGTGCCCCCCGGCAAGGGCAGCACCTGGGCATGGTTGCGCGAGACGCCGCCGTAGCGGCCTGCATCCAGGATGATTTCACAATTGGCGGCGCGACCCAGGGTGATAGCCTCGGACTCGGAGAGGGGGTGGCGCTCGGCGGCGGGCTGATCGCCTACCGCTACGCGCTTGAGAAATCCTTTGCTGCGCCGGTTGAGCACCATCCTCGGATCCCTGGCCACCTGCTTTTCACCTTTACGCCCGAGGGCTGCGGATAGCACCGTTCGGTTCCACCCGTTTCTTAATTGTCCCTTACAAACCGAAGCACCCCACCGACGATTTGAGCCTAGAGCGCTCCGGCGGCGGTGCAGTCGAACACCCCGCCCAGGTGGGAGGTGATATTGACGGCACTCAATTGGGGGCGACCCTCAGGACCGTCCGGGTAGTCGATCACCGTCACCGAACCGTTGCCCTGCTTGAAGCGCCAGAAATCCTCCGGACCGGCCCCGACCGCCGCCGCGACGATCGCCTTGTTGATGGCGTCGTGGGCCACCACCAGCGCCACCCCGCTGTCCACCCCGCGGACGATCCCGCTCCAGGCGGCGGTGGCGCGCTCCCAAACCTGGGTAAGATTTTCGCCCTCCGGCATCTGCACGCTGTGGGGTTCGCGCTGCCAGCGGTCGAGTTCACCCGGAAAGAGCAAGTCGATCTCCTCGCGGAACTTGCCCTCCCACTGGCCGTGGCAGATTTCCTGCAGCGCCGGGACGAGTTCGAGCGCCACCCCCGGGTGAAAGCGCAGGATAGCTTCGGCGGTGGCCTTTGGCCGCAAAAGCGGGCTGCTGAAGGCGCGGGTGATGGGCATCTCCTTGAGAAAGGCCGCCGCCTGCTCGGCCTGGGCGCGACCCTGGTCGTTGAGGGGAACGTCGATCTGCCCCTGGAAGCGCTCCATCCGATTCCATTCGGTCTCGCCGTGGCGCACCAGCAACAGCCGGGTGCCCTGCTTGTACTTGGGCACAGCTGCACCGGTGTGGGCGGTCAGGTTCAACGATTCGAGCCGGGCATAACCGGCGGCGTCAAAATTGAGCACGCTGATGCCGGTGTTCGACTGCAGCAGGCGGGCGTAGGCGCTCGGGGGCAGGCCGAGGGCGGTCGAGACGAGGGCTTTGTTGATCGCGTTGTGGGCCACCACCAGCACCGTTGCGGTCAATGGGCGCGCGAGCAGCATGCGCCAGAAGGAACGGGCCTGCTCCCACAAAGCGGCAAGCGGCACAAAGCCGCCCAAATCGAGCTTCTCGGGTGCCCGGCGCCAGAGGGCATGCTCCTGCGGGAAGCGCTCGGCCAGTTGGGTGTGATTGAGCCCCTCCCAACCGGGCAGGTCAATCTCCATCAACGATTCGCAATATTCGACCGCCACCGGCGAGCGCCCCGCAAGCAACAGATCCATGGTCTGGCGGGCGCGCTGCAGGGGACTGCAAAAGGCCGCCTCAAATCCGATCGTTTCAAGAACGGCGGCGGTGGCGCGCGCCTGGGCGCCACCGGCTTCGGTCAGCACCGATCGATCCGTGCGCCCCTGGACAAAACCCTGGGCATTCCAGGTACTCTGGCCATGGCGAACCAGCACAACGCGCATCCGGGTCTTACTCCTTTATGGGTGCAAACGCAACCATACTATCTTTGCAACAAAACGCAAACCTGGCCCGGACGGCCCTCGGCCGCTACCTGTCGGCCGGATTGGTGCTTTTGCTGTGGGCCCTGCCCGCCGCCGCCCAGAGCTTGGCGGAGCGCGAACGCAACTGCACCGTCCAGAAGCGCGGGCTCGCCGCCGGGCGCAACCGTCACCTCAACGCCTGCACCAACTACGGCTGGACATTGCACCTGGCCGGACGCGAGGGCGAGGCGATCGCGGTACTCGCCGAGACCGCCCGCCTGGTGCCCGACGACGAGAAACCCCTCAACGCCCTGGGTGTGGTTTATCTGTTTACCGAAGCCTATCCCCAGGCTGTGGCGGCCAATCGCCAGGCCATCCGGCTAAAAGCCGACAACGAAACTGCTTACTACAACCTCAGCCTCGGCCTCTGGGAACTGGGCCGCTACGAGGAGGCCGCCCGCGCCGCCCGCGAAGCCGCACGCCTCGATCCGCGCAATCCCCACCCAAAAGTAGCCGTGGCCATCGCCGAGGCGCGGGCCGGCCGCTCCGGTCTTGCCCGGCAAGCCTACCGCGAAGCCATCGGCCTCGACCGCCGCTACCGCAGCCCCACCTACCTCGAGCAGCTCAGGCGCTCGGACTTTAGCGTCCGGCAGGTGACAGCGGCCCGCGCCGTTCTCAAGTCCCTTGGCAATTCCGGTTAGCAAAGTTGGGCAGTACGCTGCGTTTGCGACAACAGAATGCATCAAATGTGTCAACGGAAAAGTATTAGTAGCCAAGGTGCCTGACTTTCGCAGGAGTGAGTCCGGCGATGTACGTAATTTTACGGAACATTGATTGATACTTGCGTAGGTGCACTCAAGAAAAGCAGTGAAACACCGCTTCTTCAACCATCCTGTTTGTCCGCAATTTGGTACTTTTCACTATTGCCTCATCTTCCAGGCAGCAGCATACTGTTAGCAAGAACAAGCTAATGAACTGCATATTTGATTGACGACAAGAAAAGCACAAGGTGTTTCACTCCTAATCAGGCAGGTACTACCTGGCGACTATCCCCGATTTTTCCTGGGGACGTTTTCTCTCTGTACAGGTGCATTCTAGGGCCAGTAGGAAGTTTGTGATGGTTGGGCGTTAGTCGCCATCGCGCTGCAAAGCGGCGGCCCACACCGGGTTGTCACTCCTCCCAAGTCCATACCCTTCCGTCGTTGCGTGGTTTTTACACCGCCGCCGTTGCGGAGATGCGATGCCGATCGGGCATTCGCACCTTGCTGAGCGGCCGTCAAAACCGAGGTCAGGTGCACAGTGACAAACAACACATCTGTTCAGATCCGCATTCTGGTCGTCGACGACCAGGCTGTGATGCGCCGGGGCTTTTGCAGCATGCTGCGTCTGGCGGATCACCCATTTGCCATCGAGGAAGCGGCCGACGGCATCCAGGCGTTGCAGCTGTTCGAGCAACTGCGACCTGACCTGGTGCTGCTGGACGTCGGATTGCCTGAGGTGAGCGGCATCGAGGTGGCGCGCCGCATCCACAGCCTCGAGCCGCTGGCCAAAATTTTGATGGTGACCGAACTGGAGGAGGATTTCCTGCAGGCTTTTCGGGTCGATGCCCGCGGTTGTCTGCTCAAGAGCGTCGAGGCGCAGGAACTGCTCAATGCCGTGGGTCTGGTGCTCTCCGGGTACCTGGTCTTTGGCAAGGCGATTGTGCGGCTGATCTTTGAGCACGCCTACCTGCCCGAAGAACCGAGCAAACCGGGAAAACTCGCCATCAGCCTCACCAAGCGGGAGCAGGAGATCCTGGGTCTGATTGCCCAGGAGTACACCAACTCCGAAATTGCCAAGCACCTCTACATCAGCCCCCGCACGGTCGATTCCCATCGCGCCCGCTTGATGCAGAAGTTGGGCACGCGCAACACCGCGGGCCTGGTGCGCATCGCCGTTCAGCAGGGGTTGCTGCAGGAGCCGGCTGCGGCGTTGCGGGCCTACTACGGCACTTAATCGGCGCGCAGGGCGGCGATCGGGTCGAGCCGGGCCGCCTGCCGGGCCGGGTAGACCCCAAAAAAGACGCCGATGGCCACGCACACCCCCAGCGAAAGCGCGATCGACTCGGCGGCGACGCTCGTCTGCCAGCCGAGCGTGGCGCTCACCGCCCAGGCGGCGGCCACTCCAAGGCCGATCCCCAGCAGGCCGCCGCTCGCCGCGAGCACCACCGCTTCGATCAAGAACTGCCGGAGGATATCGCCCGAGCGCGCGCCGATCGCCTTGCGGATGCCGATTTCGCGGGTGCGCTCGCTGACTGAGACGAGCATGATGTTCATGATCCCGATGCCGCCCACCACCAGCGAGATGGCCGCCGTTACCCCCAGCAAGATCGTGAAGATGCCGGTGACGCTGTTGGAGGCTTCGACCAGGTCGGCCTGGGTGCGGATGGAAAAGTCGTCCACCCGTGGCGGCACGATCTTGTGGCGCAGTCGCAGCAAGTTGGTGATCTGAAACTGGGCGGCGTCGATCTGATCGCCGCCTTTGGCCGAAACGGCCACGTTGTTCAGCGCTATGCCGCCCAGGGAGTTGACCCCGACGATGCGGCTGGCCATGGTCGTCAGCGGCAGCACGATCTGATCGTCTTGATCGCGAAACTGGGTGGCGCCCTTGTATTCGAGGGTGCCAATCACCAAAAAATCTTCGCCGCGGATGCGGATGCTCTTGCCCAGGGCACTCTGGGGATCGAGGCCCAACTCGTCGACGACCGTCTGGCCGAGGACGGCCACTTTTGCCGATTGATCCAGTTCGATCTGGTTAAAGAAGCGGCCGGTGAGCGGCAGAAAGTCGCGGACTTTGACGTAGGAAGGTGTGGTGCCCACCAGGTTGGTGTTGGTGTTGGCCCGGGCGAAGGTGGCCTGGGCGCGGCCGTTGAGCTGTGGTGCCACATCCTCGACCGCCTGGGCGGTGGCGGCGATCGCTTTGGCGTCATCCCAGGTGAGGGTGGTGGCCGTGCCTGCCCCCTGGGAGGCGCCGGGGGTACCGCCGAAGGTGGCCGCACCGTTCTGGACGAAGATCAAGTTGGAGCCCAGGGATTTGAGCTGGGCCTCCGTCTGGGCCTGGGCACCCCGGCCGATGGCCACCATCGCGATGACCGCCGCGATGCCGATAATCACCCCGAGCATCGTGAGGGCCGAGCGCAATTTGTTGGCCAATAGCGATCCCCAAGCCAGCTGGACGGTCTCGATGAGGTCGAGACCGCCCCGGCGGGTGGGGGGCGGACCGTTGCCCAAAGATAGGGTGATGGGCGTTTGCTGTTTGAGTTCCATGGCAGGCTCGGTCCTATCGGGGGGCACGGGTAGAACGGCCGGCGCCGGGGCCGCCCAGGGGGGAGCTGTTGCTCACCGGCCGGTCGTTGGGTTTGCGGCCGCCCGGGAAGGTGATGTAGACCCGGTCGCCCTCGGCAAGGCCGCCGATCACCTGGGTCTGGCTGCCGACGGTGGCGCCGATTTCGATGGGCTTAAAGCGCGGCTTCGCACCCCCCGGCAGGTAGACGCCGTTGCGCCCCGCCTCGCTGACCACCGCCGTGGTCGGGATGAGCAGGGCGTCCTTGCGCTCGCCGACTCGAAAGACCGCCGTCAGGTTCATGCCCGACTTGAGCAGGCGGCGGTCGGGATCGGTGATCCGTACGCGCACCTCGAAGCTGGTGACGTTCTGGACGACGACCGCTTCGGGGGCCACCAGGCGGACCTGGCCTTTGAAGCTGCGTCCCGGGTAAGCGTCCACCCGCAGCGCCACGGACTGGCCGGGGTAGATATTGCGCACGTCCGATTCGGCGACGCTCGCCACCGCCTCCAGCTCGCCCGCCATCGCCAGAATCGACGAGGAGGTGGCGGAGGAGGTGGCACTCGCCGAGGTGGTCGGGGTAACAAACGAGCCGGGGTTGGCAAATTTTTGGGTGATCACGCCGGCAAAGGGCGCCCGGATGGCCGTATCGTTCACCTGGGTCTGGATCGTCTTGAGGGCGCCCTCGGCCTGGAGCACCTGGGCGCGGGCAGTGTCGATATCCTCCGGGCGAAAGCCTACCTTCGATAGATCCGCCTGCTGGCGCAGCGCACCGATGCGCGCCTGGAGCGATTCGTATTGCGAGCGGCTGACGTCGAGGGCGTTGCGGCTCACCGCGCCGGAGGCGAACAACTGTGCGTTGCTCTCGTAGGTGGAGCGGGCGCCAATCAGTTGCGCCTCGGCGTCGCGCAGGTTCTGCTCGGCCTGGCGAATTTCCTGGGTGCGGTTGCCTGCCTGCAACTTGCGCAAATTGGCCTGGGCGGCGGCGAGGGTGCCCTTCGCCTGCAACAGCTGCCCCTGCAGGTCGGTATTGTCCATGCGGGCGAGGATCTGGCCTTTTCTAACCGCCTGGCCCTGATCGACGTACAGCGCCGCGAGCCGGCCCGGTTGCTTGGGGGAGATGTTGACTGGGGTGAGGGGCTTGACGATCCCTGCCGCCGAGACCGAGAGGACGACGTCTTCGCGCACCGCTGGAGCGGTCTGGCGGGCGAGTTCCTGGGCGCGTTCGGCGGGTTGTTTGGTGCGTGCGAAGAAGAGGAACCAGCCGGTCGCCAGGGCCGCAAGGACCACCCCGGCGATAATCAGCCAGTTGAGGCGCCGGTCGCGTTTTTTGGAAATGACTGCCATGCAATGCGCTGGGGAAGTGAGTTAAAGATCAAGACGCCCCGAGCCCTCCGGGGGTTCGTCCGACGATCCCATCTTGGCATTTTTCGCCCGGCCGCCGCTGCTCGCCCGTAACATGGTTTTGATCCGCCTTCGCTTGAGATCTATGCGCGATTGGAAACGGTTGCACGCCACCCTCGATGCTGTCCGGCAAGGCCGGGAGATGACGGTGCCCGAGGCGGCCTTTTTGCTCGGCCAGGCCGACCCGGCAGCCCGCGAGCTTGTCCGCACGGCCGCCGACCGCCTGCGCGCCGATTTGGTGGGTGAGCGGGTGAGCTATGTGATCAACCGCAACATCAACTTCTCGAACATCTGTATTCAGCACTGTTCGTTTTGCGCCTTCCGGCGCGACGCGCAGGAAGCGGGAGCCTACAGCCTCGACTTTGCCCACATCCTGCAGAAGACTGCCGAAGCGGTCGCCTCGGGCGCCACCGAGATCTGCATGCAGGGCGGTCTCAACCCGGCGGTGCGGGCTGCGGGCGGCCGGGTGCTTGACTATTATCTGCAATTGGTAGATGCGATCAAAGCGCAGTTTCCCCGTATTCACCTGCACGCCTTTTCGCCGCAGGAGTCGTTTTTTATCGCCCGCGAGGACCGGCTGCCCATCGAGACGGTGCTTGGCGAACTGCGCGCCGCCGGGGTCGATTCGATGCCCGGCACGGCGGCGGAGGTGCTCCACGAGCCGGTGCGCCGCCGCCTCTGCCCGGAAAAGCTCAGTACCCTCGCCTGGGTGCGCACGGTCGAAGCCGCCCACCGCACCGGTTTGCCGATGACCAGCACGATGCTGTCAGGTCATATCGAGACGGCGATGCACCGGGCTATCCACCTCGGCGTGCTGCGCACCATCCAGAAGCGCACCGGTGGGTTCACCGAATTTGTGCTCCTGCCCTACGTTGGACTCGCCGCCCCGCGCGCCCTGCGCGCCCGCGTCGGGCGCGATCAGCCGCAACTGGCGGATGCGCTGCTCACCCAGGCGGTGGCGCGCCTATTTTTTGGGCGCTCACTGGTCAATCACCAGCCCAGTTGGGTGAAGCTCGGCCTGGAGGGGGCGGGCGAAGCCTTGCGCTGGGGGTGCAACGACATCGGCGGCACCCTGATGGAGGAGCACATCACCGCGATGGCCGGAGCCCGGGGCGGCACCTGTCAGACGCCCGAGGCTCTGTGCGCAGCCGTCTTTCAGGCCGGACGCACCGCGTACCAGCGGGACACGCTCTACCGGGAAGTGGCCGCAGAAAGTATCCAGGCAGCCGCATCGCTCAAGTCCGCCGCCAGATAATCCGGCTCGACGGCGTACTGGTAGCTGCCCGAATGCACTTGCTTCCCGAAGCCTGTCTGCACCAGAATGCCCCGGCAACCGGCATTGCGGGCTAGGTCAATATCGGTAGCTTTATCGCCGACCATGAAACTGGCCGAGAGATCTAGACCAAACCGCCAGGCCGCCGCCACGAGCATGCCCGTATTCGGCTTGCGCCAGGTGGACCAGTGGCTGTACCCCACGTGGGTGCCGCCCTCGGTTGGGCTGAGGGTCGGCGCGTAGAGCATCCGATCGAGATCGGCCCCTGCCTCCGCCGCGAGCAACGTTGCAAGCCGCTCGTGCAGGGCATCGACGTGACTTTGGGGATAGTACCCGCGCGCCGGTCCCGACTGATTGGAAACCAGCACCGTGAACCAACCCGCGTCATTGAGCCGGCGCACCGCCTTTGCCGCGCCGGGGATCAACTCCAGATCGCAGAGCTGGTGCAGATAGCCCCGCTCCTGGTTGAGCACACCGTCGCGATCGAGAAAAACCGCCCGCCTAAGCACCCGGCCATCTCGCCCGCAGCCAACCGGCAATCTCGCCCGTCACCTCGGCACTGCGCCGCTCGTGTAACAGATCGTGCAGTTGATCGTCGTACCAGTGGATGGTTCGATCGCCCGGGAGGCGGTCGTAAAAAGTCTGTGCCCCCCGCGCATCGACGATGCGATCAAAAGGCGTCGCAAGAATGAGCGTCGGGATAGCCAATCGAGGAGCCAGGCGCAAGCATTGCGCTCCCGCTTTGTGCAATTCCACCACCAGACGGGGCCGGGTGGTACCGTCGATCAGCGGATCGGCGGCAATCCGCTGTTGCTCCAGGGGGCAGTTGGTCACCGCGGCCGGATTGTAGCCCGATGCGACGATTCGCTGCGCAAACAGCCAGCTTCCCAGGTACGCAAAAACCTTCGCAAGACCCCGCAGGCGATTGTCGATCACAAAAGCCGGTGAGACGCAGATGAGTCCCTGGATGCGTTCGGGCCACCGCAGGGCTGCCAGGACTCCTGTCACCGCTCCCATGCTGTATCCGAGTACAACCACGGGCCGGCTGGGACATTCCCGCCCGAGGGCTTCCAGGGCCGTTCCGGTATCGGCCAAGAACTCATCATAGGACTCGATCTGGGAGCGCGGTCCGTCGGAAAGGCCCTGGCCGCGAGGGTCCAATCCCCAGGTCTGCCAGCCACAGGCGGCCAGTTTGCCGTAGCGACCGCCGTGTTCACCCTTGCCAGGCACCACCAGCAACGCCCCAAAGGGCTCGGGCACATCCCAGCGGGTGATGTGCAGGCGCAGGCCATCGGCAGATTTCAGATACTCGCTGGCAACAGTTGAACCGGTCATCGACTACACTTCGGGACACATGCATTATCCCACCGCCGAAGACCGACATCATAGATAAGTAAGGCTGATTTTAAATATAAGCAAAACAAATTTGAGTGAACAATTAGAATCCCGTGAACTAATGTATCTTTGTAATAAGATGATAAGCCTCTGCGTTATGGATTTATCGGAACAATGACTGCAACCCTTGAGCGTCGTTCTTCACAGGGTCTGTGGGACCGCTTCGCCGATTGGGTGACCTCCACCAACAACCGCTTCTACGTCGGTTGGTTCGGCGTCCTGATGATCCCCACCTTGCTTT
>JAHHGR010000075.1 GCA_019359725.1 Aphanocapsa lilacina HA4352-LM1 | reverse complement strand
CTTCGGAGTCGAGAGTGTGGAAGCTGTTGTGGGAAGGAGAGGGTGAAGATGGCATAGGCATCTGGTCGACCTCTGCCCTCAGAGAAGGAGTTTAGGCAGTTGTCTCATCCATACTCACACAGAGGGAACTGACGTTAAAGCATCCTCAAGGGAGTGATGCGTAAGACGACGGCCCTTTCCCAAGCCTATCTTGGAGGGCAAGAGCAAAACCCAGGTATATCGCTCCGCCGGCCCCCGGCACGCTAGCCTGAACTAATCCAAATTATCAATGCGACTTGCTGACCACCAGCACCCCAACTGTTCCGCCGATTAACGGATAGTGGAGCACCTGGCTAAATCCGGCTTGCCGGGCCAGACGCACCTGCTCGTCTCCTTTAGGAAAGCACTCCAGGCTCGGGGCGATGTAGGCGTACTCGGCCTCCAGTCCTTGGGCGCGGCCGAGTGCCGTGACCCGGCCTTCGAGATACCAGCGCTGAAAAGCACGCCACCCGGCGTCGGCCGGGGCGTGCAAATCGAGAATCACCGCTCGGCCGCCGGGTTTGAGCACCCGACGCAGTTGTGCGAAGCAGGCGGGAATATCGACGACGTTGCGCAGTCCGAAACCCTGAGTCACCGCGTCGAAGCTGTCGTCGTCGAAGGGCAAATCCAGGGCGTCCGCTTCGAGCCAACGCACCCGCCCTTCCCGATCGCGGCGGCGGGCCTGGGCCAGTTGGGCGGCGGCAAAATCGACCCCCCAGACAGTACCTTCCACCCCCACCCGCCGGGCGAGCAAAAAGGCCAGATCCCCGGTGCCGCAGCACAGATCGAGCACCGTGTCCCCCGGCCCACACCCACTCCAGCGCACGGCCATCTTCTTCCAGACCCGGTGCAAACCGAAGCTCATCCGGTCGTTGATCCGGTCGTAAACCGGTGCGATGGCATTAAAAATGTTCTGGATCCGCCGGCTGTCTTGCATCAGGACAGCGCCCGCTCGCCCTGCTCGGAGAGATCTTCAGGAGTGTTGCAGTTGCGCAGCATGGCGCTGTTCGCCGCACTCAGCTCAAAAATCTGGATGCGCTCCAACCAGCCTTGAAACGAGCGGCCCCCCTCCGCCAGGTACTGCATCGCCGAAGGAAAACAGCGCCGCCGGTAAAAACCGCACAGCGGCTCCCACCCCTTCGCGCAAGGCACCAGGGCCGCCAGGGCGCTATCCGGGGCGTCAGCCAGCGCGCGCGCCCAGCGGCCAAGCACCCCGGCATCCAGATCCGGCAGGTCGCAGGCGAGCACCAGCACCCACTCGCTTTGAATGTGGGGCAGAGCCTGCAAGAAGGCGGCAAAAGGGCCTTCGTTGTAACGCTCTTCGATCCACACACACCCGGGTAGCACCTCGCGGTAGCGATCCGGCCAGGGGGTAATCGCCCACAGCGGCACACCCGCCCCGAGCCCACCGCGCACCGCTTCCCAGACGCGCCCAATGAGCGGCTTGCCGTCGATCTCGATAAGCGCCTTGTCGCGACCCATGCGCGAACTGTGGCCGCCGGCCAGGAGGAGCACGCCGAGCGTGCCGCTCGCAATGGAAGGAGAAGACGACGAATGCTGGGGATCCAATGGTGTAGCCTCGGGCACCAGGCTTACGATAGCCTGGAAAGCGGCCGGGCGCGTCCGTTGTGTGAAGTTGCGCAACCAAATCGGCAGGATTTATGCTTTTGGGTTGATACTCCCGCCGGACCGGATATTGATGATTTCAAGAAGAACATTCCTGTTTTTCGCTGCGACGGTTGGTCTGGGAACCGGCCAGGCCCATGCTGCACTCACCGAATCAACCACAAAACCACCGATGAAACCACCCATTGCCGAAGCGATCCCCACGACCCGCACCCTCCACGGCGAAACGCTGGTGGACGGTTATGCCTGGTTGCGCGGCAAAGACAACCCCAAAGTAATCGCCTATCTGGAGGCAGAAAACCGCTACACCGAAGTGCTCATGCAGCCCACCGAAAAGTTGCAGCAGACGCTCTACAGCGAAATGCTCGCGCGCATCCAGCAGACGGATCTGACGGTACCGGAACTGTGGGGCGGCTATTACTACTACCGGCGCACCGAGGAGGGCAAGCAGTACCCGATTTTGTGCCGCAAACCGGGCAGCCTCGAAGCCGCCGAGGAAATTCTGCTCGATCAAAACAAGCTGGCCGAGGGCAAGAGTTACTTTCGCATCGGCAGCTACCAGATGAGCCCCGACCACCGATTTATCGCCTACAGCGTCACCACCACCGGCGCGGAAGTCTACACCATCTTCATCAAAGATCTCCAGAGCGGCCAGACGCTCGCCGAGCAGCTCACCAACGCCAGCGGCTACGGCTTCGACTGGGCTGCGGATAACCAGACGCTTTTTTACACCGTCCAGGACGCGGCCAACCGCCCCTACCGCATCTACCGCCACACCCTCCGCAGCGATCCCAAAACCGACCCGCTCCTGCTCGAAGAAAAAGACGAACTATTCAACTTGACCCTGGAGAAGACCCGCAGCGACGCCTATTTCCTGGCCACCGCCGTCAGCAAACAGACTTCCGAAGTGGCCTACCTGAAAGCCGACGATCCGACCGGCTCCTTCAAGATCTTCGCGCCGCGCCAGGCGGGGGTGCGCTATTTGGTCGATCACCGCGGCGACCGGTTCTACATCGTCACCGACCAGAACGCCAAAAACAGCAAACTCCTGCAAACCCCGACCGCCGATCCCTCCCCGGCCAACTGGCAGGAATGGCTGGCCCACCGCAGCGACGTCCTGCTGGATGGCATCGACCTGTTCAAAGACTACCTGGTGGTCTACGAGCGCGAGAACGCCCTCAAGCGCCTGCGCATCTACGACTTCAAAGCCGGAGCCTTCCAGCCGGTCGAATTTGACGAACCGGTCTATTCGTTCTTCCCGGTGCGCAACCCCGAATTTGACACCGGGCAACTGCGCTTCACTTACACGTCGCTGGTCACCCCGCCCTCGGTCTACGACTACGACATGGGCCGTCGTACCCGCGAACTCAAAAAGCGGGAGACCGTTTACGGCTACGACCCGACCCTTTACACCAGCGAGCGGCTCTGGGCCACCGCCCCGGACGGTGTCCGGGTGCCCATTTCGCTGGTCTACAAAAAGGGCCGCCCCCAGGACGGCAGTGCGCCGCTGTTGCTGTACGGCTACGGTGCCTACGGGTTGAGCATGGACCCGGGCTTTTCGAGCAACCGGTTGAGCCTGCTCGATCGCGGCTTCGCCTTTGCCATCGCCCACATCCGCGGCGGCGAGGAGATGGGCCGCGCCTGGTACGACGGCGGCAAACTGCTCAGCAAAAAAAACAGTTTCACCGACTTTATTGCCTGTTCCGAGTACTTAATCTCACAAAAATACACCACCCCTGCAAAGCTTGCCATCTACGGCGGCAGTGCCGGGGGATTGCTGATGGGAGCGGTGATCAACCTGCGACCGGAACTGTTCAAATCGGTGCTTGCCAAGGTACCTTTTGTCGATGTGATCAACACGATGCTCGACCCGAGCCTACCCCTCACAGTAGGCGAATACGAAGAGTGGGGCAACCCCAACGACCCTGTCTACTTTCGCTACATCCGCTCGTATTCACCCTACGACAACGTCGAAGCGAAAAGTTATCCCAACGTCCTTTTGACTACGGGCCTCAACGATTCCCAGGTCCCTTACTGGGAGCCCGCCAAATGGACCGCCAGGCTGCGCAAGCTCAAAACCGACGATCGCCTGCTGTTGCTCAAGACCAACATGGGAGTTGGCCACGGCGGTTCCTCCGGCCGCTACGACGCGCTCAAGGAAGTGGCATTTGATTATGCATTTTTGCTGATGACGATGGGGCTGGGTTGAACAGCTGTCCGCAAGAAAAAGCTCTCTGGCGCCCCGCACACACGAATCTCCGCCGCAGTCGCCACGCATCGTGCAGGCCCTATAAGAATAAACCGATCCCACCCGCCAAGCCTCGTTCTCGGTCGTGCCCCTGAGTTCGGGGGGGTGGCACGCCCCGCGAGGCGGGGAAGGAACACCCCCTTCGGGTGTCCCTCTCGCACCCACAGATCGTCGTGCACAACCAACCGCCAAACCCATCAGGCTCGACAACGCGCTTTGCACCGGCCCGAACAACGCCCAAAAAAAGCCAGCTCAAACCACCAATCGATTTTGCAGTTCATTCCAGAGCCCCCAGCGCCGCAGAATCGCCTGCAACTGACCGGCAGAAACCAGTTCATCCATAGCCAGATCGAGCTGCTCACGGGTTGATTGATCCTGGGTGCGCACCAGCCCAGCAAGCGCCACCGGCAACCACCCCGGCCCCAGCCGCCGCCAATTTTGATGTTGCATCACCTGCCAGGCAGCCACCGGTGCTTCAATTAGCGCCATGTCCAATCCGCCCCCTTCCAATTGGGCGAACAAATCCTGGAGGCTGCGAAAGCCAACTATACCAATAGGCACCACATTTTTGCGGTTATAGGCGCTCACTAACGCCCAGCCGCCGCTCTGGTCGATCACCCCGACCCGTCGGCCCGCCAGCGCCACAAGCGTCTTGGGGGCACTTTCCTCTACGCCGGTGTACAGGATTTGCTGGCTGCTCAGGTAGTAGGGCCGGGTGGGCTCGTAAGGCAGGCGGGGAGCATCCTCCGCCGTTGCGGGCGGCAATTCATGGCCATTGAAGAGCAAATCGACCTTTTGGGCCACCAGCGCCCCCACTTGCTCCGGCCAGGCGATTGGTGTCACCTCCAACCCCACACCCAACTGGCGGCACAGCGCCGAGAGAATCTCCCACTCAAACCCCGCATACGCGCCCGCCCGCTCAAAAAAATAGGGCGCCCCCACCAGCGGATCGGCGGCGGCGCGCAAAAATCCCCGCTGGCGCACCAGCACCCAATCGGGTCCAGCGCTCGACACCGGAGCGGTCCCTGCGCAACTGGAAAGCAAGCTAGTCCCGAACCAACCCAAAAACAGGCGGCGGGAGCAAGTTGGGGGCATGGAGAAGACAAAGCGACTGCCAACCATCTTACGAAATCCGTCTCGGTTGATCGGCATCTTCCCTGTAGAATGCCTCAAGCAGTCCACTCTTCCATGGCACCGTTATCCGAGCAAACCCTGCGCGCCATCTTGAACTTGCAAGGGCATCTTCTGTCTATCGTGAACCAGGCTGGAGCTGTTGAGGATGCCATTTTCAGGCTGTACGGAGAGAGCGCAGCTCCAGCCGCTGCGCTTGAGCAGATGAAAAATGTGGCGCAACGTTCAGCTTCCGCTTATACCAAACTTGGAAATTTGCTGTTGCGCATCAGTGAGGCACAACCGTCTGCTTCCACTGCTATCTTGAAACTACTTACTGAAGCAACCGAACAGGCGAAAGTCATTTCGGCTTCTGCAGCGCAGAGCATCACAGAAACCAGGCGCGATTGGAATCTATGACAATTCAGAGACCCCTGCCGGATCCCCAAAAAGTTGAGCAGACGAATGCGCGCCTGCGCGAGGTGTGTCAGCAGTTTGATGCGCTCAACGAGCTATTGGATCGAGCCATCGTGCAGGTGGAAGCGGATATTCGCCGCCACCGCCGCACAACCGGGCGCTTCGAGCGGAGCACCTGAGCCATTTCACCGAAATGCCTGCTGCGCCTCCAGCGCATCGAGGGCCGCCCGCGCTTCTTCTACCCGGTCGCCCCCCGGAAACTCCCGCAACAGGCGCTCAAGATGGCTGCGCTCGTGGCTTAGCTCGTAGAGAATCATCAAAGCGTCGTCTCCAAAGCGGCTACCAGGAAATTCGGCGATCAGCCGGTTGGCGAGATCGACGCTCTGGCGGACGTACCAACGCGATCGAGCACAACTGGTTTTGCAGTACTGCCCTGGAAGACCTGGATCGCTGACAACCCCGTTTGAAAAACGGGCAAGATCGCCCATGGCTTCGGTTTCCTCCTCGGGATATGCGTGAAACTGCCGGTACAACAAAGCCAGCTGTCGGTAGCGGCTCTTCTCGCGCAATTCTGCAGGTGCACTCTTATCGTTGACGAGCGGCCACAGCAATTCGATGGCAACGGCGTTGCGGTTGGCCCGCTGGTAGTTGGTGGCTTGCTCGGCTGGAACGAGACCGTCTTCGATGAATAAACCACCAAACCGTCTTCGATCGTAAAGCGCCAGATACCCCAGTTTCCAGCCGTCGCCTTCGGCCCACCGCTGGGCCAGAAGGTAGCGCTTTTGATGGGTAAACGGCATGCCATTCAACTCACGGTGCAAAGACTGCCATTGCGTCCGCTGCCACCGGAAGGTCTGCTGCATCCACGTCTTTCCTTGTTGAAGCGAATGGATGCGTCCGTATCTGTCTTTGATCAGAAACGGCGTATGCTCCCATAGACCCGTGTCGAAAAGCTTGGCCTCCAAATTTTCCGTCAGCGCGAAGGCTTGCCCATAATCGTGTCTGCGGGCGTGGCGCACGGCGAGAGCATACTGTACGAATGGCGCTAAAGGATAGTTCCGCTTGAGAAAATGCTGCAAATTGTGCTCGGTGGTTCCCACATCGAGCATCCGCAGAAACTGCAGCCCAAAGTTGCCCCGCATGTCGCCATCGCCGCCGGGAACACGCAGGCGATCGGCAAAAAGCACAAGGGCAGCGGTGTGCTTGCCCTGCCACTGCAGCGTTCGCCCGAGCCAGTAACTGGCGTCGTCTTCGCCCGGGTGGCCCGGGTAAGCCTGCAGCCAGGCTCGCCAGCGAGCCTCCTCGACGGCAGGAGGAAGAATCTTGGGCACCGGATCATAGCGATGCCAAAAACCGGCCCGGTAACCGCCGTAGTATGTGCCGCCGCGGATACGGGCGTACTCCCGGCAGGCGCGGGTAAAGCGCGATTTGGGAAAAATTTCAGCGAAGGCGAGACCAGGGTAGATTTCGTTGAGCAACCCGGCACTGAAGTCACCATTGAGAGCGGCTTCGAGTAGCTTCAGGCCGCGGCGATCACCCTGTTCGAAAAGATACCAGGCTGCCTGCAGCCGCTCGTCGTGGCGGCTGTCGTTGTCCTCGACCACCGACTCCAGCACTCGCCTGCCGCGCACATCTTGATGGCTGTCCAGGATCATGGCTACAAGGGCGCGATCAGGGCTTCTCCGGTCTGCAAGAATGCGCGAAGTCAAAATGCCGAGGGCAGGATACTTGTGCGCCGAGCCTGCACCGCCGAGGATCAGTAAACTGCGGCGCTCTTCTTGTGTCAGTGACCAAAACAAAGCCTCGACCACTTGAGGAGTAGGCGCTACCAGGGCATCGAGGGCCGCTCGCACCTTGGAGACATGGTCGGGGGGCGGTGCCAACTGTGCCTGCAAGGCCCGTACAGACTCGGCCATCTCGACTGGAACGCCATTGAAGTCGTATGGAAAGGCTGCAAGGAGCAACCCGGCACGCTCTTTGGGTACTCTTCGGGCTGCCGCCAACAATTCCAGCCAGGCAGGCCCGCCGACCGTCTGCAAAAATCTCAAGTTGAACGTCGAATCCGGGTGGATAGAAGCGATGGCCAGCCGGATTGTCGCTGCCATCTTTCCGGGCTCGTCGATACCGAAAACCGTTTTCCAATCGCCAAGCAGCTTGCCGGTTTGAGGGTCAAGAAGCATCGGCTGATTTGGAGCAAGATGCTCAGGCCACCACGCTCGCCAATCTTGAGAATCGCGTTTGAGCCGATCTTCAAGCCACCAGGTAGTAAACGGCGGCCCATGGTGCAGGATGGTTTCGCGGGCGTAGCGCCTGCGGATGCCGTCGCGCGAACGGCTCCACTCTATGAGTACCGGAAACGTCACAGGAAACCAGCGCTCGGCACGGCGTTCTACCCGATCAGCCAAGCCGTATCGCAATCGGGCGGCGTCGTAGCGCAGGTCGGCGCGTATCTGCCTTTGCAGCCACCAGCCAGCGACAACCAGCCCCCCCGGCCCGATCGCCAGTACCAGTAGCAAGAGCAAAACAAAACCGGTGCGAGGACGCAAGGAAGGGCGACGCGCATCCATGAAATCACCGGGAACTTATGTAGAGCTATATTAAACGGTGGTTGCCGTTACTGACGGGTGTAGGGCACAAATTCGCGATAGCGGTTGAGCACGTACAGCGTCGGTTGCGGCAGGGGCAGTTGCGAATCCCAAAAAAGTACCCAGCTTTTGCCCTCAGAATCGGGAGCGGTGCGGCTGCCGTCGGTGGTGAAGCGGCCCACGTCGCGCACGGGGGCCTGGCCGCGCACGTACTCGGCATTGTCGTAGGCGACGCGCTCGGGCAGGCCGCTAAAGACGAACAAACCCTTGAGGACCGTCGGATTGGTGAGCACCGATTTGAGGCGGCCTGCCCAGACCCGGGCGATGGGCAGCACCCGAGAAGTACCGTTGGGGGCGGTGTCGCGAGGGGTCAGTTCGACAAGTCCCCGGTCGTTGACCAGAATGATCGCCCCACCGTCGTTGCCGCGCACGGCGACCGACAGCTGCGGCTGGGGCGATTCGCGCACGATGTTGGCGAATCGCTGGGTGGCCTGCTCGACGCGGGCGGTGCTGTCGGGGCCGCGCAAAGTGAGGATGGTATAACCGGCAATCTTCAGCGTCGCCGCCGCCGGCGGGAGCGGGGGCACCAACACCGGCGCTGGTTCACTGGCAGTCGGCTGCCCGGGTGTCTCCGCCGGTGGCGGTACCGGAACTTGAGCCAACAGCGGCAAACTCAACATCACCCACAGCATCGATCGCCTCCTTTGTAGGGAACCAGGTACACAGTCTGACGCACCGCCACCGAAAACGGGCTGACTCCCAGAAGCGGGCCAGTTGAGGTTCAAACGAGTGGAGGCGAAGACAAAGCCCAGGCTCCATCTGCTCCAGTGGCGGCTTCCTGGTTCAAGTTTTTCGGACGATAGCCGAGCGTTTTTCGCACTCAATCGAAGCACCAGCAAAGGTGCTATGCCCCTAAGCTTCCTGAATCAACTTCTCCCACCCCAGCGACTTGAGGGCGTTGTTGCGGTCGAGGGGCTTGCGCACCATCTTCAGCATCTCGTGGGCGTTGGTGAAGCCGTGAATCATGGCAAAGGTGAACTCCACCGACCACTTGGTGGTGATGCCGCGGGCCTCCAGGGGGTTGGCGTGGGCCATGCCCGTAATTACCAGGTCGGGTTTGCACGCGTAGATGCGCTGGATCTGGTTGTAGTTGTCGGGTTTTTCGACGATGCGCACCGGTGGGTGGCCGAGTTCGCGGCAGGTGCGGTCGAGCAAATCGAGTTCGCCCTGCTGGTAGCGCTTGTCCATGTAGGGGATACCCACCTCGTGGACGATCATGCCGCAGCGGATCAAAAAGCGCGCCATCGAAACTTCAAGCAGGTTGTCGCCCATGAAGAAGACCGAGCGGCCCTTGAGAAATTCGACGTCGTCGCGCAGCGCATCCCAGATCTGCTGCTCCCGTTCATCGAGGCCTTTGGGGGTGACGCCAAGAGCCCGGCAGATGGCCTCGATCCAGCCGCGGGTGCCGTCGGGACCGATCGGAAAAGGTGTTGTGATCAAGTTGCAGCGCATCCGGCGCTGTAGGGCCGAGGCGGTGCGGCTCAAAAACGGATTGACCCCGGCCACAAAAGTCACCCCCTGCTCGACGATGGGTAACTCCGTGTAGCGCGGTGCCGGCAGCCAGCCGGAAACGCGGATGCCCTGTTTTTTCAGCTCCAGCGTCAGTTGATTGACCACCGGATCGGTGAGCGAGCCGAACAGCACCAGAGGTTCGTGATCGACGTACTCCGAAGGGGCGGGATCGGCAGCTTTTTTCTCGTCTCTTTTGCCGAGGCTAAACAGCGTGCGCAAGCCGCCGGTGCGCTCTTTTTTCTCTGCTTCGGAGCGCACTTCCTGCGGGGCTGGGCAGCGGGAGGCCATGGCGGCCAATACCGTGTCCTCGCCCTGGGTGAAGGCGTAGTCGAGGCCGTTGGCCCGCGCCACCACGATTGGGATGCCGATCTCGTCCTCAAGCTTGGGGGCGATCCCTTCGAGGTCCATCTTGATGATTTCGGTGGTGCAGGTGCCGATCCAGACGATCACCGAAGGGTTGCGGTCTTTTTTGACCTGCAGGCACAGCCGCTGTAACTCGTCGTAGGCGTTGAGCTTGGCGTTGACGTCGCCTTCTTCGAGTTCGGCCATCGCGTAGCGCGGTTCAGCAAAGATCATCACCCCCATGGCATTCTGCAAAAAATACCCGCAGGTCTTGGTGCCGATCACCAAAAAGAAACTGTCCTCGATCTTCTGGTAGAGCCAGGCGACGCAGGAGATCGGGCAAAAAGTATGATAGTTACCCGTCTCGCATTCGAACTGCGGCCCACCGATTGTTGTCGGCTGCGAAACCATCGTGTGCTGTGCTCCTAAAATTAAGCGGGAACGGGAGTGCGGCTGTAGAAGTCCGACAACAGCTCAAAGAGCGCGCGGTCGGGAGATTCCTGGGGCACCACGCCTTCGGGGCAGGCGAGTAGATGATCGGCGATGTTGAGGTAGTACTGGCAAACCGGTTCGAGGGAAGGGTCGCTCTCGGCCATCTCAAAGATCGTCTTGCCCTTGACGCGCGAAACGCGAATGTCTTCGATGAGGGGCAAAATTTCGAGCACCGGCATCGGCACCGCCTCAACATATTTGTCGATGAGGTCACGTTTGTTGGTGCGGTTACCCACCAGACCCGCCAGTTTCAGCGGGTGGGTGCGGGCCTTTTCGCGGCAGGACGCGGCGATGCGGTTGGCGGCAAATAGGGCGTCAAATCCGTTGTCGGTAATAATCACGCAGTAATCGGCGTAATTGAGCGGGGCGGCGAATCCACCGCAGACCACATCGCCCAATACATCAAACAAAATCACATCATGATCTTCAAAAGCGCGCAACTCTTTGAGCAGCTTCATCGTCTCCCCCACGACGTAGCCGCCGCAACCCGCCCCCGCCGGCGGACCGCCCGCCTCCACGCAGTGCACGCCGCCGTAACCTTCGTAGATCACATCCTCGGCGTAGACATCTTCGTAGTGATAATCTTTCTCTTCGAGCGTGTCGATGATCGTCGGGATGAGAAACCCAGTCAGGGTAAATGTGCTGTCGTGCTTCGGATCGCAACCGATTTGCAACACCCGCCGGCCACGCCTGGCCAAAGCCACCGAAATGTTGCAACTGGTCGTCGATTTTCCGATGCCGCCCTTGCCATAAACTGCTAGCTTCACGACGATACTCCTTTGCGCAAACAACGGAGATCTTGGCCGTTGCTGGGTTTCACTCTACACTACAACCGCAAATGCCCAAGAAAATGGGCTCATTGCAACGTTATATGAAGAGCGGGGGTGCCCGGATTGACATGCCAGGACAGCCTGTTACAATCTGTGAAGTTTTAACCGCCGTACTCGTGAGGAGGTTCTGGTCGTGTCCAGAAGCGCCATCCCGGCAGACCGGCGCGGTCGCCAGCTGCTCAAACAGATTCCCCAGTTTCGCATTTGTTGCTCGGAGGACAAGCCGGTCACCGCCGCCCGCCGATTCGTTCAAGAAAACAACATCGTGCCGCCGGCGGTGATCGCGGTGCAGCGCAACCAGCAGGCGGCCGAGCGCTTTTTCTGGTCGACGCGGGGACTATTTGGGGCGCGCTACGCCGAGGAGCACTATTTTCTGTTTCCGTCGCTGGTGGCGATCGTGCACCAGCAGGCCAATGCGGGCGAGCAAAAAGTCGGCTGACCAACCGAGGCTATCCTGCAAGTAGAGCCCCACCCGTAAAGAGACATTGCCATGTCGATGCTTGAGACCCGCGCGGAGCGCATGGTCATCAATCTCGGGCCGCACCATCCCTCGATGCACGGTGTGCTGCGCCTGATTGTGACCCTCGACGGCGAGAATGTGGTCGATTGCGTGCCGGTGCTTGGCTATCTGCACCGCTCGATGGAGAAGATTGCCGAGAGCCGCACCATTATCCAGTACCTGCCCTACGTGACGCGCTGGGATTACCTGGCGACGATGTTTACCGAGGCGATCACCGTCAACGCGCCGGAGCAGTTGGCCGGGGTACAGGTACCGCGCCGGGCGCGGTACCTCCGTGTGATCATGCTCGAACTGTCACGGATTGCCAGCCATCTGTTGTGGCTCGGACCTTTTATGGCCGACATCGGCGCCACCTCGCCGTTCTTCTATATCTTCCGCGAGCGGGAGATGATCTACGACCTCTTTGAGGCGGCCACCGGCATGCGGATGATGCACAATTACTTTCGCGTCGGCGGGGTGGCGGTGGACTTGCCCTACGGCTGGGTGGACAAGGCAAGAGACTTCTGCCATTACCTGCCGCCCAAAATCGACGAGTACGAACGGCTGATCACCAACAACCCGATCTTCCGAGGCCGCGTCGAAGGTCTCGGCTACATCGGCCGCGAGGATGCGATCAACTGGGGGCTTTCCGGGCCGATGCTGCGCGCCTCGGCGGTCAACTGGGATCTGCGCAAGGTTGATCACTACGAAATTTACGACGAACTGGACTGGAATGTCGCCTGGGACACCGGCGGCGACACCCTGGCGCGCTACGTCGTGCGCATCCAGGAGATGCGCGAATCGGTCAAAATGATTCGCCAGGCCCTCGATCAACTGCCCGGCGGCCCCTACGAGAATCTGGAGGCCCAGCGGCTGTCCGGTGGTCCCAAGTCCGAATGGAACGGCTTCGACTACCAGTTCATCGGCAAGAAATCCTCTCCGACGTTTAAGATGCCCAGGGGCGAGCATTACGTGCGCGTCGAAGCGCCCAAGGGCGAGCTGGGAGTGTATCTGATCGGCGACGACAGTACCTTCCCGTGGCGCTGGAAAATTCGGCCGCCCGGGTTTATCAACCTGGCGGTCCTGCCCAAGCTGGTGCAGGGGACGAAGCTTGCCGACTTGATGGCGATTCTCGGCTCGGTGGACATCATCATGGGCGAGGTCGACCGCTAGCGCCCCGGCTGTAACCAGTACAGGACGCTCGTGGCGGCGAAGATCGCCATCATCCCGATCGACAAGCCGTACCAGAACTGCAAGGGCCGGTCCAGCAGTACGGTTTCCTCCGGGGCGAACCAGCCCATCTCGGCGGCCTGGCGCAAAATCCGGCCGCTCAGCCAGCAAAGAGCCAGCAGCAGCAAGCCGCCCACGACCACGCCGCCCGAATCCTGCCGGTAAAAGCTGTACCAGGCGAGGGTCGGCCAGCCGATGCCGGGCGTGCTCTGCCGCCACAGCCGCCAACCCAGAAGCGCGCAGGCGAGGGCCACCCCGCCCAGGTAGAGCGCCCGGTTCAGCATCCGCCGCCCCCGCCGGTATAGATGACTTCCCAGGTTCCCTCCCGGCGCTTGAGGATCTGGTAGCGGTAGACTTCGTTTCCTGTCTGCTCGACAATCAACTCCGGGGTGCCGTCGCGGTCGAGATCGATAGTATCGCGGAACACCTGGCCGATAAAGTCCTGGCCGTAGATGTCAGAAAAGCGCTTTTGCTCGGCGTAGACCACCTGCCAGCCTGCCGCGGTGGGTTCGAGCAGCACAAAGGCCGTCGCCCCCGCCCGCCCCACCGAATCGGCCAGGGCGCTCACGGTGCCCACCAGGGCCGGTTTGCCCGCCACGGTGATCCGGGCGGCGTCGGTCAACTGGGCGGCTTGCAGATAGGATGGGGTCAGGCCCAACTGGCCGAGCCGTTCGCGGGCCGTCCGCTCGACGAGGGCGCGCTCCTGAGCGGTGAGTGCCGCCGCCGGTCGGGGCGCATCGAGGAGGAGCGCCGTGCTCGCAAGCCAGTAGGTGAGCCCCTGGGCGCTGAAGGTTTCTGGTCCCGCCGGGACGCTCAACTGCAGCCGGGCGTTGTACTGGGCCGGGTAGCAGCTGTATTCGGCCGCCCCGGCGGCCTGCACCCTGCCCACCAGCTGTCCCTGGCGATAAAGGGGCAGCACCCGCTCACCGGTATGGCGCTCCATGAATTTCGTATCGCCGGCCGGCTCGTAGAAATGGCCCTTCTCGATTTTAACCACCGGCTCGATGGTCACCCCGCCGTGCTCGCGGTCCTGGGTGACCAGAAACAGGACCGTATCGACGTAGCCGGGAGCTGAACAGGTGACCAGCAACAGGCTGCACAGCGCCAAAAGCTGTCTCCATGCTCTTGCTGGAGGAAATGAAGGCAGTGCAATAGCTGGGAAATTCCAGGAATAGTGCTGACTTTTAAGCAACATCCAGATGGGCATGTGCCGGCGGACCCCTGCGGACTACCAGACTAGCGCACCTGTGCCTGGCGGTATCATGGGGTGGGTTTTCAAATGACGCAGCCCAAGTTTATTGCTGTTTATTCGGGAGAAGATGCCATGGCCCTCAATGTCGGAGACAAAGCCCCCGATTTCACCGCCAAAGACACCCACGGCAATACCGTGTCGCTTGCCAGTCTGGCGGGCAAGAAGTTTGTCCTCTACTTTTATCCCAAAGACGACACCCCCGGCTGTACTAAAGAAGCCTGCTCCTTCCGCGACAACTGGTCGACTTATCAGGCCCAGGGCATTGGCGTCTACGGCGTGAGCATGGACGACGAAGCGTCCCACCAAGCCTTTACCAGCAAGTACGCCCTGCCTTTTGCGCTATTGGCCGACACCGACGGTGCGCTTGCCAGAGCCTACGATGCCGACGCCGGCAACTACGCCAAGCGCGTGACCTACGTCATCGATGAAGCGGGCACGATTTCTCAAGTCTTCACCTCTGTCAACACCGCGTCTCACGCGAGCGATGTGCTCGCCGCCGTCGGTGTCTAGGCGATGAGCGAACCGCTCAACGTGGGCGATCCGGCGCCGGATTTTACTGCTGAGCAGACCAGCGGCGAGCGGCTGTCCCTGGCCGATCTGCGCGGCAAAAAAGTGGTGCTCTACTTCTATCCGCGCGACAACACCCCCGGCTGCACCAAGGAGGCCTGCGCTCTGCGCGACCGTTACGCCCAACTGCAGGCGGCGGGAGTGGCCGTGGTCGGGGTGAGCACCGACAGCGTGCGCTCCCACCAGAAGTTCACCGAAAAGTTTGCCCTGCCCTTTGCGCTGTTGGCCGACACCGAGGGCGCCATCGCCCGGGCCTACGGCGCGTGGGGCGAAAAGAAGTTCATGGGCCGCACCTCGGTGGGCATCTTGCGCCACACCGTCGTCATCGACGAAGCGGGCCGCATCGCCCACATCTACAGGAAGGTCAAACCCGAAGAGCACGCCGAGCAGATTCTGCGGGATCTGGGGATTGCTTCTGAAGCCTGAAGGAAGCTGTCCGCGATCTCCAGCCTCCTGCGGGCATTGTGCCAGGGAGGCTTCTGGTTTCCCGCTGCGATTCTCATGGCTCATACATTTCCCATGGCTGAGTTGTTGACTGCCAGGGAGAAAATACGGTATGGTCTTACGAAAAATGGCGTCCGATTTTGAAACTTTGCCCCAGGCCGCTCTGGGAAACGCAACACCCGCTATACGATGACTGATTTTGATGACATCCCGGTAATCCAGCGCGCTGCTACCGCTGCGCCGATGCCCGCCCCGGCGGTGAAGGCCAGTTTCCCCAAGCCCCCGGTGTTTGTCGCGGCGGTTGGAGTGCTTTTTGTCGTGGGGCTGGGGTTATTTTTGCTGTTGCCCAAGCCCGGGG
The DNA here is from genome assembly GCA_019359725.1 of Aphanocapsa lilacina HA4352-LM1. Classification (GTDB taxonomy): domain Bacteria; phylum Cyanobacteriota; class Cyanobacteriia; order Gloeobacterales; family Gloeobacteraceae; genus Gloeobacter; species Gloeobacter lilacinus. Next base: position 3,552 of record JAHHGR010000075.1, on the reverse strand, counting down.
AAGATTCGCCCAAGGCGGCCCAGGCGCGTGCAGCCGCAAGTAGTGCAAAGTCGGCGGGCGCGCCCGCAGGCACGCTGCTCGGTCATTACCGCTACACAGAAGCTTTCAAGGGCGATCTGGTACAGATCGACTTCTGGCGGGACACCGACCGGCCCATCTTGCTGCACAAAGGGGCGGTGGAGAGTTACCGACAGCTGGTGCAGGCAGCCCGCGCGCAGGGGGTGATTTTGGTGACGCTCTCGGGATTCCGCTCCGAGCGCTACCAGCAGGAAGTTTACGCGCGCCAGTTGGGCAAAGCCGGCACCACCAGCACCGCCACGCTCATCAACGCCCCGCCGGGCTACTCCGAGCATCACACCGGCTACGCCATCGACTTTGGTGACGGCACTGTGCCGGGGGCGAATCTGAGAGCGCGCTTCGAGCAGACCCCCGCCTTTCGCTGGCTGACCGCCAACGCCCGCCGCTTCGGCTTCGAGATGTCCTTTCCCAAGGACAATCTCCAACGGGTGAGCTACGAGCCCTGGCACTGGCGCTACGTGGGCGACAAGCGCAGCATCGAGACGTTTTATCTGGGCAAGGGCCGTTAGCCGTCGAGCACTTTGCCGTTCGACCAGAAAATGTAGCACACCCAAAATTGGGGCGGCTCCAGTGCAGTTGCAAAGGCTGGAACAACACCGTGGGAGGATTTATGGTTCATTGCTCAAAGAGCGGAAGCTTCCCAATCCTCGACTCTCAATCCGGCCACCCGTAAAAACTCTCGCACATTGTGGGTGATCAAAGTCAAATCGTGGGCGCGGGCGGTAGCAGCGATCAGCAGATCGTTCGCACCGATGGGTTGGCCTTGGCCTTCGGAATCAGCTTGCGCACCAGGGCCAGGCGGCGCTTCATAAGGCCAATGCAGGCATTGGTATCGAGCAAGTACACCTACAGCTCCTCGCGCACCTCGGGCAACACCCGCTCCGGTCGCTCCAACGGGCCTTTCCAAACTACCGAGTACCTCGGTGAAATAGCCCTGCGGCCAGTCAGGATTTGGCTGCAGATTGTCGAACTCGTCCGCGTTGATCTGGGTGTACTGCCAGGGGGCACGCCGACGGCCGACTTCCTCCAGAAACTCCGATACGCTGCTGTAGCCCAGCTCCTGCACGACCGACCGGATGCCCTGCCAGCCTGTCGCAGTCACACTGACGCGGCGATCGACCTTGGGCTCTCCGTAGGTCCGCAGGGTGCGACCGCACTGAAGATTTTTGAGCGAGTTGGGGTTTCGACCGCGGGGCATGGCCGCTCCAGAATCCTGGACCCCCAATTTTACCGCATGCCAACCGATTCAACGTTTCGAAACTACCGGCTACGTTGGATAGCGAAAGGCTTCCGGCGAAGACGCGTCAGGCTGGAGACCTACCGCTGTCTACGAGGACACCGGCATCGCAGCAGCCAGTTCCAGGCGGCGCTGCACCTCGTCTCCTCCCAGGATCGTGAGCACCTCGAACAGGGGCGGTGTCTGCTCGCGGCCGGTAATAGCGATGCGCAGGGTCATAAAGAGCTTGCCGTCTTTGACCCCGGCTTGGTGAGCCAGATCGCGCACGCTCTGCTCCCACTCGGCCTGGGGAACGTCCGGTTGGTAGAGCTTCAGGTACTCGTCCAAAAGCGCTTCTACCTGCTCGGCGCTTCCCAGAGGTTTGGCCAGCAGCTTCGGGTCCACCGGGCGAAACAGCGCCCCGAAGAAAAAGCCGGTGTTGAGGACGATATCGCTCAGGCGCTTGTAGCGCTCCGGCTCCAGCATCAGCACCCGCTCGCTGTAAGCCGGATCGGCGCTGAAGGCTCCATAGAACGCTTCCAGTTCGCTGCGCGTCAGGGTGTGCTTGATGGGAGCCGCAGGATGATAGCTCTCGAAGGTGATGTCCTGATCCAGGTCCAGCAGGAATTGCAGATAGTCCACCGTCGCTGTGTACAGTGGCTCCGGGGACAGTCGGCGCAGGTACTGGCCATTGATAAAGTCGAGCAACTGCGGATCGACGATGGGACCGGTGTTGGGCAGATCCTCCGGCTTGAATAGCCGCACGAACTCCGCGTGGTCGTAGACGTCCTTGCCCTCCGGGTGGGGCCAGACGATCCGGGTGAGGAAATTGCGCAGACCCTCGGGCAGGTACCCCTGCACCCGGTAGCCGGTGATCGATGTGTCGCCGCTGCGCTTGGAGAGCTTGCGGCGGCTCATGTCGCGCAGGATGGGTGTGTGGGCGATACGCGGCATCGCCCAGCCGAAATACTGGTATAGAAGCACGTGTTTGGGGGTCGAGGGGATCCACTCCTCGCCGCGGATGATCTGGCTCACCCGCATCAGGTGATCGTCTACCACCACCGCCAAATGGTAGGTAGGAAAGCCGTCGGACTTGAGCAATACGCCGTCGTCGATCGTCTGGGACTCAAAGGCGATCCGGCCGCGCACCAGATCGTCGAAGGCAATCTCGGTATCGTCGGGGACCTTCAGGCGCACGACCGCCTTTTCACCACTCGCCAGCCGCGCTTCGACCTGCTCGCTGCCCAGGTTGCGGCAGTGGCGATCGTACATGGTCGGTTTGCCCGCCGCCTGCTGGGCGAGGCGCACCGATTCGAGCCGCTCCGGCGTGCAGAAACAATAGTAGGCGTGCCCCGATTCGACCAACCGGCGGGCTGCCGCCTGGTAGATAGGCAGCCGCTCGCTCTGGACATAGGGGCCGTACTTGCCGCCGCAGGCGACGCTCTCGTCGGGCCGAATCCCCAACCAGTCGAGGGCTGCGAGCAAATCTTCGACGGCACCCTCAACAAAGCGCTCCCGGTCGGTGTCCTCGATGCGCAGCAGGAACGCACCGCCGCTGCCGTCGGCCAGCGCGCGGTTGATCACCGCCTGCAAAGCCGTACCGACGTGGGCTTTGCCCGTCGGGCTCGGCCCGATGCGGGTCACCAGCGCCCCCGGCGGCAGTTGCCGGGGCGGGTAGGCAGCCTCGTACGGCTCAAAATCCATCGGCCCCTCGCAGGTTTCGCATTGTCACATTTTATACGCCTGGCCCGCACGGCTGTGGGCGCGATATCTCAAGAAGTGCCCGCTTGCAGATTTAGCGATCATGCCGCAAAACCAAACGCCTGCAAGGATATTGCCCGCCCCACGGAGCCATTCTCAAGAATGCCCCAAATATGTAGCATAAAACACGAAATCAGCAAAAAAAAAATACTAACCTCTGAGAGTCGCATTTGCACGAGGCACAAATGTTGAAGCGAAAGCTTATACTTATGGCGGCAATCAGCTTTGTTGCTTGTTCCGCTTTGTCGCATACTCTTCCAGCCTGGGCGATTCCTGTGCTGCCGAGTGGGCAGGCAATTCCCGTCAGATTGCGCGACCCTGGCAGTGGGTATTCTCAAAATGCTTTTTTAGAGGCCATTCCCAGTGGTGGGTACCAGAAGTGTTGAATGTCAGGAATTGATCCTACAAAAACAGCCCGAAGTAGTGTAAACTTCGGGCTGTGAATCATTTCTTTTTCGTTAGAGCGATGCTACTCGATTTTCCGCAACTTGTCAAAA
>JAHHGR010000074.1 GCA_019359725.1 Aphanocapsa lilacina HA4352-LM1 | reverse complement strand
TTGCAATGTTGTATGTGTCAGGAAGTCAGTTATGTGCATTGGCTGGGAAAATTGCTGGGCAGCTGGAGGCGCAGGGTCTGGCCCCTCGAACTGTGTGCAAGCGTTCACTGATTCAACACTTCTGATCCGCCCCCTTAGATTGCGTCTGGAAAGTCCATCCATATCACGATTTGGAGTAGGTCCTGCCAGTTCCGTGGAGTTGTCCTGTGCTCATTGCAAGACTGGTTGCCACCGGCCTGTTGTTCGCCGGTGCAGGTGCACTGCCGGTGCAGGCGGTGGGTTCGTTCGGCACGCCCACAGCCGGGGTAGCGCTCGCCCCTCATCCTTCAGCCTTGCTGGTGGCCCAATCGCCGGCTGAGGTGATGCGGCAGGTGGCGGCCAGGCGCAAAGGTTCTGTGCAGGTGCTCGAGTTGCCCCTTGATCCAAGCGCCCCGTTGGGCGAGGCCGACGGATTGCCTGTGATTGCCTTCGGCCAAAGGACGGTTTATACAGGCTGCCCTACGCTGGAGCAGGCGGAAGAGCTGCTTCGACGCGAAGAAATCGCAAGTCGCGTTTCGAAGTATTGCTCTACGGATTTGAAAAACAGTTCAGTCCGCTCTGCACGCTGCTTGCCGCCGGGTTGCGCCGACTGGAACTCGACGAGGATGCCGTTCGCTTCTTCGATGTCCACTCCGAAGTCGACGTCGATCACGCCGAACAGTTGCGTGCGGGCTCACGACCCCCCGCATCCGCAACATCGGTCGGGGTGGGGCGGCCGGGGCCGGGTTTTGAACCCAAAAAAGCGGCGCACCAACCGGTGCGCCGCTTTGGTGACTTTGCAACCGGTTGCTACGGCAGCGGCGCGTTGACGGCCGCTTCGGCGTCGATAAAGCCGAAGCCGTCCAGAATCGAATAGCCCTTGCCGATTTTGTTGGTGAACACCCCGGTGATCTGAGCGCCCGAGGCGAGGGTGCCGGTGAAGGTGACCCCGCCGGTGGCGACGGTCCCCTGCGGAATCAACACCCCGTCGCCCAACAGGTCGGCGGAGTTGCCGCCCGCCGCTGAGGGCGGATTGAAGGCGGTCGGAAACTCATCGCGGTCGATCCCGAAGGTAAGCAGGCTGCCGGGGCCGAACACGCCGGGGGTGAGGGTGACGGCCAGCGTGCTCGATTGGCCTGCCGCACCCGGTGAGGGCGGCGTCGGCCCGAGGGTGCCGGTGACGTCGGAGGCACTCAGGCCGCGGGTGATCCCGACCGTAAACGGCAAACCGGAGCCGTCGCGCGAGTCGAAGACCAGACCTGGATCGCTGGTGGTCCCGGTCGGATTGCCGGTGGTGCCGTCCAGGGTGAAGCGCTCCAGGCTGCCCGCGCCGGTGAAAGTGACCCGGAAGAAGTTCGGATCGGTCTGGGAGGTGAGGCTGCCGTCGCCCACCGCCTTGAAGGTGACGCGAGCGCCGCCCAAGCGCACAAGGCCGCTGGCGAAGTACGGGTCGAGGTCGTGGGGGAAGGCGCTCTGCTGGAGGATCGTCTTCATCTGGGCGGGGGTCACCGAGAAAGGACCGCCGTTTTTGTCGAGCACCAGTGCGGCGATGGCGGCGGCGTGGGGGGCGGCGGCGCTGGTGCCAAAAAAGTTCGCGAAGCGGTCCGGATCGGCAGTGCTGTCGCCCACCGAGGGCACCGGCGAGGGGAAGAAGGTGTTGTTGGCGCCGTCCATGGCGGCCATGTCGGGCTTGAGGCGCACCTCGGGAACCGGGAGACGATTGCCCTCGGTGTCGAAGAAGATCGTCACCGGACCGCCGGAGGTGAAGCTTTCCGGGATAAACGGCGCATAGAAGGCGTAGGCCGCCACCCCGTTGCCGCCCGCCGCCGAGTTGTGGCCGAAGGTGACCGGGTAGTCGTAGGCGAAGTACTCGGTGGGCTCGCCCGTGGTGAACCAGACGTAGCGCAGTTTGCTCGCCGGGGTGGGCGAAGGGGCCGGGGTATTGGCGCGGGCGATCACCAGTTGCAGTGTGTCGAGGCCCGAGAAACCGGCCAGTTCCAGGGGGCGGTTGGCGCCGATATTGTCGGTGGCCGCTGCCCCGATGAAGTTGCCGTCCGCGTCAAAGAACAGGGCATTGAAATCGGAGGTGACCGGTAGCGCACCGGTAATCTCGTTGGCGGTGATCGTAAACGGCCCGGTGTCGCCCTGGAAGCCCGAAACTTCTACGGTGTAGGTACCGGCGACATCGGCGGTGAAGCCCAGCACCTCGGGGCTGGTGCCGGTGTCGATGGTCTGCAGGACGGTACCCGCAGGATCTCTAAGCGTCAGCACGATGTCGAGATCGCCCGAGGGCACGCCGTCCGCGAAGACCTGCACGGATTGTCCGGCACTCACGGCAATCGGGAAACTGGCCACCGGCTGGGCGGCGGTGATCGTGCCGCTGCTATCGAGCAGCGTCTCGCCCAGGGGAATTTCCGCGTCGTAGGGGTCGTCCCACTGCAGCACCAGCGTGCCGCCCGCGGCCGGGTCGAGTCGGATCGACTGGGCGATATCGAGTCCTTGGGGGTTGAAGTTGTGGAAGCCCCCGGCGTACAGCGCACTGGGAATGCCCGCGAGCTTGATGTTGGTGCCCGCTAGGGCGGCGGGGGCGGCCGGTACCAGCCTCAAGTCCGAGAAGTACGCCTGGGTGGAAGGCCGGTTGCCGGCCGAGGAGAAGTAGGCCACACCCTGGGCGGCCACCTCGTCCACCGCCTGGGCGATGATGCCATCGGTAAAGAACGGTTCAGACAGATAGATGATGTCGTCCACAATCACGCTGGCACCACACCCCAGGGTCGGATCGGCGAGATTGCGGATGTTGTTGGCGAAATTCACCTCGCCGCCGGTGGCGGTGGCAAAGCACAGCTTCGCCTTGGGAGCGAGGTCGTGGATAATCTGCAGCATCGCCCGGCCCTCGTCGATGTCATCGGAGGCGCCGTCCTGGAGCACTACCACCGGTTGGGCGTTGTTCGGATTGCCCGGGCCGGGCAGGTCGCCTGAGGCGACGTCGTCCGCCGCCCGGATAGTGAGCGGAAAACCGCCCAGATCCACTGCGGCCGTGTCATAGCTGTCGGAGAGGGCGCCCACGGTGATGCCGCCGCCGTCGATACCGGCAGGGAGCTTGTCCACCCGGTGCTGGACGACGCCCTGGCTGGTGGTCTTACCGACGTCGGTCACCGGTTTGGGCACCAGGTGCACCGCCGAAACCCCCGGTAGCCCCGCCAGCTTCGCGACCAGGGCGGGCGGCACGAACGCCTCGAAGACCCCGGCGCGGTAGCGGTCGCTCTCGGCGGTGATGCGCAGATCTTTCCAGTCGGTTCTGCCCTGCAGGGTGCGTTTGATCGCGGAGAGCGACTGCCTGCGGTTGAGGTGCACAGAGACCAGCACCCGGTTTTGTTTGTCGAACTGGGCCAGTTTGGTGAAATTCAAGCCGCGCCGGACGGCGGCCCGATTGAGCTGCCCCTTCTGCGCCTCGAACTGCTGGAGAAGCGGGGCGAGACCGGCGCCCAGATTGGCAGGTCGGCCGGAGGGTTCGGCCAGGGCAGGCGACACCGCCACGCCGAGGCCGAGGGCCAGACACGATGCAACAACGCTCGTGCGGCGGGTGCTGGAGGGTAGAAAAAGTCGATGCATACAGGTGATTCCACGCTTTGGGCAGAACCGCAGGATTATATAGGCCGCCTCCAGCCAAAATCTAGTGGGCTCTGTTACCACGAGTCCGACTCGGCCCGTGCAAAGAAGGCGGGCCACCGCTTTGGACGGTGGCCCGGGGTAAGTGTGAATTTTTCTCGCTTTGCGTCAAAAAGTGAACTACGGCAGCGGCGCGTTCACCGCCGCCTCGGCGTTGATGAAGCCGAAGCCGTCGAGGGGCGTGTAGCCGGCGCCAATCTGGTTGGTGAAGACACCGCTGAAGCTCTGGCCGGAGCCGAGGGTGCCGGTGAAGGTGACCCCGCCGGCGGCGACGGTCCCCTGCGGAATCAACACCCCGTCGCCCAACAGGTCGGCGGAGTTGCCGCCCGCCGCTGAAGGGGGGCTGAAGGCGGTCGGAAACTCGTCGCGGTCGATCCCGAAGGTGAAGAAGTCGCCGCCGCCGAACACGCCGGGGGTGAGGGTGACCGCGAGGGTGCTCGATTGGCCCACCACCGCCGGGGCCGGTGGGGTCGGGCCGAGGGTGCCGGTGACGTCGGACGTGCTCAGGCCGCGGGCGTTGCCGACGGTGAAGGGAAAGCCGGGAGGCGAGGTGGCCGCCGTGCGCGAATCGAAGACCAGGCCCGGATCGGCCGAAGCGCCGGTGGGATTGCCGGTGGTGCCATCCAGGGTAAAGCCGCTCACAGTGCCCAGGCCCGCGACCCCGACGCGGAAAAAGTTCGGATCGACCTGGGAGGTGAAGCTGCCGTCGCCCACGGCCCTAAACGAGATGCGCGTAGCACCCGCCACGGCCACACCGCTTGCGAAGTAGGGGTCGAGGTCGTGGGGGAAAGCACTCTGCTGCAAGATCGTGCGCATCTGAGCCGGGGTGACCGAGAAAGGTCCGCCGTTTTTGTCGAGCACCAGCGCGGCAATGGCCGCGGCGTGGGGAGCGGCGGCGCTGGTGCCGAAGAAGTTTGGGAAGCGGTCCGGATCGGCGCTGGTGTCGGAGGTGAAAAAGGTCGTGTTCGCCCCGTCCATCGCGGCCATATCGGGCTTCTGGCGCACTTCGGGGGTGGGGAGGCGATTACCTTCGGTGTCGAAATAGATCGTCACTGGACCCGGCGAGGTGAAGCTTTCCGGGATAAACGGCGCATAGAAGGCGTAGGCCGCCACGCCGTTGCCGCCCGCCGCCGAGTTGTGACCGAAGGTGACCGGGTAGTCGTAGGCGAAGTACTCGGTGGGCGAGCCGGAGGTGAACCAGACATAGCGCAGTTTGCTCGCCGGGGTGGGTGAGGGGGCCGGGGTATTGGCCCGGGCAATCACCATCTGTACCGTCCTGGAGCCGCTGATCGCAAACAGTTCCAGCGGGCGGTTGCCGGCGATGTTGTCGGTGGCGGAGGCGAACAGGAAGTTGCCGTTGGTGTCGAAGAACAGCAAGTTGAAGTCGGAGGTGACCGGTACAGAACCCGACGACACCTCGTTGACCACCACCGTGAAGGGTCCGGTGTCGCCCTGGAAACCACTAATTCGGATCGTGTAGTTGCCCGTCTCGGCGAGGGTGGCCGCGTACACTTCGGGGCTGGTGCCGGTATCGATGGTGGCCAGCACCGTACCGTCGGGGGCGACGAACTCCAGGACAATATCCAGATCCCCGGAGGGCACGCCGTCGGCGGTAACTTTGATGGCCTGTCCGGCGGTCCCGGCAAACGGGATATTGGCCACCGGCTGGGCGGCGGTGATTTCACCGGAGGTACTGAGCAGTTCCGGCCCTTCTTCGATGGGGGCGTCGTAAGGGTCGTCCCACTGGAAGCTGATCGTGCCGCCGCCGCTCAGCGAAATCGGTTGGGCGATATCGAGGCCGCGCGGGTTGAAGTTGTGGAAGCCCCCTGCGTAGAGCGCTGGATCGACGCCGGTGAGCTTGATGTTGGTCCCGGCGAGCGAACTGGTCGTGGGTGCCACCAGCCTCAGATCCGACAGATACGCCTGGGTGGAAGGTCGGTTACCGGCCGAGGAGAAGTAGGACACCCCCAGGGCCGCCACGTCGTCCACCGCCTGGGCGATGACGCCGTCGGTGAAAAACGGTTCATCCAGGTAGATGATGTCATCGACGATCACGCTGGCACCACAACCCAGGGTCGGATCGGCAAGGCCCCGGATGTTGTTGGCGAAGCCCACCTGGCCAGTGAAGGCGGTGGCAAAGCACAGCTTCGCCTTGGGAGCGAGGTCGTGGATAATCTGCAGCATCGCCCGGCCCTCGTCGATGCCCACATCATCCAGTTCTTCGAGGATCACCACCGGCTCGGTATTGCCCAGCGGGTTACCGGGACCGGGCAGATCGCCGGTGGCGATATCATTGGCGGCTTTGATTGAACCTGTAGAAGTGTTGTAGCTGTCGGAGAGCACACCCACCGTGATCCCGCTGCCGTCGATACCGGCGGGGAGCTGATCCACCCGGTGTTGGACGACGCCCTGGCTGGTGGTGGCCCCCACGTCGGTGATCGGTCTGGGAACTAGGTGCACAGCGGCGACCGACCGCAGCGCGGCCAGTTTGGACACCGCCGCTATCGGCACGAACGCTTCGACGATCCCGGCGCGGTAGCGATCGCTCTCGGCGGTGATGCGCAGGCCCTTTAGATCGTTCCTGCCCTGCAAGGTGCGCTTGAATTCGGCCAGCGGCCGGCCGCGCTTGAGATGGATGGCCACCTGCACGCGGTCTTGTTTGTCGAAGATGGCAAGCTTGGTGTAATCGGCGCCAAAGCCGGGGGCTGTGCGATCGAGCGCGCCGCGGCTAGTGTTGTAGCGCTCGACAAGCCAGCCCAGACCGCCGCCCAAGTTGGCGGGTGCGCCGCCGGGACGGGCGGCGGCGGGGGTGGCGACACAGGCGGTGCCCAGGCCGAGCGCCAGGATGGAAGCGGCAAAAACTGCCGAGCGCCCGATCGGCAGCGGGGAGAGTCGGTTGGTAAGAAGCATCTACACCACACAAGACAGAAACCGCAGGATTATAGTGGCTCCGCAGGCTGCTTCACAAGCCGGTTTTCCTGAATAGAGACAGCAGCACATCATGCCGTACCAAACTGTGCAGTTGCTTACAATAAAGACAATCAGAACTGCGCTATCTTGTGAAATTGCAGATGCGGATTGCGCTCGCTCATCTGTTGAAAGCCCCAGGGGGTCTTAAAGAGAATCACCAGACGGCCTTCGTGGTCCTTAAGACCCAGGCTGTCGAAGTACCAGTCGATGGTCTCCAGATCCTCCGGCTGCTTGGCGGTGATCCAGCGCGCCAGCGTCCAGGGCAAGGGTTCGAGGAGGGTTTCGACGTTGTACTCGCTTTCGAGGCGAAAGCGCACGACGTCGAACTGCAACTGGCCCACCGCCGCCAATATCGGGTCGCGCTTCGCTTCGTCCTGGTGAAAGAGCAACTGCACAGCACCCTCTTCGCGCAGTTGGATGACGCCTTTGAGAAACTGTTTGTACTTAGAAGGGTTCGGGTTGCGCAGGGTGGCAAAGTGTTCCGGAGGAAAAAGCGGAATGCCCTCAAAGGCGAGCGGTTTGCCCAGACAGATCGTATCGCCGATGGCGAAGGTGCCCGGGTTGATGACACCCACAATGTCGCCCGCGTAGGCTTCTTCAACCGTCTCGCGCTCCTGGCCGAACAGTTTGAGTGAGCGCGAGAGGCGCACTTTTTTGCCCGAGCGGGTGTGGTGGACGGTCATGTCCTTTTCGAATTTGCCCGAGCAGACCCGAATGAAGGCCACCCGGTCGCGGTGCTGCGGGTCCATGTTCGCCTGGATCTTGAAGACGAAGCCTGAAAAATCCTCGGCCACCGGCGAGACGACGCCGGTATTGGCCGGCCGCGTCCCCGGCCGCGAGGCAAAGCGAATAAAAGCATCGAGGAACAGCTGCACCCCAAAGTTGTTGGCGGCGCTGCCGAAGAAGACTGGGGTGAGTTGGCCCGCCGCCACCCGATCGAGATCAAAAGGCACCCCGGCCGCGTCCAACAGCTCGATCTCTTCGACAATCTGGGCGTAGGTGCCTTCGTCCATCAGCGCGCGCATGCGCGCGTCGCCGATCGCCCCCACCGTCACCGGTGCCATCTTCTTACCCCCGGTCGTGCGGTCGAACAGATGGACCGTATGCTCCAGGCGGTCGAAGACCCCCCGGAAGGTATCGCCCATGCCGATGGGCCAGTTGACCGGGTAGACATCGATCCCCAGCACTTTTTCAATCTCGTCCAACAGTTCGAGCGGCTCGCGCCCCGGCCGATCCAGTTTGTTGATAAACGTAAAAATCGGAATGCCGCGCATCCGGCAGACGTCGAAGAGCTTGCGCGTCTGGGCCTCAATGCCTTTGGCGGCGTCGATGAGCATCGCGGCGTTGTCGGCGGCAGCCAGCGTCCGGTAAGTATCCTCCGAAAAATCCTGGTGGCCCGGCGTATCCAGCAGGTTAATCTGGCAGTCGCGATAGACAAACTGCAGCACCGTCGAAGTAATCGAGATGCCGCGCTGCTGCTCCATAGCCATCCAGTCGGAAGTAGCGTGGCGCTGGTTGCGCCGGGCGCGCACCGAACCGGCCATGTCGATTGCCCCTCCGTAGAGCAGCAACTTCTCGGTGAGCGTCGTCTTGCCGGCGTCGGGGTGCGAAATAATGGCGAAGGTGCGGCGTCTGCCGACTTCGGCGGCGAGGGCGGGGTTGCTCATGGGGGCAGAATTGCGGGTGGTACCTGCCACCAGCCTAACGTCTTGCGGTCGGGGGGCTCAAGTTGACATCGTCCCGGACTTGATTAATTCTAAGATTAGACTTTGTACGCATTGGCCATTTTAAGAGGAGACCTGCCCACCATGACCGCATCCGTTGGACTTCCGGCTCCGAGCTTCACGCTGAAAAGCACCAAGGGTGCCACCAGCCCCAAGACTCTGGGTGAGCCCATCTCGCTCACCGACTACCGGGGCAAGTGGTTGATCTTCTTTTTCTATCCGCTCGATTTTACGTTTGTGTGCCCGACCGAAATTCTCGCCCTCTCCGATCGCTACGAAGAGTTTCAAGATCTCGACACCGAAGTGCTCGGTTGCTCCTGCGACAGCGTCTTCAGCCACTGGGCCTGGATTGGCACCCCGCGCGAGAAAAACGGCATCGCCGGGCTGAAATTCCCGCTAGTCGCCGACTTTACGAAAGAGGTCGCCGAAGCCTACGGCGTGCTCAACGAAAAAGAAGGCTACTCCCAGCGCGGGCTGTTTATCATCGACCCCGACGGCATCCTCAAGTACGCGACGATCACCGACGACAACGTCGGCCGCTCGGTCGAGGAGACTATCCGCGTGCTGCAGGCGCTGCAAAACGGCGGCCTGTGCCCGGGCGACTGGAAGCCCGGCCAGAAAGTCCTCGAAGTCGTCTAGCCATGGCACTGCGCATGCGCGCTCCCCTGCCCTCTTTGGCGGGGGTGCCCACCTGGATAAACGGCGGCGAACCGAAGCCCGAGGATTACCTGGGCAAGGTGGTGCTGGTCCACTTCTGGTCGATTAGCTGCTATATCTGCCACGACGTGGTCGCGCAGTTCAACGCCATCCGCGACGAGTACCAGCCCAAAGGCGTCGTGGTGGTGAGTATCCATCAGCCCCGCTCCGAAGCGGAACTCGACGCCGGGGCGGTGACCAAGGATGCCCTGGAGGCGATGTTGCTCACCCAGCCGTGCGCCATCGACAGCGAGCACACACTGGTGGAGCGCTTCACCAACGAGTACGTCCCGGGTTACTACGTCTTTGACCGAAAAGGCGAAATGCGCCACTTCCAGACCGGCGGCAAAGGCTACGAGCGCATCACCAAGGCGCTCGACCGCTGCCTGGCTGAAGGGTAAGCAGCTCCGTCGGTGCTGTTGTTGCGAAAGGTGTCGGAACCGGCGCCCTTTTGTTTTGACTATTTAGCCGCGCTGCCCGAAGTAGCGCAGCTGCCGCACCGGACCGCGAACTTCCAGGCGGCTTACCGAAGCCCAGGGTGGGTTGAAGTGCCAGAAGCACTCCAGCGGCAAGCCGAGTCCCGCCAGCACCATGGCCCGAATCGGCCCTCCGTGGCAGACCGCGGCGATTGTCCGGTCCGCAAAGCATTCAAGCGCCTCTTGGAAAAATTCTCCCACCCGTTCGGCAAGCTGGGCGACCGATTCACCGCCCGGCGGCCGAAATCCCACCGGATCGGCCATCCAGGCGGCAAAACCGGCGGGATCGCGCCCCTGCAATGTGTCGCCATCTAGACCTTCCCAATCACCAAAATCGCTCTCGCGCAGGCGCGGCTCGACGACGGGCGACGGCCAGGCCGGTTCGAGCAGACGGGCCGTCTGCCGGGCGCGCAGCAAGGGACTGGTGAAAACTTGTGCGGGCAGCGATTCGCCCGCGAGCCAGCCCGCTAGAGCACGGACATTTTGGGCTCCCCCCGCGCTGAGATCGGGATCGGTGCGCCCACAGAATTGTCTTTTTTCACTCAACACGGTTTGCCCGTGCCGCACCAGGTAAACAATGGTCAAGTGAACCTGCTCCTGCGGTTTTGTTACCTGCAATACCGTACCAATCTTTGCGATCGCCCCACAAGCAAAGTGATGCCTTCGACCCGTACCCAGAACGCTGTTCTGCCGGCCCGCCACAACGCCCAACCACAGTCGATGCTTCGGTCGATGCGCTTAAGCGCATCGATCTTTGCGTTCAAATAACCGACGCGGAAAGTTCACTTTTTTACGATGGGTTTGAAATCCCCCAAGCCGAAACCACCGCCCATCAGCGGCGACCAACTCAACTCCTGCTTCTCGCATTTTGGGCACTACGGCGCCGCACCGCCTACAACGACGTTGCGGATGCGCAGGCTGGGGCCGCCGCAGCCCACTGCCAGGCCGTCCTGCCCGCCTTTGCCGCAGCCGCCCGATTCGTCCCACTCAAAATCGTCGCCAATCGCCTCAATGTCTGCGAGAGTTTGAAACACATTGCCTGAAAGGGTGACATCGCGCACCGCTTCGGCAAGTTTGCCGTCTCGAATCATCCAGGCTTCCCCGGCGGTAAAGGTGAACATCTCGCCGTTGGTCATGCCCCCCAGCCAGTTGCGGGCATAGACACCCTCGCGCACTCCGACGGGCAGGTCGGCCACCGGTATGTCGCCCCGCTCGATCCAGGTGTTGGTCATGCGCACGATGGGCGGATAGGTGTAATCCAGGCAGCGGGCGTTGCCCGTCGGGGTTTCTTCCAGTTTGCCCGCCGTCTCGCGCGAGTGCAGGCGGCCCACCAGCTCGCCGTTGCGAATCAAGTGGGTGGTGGTGGCGGGCACCCCCTCGTCGTCGAAGGCGTAACTGCCCCGGTGACCATCGGGCAGTGCCCCGTCGAGAATATTGAGGCCACTGGGGCCGAAGCGGCGGCCGAGGCTCATCACTTCGAGCAAATCCGGGTTTTCGTAGGCCATGTCGGCCTCCGAGAGGTGACCGAAGGCTTCGTGGACGAACAATCCCGTGAGAATCGGGTCGATGACGACGGTGTAGATACCGCCTCTGACCGGCGGCAGGCTCAGGGCGACGACCGCCCGCTCCGCCGCCGCGCGTACTTTGGCATCAAGATCCAACAGATCGTCGAAACCCCGCCGCGAGCCGTGGGTCTCGCGCCCGGTCTGGACGGTGGCCCCGTCGCGGGCGATCGCCGCAAAGCGCATCTCCAGGTCCACCCACTCCTGCTCCAGCAGCGTGCCCTCGGAGGTGGCAATCAACACTTTTTGATGGCTGTCGCCGTAGCGGACGGTGGTGCTTGCCACCCGGGGCGATGCAGCGCGCAGGATTGCGTTGTAGTGGTCGCAAAGGGCCTTTTTTTCAGCCAGCGGCACCCGGCGCGGATCGCGGCCCACCAGACGCAGACCCGTGACCCGGCGCACCGGTTCAACCGGCGCCAGCAGCGTTTGCTCGGTGCCGGTGAGCCGGGCGGCGGCGATTGCTTCTTCAAGGCGCGCTTCGAGGTCCGCCAGGCGGTTGAAGCTCGCGAACCCCCAGCCGCCGTTGTGGCAAGTGCGCACATGACCGCCCACCGAGAGCGTCTCGCTGAGCGTCTCGACCAGATCGCCGCGCAGGGCGATGTCGGTACCCTGGGCCTGCTCGATGCGAATTTGCAAATAATCGACTTTGGAGCTGTGGGCGTGAACGAGGCGGTCGAGCAGATCTAGCATCGGGTTCACTCGCGGGCGAGGTTGCGGTTCCAGGCGGAAATTTCGATAACGATGTCGCGTTTGCCGTTGGGCACGCACTGGCAGACCAGGCGCGAGCGGCCCACCACCAGGGCGCGGGCATTCACGCTGTCCGGCAGGCCGTCATCACCGTAGGGGATCCGGGCCTGCCGGGTCGACGCAGGTCGCCAGGCCCTCGGGCAAAAAGCGGAGCGCATAAGCAATTTGGGGAAGCTCGTACTCGACTTGCTGGATATAAGGCTTGCTGCCGCCCATCAAGCTCAATCCGACTGTCCGTTCATTATGGCATTGGTGCTGGAGGCCGCTTGCCGCCTGCTGCGGTATTCGACCACCAGATCGAAAGGAGCCGCCTCATCCGCAAGCAGCGTTCCCACCGGTCGCTCGTCCTCCGCAAAAAACCAGACCAACCGCCCACCCAAGGCCTCGACGCGCTGCAGCAAACCCCCCAGACCGCGGCAGACCAGGGCAATGCGCTCACCCTGGCTCGCCCGCAGATAGGCCAGGGCAGGCAGCGGAAAAAGCTCCGCCGCCGCATGCACGGTCCGGGGCGGCTCGGCTGAAGTCACAGCAGTATTTGGCATAGAAGGACATGTGTTCACAATATGACCCATTCTAGCACCGGTGGACCAGCTCAGAATGTCAAGCGGTTGAGCAGACGCGCCACAGCTTTGGGGGTAAGGTTCAGGCGGTCGCGCAGGTCAGTAAGGTTCTGGTAGTCGCCGTGCTGCTCGCGCTCGCGCACGATGCGCACAGCCAGGTGGGTGTCGAGGCCTTCCAGTTGTTCAAGCTGCACGACGGAAGCTTCGTTGACATCGAGGGTGACCGGCAACGCCACCGGCGGCTCGTAATAGCAAAACTGCAGAAGCGGTTCGAGGCGGCGGACTTTGATCGACGAAAGATCGGCGCGCTCGACCAATTCGTCCGCCGAAAGGTACGGCCCGCCGCTGCGGCGCGCCTCGACGATGCGGCGCGCTTCGATGATCGAAAGACCCGGCAGGCGCAACAGATCGTCGATGCTGCAGCGGTTGATGTCGATGCCCATGCCCAACTCCCGCGCCAGGCGCATATCCTGATCCGATTGCAGACGCTGCTGGGGATCTTGCATCAGCAACAGGCGGTTCTGGTATTCGCTTTGCACCTGAAAGGTGTGTGCGGCCACCAATCCCCAGACCGTCCAGAACAAAAACCACTCCCCCGCCACCGTGCCCGCGATCACGCCAAGGGAGCTGAGAATGGCGTAGACCACCGCCCAGCGCACCCAGGAGGGCTTGCGCACTTCCTGTCCGGCGAGCATCAGCCCCAGCCAGTTGACGATCGGCACCGCCAGTAACCACCTCCAGTTGCGCGCGCTGTCCATGGCCTACCCCCCGGCGTCAACCGATCCGATCGATGAGTTTGCGGCGCTTTTCCTCGAATTCTTCCTCGCTAATGAGGCCCTCCTGGCGCAAAGCCTCCAGGCGCCGCAGCGTGTCGATCGGATCGCCTAGAAATTTTTGGGGTTCGTAGGTCAGCTTCGCGTTGAATTTGCGGTTGAATTCGCTGTCGCTCTGCACCAGATAGAGCACCCCTTCGACAAAACCGATGAGCCCCGGCAGACCGGTCCAAAAAAACAACAGGTAGACTATCCCTGCGACCGGGCGCCCGAGGTAGAACTTGTGAGCCCCCAGCCACCCGAGCAGCATGGCGAGGATGGCTGCTGTCGAACGGTTCTTCTCACCCATGGATCGCTTCCTGTGTTCTAGCTTGGCGCCCTTCTATCTTATCGTTCATGCCCCGGCCGGCGGCGGCTCGCTTGCGATCCCGGCCCACGCACTACCACTGGCCCCATTTGTTAGACTCTAACGAGTACAAAAGACAGAGAAGAATATGATCGAGTACAGAAAGTCTGTCACAGTCCACGGACGCGAGATCGGGTTAAGTACAGGCGTCCTGGCGCAGCTGGCGGGCGGTTCGGTGTTGGTGCAGTCGGGGGAGACTGCGGTATTGGTGACGGCCACGATGGCCAGCAAACCCCGGGAGGGGATCGATTTCTTTCCATTGCTGGTGGATTACGAAGAACGCCTGTACGCGGCCGGACGAATTCCAGGCAGTTTCGTGCGCCGCGAAGGTCGCCCGCCCGAAAAAGCGATTCTTGCCGCCCGCCTGATTGACCGGCCGCTTCGGCCCCTGTTTCCCAAGGGCTTCATCAACGATGTGCAGATCGTGGCGACGGTGCTTGCCCTCGACATGAACGTACCGCCGGATATCCTCGCCATCCTCGGCGCCTCGACGGCAACGATGCTCGCGGGCATCCCCTTTGACGGGCCGGTGGCAGCTACCCGGGTTGGTTTGATGGGCGACGATTTTATCATCAACCCCACCTACAAAGAGATCGAAGAGGGCGAACTCGACCTGGTGGTGGCCGGTACCAAAAACGGGATCATGATGGTCGAGGCCGGGGCCAACTGCCTGCCGGAGGAGGACATCATCGATGCCATCGACTACGGCTACGAAGCGGTCCAGGCGATGCTCACCACCCAGGAGGAGTTCATCCGCGAACTGAAGATCGAGCCGATGGCCTTCGCCGCCCCCGCCAACGACCCGGTGCTGGTTTCCTTTGTCGAAGAGAAAGCTTCCGAGGCAGTCGCCGAGGTGCTGCGCAGCTTCGAGCTGAGCAAAGACGAGCGCGACGCCAAGCTCGACGCTATCGAGGCAGAACTGGGGGCCACCTTTGCCGGTCTGGGCGAAGAAGACCCCCTGCGCGAGAAAGCGGCCGCCAATGCCAACAAGTTGCCGGCGCTGTTCAAATCCACCACCAAAAAGCTGATGCGCAAGCAGATCCTGGTGGAGGGCAAGCGCGTCGACGGCCGTTCCCTCGACGAGGTGCGTCCCATCTCAAGCGCCGTGCGGGTGATCCCGCGGGTGCACGGTTGTGGACTGTTCACCCGGGGCACCACCCAGGTGCTCTCGGTGGTGACCCTGGGTACCGCTTCCGACGCCCAGGAACTCGACGATCTGCACCCGGACGAGTCCAAGCGCTATATGCACCACTACAACTTTCCGGGTTTTTCGGTGGGCGAAGTGAAGCCCCTACGCGGCGTCGGCCGCCGCGAAGTAGGCCACGGCGCCCTCGCCGAGCGCGCCATCGTGCCGATCCTGCCCGAGCACGAGCAGTTTCCTTACGTCATCCGCGTCGTCTCCGAGGTGCTCTCCTCCAACGGTTCGACTTCGATGGGCTCGGTGTGCGCCTCGACCCTCGCCCTGATGGATGCCGGGGTGCCCATCCGTGAACCGGTCTCCGGGGTGGCGATGGGTCTCATTAAAGAAGGCGACGCAGTGCGCATCCTCACCGACATCCAGGGCATCGAGGATTTTCTGGGGGATATGGACTTCAAGGTGGCGGGCACCCGCGACGGGATCACCGCGCTGCAGATGGACATTAAAATCCAGGGGATTACCCTGCAGATCCTCGAAGCCGCCATCCAACAGTCCAAGGCGGGCCGATTGCACATTCTGGAGAAGATGCTGATCGCCATCGACAAACCGCGGGTCGAACTGTCGCCCTACGCGCCGCGCCTGCTCACCCTCAAGATCCCGGTCGACATGATCGGTCTGGTGATTGGTCCCGGCGGTAAGACGATCAAGCGCATCGTCGAGGAGACCGGCGCCAAGGTCGATATCGAAGACGACGGCACCGTGGTGGTTTCTTCGATAGACGGCGCGAAGGCTCTGGCTGCTAAGCAGATCATCGAGGGGATGACCCGCACCGTCGAAGTCGACAAAGTTTATCTGGGTACGGTCACCCGGATCATCCCCAACCTGGGGGCTTTCGTCGAAGTGATGCCCGGCAAAGAGGGCTTAGTGCACATCTCACAGCTGGCTGAGCACCGGGTGCGCAAAGTCGAAGACGAACTGAACGTCGGCGACGAAGTCGTCGTGAAAGTCAAAGAGATCGATCAAAAAGGCCGCATCAACCTCACCCGCCGGGGAATCCACCCGAGTGAGGTCGAGGAGGCGCGGGGGCAGTAGCCCTCTGGATCCCCCCCTGCCTCCCCAGGGGGGGATCCATTCCCACAATTCCGGTCAGGCGCCTCGCCTCGGCAAGGGTCAGGGGCAATACATCCTCGACGCGGTAGACCCCCGGCTGGCCGGTGACCATTTTGGTGCGACAGTACAGGTGGCGGTCGTAACCTCGGAGCATGCTGAGCAGCATCGCCCGGCGCGGTACCCGGTCAAAATCGACGTCGAGGCGGCAGATGAGGGCAAACCCGACAATCGCCGCCAGACGCGGAATGCCGAGGCTTGCAGCCTCCGCCCCGCCTACGTAGGCTTCGCCCAGGGGGGTGTTGGGCGCCTCCATGAGGATATGGGTGACGTCGTGGCGGTCGATGTGAAAGCGAATCGCCCAATCGACCGGCGGGATGTGCGTTATCGGGATGGCGTTGTCCGGCTTGTCGAATCCGTGTTCAGCAAAGCGCTGCTTCAAGAGTTCGCCGACGGTCGGTGTGCTCATCGTGGGGTCGTCTTTTTTTCTAAGCTAGCTCAGCTGGCTTAGATTGGATTTTATGTGAACGAGGATGCGGTGATCGCTTGGTGGTGGCAGGTTGTCGCGATCGGCCTGTACGTAGGCAGCGTGCTGGGGATTGCCCAGTGGCTCGCTTCTCGGGGGATAGCCGACGAGCGCAGCCGCAAATTCGTCCACATCGCCACCGGCAATATCATTTTGCTGGCCTGGTGGCTCGCGGTGCCGCTGTGGCTCGCCCTGGCCTTTGGGGCGACTTTTTGTGCCGTGACGTTGCTTTCTTATCGCTACCGGCTTTTGGGGAGCGTCGGCGGGGTGGACCGCAAAAGTTGGGGGACATTCTTTTATTCACTGAGTATTACGCTGCTAATCGCCTTTTACTGGCCCCAGAATCTGCAGGTGGTGGCGGCGGTGGGCGTCCTCGTGATGACCTGGGGCGATGCCGTGGCCGCTTTGGTGGGCCAAACCTGGGGGCGGCGCGAATACAAAGTGCTGGGCATGCGCAAGACCGTGGAAGGATCGCTGGCGATGGCCGTGGTGAGCTTTGCCGTTTGCCTGTTGCTTCTGGGTTTTACCTGCGGGTGGAGCCTGCCCACGGTGCTGAGTGCTCTCGCTATTGCCGGTGCCGCCACGGGTCTGGAAATAATCTCGGTAGGCGGCATCGATAATTTGACGGTGCCCCTGGGTAGTGCTTTGCTGACGCAGGGCCTTATTCAGGCATTTTTATAACAGATTGTTGCCAAAGTGTTGATCCATGGAGAACATTTTTTACGTAAAATACGCCTTAGCTTCGAAACAGTCCCCATTTTGGGCCAACCTACGTGAACCGAACCGCACCGTCCAGCGCCACGCTCGATTACCGCTCCGACACCTACCGCGATGCGTACTCCCGCATCAACGCCATCGTCCTCGAAGGTGAGCGGGAAGCCCACGCCAATTACCTCGCCCTCGCTGAGATGCTGCCGGACCATGCCGAGGCGCTCAAAAAACTGGCCGCGATGGAAAATCGCCACTTCAAAGGCTTCCAGTCCTGTGCCCGCAACCTCGAAGTCACACCGGACGACCCGTTTGCAAGGGCCTACTTCGAACAGCTCGACGGCAACTTTCAGCAGGCGGCGGCAGAGGGGGATATCACCACCTGCATGGTCATCCAGGCACTGATCATCGAGTGCTTCGCAATCGCAGCCTACAACGTCTACATTCCGGTAGCCGACGCGTTCGCGCGCAAAGTGACCGAGGGCGTCGTCAAGGACGAGTACACCCACCTCAACTTCGGTCAGCAGTGGCTCAAAGAGCACTTCGTGACCGTGCGCGAGGGCATCGAGCGCGCCAACGCCCAGAATCTGCCCCTCGTCTGGCGGATGCTCAACGCCGTTGAAGCGGACACCGAAGTGCTGCAGATGGATAAAGAAGCGATCGTCGAAGACTTTATGATCGCCTATGGTGAAGCGCTCGGCGACATCGGATTTTCGATGCGCGAGGTGATGAAGATGTCCGCCCGCGGCCTTGCCTCAGCCCCCCGCCAGTGAAATCATGTTTGGCCTGATCGGACACTTGACCAACCTTTCCCATGCCCAGCGGGTCGCCCGCGACCTGGGCTACGACGAGTATGCGAGCCACGACCTCGAATTCTGGTGCATGGCCCCTCCCCAGGCGGTCGATGAGATCACGATCACCAGCGTCACCGGTCAGGTGATCCACGGCCAGTACGTCGAATCGTGCTTCCTGCCGGAGATGCTCGCCCAGGGCCGCTTCAAGACCGCCATGCGCAAGATTCTCAACGCCATGGCCCTGGTGCAGAAGCGCGGCATCGACATCACGGCCCTGGGAGGCTTCTCGTCGATCATCTTCGAGAATTTCAGCCTCGATAAATTGCTCAACGTCCGCGACATTACCCTCGACATTCAGCGCTTCACCACCGGCAACACCCACACGGCCTACATCCTTTGCCAGCAGGTCGAGCAGGGTGCGGTACGCTACGGCATCGATCTGGCCAAAGCGACCGTGGCGGTGGTCGGGGCCACCGGCGACATCGGTAGCGCCGTCTGCCGATGGCTCACCGATCGCGCCGGCATCCACGAACTCTTGCTGGTGGCCCGCGACGCCGAAAGGCTTGACCGGCTGCAGCAGGAACTCGGCACCGGTCGGATCCTGCCGGTCGAAGAAGCACTTCCCAAAGCCGACATCGTCGTTTGGGTCGCTTCGATGAACCAGGGCATGGCCATCGACCCCGCCGGCCTGCGCACCCCCTGCCTGCTCATCGACGGCGGCTACCCCAAGAACATGGCCGGCGCCCTGCAGCGCCCGGGCATCCATATCCTCGACGGCGGCATGGTCGAGCACTCGCTCGACATCGACTGGCAAATCATGTCGTTTCTAAATGTGCCCAACCCCGCCCGCCAGTTCTTCGCCTGCTTCGCCGAGTCGATGCTGCTGGAATTCGAAGGGCTTCACTTCAATTTTTCCTGGGGCCGCAACCACATCACCGTCGAGAAGATGGCTCAGATCGGCTCGCTGTCTAAAAAACATGGCTTTTGGCCCCTGCTTGAACCCAGTCAGCGCAGCGGCAAACTCGTACACGGATAAGCAAAGCTCATCGTCCATATCAGAAACAAAGAAGGGCGGCCTGTGCCGCCCTTCTTAATGTTTGTTACATTCTTTTACATAGACAGTTCCTTTACCGGATTTTTCCAATCATGACTGCAACCCTTGAGCGTCGTTCTTCACAGGGTCTGTGGGACCGCTTCGCCGATTGGGTGACCTCCACCAACAACCGCTTCTACGTCGGTTGGTTCGGCGTCCTGATGATCCCCACCTTGCTTT
>JAHHGR010000073.1 GCA_019359725.1 Aphanocapsa lilacina HA4352-LM1 | reverse complement strand
CGGGCCGGCCCAGGCGGACGGACTTGCTCTGCGGGGACTGGGCCAGTCGCCCGGCGGATCGGGTTGTTGCAGCAGGCACCGGGGCGGCGGCTTGGGTCGGTCTGTCCTCAACCCCCGCGACAGCACCGCTGAGTCGGCGTGGCAAAGCCGCAAATAGTCGAATATTCAGGCATCAAGCCCGTGGGTAAGCAAGACCTTACCCGGCGGCCCGATGGGAAGCGAGTTTGTCAGACTGGGAAGACAGGAGCGAGTTCTTCCCTGGGGGACGCAGATAAAGATACTGACCCAATATCGAGAAGTCAATGGCAAGTTTTAGATTTCGTGAGAAAGAATATGGGGTACACAACTGGTTTGGCGGATACTGCTTCTGTGCGGCCAAAATCTCAAAGCGCGGTTCTCTGAAGCAGTTTCTAGTGGAACAGCCAACCACAGGACAGATCGTACCTTGATGGGCTGCGGTTGCAGCCCTGGAACCCGCCTCAGTTTTCGACCCGAACTTTTTCCAGCGTCACCGACGTGCCCCACTCCCGGCGCGGGCGGGCGCGGCAGGGACTGCTCTCGATCAGCTCGATCGCCTGCTGCTGGCGCTCCTTGTGTCCTTCGAGAAATGCGTCCGGGTCGAAGTGAGGATCGCACTGGTTGAGCAGGTAGCGGGCATTGATTCTGAGATCCTGGTTTGCCCAGATCCGGACGTTTCCTTCGTTGTCGAGGGTCAGATTCAGCCCCCGCAGGCGGAGCGTGCACTGGGAACCCTGGCTCTCGAAGCGCAGGTTCCACAGACAAAACCAGAGAAATTTGAGCAGATCCATCCCATGCTCCTGATTAGCCGATAAACGTGTCGGGGCTGGCTCCTGTGCAGGCACCCGCGCAGCTGTTGGCGTCGCTGAGCCGGTGGGCGGAGATGCCTTCGTGAAAGACGGTCGTCGAGCCGCCCACGGTCGTCGCTCCGCAACTGACGCCGTCGCCGATGACGGAGACCAGCAGGCCGTTGCAGAATGTTTTTGTGCACAGCATCGCCGAGATGGTTCCCGTCGGGGTGATGCAGGGAGGAATCGCCGGGCAGGATTCCGGGTCTCCCATGCGAGCTTGCGCTAGTCCCATGACATCTCCGTGGTGGCTGGACTATCCCTTTATTTAGGGACAATGCCCCTAACCCCTTAGCGCCGGGGAGCATCGCCAATCCAAAAACCCACCTCCCGCGTACACCCGGCAGATACGCTCAAGTTGCAGCCCGAACAGGAGAAACACGATGCCCACCAAAGTCTTCAAATCGGAAGCCGAATGGAAAGCGATCCTGACGCCGGAGCAGTTCCGGATCACCCGCAAAAAAGGCACCGAGCGGGCCTTTACCGGCCCGTATCACGACAACAAGCAGGCGGGCGTCTACCAGTGCATCTGCTGTGGGACAGCGCTGTTTTCGTCCGCTCAAAAGTACGATTCAGGCACCGGCTGGCCCAGCTTCTGGGCGCCCATCGACTCCAGGAATATTGCCGCCAAAGCCGATTTCAGTCTTTTCATGCAGCGCACCGAGGTGCTCTGCGCGGTGTGCGATGCCCACCAGGGCCATGTCTTCAACGACGGTCCGCCCCCGACCGGCTTGCGCTACTGTATCAATTCCGCCTCGCTCAAGTTTGTCAAATCGCCGTTGGTAAGCCGCCTGGGTCAGGGGCTGATCGACTACCTGCGCAGCTGAAGGTCCTTCAGTCCGGACGGCTTGACAGCCGATGTTCTCCAAATTGCGCCGCCTATCCGTCCAGACACAGCAGTCGATCTCTGCTTGTCGGCAGAGGCTGTCTGCCCGCGGGCCGGGTCAACTGGGTAAAAGCGTTTGAGCTGACGAGTTTGGAGAAAGGGATGTGCTACCGGATGAAATCGATAGAAAGGTACAAGTTTTTTGGAAAGACCGCAGTGCATTCTACGTGGTTTGCTCTCCGTGTTTGCGACAGCTGAGAAGCGAGCAGCGCCCCGTCGCGGCGGGCCGGTGCGTGACGGCGAGCCTCGAACAGCAGCAGTGGGCCGAAAAGCTGCGCCGCTTGCTGGTGTGCTGCGAGCGGTGCAACAAGACTTTGGTCGCTCCCGAGCAGCGGCAGGGTGTGCGGCTGTCCTGGCAGAGCAAGCGCGCGGCCGGTCGCTGAAGCGTGAAGCGAAAGCAAACCGGCCACCCCGATATAATGAAACACGGCGTCAATGGACAGGTCTCGGGCTGATGGCCACCGATGTGATCGATTTTTTTCGCGCCAGCGCCGGACGCTGGTTCTCGCAGCGCAATCGCCTCGACCTGACCGGCCGCTGCGCCGAGGGGGGCCGCTCCGAAGTCGAAATTGCCTGTCTGGAAGCTGACGATCCGCGCGCGGCCACACTGTGTCGTCTCGGCGGCATCGACCCCGAGCGCGCCGCCGGGGCTCTGCTTATCGAGTGGAAGGGTTCGCTCGATTTCGACAGCAAAACCCACACCGGCCGCTCGTTGCTGGTGAGCGTTCCCGACGCACCCGGCTCGGGCGAAGGGGATCTGGTGGCCCAGACCGCCACGGACGGTGAGCCGATGGTCGGGCGCTTTCGGATGGGCGAGGACGACGCTCTGACTTTGTTGACCCGCCATGGTGCCGTCGAGATCAAGGAGCGGTTGCTGTTTGCCGGCCCCAACCTGCGCCTGCGCGCAAGCGTGGTCACCGGCCCGGACGGCCTGAGCGTCACGACCTTCTGCTCGGAGGTGCGCAGAGCAGAAGCCCCCCCCGCACAGCAACCGCCGCAGACCCAGGCGCGCACCTGGCCCAGCCAGACGAACGAACTGCCGGATTGGATTGCCGAGGAGATGGCCAACAAGGGTGAAACCCCGTAGGTTTAGCGGGAAGGCTCCTCCGGGCGTTGGCCGCCTGCCGGGGGCGTGTTTCCGTTGGCAGTACCGTCGACAACGACGCGCACCTCGCGCTGGGGAAAGGGAATCGCAATCTGATGGGTGCGCAGAGCCGCTTCGACGGCGAAGTTGAGCTGGGATTTAAGTCTCGGGATCAAATTGGGCGCACTTACCCAGACCAACAATTCGAGATTGAGAGACGAATCGCCGAAGCCCACCAGCCACACCTCCGGCGCCGGCTCGGCCAGGACTCCTGTTTGGCGGGCCGCCACACCCAGCAATACCTGCCGGGTTCGGTCGAGATCGCTGCCGTAGGCGACGCCGATGGGCAGGCGCACCCGCGTTTGGGGCCTTCCGCGCGTCCAGTTGATGACCCGGTTGCTCACAAATTCGGTGTTGGGGACGATGATCATGATGTTGTCGGGGGTGATGATCTCCGTCGAGCGCAGGCCGATGTGGGTGACATCGCCGATCGTGTCTCCGACGGTCACCCGGTCGCCCACCGAAATCGGCCGCTCCAGCAGAATGATCACTCCTGAAATCAAGTTGGAGGCGATATTTTGCAGGCCAAAGCCGATGCCCACGCCCAGGGCGCTTGCCAGCACCACCAGACCGCTCACGTCGATGCCTACGAAGCGCAGGGCGATGTAGAGTCCGGCGACGATGACCAGCACGTTGACTATCTGATCGAGGGCGTTGGCGAGGGTGGCTTCCAACCGGCCCGCCACCAGCCGCCGCACCAACCGTCGCCCCTGGCGCCCAAGCCAGATAGAGAGCACGGTAAGTACCACGAAGACCAGCACCGAGGTGGCCGAGACGGCTGTGCCGCTGATCGTAAACAGCGGCTGGGTAAAAAACCGGCCAAGATATTGCAGGACCTGCTCCATGGACTCCAGGCGTCGCTATCTTTCCCAGGGTAACCGTCAGTGGGCCTGGCGCACTTCCTTGAGCACCAGCAGATCCTGGCGCGGGTCCACCTGCACGATCTGTAAATCGACCATCTCACCTTTGGAGACGGGCCGGTCGAGGCGCACCGGCAGCCTGAGGGCGACGTTTTCAAGCAGAACCAGTGCCCGCTGCGGGTCGCCGCCCAGATAGTCGAGCACCAGACCGGGCTGGACCTGGTGGCGGCGGTGGCGCAGGTACTCGTAGATCCAGTAGCGCTCCGACAACCGCTCGATCTGGGTAACCTCGTGGCCGGCGGCGTCGATCATGGCGAGCAACTCTTTGAGGTGCTCCAAGGTCAGCGGGGGCGGCTCGCCGCGCAGGTGGGCCTTGATCTGAAAGTGCACCAGCAGGTCGCTGTAGCGGCGGATGGGCGAGGTGGCCTGGGTGTAGGCGTCGAGGCCCAACCCGGCGTGGCGGGCCGGGTAGACGCTCACCTCGCCGCGCTGCATGCAGCGGCAGACGGCAAATTCGCGCACCGGCCCGGCGGGCAGGCGCAGCAACTCGTCGGCAGGGGGCAGTTCGGGCGCCGGTTGGGTGCGAAAAGGCACCGGGATGCCTGCCTCGATGGCGAGCCGCGCCGCCAATTCCCCCGCCAGGATCATCATCTCGGAGACCAACAGCCGGGAAGCCGAATCTCCCAGGATCTCCAGGCGGATTTCGTCGTCTTTGACTTTGACCTGCGCTTCGGGCAAATCAATGCTGACCGCTCCGCATTGGTGGCGGCGGCGGCGGAGGGCCAGGGCAATCTCGTGCAGGCGCGCAAGCACCGGCTCCTCGCCGCTCGCAATCAGCGGGTCGGCTTCTTCGTAGGTGACTGGGTAGACCGTGCGCACCAGGGCCGGGGTGACCTCGAAGTGCTCGACGGCACCGTCGGGACCGACGATGGCGCCGAAGCTCAAAGCACAGTTGAGTTGCCCCGGCAGCAGGCTCATCGGACCGGTGGCCAGTTCCGGCGGAAACATCGGGATGGCGCCGGTGGGCAAGTAGACGCTGGTGGCCCGCCGCCGGGCTTCCGCTTCGAGCAGGTCGCCCGGCTGCACCCAGCGGGTCGGATCCGCGATGTGGACCCACAATTTTTCGCAGCCGTCCTCGAGCATTTCAAGACTCAAGCCGTCGTCGATTTCGCGGGTCGATTCGTCGTCGATCGTGTAGATGGCAAGCCGCCCAAAATCGCGGCGCGAGGCCGGATCGACCGGCGGATTCTCCAGCAACTTGCGGGCATGCTCGATCACAGCAGTGCCGAAGTGCACCGGGATGCCCGAGCGGCGCAGGTGAATATTTTCGTGGGGCGACCAGAGCCTGAGGGCGACCAAAAGGGCAATCGCGTCCTCGCTGCGGGTGGTGTGGCCCAACTGGCTCAGCACGTCCTGGGCGCCCGCGCGGTCGGAGGCCTCTTCTCCCCACAGCGCGTAGCGTTCGAGGGCATCGAGGCGCAACCGGTCGCTGGGCTCCCATTCGACTGCGGCCCCGCCCAATACCGATTGCACTCTGGCGAGAAAGCGCGCCTGCTCCTGGGCTTTGCGCTGCTCGACCGCCTGCTGGTGGCGCAACTCCTCGACCTGGGCGGATGGGCGCGGCTCGTAACCGTCGCCCTTTTGCTTGAAGTAGAGCCGGTCTTCGCTCAGTAGGCAGTGGGCCGCGTAGCAGGCGGCGGGAGCGGCGGTGTCGAACAGCAGCTGGGCGAGATCCTCGGGACTTACCAGCGCTTGGCTCTCGCGAAAAAGCTCCCAGGCCACCTCCAGATCTGCCTGGTCCAGGTAATTTTGCACCTGCGACTCAAAAGCCGACAGTTCGCTGGTGCGGTAGGGGCCACCGGCCACCTGGTAGGTGATTTGCCGGGGATGCACGGTCTGGGTGTTGCCCGTCTGGGTCTGGAGGTTGAGATTTTTCTTGCCGTCCGGGCCGCTGACCACTCCCAAGCGGCGGCCTCCTTGCAGGCGAAATTCCACCAGAGTCCCTCTTTCCACAAACGTCCAGCCAGTGCGCAGTACCCGACTACTTTATCCGCAGGCCCGCGCCGCTCGGAAGCGATTGACGCAATTCTCTGCAATGGCGCAAGTCGGCGCGACCGGTGCTTCCCGGGCGCTCAAGCCGCCAGGATTGTCTCGATTTCGGCCAGATCTGCCTCCCCGAGGTGAAATCCCGAAGCTTCGACGTTCTCTCTGACTTGATCCGGCCGGCGGGCACCCACGATTGCGGAAGTGACTGCCGTATCGCGCAGCACCCAGGCGATGGCCAACTGCCCGACGCTCTTGCCGTAGCGCGCAGCGATCGGCCGCAGGTGCTCGACGAGGGCCAAATTGCGATCGAGATTTTCGGGCGCGAACCAGTCGGCCCGCCGTCGCCAGTCGTCGGGGGCAAGGCGGTCGGGATCGAACCTGCCGGTGAGCAAACCCGCTTGCATGGGGCTGTAGACGACGATGCCGATGCCGTGCTTGCGGCAAAACGGCACCAGCTCCGCCTCGATGCCGCGCTTGATGAGGCTGTAGGGCGGCTGCAGCGAGGTGACCGGATGGATGGGCAGAATTTTTTCAAGCAGCGGCACATCGAAATTGGACACACCGGCATAGCACACTTTGCCCGCTTCGACCAATTCCACCATCGCGCCCCAGGAGTCCTCGACCGGCGTATTCACATCCGGCCAGTGGAACTGGTAGAGGTCGATGTGATCCACCCCCAGACGCCGCAGGCTCGCATCGGCCTCGGCTTTGATCGACTTGGGCCTCAGCGAGCGCACGGGGCTTTTGGTCTCCCCTTCGAGCAGGCCGCACTTGGTGGCGATGAACACCTCGTCGCGGCGGCCTTTGACCGCCTCGCCCACGATCTTCTCCGAGTGGCCGAAGCCATAGACCGCGGCGGTGTCAATCCAGTTGACCCCGGCGTCGAGGGCGGCGCGAATTGCTGCTACCGATTCGCGGTCGTCCACCGGTCCCCAACCGAACTGCCAGGGTCCGCCGACGGCCCAGGCCCCGAAGCCGACTGTGGTGATGTGCGGGCCGTTGGTACCAAGCTGACGCGTTTCCATCGTTTCGTTTCGTTGTCCCAAGCACTGTTATCAGTGTCGCCCTTGGGAGGTCCAAAGCCAACGCCGCCTTCAGCATCCGCTTCCGGAGACCTGGGCACCCGGCGAGGCGAACAGCATCAGCCAGTCGATGTAGCGCATGGCGTGGGCTTGGGCCAGATCGGGGGTTGCAAAACACAGCAGCGGCTCGCCGAAGGGTTTGCCCTGCGGATTGAGCAGGTCGGCCACATAGCCGCGAATCAGCCAGCGCGTCGAGATGCGCCAGCTGCGGTAGGTCCGCTGCGTGCAAAGGTGGGCGTCGCTTTTTTGAAAGCGGTGCTCGCGCCTGCGGGCCTCGCGCTGAAAAAGTCGGCGGCGCAGCGCTGCAAGTCGGGTTGAGTGTTTATGGAGCGAAGAGCGCGGATCTTCGCATTTTGCGCGCCTGGATGGGGTGATCGTACTGGAGGGGTGGCTGTTGGGCATCGTGCAATCGCGGAATGACGGCAACAACACATGGGCGAGAATCCTCGGGGAAAGGGCGGATAGGCTATGGGTCGGTTATAGCAAGTTCCCCGAAAAACCCAGGTAATCCAGTGTACAAAATTTACATTACCGACTGGTGCAACCCCGGTTGAAGTTCACCTTTTTGTGGGTCAAAAGTCGGTATGACTGCAAATCCCCGGATGGTGTTTTGCCGGTCAGCCTTAGAATATATAGAGACTTTTTGCGGCAATGCCGTTCAGGCGCGGCGATAAACCTCGGCGGCGGCCCGGTGCAGTAGGGCGTGCCGCGCCACCAGCGCGTCGAGATTGTTGTCGTAGCCACCGCCGATGACGGCTGCCACCGGTATGCCCCGCTTTAGACAGAGGCCCAGCACCGCGCGGTCGCGCTCGAACAATCCCCGGTCGGTGAGGGCGAGCTTGCCCAGTTTGTCGCTGTGGTGCGGATCAACCCCAGCGTCGTAGAGCACCAGGTCGGGGCGGACGGTCTCGATGAGCCCCGGCAGATGCTCGTTCAGGACGCGCAGGTAGGCATCGTCGTCCAACCCTACGGGCAGCGGGACGTCCAGATCGCTGCGCTGCTTGCGGCCGGGGAAATTTTGTTCGCAGTGCATCGAGAAGGTGAACACCCCGGGTTCGTCCGCGAAAATCCAGGCGGTGCCGTCGCCCTGGTGCACATCGAGATCGACGACGAGCACGCGGCGCACCTGTCCCTCGGCCAACAGCACCCGGGCGCTCACCGCCAGGTCGTTGAAGATGCAAAAGCCGGAACCAAAGTCCGGAAAGGCGTGGTGGGTGCCGCCGCAGGTGTTGCAGGCGAGACCGTGGCTGAGGGCGAGCCGGGCCGTCAGGATCGTGCCGCCCACGGCGGTGCAGGTACGCTCGACTAGAGCCGGACTCCAGGGCAGGCCGATGCGCCGAAATTCCTGAGCGCTTAAGATCCCTGCGCAAAAATCGGCGACATAGCGCGGCGCGTGCACCAGCGTCAGCCACTCCCAACCGGCCCGCTCCGGCTCCCAGAATTGCTGCGGCCGGGCGACACCGTGGTTGAGCAGATAGTGATGGAGGCGGCTGAATTTGCCCATTGGAAAGCGGTGGGCGGGCGGTAAGCTCGCTTCGTAGCGGGGGCTGTAGACGAAGGGCAATTCCATAAAAGGTGCCAGGTGTCAGTAAGCGCACCCTGACATCTGGCTAATCGCCGATGATTTCAGGCTCGTTCATTTCGTCGGACATCTCGAAGATGGCCCGCAGCACCGGTTTGAAGTTGCCGTCATCGTCGTTGAGATCTTCGTAGCGGCGGCGCTTGGCGCGGTTGGCCACCTGGACGGTGATGCGATAGCGGTTGGCGGCGGCGTCGACCAGTTGCTCGACGCGGCGCATCAACTCTGCGGTTTCAGCCACCGGCTGGTTCATCGGGTATTTCCTCAAACAACAGACGCTCTACTGCTTCGACGGCCGCCGCCAGTTTGTCGTTGACCACCTGGTAATCGAAGCGGTCCGCCAGGGCCAGTTCTTCACAGGCGCGCGCCAGACGGCGCTCGATGGCCTCCGGAGCCTCGGTGCCGCGGGAGCGCAGGCGCTCCGCCAGCACCGCCAGCGAAGGCGGGCGAATGAATACCAGCATAGCCGCCGGAAAGTTGTTTTTGACCTGCAGCGCCCCTTGCACTTCGATTTCGAGGACCACCGGCTCGCCCACTGCGAGCCGTTCGAGCACCGGAGTCTTGGGAGTGCCGTAGTAATTGCCGACGTAGCAGGCCCACTCCAGCAGATTATCCGTGGCGATCCATTCTTCGAATTCGGCAATGCTCAAAAAGCGATAGTCCTTGCCGTCGACCTCGCCGGGGCGCGGAGCGCGGGTGGTGGCCGACACCGAGACATAGAGCCCCGGACGACGCTTGCGCACCTCCCGCAAAATCGTGTCTTTGCCCACGCCGCTCGGGCCGGTGAGCACCATCAGCCTACTCAAGGGCCGCCCCGCGGCCGATCCGGCCGCAGGTGGGAGCAGATCGCCGATAAAATGGCAGGGCCTGAAGCGCAGTGTTCCAATCCAATGGGGCGGACGTCCATAAAAGCAGGTACAGCATTTCCCGCATCTCATCGTAACGCGCCCGCCTCCAGGGGGCGGGGCACGCAGGAGCAGCGCTGAGCATGCAAGCCGTCGATTTTACGGCGCTCAGCGCAGCACGCGCCGAAATTCAATCGGCATGGATTCCGGCGCGCGTCGAGCAGATTCGCCAGGACGACTATCAGACCATCAAGCTGCAACTGAAGACCTTTGCCGCCCAGCGCTGGCTGGTGGCCAGTTGCCACCCCCAGGCGGCCCGGCTGCACATGGGCGAAGCGAGCCGGGGCAAGGGGGCGCGCTTTTCCTTTGCTTCGACCCTGCATCAGTACCTGGGGGGCCGGGTGCTGGTGCGCTGTGTGCAGCCGCAGTGGGAGCGGATCGTGCGGCTGGGTTTCGCCCGTCGCCCCGAGCAGGAGCCGGAGGTGGAGCTGCATGTCGAGGTGATGGGCAAGTACAGCAACATCGTCCTCACCGATCCGAGCGGCCAGATCCTGGCCCTGGCCCACTCGGTGTCGGCCACCCAGTCGCGGGTGCGGCCTTTGCTGTTGGGAGAAATTTACCGGTCGCCGCCGCCCTTGAGCGGTCCCATCCCCAACCCCGACGAACCCTTTGCAAGCTGGTGCGCCCGGCTTTCGGTGGTGCCCGGTCCTTTTGCCCCCGCTTTGTTTAAGGCTTACCGCGGGGTCAGCCAGACCCTTGCCCAACAGATGCTCGCCGAGGCGCATCTGCCAACAAAAGTGGATATTGTCGAACTTGCAGAAATCGACTGGCAGAGGCTCTGGGAACTCTGGCGGCAGTGGCTCGCCTGCCTGGGCGAGGGCAGCTACCGCCCCGGCTGGACCACCGGCGGCTACACGGTGCTCGGTTGGAACCTGCGCGCTCCCGAGCGCAGTGTGCACGCCCTGCTGGATCGCTACTACACCGCCCAGTTGCAGGCGGACCTGCTGCGCGCCCGCCGCGCGCGGTTGCAACAGATCCTCAAAGCGGCCCTTGCCAAGGCCGTCAAGCGGCGCGCGGCCCTTGAGCAGATGCTCGCCGGTGCCGCCGAGGGCGAGCGCCATAAGCAGATGGCCAATTTGCTGATGGCCTACCTACACCAGGGGGCCGAGCCGGGGATCAAGCGCGTCGTGCTGGAGGACTTCGAAAGCGGCGAACCTGTCAATATTCCCCTCGACCCAACCAAAGACCTGGTGGCCAACGCCCAGGCTTACTACCGCCTGCACCGCAAGGCGAAGCGCGCCCAGCAGGCAGTGGCGCCGCTGTTGGAGCAAGCCCGTGAGGAAGTGGCTTATCTGGAGCAAGTCGGTGCGACCGTCGAACTATTAGGCGAGAGCACCGACCTCGAAGCGCTGCTGGAAGTGGAAGAGGAACTGGTCCAGCAGAAGTATGTCGAGGCTAAAGACAAACCGGCCGCAACGGGCGAAACGGTGCCCTTTCACCGTTTCCCCCTAGAAGGCGAGGGTCTCGTGCTGGTGGGGCGCAACAATCGTCAGAACGACCGGCTCACTTTCGAAGTGGCCTCGCCCGCGGATCTGTGGTTTCATGCCCAGGAGATTCCCGGCTCCCACGTGGTGCTCAAGTTGCCCCCCGGCCAGCAGGCCGACCCCGAGCAGATTCAACTGGCGGCCAACGTCGCCGCTTACTTCAGCCAGGCCCGCCAGAGCGCCTTTGTGCCGGTGATCTATACCGAGCGGCGCTTCGTGCGCAAACTCAAAGGCGGCCGTCCCGGCCTGGTCACCTTCCGCGACGAAAAAGTAATCTGGGGCAATCCCAACGCGCTTCCCGACAGAGGAATATAGAATCACCCCAGAGCCCAACTTTTCTATGCCGGAGCCGCAACTCGACATTCCCCAGGAACTGCCTTTGTTGAAGGCGCTCTGTTGGCAGACGGTGACTACATCCGGTCTGTCGCCGCGCGATTTGCAAGCCGAGAGGGCGTCTCGGGTTTGCCTGCGACGGCGCGAACTTACAAAGAACTGGGAAACCACGGCCTGGAGTGAATTCGTTGTCCCAGGGGCTGACAATTTCTCGCAAAATCACAATTAACCACATAGTGATTCTGCTGGGGAGTCGTGGTAAGGTTCTCCAGGGCTGCTCGGCCACTCTTGTACAGCAAGTGTTTCGACTTGCAGCGGGTAGGGCGCGGAACGGACCAACCATCACTTCCCAATCGGTGATCAACAAATGACTACGAAACTACCCCGGCTTTGCGCAACGCTTTCGGTGGCCGCCGCGTTGCTGTCTATCCGCTCGCATTCGGCCGTGTACGCCCAGGGTGCCCGGAGCGCCACCCGGGCGGAGACTTCCTACCGCAGCAAAGTCGATGCGCAGTCGTATTTTGTGAGGGGGGCCGACGGCGAGGTGCGCCGCTCCACCGCCCGCGCCCGCCAGGAGTGGCAGCGTGAGCGCTTCGGCGGCAACCCGCCCGCAGATCTGGCAGGGCGGCTGATGCGCGAGTTGACCAAACAACAGCAGCGCTACCCGGGCCAGGTGGCCGGGGCAAAGCCCGCCGCCGGGGTGCCGCAGTGGGAATTTATCGGCCCCAACCGCGATACCAAGGTCCAAAACGGCGTGACGCTCAACGTCGTCGACGGACTTCCCTACACCCACGCCGACTTTCACGCCGCCGCCTTCACCAATATCGGCGGCAAACCCACGGTCTTCTTCGGCACCGACGGCGGCCTGTCGGTAAGCCGCGACGGGGGAGCAAGCTGGGATGACACCAAGAACCGCGGCCTGGCCACCCACCTTATCTATGCCCTCGCCACCAGCGGCGTCGATCGCTCCACGGTGCTCATCGGTCTGCAGGACAACGGCACGCGCTTCCGGCGGGGAATCTCGAAAGTTTATAACCAGACCTTTGGCGGCGACGGCTTCGGGACGGGCTGGAGCCAGGCGAACGGCAAGATCGCGGTCGGTAGCCTCTACTTCTCGTACATCTTCTATAGCGACCAGAAACCGAACGATCAAAGCAAGTGGCAGCAGCCCACCGGCGATCCGTCCAATTTTTGTCTGGCGAGCGGCATCGATACTTGCAACGCCAACTTTGTCACCTCGATTGCCACCCCCACTGCCGCCGCCGATTCTACCGGCCTGGTCTTCTTCACCAACACCAAGGACTACCTCTACAGGACCACCGACGGGGCGGCCTCCTGGAAGCCGATCTTTGTCGGCGAACCGGACAACCCCGACAAGGACTATTTCCGCCCCGCCCAGCACGTCACCGGTGTTCACCACACCGACTTGAACCGCATCGCGGCAGTGGCCCTGGAGGGATTCGTGCGCATCACCACCGACGGCGGCAAGACCTGGCGCGCCCAGGACATCAAGATCCCGGGCTACGAAGGCTACAACGCCAATATCGCCTGGGCGGGGGATGAGACGCTCTACGTCGCCTCGGAGAACCCCTACGGCGACCAGACGGTCTACGTGCTCAAATCCACCGATACCGGCCGCACCTGGAAGCCAGCCGCAAGCGGGCTACCGCTCGTACCGGTCACTAAATTATTGGTGAGCCCCCGCGACCCGTCGGGCAACACGCTCTACGCCGCCACCTGGATAGGGGTCTACCAGACCACCGACGGCGGCGCCCACTGGCGGCTGTTCGGGGCGGGGCTGCCCGCGGTGCAGGTGAGCGATCTGTACCTGCCCGCGGACGGCAGCTTCCTGCGCGTCTCGACCTACGGCCGCGGCATCTGGCAGGTGGCGCTTTAGGCTTGAGCCCTGCCGGCACGCCATTCGGGTACCGCTGCTCGATGGCCTCGGCGATGCGCTCCAGACGTCTATCCGGGTCGGGGTGGGTGCTGAAAAATTCGGGCGGGCGGGCACCTCCCCCGGCCGCCTTCAGCGTGCGCATCACCGCAAGCAGCGAGCGCGGATCGTAGCCCGCCTCGGCCATATAGGTAATGGCAAGCCGGTCCGACTCCAGTTCGTCCTCGCGGCCGAAGCGCATGTTGACCAGTTGCCCGAGGGCGGCGGCCACCGCGGCGCTGTTGCGGCTGGAGGGGTCGTAGGGGTCGTAGGTGGCGATCACCGCCGCCCCGGTGAGGCCCTGGGTCAACTGCTGCTTGGCCAGTTGCTCGGCGCCGTGGCGGCCCACCACGTGGCCGATTTCGTGGGTGAGGACGCCCGCCAGTTCTCCTTCGCTTTTAAGGCGGCCCAGGAGCGCGCTGGTGATAAAGATCTGGCCCCCGGGCAGGGCCAAAGCGTTCACCGTGCGCGGGTCGTCGAGCAGGTGAAATTTGAAGCGGTAGGGGCTGCGGCTTGCCGCAGTCCCGCGCACGAGCCGTTCGCCGACGCGATCGACCCGTTGCTGGCCCTGGGTGTCGCGCGAGGTGCCGCCGTACTGCCGCTGCAGTTGCGGCAGCGCCTGCAACCCGAGGGCAATCTCCTGCTCGGGGGTGATTGTGATGTTTTGCTTTTCACCGGTGACCGGGTTGACCTGGGTGGAACTGAAGTAAGTAAACAAAGCGCCACCGGCTAAAACCAGTGCGATGAGAACGCGAAAAATACCGCCGCCGGAAGAACTGCCCATGGATGCAACGAATTGGATGGTCTGAAAAGCAGGTGCACCGATTGGACTGAAAATGCGGTCGCTCCTGCGTATCCGCAATCGGCAGCGACGAGGAACGGAGTACCCCTGCGAAGCCGCCGATGTCACGATACAAGTTCACCCGCTCCAGTGCCATCATCCCGGGGACGCACCCGGCGTGCAGTGCCCACCGAGGGCGGGGATGTCTAGGGTCCGGCCAGCCATGCTGCTGCGGCGCGATCCCGGGCGATCAACCGGCCCTGGCGATCCAGCAGCACCGTGGCGACGGCCACCGTCCGTTCGGTGTACTTGCGCACGTACTCGACCGACCGGCCGCTCACCCGCTCCGCAAGCCCGGTATAGATCCTCTCCGCCCATCCCGCCGCCGCCAATAGGGCGCAGGCGGCATCGGCGGTGGGCGCTTCGAGCACGGTGCGCACCGTCTCAATGTCCGCTCCGGCGGCGGCGGCCCCGGCGGCGATCGCCTCCAGCCGCCCGTCGGCGATGTGGCTGCTGGTGTTGAAGATGCCCGTGGCGAGCTTGACGAGCTTGCCCTGGTAACCCAGAAGCAGCACCGACTCGACTCCCAGCATCCCCGCCTCCACCAGCAGCGCTCCAATCCAGTTGCCCGTCTGCACCGTGGCGCCCTGATCGAGGCCCAACCGCCCGGCCGCCTGCAGACCGCTTGCACCGATACAAAAAACCAGACGGCGCTCGCGTTCGGCCCGCTCCCGCAGCACCGCGCGAAAGCTCTCCAGGTGGTCGGCGGCGGACAGCGGCTGCGACAGACCGCTGGTGCCCAGCAGCGCCAGCCCTTCGAGGATGCCGAAGGCGGCGTTGGAGGTGCGCAAGGCGAGGGCCCGCCCCTCCGGCAAAATAAAGCGCACCGTGGCGGTCCGGCCCGCCGGTACCAGCGGAGCGACGTTTGCCTCCATCAGCTGCCGGGCGTAGCGGTAGATGGCCGCCTCGCCCGCTGCGGTGCGGCCCAGCCCCTCCCCGGCCTCCAGCCGCAGCGCCTCCCCGGTGCCCTCCTCCAGGTGCACCCAGGCCCAGACCGGCGTGTGGCGGGTCAGATCCAGGTTGTCGCCCGGATCGCTGCGGGTTACCCCGAGGGCCGTTTTAGCGTCCAGCCGTGCCACCTGATCGATGGGAATGGCGGCTTGTTCACCCAGCAAATCGAGCTGTACCAATGCGCAGGGCGCTTTTTCAAGCAACAAATGGAGCAGCGCCGCCCGGGCGGCGGCGGCGGCAAAAACAGGCAAAGTGTAACCGGTGCGGGACATGAGAATCGGCACGCGCCAGATAGCGGCGGCGTCGATCTTATGTCACGATCCCATAACAATCAAATCCCCTGCCGCTCGAATCTATAGAATTCCTTCTGTAGAGGGACTACATTTGTGATCGCTCAAAAGCAGCTACCGACGCATCGAAAAGCTTGCCGTAACGCGAAGTCCAGCCTGCTTGTCATCGATTTCCCCACCCGCACCTGTACGAGACGCTCTGCATGTCTCCAGTCGGTATTCGCTCCCCCCAAACCGGGCGTCGTTCGCTTGCCAAGCAGGGCAAGTTGTGGATGCTTTTGGTGGGGATCAACGATTACCGGGACGCAACATTGGCCGGATTGCGCTACTGCGTGGCCGATTGCCAGGGCATTCACGCCGCCCTGCTCGACGCGACTCCCAACTTCAGCGGCCGTGAGTGTTTTATCTTTCACGACCGGGGGGTGAGCGCTCCGCTGGCGGTCGGTGTCCTCGCCGCCCTCGAGCAGATTGCCGAGCGGGCGCAGCCGGAGGACACGCTGCTGTTTTATTTTTGCGGCCACGGGGTGATCGACCCGGCCACCCGGCAGGCGGTGCTGTGCCTGGCGGACACCCACGCCGAGGCACCCGCCGGGACGGGGCTGGAGTTGCAGCGGCTGCTCGCCCGGCTCGGCCGCTGCAGCGCCCAGCAGCAACTGGTCTGGATCGACGCCTGCCACAGCGGCGGCATGAGCATCGGAGATCTGGCCACCGGGGTCGATCCCGGCGGTCCGATGGTGGCGGTGCTGCGCGAGCGGGCCGCCAGAAGCCAGGGCTTCTACGCGATTCTTTCGTGCGACCGCTTCCAGCGCTCCTGGGAATTCAGTGAACTGGGGCATGGTTTGTTTACTTACTTTTTGATGCGCGGCCTGCGGGGAGAGGCCGCCAACACCAAAGGCGAAATCGAAGTCGACCATCTCTACCGCTATGTCTGCCAGCAGGCGCGACTGTACATCGACAACCGCAACCGGCAACTCCGGCTTCTGAACCGCCAGAAGCAGCGCGACGGAGAAACGGATTTTTTTCCGGAGTACCCGCCGCAAACCCCCAAGCGCATCGTCGAAGGTGTGGGCACCCAGGTGATTGGCCTCAAGGTGCCCCAGGAAGAGGCCCGTCCCCTCAGGCGCGCCCTGGTTGTCGATGGGTTTGCAGGCGAGCGGGCCGCCTTTGCCCTCGGCCCGCTCCTGCAGGAATCCGGCGGCTTCGAGGTCGCCTATTGGCCCCAACCGGGCCGCCCCTGGAGCGAAGTGCGCCAGGCGATCAAAACCTGCCTCACCCCCCAGGGAAGCACCCAGGAGCACGAGACGGTGCTCATCTATTTGCGCGCGCCCATCGAGCGCACCGCCGAGGGCGAGACGCTCCACCTGGGGGGCACCGTGCGCCTCAGCCCTTTCTGGCTGCGCCGCGAGTTGCAGTACAGCGGCGTGGCCCAGCAGATTGTGGTCCTCGACTGCCCCGGGGGTGGCCCCAGCCTCGCCGATTGGACCGACTGCCTGCTGGTCAGTTCTGAGCGCAGCCAGTGCCTGGTGGCCGCTGCCTCGCCGCAGAGCGATTCTGAGCGCTTCTTGCGGGTGCTGCTCGCCACGATCGAGGCCGCCGATTCCCAGACGGGCCTGAGTGCGGCAAGCTGGATCGACCGGTTGCAAAGTGGTCTGCATCCGGCGCGGGTGGGCGTGCACGTCGGTCTCACCGGCGAGACGGGGATCATCGAAATTTTGCCCGCCGCCCGCCAGAATTTCTCGGCCTTTGCCGCCGCGGACCTCAAGCTGTGTCCTTACATGGGCCTCAGAGCGTTTGCGGAGGAGGACGCGCCCTACTACTTTGGCCGCGCAGTCCTCGCGCGCGACTTGCTGTCCCGTCTGGAGCGCCAGGTGTTTGTGGCGGTGGTGGGGGCGAGCGGCAGCGGCAAATCGTCATTGGTTCAGGCGGGTCTGCTCGCCCAGTTGCGCACCGGCCGCCACATCCCGGGCTCGCAGCACTGGTGGATAGGGATAGGCAGCTTCCGTCCGGGAGCGCAGCCGATCGCCGCCCTCAGCCGCCGCCTTGCCGAGGGCCGCAGCCCCGGGGAGCACCTCGACCCGGGACCACAGATCGAAGGGTTGTTGCACCTGGGTGCCCAGGGATTGTTGCAGTGGCTGGCCGCTCGCCAGGAGCCGGTGGTACTGCTGGTGATCGACCAGTTCGAGGAGCTGTTTACCCTCGCCTCACCCCAGGAGCGCCGCGACTTTCTGGCGGTGCTGCTCGGGGCGCTGGCTGGGGCGGCGGGGCGCTTGAAGCTGGTCGTCACCTTGCGCGCCGATTTTATCGGCCCTTGTTTGGAGGAGGGCGAGCTTGCCCCGCTGTTGCAGCAGGGCAGCTTTCTGGTGCCGCCGGTGCTGGTGAGCGCCGATTACCGCCAGATCATCTGCAAACCGGCCCAGCAGGTGCATTTGCAGGTGGAGCCCGAACTGGTGGAGGCGCTGCTTCAGGAATTAAGCGGCTCGGCGGGGGGGCTGCCTTTGCTCGAATTTGCCCTGGAGCAACTTTGGCAGGTGCGCTCGGAGGGCCGGCTGACGTTGCAGGCTTACCGCCAGGAGGTGGGAGGGTTGCAGGGGGCGCTCGAGGCACGCGCCGAGCGGGTCTATGCAGGTCTCACGACTGAGGAGCGCGAGTGCGCGCAGTGGATTTTTTTGTCGCTGACCCAGTTGGGCGAAGGCACCGAAGACACCCGCCGCCGGGTGCACAAGTCGGAACTGGTGGTCGCGCGCTATTCACAAGATCTGGTGGAGCGCACGCTGCAGGCGCTCACAGCGGCGAAGCTGGTGGTGGTCGACCTCGAAGAGGGACAACCGGCGGGCACCCG
Source organism: Aphanocapsa lilacina HA4352-LM1 (assembly GCA_019359725.1). Lineage (GTDB taxonomy): Bacteria > Cyanobacteriota > Cyanobacteriia > Gloeobacterales > Gloeobacteraceae > Gloeobacter > Gloeobacter lilacinus. The sequence continues at coordinate 1,204 of JAHHGR010000073.1, read as the reverse complement.
CAGCACGTTCGGCACGGACATCGCCACGGCGGCGGCGCAACTGCGCCGCGAGGTGACAGTCGAGGTGGCCCACGAGGTGCTCATCCGCCACTGGTCGACTTTGCGCTGGTGGATCGAAGAAAACCGCGCCCGATTGCGGGTGCTGCGCCAGATCGAACAGGCCACTTTTCTGTGGAACCAAAAGCAGCGCCAGAAGGACTTTTTGCTCCAAGGGGTGCGCCTGTCGGAGGCGGAGGAGCTGATTGGCAAATCCGCCGACCAACTCACGGCAACTGCCCAGCAGTTCGTAGTCGCGTGCCTCGCGGAGCGTGGCGCCCAACGCGCGCAGGAGCGCCGCCGCCTGCGCGTTGCCCAGATAGCCGCCGTGGCGATGGCGATCCTGGCCGCCTTTGCCGCCGTAGCCGGACTATTTGCCTACCAACAGGTCGAGGAGGTGCAGCACAGCCGCATCGACACACTGATTTCGGAATCAAAGTTGTTGTTTGCCGATCACAGACAACTGGACGCACTGATCAGTAGTGTGCGTGCGGCGCAGCTGGCACGTCAGTTTTTCTCGGGAGACAAACAACTCAACGAACAGACCGACAGAACGCTGCAAAAAGTGATCTTTAATATTGAGGAAGCCAATCGCCTAGAGGGCTACATCGGCGCTCCGTTGAGTTGCGATTTCAGCCCGGATGGAAAATTCATCCTCTGCGGAGACTCGCAAGGAAATATCTATCTTCAAGATCGAAATGGTCAGACTATTAAATCGTGGAAAGGGCATGAATCTGTCATTTACAAAGTTGACTTTAGTCCTGACAGTCTACAGTTTGCAACTGCAGGCGAAGATAAGGCTATTCGGCTATGGAGCGTGAATGGCAAATTACTTAATACACTGAGGGGCCATACCGAGCGAGTGCACAGTGTACGCTACAGCTCAAGTGGCAGACTTCTTGCCTCGATGAGTTCAAACTCAATAAAGCTTTGGGATAAAACCGGTAAATTTGTACGATCCATCAACCGCAACATTGGCGAAGCCATTGCGTTTGGATGGAGCCCGGATGAAGAGCTACTTGCCATTCCAATAATAACAGGAAACTCTGTTGAAATTACAAGTCTTAGTGGGCAATTGCTCAGAATTCTTAAGGGCCATACACAGCCGGTCAATGGCGCCAATTTCAGCCCTGACGGCAATCAAATAATCTCTTTTAGTTCAGACAAG
>JAHHGR010000072.1 GCA_019359725.1 Aphanocapsa lilacina HA4352-LM1 | reverse complement strand
TCGCAGCCCGGTAAACTTTTTGGTGAATCTGGTGTGCGGGTTGATAGCTTACTGTCACCAGCCGAAAAAGCCATCGGTAGCGGCGGATACGGGCCTCCATCCGGCTTAACCCGAACTGACGTTAACAGACGGTCTCTAACGAATGCACCCAGTTTTAGAGCGAGATAGCCGTTATCACCCCGACACCTGGCACCTGAAGCCTGCTCTAGATTTCGATTCTGCCCAGATGCTTCAGAACAGCTAGCAGCGCAGGCAGATCCTCGGCCGGCCGTAGAACCGAATAGGCGCGGGAAAGGCCGTAGCGGCTGCCCGGTTCCTCTTGAACCAGTTGGACAAAAATGGACTCACGACCGTTGATGAGCCATGCAAACAGCGGTCGCCCGGACTCCAGGGCGCTATGCATGTAGAAAAGCGCCTGGGGAAGCCCGACCAATACGTCAAAAGCCGTGTTCTTCGCTTCGATGACTAGAACCCAGAAGCGTTCCCGCAGTACCAACACGTCGATCTTCCCCCGGTAGATGATACCCTCGTCCTCGGAGGCGAATTCGACCTGAGCTTCGGTCTGCAACTGAAACGGAGCTTCAAAAAATCCTGCCATGTCCAACAACGGCCCAAGGACAACCATTTTGACAGCGTCCTCGGAAAGCGGCCCAGCTGCGCTCAAAGCCCGATAGTTCCGGCGGATGCGCTCCAGATGGAGTTGCTCCTCAGGGGTGATCCTCGGCAACTCCTCCTGCAGGGCCGAAAAGAGAAGCTCATTCTCCGACTCGCGTATGCCGAAGCGTTCAGCCAACTGTTTCAGCGAAAGATCCCGGGCGTTCAGGGTCTGAACCATAGATGCCTCGGTGACGAAAGCCTGGACCTGTACACGTACAGGTTAACGCAGCCCTGCATACACCTCATCGTGGTGTTCCCGACTCTGCGCACCTTTGGCCACCCATGTAATACAAGCATTTTAAACTGTATCTTAAATTACCTGCATGTACGTAGCTCAAAAGTTTCAGAGCTGTAGTTCACCAGTCAAAAATGAGGTGCCATGGCAGCACCGCAAAGAGGTACCTCCCCTGCGCGATTGGCTTGTTTGTCGCCAGGCTTTTCTACTGGAGCAGGCTCTTGGGCCGAATGCCTTGCTCGCTGTGCAGCCCGGCCGCCTGCGCCTGGAACCCTACCAGCTGGTTCCCGTGCTGCGGGCTATCCGCATTCGTGAACCGTGCCGCTACGATCGAGGCATGGATCCGAACGCCCCTTGCCCAGTCCACTTTCTGACACCCGCCGGACCGGTCTTGGTGCAAGCAAGCGCCGAGGACACTGTCGTGCGCGCCGCGGCCCGCGCCGGGCTTGCCATCCCGACCCAGTGCCGTCACGGCTTTTGCGCCACCTGCGAAGTGCATGTGCAAACAGGCCCGCAGCGGCGGGCGCTGCGGGCCTGTGTCGAACTGGTGGAGCCGGGAATGGCGGTGATCTTGACCCACTGCTAGCTGGTTGGGAAGAACAGCGGGTAGTTGGTGAAGACGTTGGCGAGCACGAGCACGACCAGGCTGCCCACGATGAACAGCAAACCGGCGATCGGCGACCAGAGTTTCATAGGGTGACGTCTCCTTGCTTAGCGCGGTGAGATGGTGACGCGATCTTCGGGCACGCGGATCTTGCCGCTGATCAGCTCAGGGATCGCCTGCACCGGCCAGATCAGACCCAACAGCAGGCACTTGACCGCCTTGGGAAGGTCGATGATGATTTCGTCCTCCGGCCCCTTCGATTCGGCCAGATACAGACGGCCCGCCCAGCCGAGCGCCCCGGCGATCCACAAAAACAGCACCGACGGGATCAAAAAGTCGCCCGCCCGGTCGAGCTGACCGCTGGTGATGAGATGGGGATAGCCGTCCTGGCCGCAGTAGGCCGTGTCGTAGCGCTCGAACTTTTGCTTCATCCCGGCCTCGTTGAAGGTAGCCGGTTTGCCGTCGGCCTGGGCCTTTTGTGCGGCTTCGAGCCGCTGGGTTTTCAGCTCCTGGTAGGCCGGCACGTCCTTGCAGAGCTTGAGCGGATCTTTGACCTGGGTCTGGGCAAAGGCGCCAGTTTCAAACAGAAGCAACAGCGCCAGGATACCCAGCAATGCTGCTCCAAAGGGAACCCGTGATTGCTTATTCGACATGGAACAATTCCTTACAACAAGCAGATAGGGCATGATTGCTGGCCTCATTTTAGCGGTGAACTTTGGCGCACTTGTTTTAACATTTGTTGCGGTTTTTATAAGGAAGCTGGGAAAAACGGGCCATTCTGGTCAACTGTTACTGAGCGTTTGGAAATGGACACGCATGGACTACAGCATCGAGCGCCAGTTGAGTGTGGCTCTGGAGAACCGGCCGGGGGTGCTGGCGGCCATCGGCTGGACCCTCGCCGGTGAACAGGTGAGCATCGAGGCGCTGTCGGTATTGGATACGATTGAACAGGGTGTGGTGCGTCTTGTGACCAGCGACCCGCAGCGCTGCAAGGATATTCTGATGCGGCAGGGTTTTTATGTGATCGAGGCGGACGTGCTTGCCATTCGGCTGACCGACAGCCCCGGGGCGCTCGCCCGGTTGTGCCAGGCGCTTGCCGACGCGAGCGTCAACATTGCCTACGCCTACGGCAGCGTTCCGTGCCCCGGGGAGCTGACCCGGCTGATGGTCAAAGTCTCCCACCTGGAGCGGGCCTGCCAGGTGATCGCCGCCCTGGAGGTCTGAAACCTTGAGCACCCTCGTACCCGGCACCATCGGCATCCTGCCGCCCGGGGCGCTCGGGGTGAGCTTTTTTTATCACCTGAGCGCCCGCGCCCGCACCCTCGACGGCCGTGTCTTTCTCATCGAGCGGGCGGATTCGGTGAGCGGCCGCGCCCTGCGCGACGCCGGGGCAGTGCTGGTGGCGGAGCCGGAGGGTGTCCTGCGGCTGGAGAGCGATGCGGTTTTGCGGCCGAATTTGCTCGAAAGCCAACGAGCGGGCTGGTTGCCGGAGGTGCTCATCGCCTGCCCGAACCCGGATCAGCTGTTGGGTCTGATCAGTACGCTGGTCGAACTGCTGGTGGTGGGCCACCGCCGAAGCGAACGGTCCGAGGAGTCGCTGCCACTGGTGGTCTTCAGCGCCAACGGCATCTACTTCCAGAGGCTGGTACGGCTATTTATCGAAAAGATCGAAGAAGCGACGCTGTTTGGCCGTCTGCCAGATGTCTGGCCTGAGACCACCGGCCGGATTACCGGCCGTCTGATGCGCGGGGTGACGCTGCAGACGGGTTTGCGGGAGGGGGCCGGGGGCCAGACCCTTTACTGGCCCGGCCCGCCGGGGCACACGACCATCGCCGGGGGATCGCAGGCTGCCCGCGAGCGCGCCCACGCCCTGCTGGCCCGCGAGCGCGGCGGCTGGTTCGAACTGGCCGAATCGGCGAGCCCCACACGCCTGGAATTCGACAAGGCGCTGATTAATCTCAGTTGCAATTTGCTCGGGCTCATCCACGCCATCGACGAAGCGGGCTGCTTTCGGCTGCTCACGGTGAGCGAAGTGTTCCGGCCCGAGTACTTTCCGGCCATCGAGGCGTTGACCCGCCAGGTCTACGCGGTCGGCCGGGCGGTGGGAGCCTACGGCGAATCCGACGAACCGGAGGCGCTGCTGGCCTGGGTTGCCGGAAGTGCCGAGCTGCACCCGGGCCACGTACCTTCCAGCCTGCAGTGGGTAGGGATGCAGCTGCGCTCCGGTCGCCTGGAGGCCAAGCTCTCCCCCACCGAGGCGTGGCTGGTCGAACCGCTCATCTACTACGCCAACGCCTCGGCCCTGGAGGAAACGGTCGCCTACTTCGAAGCACTCAAAGCGCAGCTCATCGACAAGCTCGCCGCCGCTATCGGCGCACGCTCCTTCGATTCGGCAACGGCGTAGGGCAGGCCTCAGGGATAACCGCTTCCTGTCAGTTTTTTCTCAACCTTTGCCTCCACCGCTCTACCCCCAATGCATCTGCAGCCTAGCGACCAGCCAGCCCCTCCGCCGCAGTCGACACGCGTCGTGCAGGCCCTGGAAGAATAAACCGATCCCACCCACACAGCCTCGTTCCCCGTAGTGCCGTGAAGTCCGGGGGGTGTCGGGGGGGTGGCACCCCACCGACGCGGGGAGGGGGAGAGCGCGAGAGGGGAACCCGAAGGGGGTTCCGCCTCTCGCAACCCAGACCCGCGTGCCAAGCCAACTGTCAAGTTTCAGGTTTCAGACAGCGGTGCAAGAAGGTGAAGGCGCGGTCGTAGATGCCTGCGCAGGTGCTCGCGCGCGGTCCGGCCACGTTCAGGATGCGGATCGATTGCTCTCGCAGCCAGGAGCGCACCGGCTCAAAGTCCAGTGTGCCGGCCAGATCGACGACGAGATGAGGTTTTGCCAGCTCACAGGCAACGCGCACGGTAAGTGCTGTGCCCCCGGTCGGTTCGCCGACAGTCAAGATCAAAGTGCCGTCCGCATCGCGCACGTTCCAGGCAGTGCGCTGGGCAAGATCGCTCAGCGGCGTCGGGACGAGGGGATAGCTTTCAGGTATCACACCGTCCTCGGCCCAGCGTCCGGCCGGACACCAGCCGCCGGTTGCGATCCCCAGAGCGCGGGCGACATCGAGAGCGGCGCGGTCCACCCCCGTCTGCCCCCCCGAGACGATCCGCTCCACCGCCTACTCGGGCAGACCGCTATCGAGCAGACAGCCGGCCATCGAGTAGGAAAGCGCGTCGATGTAGAACAGGCATTGCTTTTGCAGGACGATATCCTCGGTGCCCACATAGTGGCTGAGCAGAATAAAACCGTTCTCGCCGTGGGTCCGCTCGATCTCGCCCGCGCGCGATTCAAGCCAGGCCGCCTCGCGGGGCGTCACCCCATAGCGCTCGACAGAAGCCTTAAACAAAGGCTCGATCATATCCGGCACCAGCGCTTCGATGCCGACGTTGAGGGCGGCGGTACCCACCTGCCAACTGAGATCCGTGCTGTAGATGGCCGAGCGCAACAGCGCGTCGTGGTGGATCCAAACGCGGTGGGGCCGGTAGCTCCACGGGTCGGTCTCGATGAGATTGGCGGGGCCGCCGAAGGCGCGCACGATGCGGGCGAGCAAGTCGGTGTCGCCGTCTTTGTCTTCGCTCTGACCGTCCAATACCAAGGCCGCCTCCGGGGGGCGCTTGGCAAATAGGTGGGCGACGTGGGCACCGAAGGCAAGCAGATGCCACATCAAACCCGAAAAATAGCGCTGGGCGTCCTCGGGCCGGGCGCTCCCCTGCTGCATCGCCAGGATAAATGGGTGGGCGAGCATCTCCCGGCGGCGCGGTTCGAGGATTTCGAGGCGGGCTTTTTCAAGCCAGAGAGCATAGGTTTTTGGGGTGGCTGAGGCGGCGGTTTGCATGGGGTGATTAGAGGGTCGCTTCCCCTGCATTTTGCCAGCATTCAGCGCCCGGTTGGGGCGGCGGCGGTGCCTACGAATTGCTCCAGCACCGCTTTTCGCAGCAGTTCCGGCGGCAGCAGCCCCTGCGCCAGGATAAAGTCGTGGAACTTGAGCGCCTCGAAGCGGTTACCCAGGAGCTTTTCGGTCTCTTTGCGCAAGTCCGTCAGCTTGGTGTAGCCGTAGAAGTACGACGTCGCCTGACCGGGCATGACAAAGGTGTAGCGCTCGACTTCCTGGTTGGCAAACGCATCGGAGATGACGACATCCTCCTTGAGCACCCGCAGGGCTTCGGCGGGGGTGACTTTGCCCAGCTGCAGTTCGGGGTCCAAAAAGGCCCGCGCCGCGCGCAACAGCCGGAACTGCAGGGTGAATAGCTGCCCCTCCGCCGGGATGAAAGGCTCTACGATCGCCTCGGAATAGAGTCCCCAGCCTTCGACGTTGGTGCTGTTGAAGGCGTAGATGGCGCGCGCCGAGGAGACTCCCTGTTCGACCAGCGCGGCAAACTGCAACTCGTGGCCGGGCCGGGCCTCGTGGGCGGTGAGGGTCCAGGCGACCGCGTCAAAGGTAAAATCATCAAATTTTTGGGTGCCGCCGCCCCTGGCCCCCGCAGCGGCCGGGATATTCAAAGGCAGGACAAATTCGCCCTGCTCGCCGCGGTTGCCGACCAACCGCGGTGGGCGCATGTTGGGGGCGGGGGTGGCGGCACTCTCCGCCGGGCTGGCAAGCCGGATGCGGGCGGGCCGATCCGGCAGGCTCACCAGCTTTTCGCGGCGGATGATCGCTTCGAGATCTTTGAGCCGCTGTAGATACAGCGGCAGGATCGCTTCGCCCACCAGTTGTTCTTTTTTGAGTGCGCGGATGACATCGCGGTAGTCGGTAGCGCTGTAGCCTTTGGCCTGAGCAACTTGAAGCGCCACGGCCTGCATCTGCCTCTGGATGTCTGCGAAGGCGATGCGCGCCTGGGCCGCCAACTGCGCCGGAGGGACATCGACACCCAACTGCTCCAGGGCAAAAGCGTAGCGCTCCAGCGGCAGGCGAAAATCGCCGCGCGCTTTGGGTAGCACCTCCTTGCGCACAAAAGCGTCGTAGGCGGCCAGTTGCGCCTTGAGCTTCGCGTAATCGGCCTGGTAGCCTTCGAGGTCGTACTTTTTGAACAGTTCGCCGATGCCTTCGACAAAAAAGGCGTTCCGGGCCAGATCCTTTTCGACTTCGGCTTTGTACGGACCGGTCAGACCAGGGGTCGCAAGCCGCTCGCGCACCCGCTGCTCGGCCAAAACGGCTATCGGGGTGTAACCCCCTTCGCCGCCCGCATAGCGCCTCAGACGCACAAGCGCCGCCTTGCGCCGCTCGGCAGGCACCTGATCGTCAAGGAGCACCCGCAGGCCGCCGAAGACCAGTTGCGAGACATTGATGTAAGGAATGTCGTACTTGCGGCGCAATTCCAAAAGGCGAAGGTTGTCGCGGGCCGCCTTCAGCAGTATCTCCAGATCCTGGCGCACTAGAGGATCTTTCTCGACCGCCAGCCGCTTTCTGAGCGTCTCGGCGGCCTGCACGAACGCCTGGCGGTTGCGCTCCAGCACCTTCGGTCCCAGATCGGCAACCTTGTCGTCGTAACCGTCCACCCCCAATCCACCCGCTCCTTCAGGGTTGAAGCGCGCTTCGACGGCGAGCATCACATCGGTGTTGTTGTTGCTGCGCTCCACCCAGGCGGCGGAGGCGGTGCTCACCGGGGTACTGGTGCTGCTCGTCTGGGCGGCCGTTGGCGCGGTGGGCAGGACGAGCAGGCAAGCGATCAGGGAAACGGTGGCGGTACGGATGTGCAGCATGGCGATCCCGGCGGGTGGTCAAAGACAAAGGCAATGCCCACGATAGTACGACAGACTGGGGTCCGCGGTTCGCGTATGTAAAGTCCAAAAAGTTTCATGTAACTCAACTATTCGTCTCTGGCCGCTCGATGGGCGAGCAAGTAGGCTGGGTGCATGCTCGTACTGAACTGCCCAGACGGGGCTATGGCCCGCGATGTGGTCGAAGTGCTGGCTTCCGCCAGGCTGCGCTTCAAGCCGGTGCGCGGCGGGGCGGGTAGCGTCGGGGACAGCGGCCGGGTGCACTTGAACGTGTTGCGCGACGGCGTGCGGGTTTATGTAGGCGATCCCCCCGGCACCGAAGTCCTGCACTGCGAGCTTTCGACCCTGGTCGTTCAACTGTTGCCCCGGCACCTGGTGGCAAATTTAACGATCGTGCCGTTCGAGTTGCCGAAGAGCGGAGATGGCACTTAAGAACCCTGGTGCGTTCCGTGGACAACCAGCCTTCGCGCAAGGCCAACTCCTAGCGCGCTGAGCCGGGCTCCCGCCCGGAGGCGGGGGAACTAGCGGCTTGCGGCGCCGCCTGTCAGTCGCCGCTCGTGCTGGAGGCGGTTGAGGGCGAGCGCCTCCTGGGGCAGGTTGTAGTCGATGGGCAGCCGCATGTCCCACTGGGTGGAGCCGAGCAGGGCCAGACAACCCGACAGGACTCCCCCGGCGATCAGAAACTGCCAATCTGTTAACAGCAGCGCCGCCGCCGCTGCGGCCAAATGAACCACCCCTACCATCAGCAGTGCTCGAGAGCGCAGCGCAAACCCGCTCATGCCATAGCCGACAGCGCTGAGCACCAGCCACAGCACCCCCAGGTGCACCATCACCTCCGCCCAACCCACGGCGATGCTGAAGTCGGTGAGCACCAAGCCGAACAACATCAAGCCACCCCAGCCCAGCACCAGGGAGGTGGCCCGTTCGACTTTGGCCCAAAACCACGTGCACACCCCCATCCAGGCGGTGGCGGCCAGGCTCAACACTGTCCATCCCACCGCCTGCACGCTCCAGTCGATGGGTACGAACTGCGCAGTGGCGAAGATGAGCGCACAGAGCAGCCCCCACCCCCAAAACACCTGATCGATGCGGGTAAACACAGTGCTGATCAGCACTGTGCGGCCAATCTGCACGTGGATCTTCAAAAGCCCCCGCTGATCCTGAACGTCAAGTTCATGCTGCTTGCGACGAAGGACCGGTTCGGAGAAGTTGAAGAACGTCATCTACCTTCTGGAGTAACTACTGCTTGCATCTTAACAAAACGAAATCTAAATTCGGTTACTTACTTTACAAGTGCATTTGGAGGCGGCACACAGGGCCCGTGTTTGGAGCAATACACGCAAAGCGCAGGCAAGGGCGGTACCGTTCTGGGTGTTCTTGCCCCGCATCACCCGGGGCAAGCTTTGGAGAGATGCTGTGATTCGTCGTCAAGACTTCCCCACCCCGGCGCGGATCGCCGCCGCCGGCCTGCTTGCAGGCAGTCTGCTGTTGGGCTCCCTGTCGATGGCCCGGGCTTTTACCCAGAACCCGGCGACGGTATTGATCAACGAAATTCACTACGACAACACCGGCACCGACGCGGGTGAGGCGGTCGAGATCGCCGGACCCGCCGGTACCGACCTCAGCGGCTGGTCGATCGTGCTCTACAACGGCAGCGGCGGCGCCGTCTATACGACCACCGCCCTTGACGGCACGATCCCCGATCAACAAAACGGCTTTGGGACGGTGGCGGTCTCCTATCCAAGCAACGGCATCCAGAACGGTTCGCCCGACGGCATCGCCCTGGTCTCTCCTGGGGGCACGGTGGTCCAGTTTTTGAGCTATGAAGGCAGCTTCGCCGCCACCGACGGCCCGGCAAGCGGTCTGACTTCGACGGATATCGGCGTTTCAGAAACCGGTTCGGAGCCCCTGGGCCTCTCGCTGCAGCTCACCGGCAGCGGTACGGTCTATCAGGATTTTGCCTGGGCGGCACCCGCCGACGATTCGTTCGGCCAGATTAACGGCAGCCAGGGCTTTGGCGGTGGTCCACTGCCGACATTGAGCGTGGCGGTGAGCCCGGCCAGTTTCTCGGAGGCGGCCGGGGCCGCGGCTGCTACCGGCACCGTCACCCGCACCGGCAGCGCCGAAGCGGCCGTGAGCGTCAATCTCAGCAGCTCCGACGCCTCGGAGGCGGTCGTACCGGCTACCGTCACGCTTGCGGCGGGGGCCAGTTCCGCTACTTTCGCCGTCGATGCCGTGGACGATGCGATAAGCGACGGCTCCCAGGCGGTGACGATTACCGCTGCCGCCCCGGGCTTTGCCACCGGTACCACCGGGCTGACCGTCACCGACGACGAGCCGGTGAGCGTCACGCTCATCCGCGAGATCCAGGGCAAGGCGCAGATTTCGCCCAAGAACGGCCAGTTTGTCTCCAACGTGCCGGGGATTGTGACGGCCAAGCGCTCCAACGGCTTCTATTTGCAAGATCCGGCACCCGACGGCGACGAGGGCACCTCCGAAGCGATCTTCGTCTTCACCAGTTCCGCTCCCATCGTGGCGGTGGGCGACTCGCTGGCGGTAAGCGGCACAGTCACCGAATTTATTCCCGGCGGGGCAAGCACTGGCAATCTGTCAATCACCGAGATCACCAGCCCGGCGATTACGGTCGTCTCCTCCGGCAACCCCCTGCCGGCGTCGACGGTGATCGGTGTCGGTGGCCGGGTGCCTCCCACCCAGGTGATCGACGACGACGGACTGACGAGCTTCGACCCCACCACCGACGGCATCGATTTTTACGAAAGCCTCGAAGCGATGCGGGTGCAGGTCAACGCCGCCGTGGCCACCAGCCCGACGCTCACTTTTAACGAAGGCGAGTCCGACGAAAACAGCGAAATTATTGTCCTAGCCGATGGTGGTGCAGGCGCTGCCCTGCGCACCGACCGCGGCGGCATCGTCATCCGCCCGGACGACTTCAACCCGGAGCGGCTCTTTATCGGCGATGCGATTGCCCGCCCCGGCCAGATTCTGCCCAAGGTCAACGTCGGCGACAGCTTCAGCGGCCCGGTGACAGGCGTCCTTGACTACAGCTTCGGCAACTTCAAGTTGCTGGTCACCGAGACCCTGCCGGGAACCGCCAGTGCGGCGCTGAAGCCGGAACAGACCACGCTGGCGGCGGGCGGCAGCCAGTTGACGATCGCGAGCTTCAACGTCGAGAATCTGGACCCCGGCGACACCGAACGCATTGCCGGTCTTGCCGCCGCGCTCGCCGGCAACCTCAAAGCCCCGGACATTCTGGTCCTGCAGGAGGTCCAGGACAACAACGGCCCCACCGACGACGGCACGGTCGATTCGACCACCACCCTTGCGGATCTGGCGGCGGCGATCGCGGGTGCGGGCGGTCCGACCTACGAGTTCCGCTTCATCAACCCGGTCAACAACCAGGATGGCGGCGAGCCGGGGGGCAATATCCGGGTGGCGTTCCTGTTCAACCCGGCCCGGGTGAGCTTTATCGACCGGCCTGCCCCGGCGGGCACGGATCTTTCGACGACGGCCGTGGGCGCCGTCAGCGGCCCCTCCGGCCTGGAACTCACCTTCAGCCCCGGCCGCATCGACCCGGCCAACCCGGCCTTTGACGACAGCCGCAAGCCGCTGGTGGGCGAATTTCTCTTTAACGGCCGCAAGCTCTTTGTGGTGGGCAACCACTTCAACTCCAAAGGCGGCGATACGCCGCTATTCGGCGCCGCCCAGCCGCCGGTGCTCAACTCCGAGCCCCAGCGCCTCGGCCAGGCCACGGCAGTCAATGGCTTCGTCCAGTCGCTACTAGCCATCGACCCCAAAGCGAGCATCATCGTCCTGGGCGATCTCAACGACTTTCAGTTCTCGCCGCCGCTGGCCACCCTCCAGCAGGGCGGCCTCCTCACCAACTTGATCGACCGGGTCAGCCCGTCGGATGCCTACACCTTCAACTTTCAGGGCAACTCCCAGGTGCTCGATCACATTCTGCTGGGGGGCAGCCTCGCAGCGGCGCCGGCCGAAATCGACATCGTCCACCTCGACACCGAATTTACCGACGCACTGAGCGACCACGACCCGCCTCTGGCCCGCCTCGATCTGACCCTGGCACCGCTTACGGCCACGGGCATCAGCCCTACCAGCGGCCCGGTGGGTAGCCAAATCACCATCACCGGCACCGGCTTCGTCTCGGGCGGTACGACGGTGCGCTTTCGCGGCGGGGTCGAGGCGTCCGCGGTGGCGGTCAACGGCGACGGTACCCAGCTGACGGTAACCGTACCCGCCGGGGCGCGCTCCGGTCGGCTTGCCGTGCGCACCAGCGGTCGGGCGGTGCTCACCCCCAGCCGCTTCGTGGTTACCCCGTAAGGGCGAGCAGCGCCGCCAACTGGGAGCGATCGCGCAATGCGGCGATCGCTCCCAGGCCGCTCACGGCAACCGCCCCCCAGGCATTGGCCCAGCGCACCGCCTGGGGGGGGGCCAGCCCCGCCGTCAGCGCCGCCAGATAGCCCGCGCAAAAGGCGTCTCCGGCCCCGGTAGTATCGACCACCCGGCCGCCGGGGACGGGCAGAGCCGGTACCACCGCATCGATATCCGGACCCAAGGCATAGGCGCCCCGCTCGCCCAGCTTGATAACCACGCGGGTGCTACCGTGCGCTATGAACCAGCGGGCCATCGCCTGCGGCGTCGATTCGCCCGTGATCGCCCGGGCCTCCGTCAAGCTCGGCAGCAGGTGATCGATTTGCCCGAGGGCGGGCAGCAGCGCTTCCCAGTTCCCGTCGCTGCTCCAGACCGTGTCCAGGCAGGTGGCTACCCCGGCCAGTCGCGCCGAGCGCAAGACGGCGGCCAGATCTGTGCCCAACAGCCGCCGCAGCGAGTAGCAGCCGCCAATGTGCAGGTGGCTTATCCCCGACCAGTCCAGATGTTCTAGATCCGCCCGGGCGATGGCGTTGCCGCCGCCCGGGGTGCGCAAAAAAGAGCGCTCGCCGGAAGCGGATAACAGCACGACCGCACTTTTGGTAGCAACTTCCGCCGACTGCCGAAAGTGGTCAAGGCCCACCCCGGCCCGGCCCAATTCGGCTCTAATCCACTCCCCGGCGCCGTCGGCTCCGAGGTGGGCGGCAAATTTGACCGACACCCCGAGCCGGGCCAGGCCAATCGCCGTATTGACGCCGCAACCCCCGGCTGCGAGGGCAATCGTGTCGATGAGTCGGCTCGCGCCGGGGGCGGGCAGTTCCGGCGGGGCGCTCAGGAGAATATCGAGGACGGCAGCACCGGTGACCAGAACGCTCATCAACCCGTCAGCGCGCCTGGGCGCGCAAAAACGCCTGGACGGCCGCTTCGTCCGGGGTGCTGCCGATGCCGCCGGGGATCATGGTACTTAGGGCACCGGTGGCGCAGGCGTAATCCACCACGGCCGCCGCTGCGCTTTCCCACTCGCGCAGGGGTGTACGGCTCAGCCGGTGCAGCAGGGCGGCCACGAAGGCGTCCCCGGCCCCGGTGGTGTCCACCGTCGGTACCCGGTAGCCAGGATGTTCGCCCCGCCTGCCGCCCACCTGCCAGAGGCAACCGTTCTCACCCCGGGTGAGCAAGATCCCTTCAAGATGATCAAAAGCCGCAGTAATCGCGTCTATGGAGGGCATGCCCAGCCACTCGGCTTCCTCCTCGCTGAGTTTTAAGACGTCGCAGCGCTCGATGAGGCCGCGCACCACCGCGGGCGCCAGGGCGGGCTGCTCCCAGAAGACCGGCCGCCAGTTGACATCGAGGCAAACCTTGACAAACCGCTCGTCCGCCAGATCCAGGGCGCGCTCGATGGCCCGGGCCGCCTCGGGAAAAGCCATCATCAGCGTGCCCAAGGTTAAAAATGCCGCCCCACCGACCAGATCCGGCGCCATTTTTGTGGCCTGCAGGTGCGTATCGGCAAACGCGCTGGGGGGCTTGCCCCCGAAACTGGCGAAGGTGCGCTCGCCTGCGGCGGTGCGGGTGACGTAGACCTTGCGCGTCGGCTGCGCCGCGCGCTGTACACCAGCAGTATTTACACCGCTACGCTCCAACACGGCCAATAAGCTATCGCCCTCGGGATCTTCGCCCAGGCAGCCGACAAAGCAGCTCTCGCCGCCCAGGGCCGCCAGGGCGCAGGCGACGTTGGCGGGCGCGCCCCCCGGATAAGATGTCCAGGAAGCGACTTGCGCTTCGGGACGGTCCGGCTGGTCCGCCAGGCAGTCCAGGAGCATTTCACCGAGGCACAGTACGTGGGTCGACATGGATGAACAAGGTCAAGGCAGACTGAGGCTACCACACGAGATCGACCCGAAAGAAGCGGCCTTCGACAGTCTTTCGGTCAAATACGACGAACGCTACGCGCTTACCGCCGTGGGTTGTCTGCAGCGCCGACAAGTTTGGGAGCGCATCGCCGGATTGTTCCCACCCGGTGGTCGGATTTTGGAATTGGGCTGCGGCACCGGTCTGGACGCGGAGTACCTGGCGGGGCTTGGAATGCGGGTGCTCGCCACCGATATTGCCCCGGCGATGGCCGCCGTGGCCGCCCGGCGCTGCCGGGAGTTGCCCGCGGTTGCGGTGCGGGTGCTGGCCGCCGAGCAGATCGGCACCCTCGAAGACACTTTCGACGGCGTCTTCTCCAACTTTGCCGCCCTCAACTGCGTGCTCGATCTAAACGCCTTTGCCGCCGCCCTCGCCGCCCGCCTGCGGCCGGGGGGGGCGGCGGCTCTGGTGTTGTTCGGCCGCCTTTGCTGGTGGGAGATGGCGGGTTACGGCCTGCGGGGGCGCTGGTCCGAGGCGACCCGCCGCCTGCGCCCCGGGGTGGTGCGCGCTTCGATCGGCAGCGGCAGGGAGGTGGCCGTGCGCTACTACAGTCCTACGCAGGTACGGCGGGCTTTTTCACCCTGGTTCTGCCTCGAGGCGAGGGCGGCGGTGGGCTGTGCCGTGCCCCCCACCTACTTCGACGGCTTTGTGCGCGCCCGGCCGCGCCTGCTCGCCCTCGGCCAACGGGTCGATCGGGCGGTGGGCGGTCTGTGGCCTTTCAACCAATGTGGAGACCACACGCTCTACGTGCTGCGCCGTCGGTAAGCGATCTGCCGTCCACTGGGGATCGCAGCAGAGCTAGGATGGAAAAACGCAAGTTGCGGCAACAGTTATTGAGCTTGCCAGGACTGGAGGATGGAAGTTGGCCCTCACGATTGTTCATTACGTTTTGCCGCCGATTGTCGGAGCGCTGATCGGGTTCACCTCCGATACGCTGGCGATTAAGATGCTCTTTCGGCCTTACAAACCGAAATATATCTTGGGCCGACAGGTGCCGCTGACGCCGGGGCTGTTTCCCAAGGGCCAGGAGCGCTTCGCCCGCAAGGTGGCCCAGATGCTCACCGACAAATTGCTCACCCCCGACGAGGTGCACCGCATCGCCCAGCGCCTGCTCACCCCCGAGCGGCTCGAAGAAGGCCTGCGCTTCGCCCTGCTCTACGCCCTGGGCGAATACAGCGACGGGCGCAAGCGGGCGCGGCTGGCGGTCGCCCTGGGAGACATCCTTCAGGCAGTCTTCAGTGAGTCGCTGCCCAAGTGGATCGATGCACTCAGCCGCTCCTCCGCCTCCAACAAGATTTTCGAGCAAATTTTTGATCAGGTGGCCGGTTCGCTGCGCATCGAGGAGGCCCAGGCGGTGCGCCTCGCCGAGTGGATCGAAAAGAACGTCTTCACCCCCGACCGGCTGCGGCTCGCCCTGATCAACTTGCTCACCAATCAGACCATCGACACGCTCGATAAAGAAGCTCGCGAGCGCGCCCAGGGCGGGTTGTGGCTGGTGGCCAACGTCGTGGGCATCAAAGGTCCCCTCTCGCGCTTCAAGTCCTTCTGTGTCGAGCAGCCCGCGGCGGCCAACGAACTGTTTACCCGTTTTCTGGCGGAGGCGGAGGTGCGCGAGCGGCTGACGGGGGCGCTCAACGGTCTGAGTGTGCAGACGCTCTCGATGGCCACCGTCCAAGATCTCAAGCGGCAGTTCGTGACGAGCCTCACCGCGGCGCTGAGCGCCCAGGGGCCAGGGCTCAGCCAGCGCCTCGGCGAATCGATCGACTGGAGCCGCTGGGCGGCGGAGGTGCTCGACCGGGTGGTCACCTCCGAGAAGACCCTGGGGTGGATCGACCGCATCGCCGAGGGCAGCAGCCGTCTATTGGATCGCTACTTGACCCGCGAGTTGGAGCCGCTGGTCATGAAGTTCCTGCCCGCTCTGGGTCTGGAGCAGATGGTGATCACCAAGATCTGCAACACCTCCCCGCAAGAGTTGGAAGCGGCCATCGAGCAGGTGGCCCGCAACGAACTCAGAGCCATTCCCTACGTCGGCATGGTTTTGGGATTTTGCGTGGGCCTTTTTGAGGTCTTCTTAATCACCGTGGTCATTCCCGTAGGTTAGCCCCTGATGCAACGTTGCCAACGGCGAGGCAAAGTAGGATCGTCGTTCGCCGATTCAAAAATGCTTGAGAGCCTTCCGTTGAGGGACTCATAGAGGTATCCTGACGTTTGCCTACTTGCCCGACTGGGAAGAGCGAGAAGCCCAGTTGCGTCATAAGTCTAGCGACTGAGTTCAGATTGGATTCTGGCCACCGGCAGGCAATAGCCCCTACGGCTTCGCTTTGCCGGAATCGTTCGCCCGGCTGCGCAGCCGCCACACCCAGAGCACCCCGCCCAGAAGCGCCAGGCCGAAGGCGAAAGTCAGGGGCGTCTGGGCCACCAGCGGGTAGTGCACCCCGGTACCGAGCGTGTGCAACACGATCAAAAACGCGGCGAAGAAAACCCCCTGGTGCAGACCCTTCCAGGCGCCTTTTAACGTGCGCACCGCCCAATCGGTGCTGGTGAGCGCCAGGGGTACCATCGCGAGCAGCGCAAAGATGCCCAGCATGACGCCAAATTGCATGTCGCGCGGCAAAAAGAACATCCCGTCCAGGCTGCCGCCCAACACGTGCTCGATCTGCGACCAGGTGTGCAACACCGAGAAGGCGAAGGTGAGCAGCCCCAAATAGCGCCGCTCCTGCAACAGCCCCGGCAAAAAGCGGTTCAAGGGCCGCGCGGTGAGGGTGAGGGCAAGACCCACCAGCGCCAGATGCCCTTCTACCTCGCTGAGCCGTTGCTGGATAAGGTGATCGCTCGCTTGAAAAAAACTGGCCCCGATGCACACCAAAAACGCCCCCGCAAGCAGCCATGTGACCTTGCGGCCGTCGGTGGGGCCGCGGCTTTCGGCGCTGGGAGCCTGTTGATCCTGGGTGGGCGGGCTGGGTCGATCCGGCATGGCTGGCCTGGGCTTTCCTACACGCTATAGCCCCTGGGCTGCTTTCGGCCATTTCTTAAGGCGCGTTTTCGCCGACACCGCCAACAAACCCACAGGCCACTTGACACCCATCCACTCAATCGTTACGATTATTTGCAGAGTTAGTTAACAAAACTTCACGGAGACGGTTATGTTCACGGCGAACGCAATGCCCAGGGTGCAGGAGAACGGCCAGGTCGAACTCGACCTCGAATTCAAGGCTTTCTTCGTCAACCTGGTGGAACGGAGTCACCGCGAGGGCCTTTCTCTGCCGCGCATCAAAGAGGACATCGCCACCGTGCGCCGCGAATTGGATGTGCCCGGCGTCGAGGAGTGGCCCCTGGAGCAGTGGGCCGAAGAGGCGATCTTCGCCCTCAAGCGCCGCGAGAATCAGCCTTTGCGGGCGGTCGAGCCGAAGTCCAGCCTGGTGGTCTGCCAGCTGTGCGGCAAGGTCAGTCCCTACCGCGAGACCAACTGCGCCTCCTTCTGCCCCTACGGCGTCTGAATCCTTCAAGCCAGGAGAGCAGGATTGAACAAGTTGACCTTACGAGGCAGGGTACACAGATACTCTGCCTTTTGTTTCAGCGGAATCGAGTAATCAATCATCGGCTGGTCATCGGCTCCCAAAGACTATAAGTCTTGCCTTGCAAGCTCCGCTGCTCAAGTTGCAATTTGCATCGGTATTGAAGCTTGTTATTCTTTACAACCGGTAATCTGGCGGTAGGCTTTGGGTTGCTGTCCATGAAGAATTGAAGCGTTTGGCGTGGGTTGCTCCAATCGCCCGCTCCCTATGGATAGCATGGGGCGCAAATGGCCGATTCAATCTTCCTGTGCACAACTGGAAGGCGGCCCTGTCTTTCAAAGCACCCACCCAATAGAGAGGGCCTATGCAAGGTTTTGTCCTGTCCCAGCAGACGGAGCAACAGCACGGTCGGGTCGAACTCGACCTGGAATTTAAATCGTTTTTTATCGAACTGGTCGAGCGCAGCCATGCTCAGGGTTTGCCCCTGGAGCGCATCATCGACGATATTCGCACTGCCTGTTGCGACCTGGGTGTTCCCGGTCTCGACGAATTGACCATGGTGCAGTGGGCCAAAGAGGTGGTCGCCACACTCGAGCGGCCCGCCTGCGAGGCTGCCCCCGGGCGGGCCGGACTGGTGGTCTGCCACCTGTGCGGCAAGATCAATCCCGCCTTCGAAACCAACTGCGCAAGCTTTTGCCCCCACAGCGCCTAGGGCGCGCCCGGCGGGAGCACCCTACTGTCAGCGCGCCGCCGGCCCGGTGGCTGGGTGCCGGTGCCGCTGCTAGGCTGGGCGCATCGGCATTACTATGCAATCGCTTGTGTTCGAGCCCGCGCCGAAGCTGGAAAATCCGCTGCGCCTGGAGGTGCGCTCTTTGCGAAGAGCGCACCTGGCCGGGGCGCGGCTCAAAAACGCCGGCATCAACAGCTGCGATCTCACCGCTGCGGATCTGACGGGGGCGGACTGGCGCGGCGCCAAAGTCGGGGTCGCCTGGCAGCGGCTCTTGTTTGTCGTCTTTGCGGCGGCGGCCGGGGCGCAGGTGGGCGTCGCCCTCGCCCAGCAGGCCGGGCTGTGGTCGGCGGCGGTTCTGGGGGCGCTGGTGGGATTCGACATCTTCTGGGCGGGGGGGCTATCCGACGATTTACCCGAGCGGGTTTTTGCGCCGGGCGACGAGCGGCGCTACCGCTGCGAAGAACCGGACGGCCCGGCGGGACTCGGCCTCAGGGTGCCGCTGGTGCTGGCCGGGGTGGCGCTGTTGCAGGTGGCGCTGCTGTTGGGATGGGCTCCGGCGGACCAGAGCGTGCCGAGAGTCGCCGGGGGGACGGCCGCCGCCCTGGCGGCCGGGGCGGCGGCCGTCGCTTTGCTGGCCTTTGCCTACCGGCGCTGCTGGATCTTCAAGACGGTCCTCAAGAACACCGATTTTTCAGACGCCGACTTGAGCGGTGCATGTCTTGCCCATATCGACCTGCGCGGTGCCCGGCTGGTGCGCGCTTTCGCCCGTGAAGCGAATCTGCAGGGGGCGGATCTGCGCGGCGCGGACCTCGAACTGGCCGATCTGGTCGGGGCGGATCTGCGCGGCGCGAAGCTTGAGGGCGCCAATCTGGAGGGGACGTGGATGCCCGACGGCCGCACTTTCAGCGGCAGCCTGGCCGATCATCTCCTCTATCGCGAGCAGGCAGATAAGCCGGATGGCGACTGAAGGCTGTTTGCAAAATATCGTCCTGCCGACTCTTGCGAAGCTCCAGCCGGTGCATTGCAAGCTGCACCGGTCTCGGGCCAATTCAAGCCTCCAGCGCCATTCAGGCCCTTCTAGGCTTGCTTGGGAGCAGGGTTGGATTTCATTGGCAGATGGGAATGAATCTGCCATAATTGGAGATTGCGTCCAGTCCCGGCACAGTAGCTCAGCGGTAGAGCTAGCGGTTCATACCCGCTCGGTCGCGTGTTCAAATCACGCCTGTGCCATGCATACAAAAATCAGAACCTCGACAAACTCGTCGCCCCCCATACGCCCATCGAAGCCCCAGGGCAGACTGTCGAATTGAAGAGGCGGTGGCGAATGTCTCATACCATTTAGCGCAATAGATAAGCGCTATAATAGAAATATCTGACCGAGCAAACATCATGCCCAAACTCCTCACTCTTACCGTTACACAGTCTCCTGCCCAGCTACAAAAGTTGATGGCTG
>JAHHGR010000071.1 GCA_019359725.1 Aphanocapsa lilacina HA4352-LM1 | reverse complement strand
AAGGTTTTGACAAGTTGCGGAAAATCGAGTAGCATCGGGGCAATTAAAAGGAATTGAACACAGTCCGAAGTTTACACTACTTCGGGCTGTTTTTGTAGGATCAATTCCTGACATTCAACACTTCTGGATCAAGCCCATGCCCGATTCTCCGCCTCTGATTGCCGATCCGGCCCGCCTGCGCGGCGAACCACCCCGCTCCGGGCGGGGGCGGGCCAAGCGCGAGCAGATTTTGCGCGGGGCGCTTGTGGTCTTTGCCCGCCACGGGTTTGTCGGTACGAGCATGGACCGGGTTGCTGGTGTGGCAGGCGTTTCAAAGCCCACCCTCTACAGTCACTTTCAGAGTAAGGAGGGGTTGTTTGTCTCACTTTTTGAGTGGGCCTGCGCTGTGTATTTGCCCAGGGAGGCGCCCGAAGCGGCCGGGGGTGGCGCGGGCGGATTGCAGGAGCGTATCGAGCAATGGCTCGCGATGGCGTTGACCCCGGAGGCGGTGTTTGTGCTGCAGACCGCCCTAAGCGAGTCGGCCCGATTTCCGGCGTTGGGGCAGTTGTACGTGCGCACGGTCCTGGTGCCTCTGAAAAACCGTTTGCACGCCTGGCTGCTTGCCCAAGGCGATCTGGGCACAGCCGATGGGGAGGCAGCTGCCACCCTGTTGTGTTGTGCGATGTTTTCCTTTGTCGGCTTTACGGAGATCTTGAAAGGGCAGTTGGTTGTGCCGGTCCAGCGCGATGCTTTTGTTGCAGGGCTGGTGGACCTGATTGCAGGTCGATCCAGAGTGGGGGAGGCGGAAGGAACCCCGACGCAGGCGGCGCAATGGGCCTTACCACCGGAGGATGCCGGGGCCGACGAGCGCCGCGAGCAGACGTTGCGCGCGGCGATGGCGGTGTTTTTGGAGCATGGCTACGCCGGGACGAGCATGGACATGGTCGCTGCCAATACGGGCCTTTCCAAGCCGACTCTTTACAGCCACTTTCAGGATAAAGAAGCCCTGTTCTCGGAGCTGATTGCCCGGGTGACGATCCGCCGCTCGTTTTTGCTGTTGCAACCGGGGCTTTTTGATGCACCGACGGCGGTGGTCTTTGCCAAACAGGCGCAAGCCCTGCTCGCCAAAATCGACGATCCGGAGTATCACGCGGTCGTCAGGCTGGTGATGGGGGAGGCGGTGCGCTTTCCGCAACTGGGCAGGCTGTACACGCGCACGGTGATGCAGCCGGGCTTTCGGCTTTTGGGGGCTTTTTTCGACCGCTGCCGCCCGCGGCGATTGCCCCCGGCAACGCTGACGCTGCTCTACTGTACCCCACTGATTGGCTTTGTACTGCTGCACGCGCTTTTGGGGGGCGGCCGGTACTTCTCGGTCGGGCGCGAGCGCTACAGCGCCTGCCTGGTGGGTCTTTTAAGCGAAAGCAGTCCGAGTGCCCGCCATGAGGCGGGCGATGGGGCGTGATAAGATGAGCGCCGGAATCGGTCTTGATTGAAGCAAGTATTGTGGCTTATTTTCGCAAGATTTTGATTGCCAACCGGGGCGAAGTGGCGCTGCGCATCCTGCGCACCTGCAGCGAACTCGGTATCGGCACGGTGGCGGTGCACTCGACGGCCGACGCGCTTTCGCTGCACGTGCAACTGGCCGACCAGGCGGTGTGCATCGGCGAACCGATGGCCAGCAAGAGCTATTTGAGCATTCCGAATTTGATCTCGGCGGCCCTGACGCGCGACTGCGACGCCGTCCACCCGGGCTACGGTTTTTTGTCGGAGAACGAGCGCTTCGCTGAAATCTGCGCCGATCACGGCCTCACGTTTATTGGCCCTTCGCCCCGGGCGATGGTGCTGATGGGCGACAAGTCCACCGCCCGCGACACGATGAAGGCGGCGGGGGTGCCCACCGTGCCCGGCTCCGAGGGGCTCATCGACAGCGAACAAGAAGCCTACGAGGCGGCCAAAGCGATTGGCTACCCGGTGATGATCAAGGCGACGGCCGGGGGCGGCGGGCGCGGCATGCGCATCGCAGGCAACGAGCGCGACCTCATCAAAATGGTCCAGACCGCCCAGCGCGAGGCGGAGGCGGCCTTCGGCAACCGGGGGGTTTACATCGAGAAGTACCTCGAGGAACCCCGCCACATCGAATTTCAGATTCTGGCCGACCAGCACGGCAACGTCGTGCATCTCGGCGAGCGCGACTGCTCGATCCAAAGGCGCCACCAGAAGTTGCTCGAAGAATCCCCCAGCCCCTTTCTCACCCCTGCGCTGCGCGGGCGCATGGGCGAGGCGGCCTTGCAGGCGGCGAGGTCAATCAACTACGTGGGAGCGGGCACCATCGAGTTTCTGGTCGACAAAAAGGGCGACTTTTACTTCATGGAGATGAACACCCGCATCCAGGTGGAGCACCCGGTCACCGAGATGCGCACGGGCATCGATCTGATTGCCGAGCAGATCCGCATCGCCGCCGGGGAGCCGTTGGGCTACACCCAGTCCGACATCCGCATGGAGGGCCACGCCATCGAGTGCCGGATCAACTGCGAGGATCCCGATAACGACTTTCGGCCCACCCCGGGCACGATCAGCGCCTACCTGGCGCCGGGTGGCCCGGGGGTGCGCATGGATTCTCACCTGTACCCGGGCTATAAGGTGCCATCCCACTACGATTCGCTTTTAGGTAAGCTGATCGCCTGGGGCCGCAACCGCGACGAGGCGATCCGCCGCATGCGCCGGGCGCTCGCCGAGTGTGCGATTACCGGAGTACCGACCACCATTCCCTTTCACCTGCGGGTGCTCGACAACGCCTGGTTCCTACGCGGCGACGTCTACACCAACTTTGTCCAGCGGCGGATGAGCGAGTGATCAGCCCTGGGGAGCATCGCCGGTCGTCCCGTGGCATTCGCGGGCGGCCTTCGGCGGCGACGCATCGGCCCGGCCGGATTTGCCGTTGGTCTTGAAGGGTTCTTCGAGCACGGCGATCCGCTTTTGCAGCTGCTGGACCGACTTTTGCATCTGCGGCAGTTGGCGAAACACGGCCGAAGCTTTAAGCCAGGTGTGACTGTCGCTGGCGGGGATGTTGCCGTAGAGCACCTGGTTTGCCTCCACCGATTTCCAGATGCAGGATTTGACCGTGGCGACCACGTTGTCCCCGATGTGCAGATGTCCGGCCACGCCCACCTGACCGGCCAGCATGACGTTGCGGCCCACCGTGCTGCTGCCCGCGAGCCCCACCTGGCCGCAAAGCAGCGTATTTTCGCCGACGCTGGAGCCGTGACCGATCATCACTAGGTTGTCGAGCTTGCTGCCGGATTTGAGGCGCGTCTCGCCGATGGTGGCGCGGTCGACGGTCGTGCAGGCGCCGATCTCGACGCGGTTTTCGAGCACGACGCTCCCCGACTGGACAATTTTGTACCAGGTGCCGTCGGCTTGTTTGGCATAACCGAATCCATCGGCGCCGATCACAGCTCCATTTTGGACGATGCAGTCTTCACCAATGACGACGTGCTCGCGCACGACACAGTTGGAATGGATGGTGCTGTTGCGGCCGATGCGCACCCCCGGGTAGATGGTGCAGTTGGGGTAGATGGTGACGTCGTCCGCCAGAACCACCCCCTCGCCGATGACGCTCGAAGCGCCGATGCGCACGTTGTGGCCGTAGACGGCCGTGGGGGCGACGACGGCCGTGGGGTGGACACCGTGGGGTGCCGGCGGGGGCGAATAAAATAATTCGATCGCGTGGGCAAAGGTGAGATAGGGATTGGCGTGCCGCAGCAAAGGCAGGGGCCAGGCCGCAGAAGCCTCAAAATCGGCCGAGACGATCGCCGCCGACGCTTTGGTGTCTCGAAGCTTGGCTTTGTATTTTGGATTAGAAAGAAAGGTCAGATGTCCCGGTTCGGCCTCTTCAATGCCTGCTATACCGACGATATCGACTTGTCCATCCCCCTCAAGCGCACAGCCGAGCTTCGCTGAAATATCTGATAATTTCATAACGCTTTCCATCTTTTGTTCAAGTACAAAGGCACCGTTCGGTTGCCCGCAAAGACCATCGATCGGCAAAATCCGGAATCGCTCCGGGTCCTGCCCCGTGAAACCGCCTGGGAAACTACGGCGCGGCACTCCTTGGGGAGCTGCCAGAATATTGGATACAAAAATTTAATCGGCAAATCAAGTTTTCGACCCGGCCCCGGTGGGTCATGCGCAGAGCCCGCTTCAAGAATGATAACAAGATTAAAGCTTTAGCGCCCTTATCGCCGCCGGACCGCGGTCAAAAACCGCCCGGAGCCGCGGAGAATCTGGGGGCGGCTGCGGCCTGGCAAAACCGGCCAAACCCCTGCAACAGCCTGTACCTGCCTGGCGGCTCAGGCCAGTTTTATGAGCATTGTAACGATGCCTTGCTGGCCGATCAGCAATTCCTGGGCGAGAGCGACGAGGGCAAGCCAGACAAAAGGGGTCATATCCACCCCGCCGAAGGTGGGGATGAGTTTGCGGGTGGGGCGCAAAAACGGTTCGGTGGGCCAGGCGACGAAGTTATAGGGCGGCCGGTTGAGGTCGAGTTGCGGAAACCAGGTGAGCACAATCCGAAACAAAAACAGCAGAATATACAGGCTGAACAACAGCCTCAACGCATTCGCCGCGATTTCCCAGATGCCCACACTAGTTCCCCCGCCGGTTCTTCCGTCCATTTTAGGCCGGAGGTTACTCTAGATCTGGCTGCGAGGTGCCGCGATGACGATTGAAGCCAGCTTTGCCAGGCTCACCCCCGCCGAAGCGCTCGTCCTGCTCGACCCGGACAAAGTTCAGGGTGCATCGGCCTTGAAGGTAACGCTGATGGATCTCATCGCCCGCGGGCGGGTCCGGGTGCGCGAGGAAGAACACCGGGGTTTTCTGGGCTTTCGCAGCAAGCTTGTCTTTCTTCACCCGAACGAGACCCAGCAGCCCCCCGCAGACGACCCTGCCCACATCCAGGCGGTCTTCGAGGTGCTGCATGCCGCCCAGAAACACCAGGGCCGGATGGAGTACGTGATCTTGGAGGCGGCGAACCGATTCAGCGCCGGCATGTACAACTACCAGATGAAGCATGTGCGCCCTGCCCTGATTGCACGGGGGCTAATCGCGTCGCGCCAGGAAAAAATGCTCCGTGTATTCACGGTCACCCGGCACGGACCCACCCCGCTTGGCGAGCAAATCCAAACCGAGCTGCGAGGGCGTCTCGAGCAGGCCCGCGCCCTGAGTACCCGGCTGAAAGCGTGCGAACCGGTCGAGGCCGCAGCACTGCTGGTGAGCCTGGGCAGCGCCGTCTGGCTGGTGCCGGACCTGAAGCCCCACTACCGGCAACTCAACAAAGCGCTGCGCGCCGAGGAAGGCATCGATATGCTCGACTTGCTGGACCTGGTGGATGTGGCCTTCGACGCCCTCGACGCTTTCGATGCGGGCTTCGACGCCTCGGGGGGCGGCGGGGACGGCGGTGGGGATGGTGGGGACTGAAAGGCGATGGACGACCAACTGCGCACCGAACTGGTGGCGATGGCGGCAGAAGACCAGTTAGTCCGCGCCGAACTGGCGGCGGACGGGTCGCTCTTTGCCGGCTACCACCCCCGGATGGAGGCGGTGCACCGCCGCAACGCCGGGAGGCTTGAGGCGATTCTGGCGGCCTACGGCTGGCCGGGCCGCTCCCTGGTAGGTGGCGAGGGAGCCGCGGCAGCCTTTTTGTTGCTCCAGCACGCGATTGGTTTTCCCGATTTGCAGCGCAGTGCTTTGGGATTGCTGCAACAGGCGGTGGCGGCGAGCGAAGCAGCCCCCCTGCACGCGGCGATGCTCGAAGATCGTCTTTGCACCTTTGAAGGGCGGCCTCAGCGCTTCGGCACCCAATTCGATTGGGACGCGGCTGGCGATCTCAGTCCCCTGCCTATCGAAGATCCTGAGGGTGTGGACGCTCGGCGTCGGGCCGTCGGGCTCGAACCGCTCGCGGAACAAACGCGGCGGATGCGCGAGCAGGCACTGCTTGCAGGGGAAAAGCCGCCCAGCGACTTTGAGCAGCGGCGCCTGGAGATGGAGCACTGGGCGCGTTCGGTGGGCTGGCGATAAACCGTGCCCTGCCGCAAAACCCTCCGCCCGTGCGTTGCGGCGCGTCCCGGCGCGGAACTATGCTGAGGCGGCGCCCGTTCCAACTCGGCCGCACCGGGTGCATCCGATGCTGGAGAACAAACCCTTTTTTCTTAAAGCTTCTGCCGAGCGCGTGTGTCTGTTGCTGCATGGGCTCGGAGGTGGTCCCTACGAGATGCAGCCGCTGGCCGAATCGCTGTACGCACAGGGGCTTTCGGTGCTGGCGGTGGCCTATCCCGGCCACGACAAACCCGCCCGCCGCATGCCCGCCTCCACCTGGTCCGAGTGGTACGGCCACATCGAGGCCACCTACCGCAAACTGGCCGGAGCCTTTGAAAGCATCAGCGTCGTCGGCTTTTCCACTGGCGGCCCGCTCGCTCTGCACCTGGCGGCGCGCTGGCCGGTGGCAAAACTGGTGCTGATCAGCCCGTTTGTCGCCGTGCGCTACCGCTGGTTTTATCTGCTGCCGCCGGAGGCTTATCTGTACTCGGTGGGCCGGCTGTTGCCGCAGGTGCCGCGCCGCCGTCTGCCGGTGCGCGACCGGGCGATGCGCGAGGCCGCCGAGCAAGCGGCGTACTACCGCACCTTCAATCTGGCCGCCGTGCGCAGCGCCCTTGCCCTCATCGGCAAAGTCAAAGCGGAACTGTCGCTGGTGCGCTGTCCGCTGCTCATCTTACAGGCACGCCGGGATAGCGTCGTAGCGCCCTCGGGGGCCGAATATATCTACCGTCGGGTGCGCTCGGGCATCCGGCAACTGCACTGGTTTGACCAATCCGACCATATCCTGCCCCTCGATCTCGAGCGCAAGGAAGTTTTCGAACGGGTGGGCCAATTTTTGCTTTGACCTGGGGGTGGGGTTCTAGCGCACCAGGCCGGAGCGCAGGGCGAGTACCGCCGCCTGGGTGCGATCGTCGGCGCACAGCTTGCTGAGGATGTTGCGCACGTGGGTCTTGACGGTGCCCACGGTGATATACAGCTGCTGGGCAATCCCTTCGTTGGAATGACCCTGCACGATCAGCTGCAGCACTTCCAGTTCGCGCTCGGTGAGGGGCGAAGCTTCGAGAATCTGGGCAAGCTCGGGAGCGGCCGCCTGGATCACCGTCTGGCGGGTGCCGGGAGCGGCGTGAATCGAGCGCGAGCGCACTTCGCTCAGGACAATACCCGCCACCGCCGGATCGATAAAGCTGGTGCCCTCGTGGGTCTTCTTTACAACCTGGAGCAAATCTTTGGAGGCGATGTCCTTCATGCAGTAAGAATCGGCACCCGAGGCAAAGGCGGCAAGCACCGTCTGGGAATCTTCGCGCATCGTGAGGATCAGTACCAGAATCTCGGGGTGCTCGCTCTTGATGCGCCGGGTCACCTCGATGCCGTCGATCCCCGGCAGCCCCACATCGACAATCGCCAGGTCCGGCTTCGTCTGCTCGATGAGCCTGAGCCCCGCTTCGCCGTTGGACGCATCTCCAAGAAGCTTGATGTGGTCGGACTGGCTGAAGGCCATGCGCAGACCGGCACGAGTTAGATCGTGGTCTTCAACGAGTACGACGCGAATCGGGTCCATGGTGGTGATGCCTTAGCCTTTGGATTGGTGTCTTGACTCTCAAGTACATCACGCCGGCAGCAAACAAGTCGTCTGCCGCAGGACAGAGTGTGCAATTGATATACTTGTCTTGGTTTCAGGGCGTTCAACGCACCAGCCAGAAGCTGTCCTGGCGCCTGAAGGCCCAGCGCGGTATCCCGTCAGCACTGATTACCATGTCCTCCTCCTGGGCCATGCGCACCTTCTGGCCGCCCCACTCGGCCACCGGTACGGTCGCCTGCAGTTCGACGGAGAACCACTGGTTGGGGATCACGGCGTGGTCGCCCCGGCCGGGTACCCCTTCCTGGCGATCCCATAGGCCGATGAGCGGCCCGGCGCCGTGGCCGTGCAGGCCAATCGGGTGGGAGTAAATGGTGCCGTCGATATTTTCGGCGCGCATGCGCCGCTGGGATGCTTTGAGAATTGCGTTGCCGGTGCGGCCCGGGCGGGTCTCCTCCAGGACGATGTCCTGCAGGCGATTGGAGCGAGTGAGGGCGGCTTTCAGTCCGGCGGGTGCCTCGCGCTCGCCATCCTTGAGCACGTAGGCCAGATGCTGGGTGTCTGTCTGCAGCCGCAGCGCCACGATACCAGTGTCACAGTGCAGCAGGTCACCTTTTTGAATGACCGGGTCTTCGCCCAACCGCTCCTCGGTGAACCCCTGGCGCTGCAGGTCGACAGAGGGCTGGAACCAGGCTGCCAAACCCCGTTCGGCGATAAACTGGCGCATCCACCAGACCACGTCGCTGGTGCGCGTCACCCCCGGGGTGATTACCTGGTTGGAAAAGGCGGTCGAGATCATCTGCCAGGTGAGTTCATTGAGCTTGCGGTAGAACGCTTCTTCCTCCGGCAAACGTGCGGCGATCAAATCGACCGCCAAGCCCTCCGCACGGCGAAAGCGCTGGGTCCACTCGGGGCCGAGCGCTTCGCTCATCCCTTCGTACTCGCCCGCACTGAGGCCGTCGGCAAAGGCGAACGTGCGCGAGACGTTGATGGCGATCGTCCGGGGCCGGCGCTCCTCGATCACCTCTTTGAGCATCTGCCATTGCTCGTCGCCCCACAGCTCCGCCTGGCGCCCCCCCACCGCCGCTTTCACCTTGCGCTCG
The DNA here is from genome assembly GCA_019359725.1 of Aphanocapsa lilacina HA4352-LM1. Classification (GTDB taxonomy): domain Bacteria; phylum Cyanobacteriota; class Cyanobacteriia; order Gloeobacterales; family Gloeobacteraceae; genus Gloeobacter; species Gloeobacter lilacinus. The sequence continues at coordinate 10,681 of JAHHGR010000071.1, read as the reverse complement.
GAGCGCCGGGCGGTGTAAACCCCGCCCTGGGAGCCGCCGCCCAAGGCCAGCATCTCGACGCCTTGGTCCGCGCCGCGATCAAAAAAGACGTAGATCGTCCGGCGACGGGCCGAGAAAGTCGTTGGGGCCACCAGGGCGCTGAAAACCGGATCTTCGTTGTACTCGCGCATCGGGATGACCCACATCTGGGCGCCGTAGCGGCGCATCAAGGGCGGCAAAACCGTTTCCATCCGTGTTTTGAGCCACTGCTGCTGCACTTCGGCCTGCTCGCGCAGGGTGCCGAAGGGCCGCAAAGAAGCGTCGGCCCGCACCGGGGAGGCCGCAGCCAGCATCAGCAAACCCGCCAGGATCGCTCGTTTCATCGTTTGCTACCGGGGTGTGTCGACAAACACACGCAGTATAGCGGCCCGACCAAGGGGGAGCCATCGCCCGACACCCATAGTGGTATCGTTTACGGCTGCAGCGATGGGTGCGGCCCGCCCACCTGCACACGGCGTTTGCGGCCCTGCTGGTGGCCGTAAGGGGTGTTCGTGCTCTACTAGAACCGCAGCGCTTTTTTATAACTGCGGGTATTGCTGAAGCCAAATCTCTGGCACATCAAATCTGGCAAAGGTTCTGTACGGCAAAAGGGTGCTCCACCGGTTGCTTTTGCGCTTCGCTTGGGCGGTCTGCAACGCCCAACCCCGGCGCTGTGCAGCTTTGCTACGGGCGCGGCTGAACTTGATTGCGGACTTGCCCAACGCCGCACTGGCACTGATTGCGGGATTCGCGCAAAAGGTCTACTACATCTAGTCTGCAAAGGGGTGGTCCCGGACAAGGGCTGCCGCGCTCTGGGGGATAGCGTCGAGTAGGGTTGTCTTGCAAGCCGGAGGTCCAACCCGTCATGAGCAACATCGCGGTGAAACTGCTTGGCCCGGGCGACGAGGGCGTGCTGGAGCGCGTGGCGCCGGAGGTGTTCGACGGCCCGGTCGACCCGGGGCTCGCCCGCGCCTTCCTGGCCGAGCCGGGGCACTACATCGCCGTCGCGGTGGAGGGGGGCATCGTGGTGGGCTTCGCCTCCGGCGTCCGCCACCTCCACCCGGACAAGCCCTGGGCCTTATGGGTCAACGAGGTTGGTGTCTCGCCGGACTGGCAGGGCCGCGGTATCGGTAAGGCCGTGCTGCGCCGCTTGCTGGCGGCGGCGGCGGCGGCGGGCTGCACCGAAGCCTGGGTCGGCACGGAGGCGGACAACGCCCCGGCCCCGGCCCTCTACCGCGCAGTTGGCGGGGCGTTGGACTCGGAGGCGTTTGTGACCTTCTCCTTCTCGCTGGGCTGCGAATCGGCGCCCACCCGCGCTGAAAATCCGAGTGTCGATTGCCCCTAGTCCATCGCGGCGATCTTCCTGAGGTCGGCCTGCGGGGCGACTAGGATATTCGGGAAGTCACCTGCTCGATACGCATGTCTGCAGTGAACGATTGGATTTTGTGCACGACCCTGGCCACCGCGCTGTCCCTTACCGCCTGCGGCGCTCCCGAGTACCAACCCAACACCCGCACCCTCCCGGTCAGCAAAGCCGAGTACGGCGAGCGCTGGCCCCTGGCGGTGCAATCGGGCGAACTCGACTGCCCGCTGCCCGGGGCGGTGGTGCTCAAGGCCGACGGCAAGACCTACGCCCTCAACGGCACCGCCGAATCGACCGCCAAGTACCCGTTGGTGGACGGAATATTGACTGCCAACCCATCCGGGGGCAAGGTCGATTCCCAGACCAAGATCGCCCTGCTGCAGCCGCTGGTGGACGCCGGATTGCAGCTGTGTACCGACTAACTGCCGGGAGGCTCGATGATGTTTGAAGATGTCGCCATCGCCCTGCCGGTGCGGCCGAACGATCTGGACAGCTTCGGTCATGTCAACTACGCCACGGTGCTGGAGTACATGGAAGCAGGACGCTGGGCGTGGCTGTCGCACCACCACAAGATGGAGCAGGCGAGCACCGTGCTGCCGGTGGTCTCGCGCCTGGAAATTGCCTACCACCGCGAGCTCCGCATGGAGCAGGTGCAGGTGAACACCCATCTGGAGCCGGGGGAAGAGTCGCCCTACTACGTGTTTTTCAAACAGACGGTGGGGGTCGTGCGCGAAGGCAGGTCCGTGACAGCTGTGGAGGCGCGCGTGCGCATGGTCTTCATGGACGCCGTCAAGCGCACCCTCACCACCAAGCAGGCGTTTCTCGACAGCAAAGACAGTTAAAACCGGTGCGATACTGGGCCTTGGTAGTAGGAGAGGACGCTGGGGATGCTTTTTTGGAAAACAGCGGCACTGGTCAGTGCCGTACTTGCAGGTTTGCTGTTGGTGCCGCCGGTTTGGGCAGGCAAGATCGTCGATGGGGATCTGTCGCTGGAATTTACGCCGCCGCCTTACTTTCAAACCACCAAGAATCCGCCGGGAAAGCCCATCCACTACGTGCTCACCCCCCCGGACAAATCGGTTGCCATCTCGACAGGCTCCCAGTTCGACCGCAATCTGCGCAACGCCGCGCCCTTTGACCCGGCCCCGGCCAAAGCGTTTTGCGCCCGCGCCGTCGCGGTGATCCCCAAGGAAGTCACACTCCAGAAGAGCAACCGCTTTTTGCTGGACAACCAGAACGGCGTCGAATGCCAGTTTGCCGCCCCAAACGGCCGCACCATCCACTGGGTCGCCGCCCCGGTACCGGCGCAGCTGTTGATGTTCATGGCCGACTGGCCCAAACCGCCCAGCAAGGAGCAGGTGGCGACCTTTCGGCAGTTTCTGGGCGGCGTGCAGATTTTTTAGCCCCGGCCAGGCTGCAGCCGCACATTGCGTACCGAACCCAACTGGTTGACCGGTCCGCGCACCTGGAAGGAAAAGTTGCGCGGCTGCTGTTGGGGAACGCTCAAGACGCGGCCCAGGATATTGGTCAGCAGGCCCTTACCGTCCACCGACACCGCTGCCAGGGGGTTCTGGGTGAAGCTGCCGCGCACCTGCAGATTGGCCACCTCGTCGATCAAACGCAAAGTGCCGTTTGCCCGCATGTTGAGTGCGGAGCTGGCGTAGACAAAGTTGTCCGTGCTCGCCACGCCGTTTTGCAAGGTGAAGTTGCCGCCCAGGCGCCGGAATTGGCCGGTATTAAGGCGGCCGACCGACAGCAGCAGCGTATCGAGGCTGAAGCCCTGGCCGCTTCCCAGCCCCTCGGCCGCCCCCAGAATCGGTCCCATCAGATTGAGGGTGGCAAGCCTACCGTTGGTGACATTGATCGAGCCCCGTCCGTCCAGCGACTGGAGAAATTGGTTTTGATTGCCTCCCTGGGCCTGGAAGGTGAGGCTCATGTCGGTGCGGCCGTAAATCTGGTTGGGGGGAAAGCCGATGAGCCGGCGCGCCAGGGTGTTGGCGTCGGCGCCGCGCAGGTTGAGATTGCCCTGCACCGCCCGACTGGTCAGATCCGTGCGCAGGTTGCCCACCATCCGGCCCCCGGCGCTATTGAGCCCGAGGTCGTTCAGGACGAGCACGCCCCGGTTGAGCTGGACTGTGGTGCGCAGCTGCTGGAAGGGCAGGCGGCTGATCACCCCCCGGTCGATGGCCAGTTGCCCCTGGCCGCGCAGGGAGCTAAGATCCGCGCCACGGGAGGCGCTTTCGCCTTTGCCTCCCCCGCTGGTGCTTGCCAGCAGCCGGTCGAGATCGAACTGGGCAAAGCGCGCATCAAAAGTGAAACTGGGGTCTTTGAAGTTGCGCAGGGTGCCTTTGAGCTGGCCCCGGCCTTCGGGGCTCAAAAAGGTGAGCCCCGGCGTGCTCGCCTGCTCGCCCGCGACAGCCACAGGCCCGGAAAGACCGCTGATCCCGCCCAGCAGGCCGGGGATCGCCACGCCCTGAACATTCAAAGCCGCCCGGAAGGTCGCAGTATCGGCCGGGCCTTTGAGGCTCAAATCCAAGCCGGCCCGCCCGGCGCTCACCCCCAGATCCGCCACCTGGGGCACCAGCTTTTTTACGTCGGTCAGGTTCAACGGCTGTGGGGTGCGCGCTCTGAGATCCAGACTTTGCCCCGGCCGGCCGGGCTCACGGACGGTGCCGCCGCCATCCAGCACCAGCCCCGCCAGCGCCAGGCGGGTATTGGCGAAGGTGAGTTGGGTGGGGGTGTAGGTGCCTTTGAGCACCAGGCGCTGGGCGGGGGTGAGGTCGAGATTGTTCAGCCGCAGTTGCTGGAGTTTGGCCAGATCCAGATTGCCGGTGAAATCGAGCTGGTTGGTCGTGCCGTTCGCCGTGAAATCCACGGGCACGGCCCCTTTTGCCTGAACAGGCGGTGGGGATTTAAAAAGCGCAAAAATTTCGGGAAAATTCAGCGTCCCTGTACCTGCCACCTGCAGCGCCCCGGTCGGACCGAGGCTACCCGTAGCCTGGAGATCCGACCCGGCCAGTTTGCCGGTGAGGTTCTCGAAGCGACTGCCCTGGGCAGCCAGCTGGACAGTGCCGCGCAGATCTTCGACCGGTTTTTCGAGCCCGCTCAAGCCCACCCGCGCCCCTTGAAACTGAATGCGCCCCTCCGGCTGGTCTCCCCGGATGCGCAGATCCACAGCGGCGTTACCGCCGAGGCTGGTGAAATTGGCGAGGGCGCGGCTGCCCACAAGTTCGGAAGTCAGAATCGACCGCGCCACCCCCAGATCCAGGCTGGGGCTTTTGAAGGCCAGTTGGGGCTGCGGCTTGCCGGTGCGGTAGCCGTCCACCGTACCGGCAAGCTCGAAGGGCGAAGGACCGACGTTGCCCTTGAGATTTTGCAATTGCACCCAGTCGGCTTCGAGCAGGACGGTGCCGTTTAAGCTCTCCAGCGGCTGTCCCAGCCGGGGATTGCCCACGGTGAGACCCTTGAGATCTACCCGGCCGACAAGCAGCGGCTGGGCGACAGTGCCCCGCAAAGCCAGATCCGCCGCGATCTTGCCGCTGCCGCTACCTTGAGCAATCCAGGGCAACAGCGATACTGGCAGAGCGGAAACTGGCAGGTTGCGGCGGGCGGCAAACGGGTCGAATTCGCCCGTTTTCACCTTCAAATCGAGCGGCTGGCCCGGTTGGTTGAAAAAACGCGGCAGCGTGCCCTGGGCATCAGCGGTCAATTCGGGCACCTTCAACTGCAGCCGCTGGACGGTTACCCGCTGCTCGCCAAAGGTCAGATCGCCGTCTAGATCCACACTTTGGGCCTTCCAGGCCGTCTTGCCCCAGACTTCCGGCCACAGCCATGCGAGCGATTGCACCTTCACCTTGCCTTCGATTTGATCGCGGCTGAGTTCCCAACGCACATCGAGATCAAACAGTCCTCCCAGACCGGCAAGCGCCGGTTGTCCCAGCAGGCCCACCACCTGCTGCGCCGCCAGTTGCTGCGTCTGCAGGCGCAGCGCCCCTCCCCAGGGGGCGGCGGGATCGCTTTTGGGAAGTTCAATCGAACCGTCCACGGCCACGGGCGTCTGTGCCCCCAGATTGCCCTTGAAATCGATGGCAAGGTTGTAGGGATTGCGGGGACGCAAATTTAAGGTGACATCACTCAGCCGCAGTTGCTGCGCCGGTTTCTGGGTCTGGTCGGTGACGCGCATGGTGCTATCGACCAGGCTGATCGCCGGGCCGCTGTAGCCGGCCTGCTGCGGCCCGTCCGCTCCCGGCGCCGCCAACAGATCCGCAATATTCCACTGCCCGGCCGGGTTGCGCTGCAAGGCCAGATCCAGACCGTCGAATTCGACGCGCTTGAGGACGACCCGCCGCGAAAAGAGCGGCCACAGATCCACCTCCACAAAGGCGCTGCGTGCATCGAGCTGCTTTTCGCGGCCGCGCAGATTGTACAATTCCACCCGATCCGCCCGCAGACCGATGCCTCCCAGGGTCTGCACCTGCAACTTGCCAAGCCTGACCTGGCGGCGCAGGGTCTGGGCGACGGCCTCCTCGAGCGGTTTGCGCAGCCCGTCGCTATCGACAAACAGCGGCACAAGCGCCAGAGCGGCGATCCCCGCCCCCGCCAGACCCACCGTCGCTGCAAGGGATATCATTGCCCAGCGAGGGATTCTCCCCCCAGTTCTGCCGCTGGAGACTGTCATAGTAGGGAGCCTTTGCTAAAGCGCGTTTTAAAAGTAGCCCGAAGGCAAATCCAGACCTACCGACGATCGTAGCGCCGTGGGGCAGTTGTGGGGCGGCAAGCAGTGGAAGGGTGGCGAGCTTGCCTCGAGACCACCCTGCTTGCCGAGCGAACTTGGCATCGATCCCATCCGCGCCGAATTCGGTCGTCTTTCTGGAGACACCCGGAACCATCGTCCTATCGAATTCCAGACCACTTACGCCTCGCAACCGCCCCTGCCCCTGCGAATGGCCGACTATTACATCCGTCTATTGCGCCGATTTCGGTCCCCGGTGCGCGAGGTCGAACAGTTTGTCGTGCTTTTGACCCGTCCACCGGAGAATACAGCCATCGAAGAGGTGTTTCGCGCCGAACGCATGGTGCACCGCTGCAATTCAATTTTGTGAAGAGTGCAGATTTGGCTTGTGAGATTTTGTAAGTCCTGATACGGCAAGAATTCACAAACGGCTTACAGCCTTCGGCAGACCGGCGCGGGCACCGCCCCGTAGAGTGGCAACGTCATCCCTGGGCGCCGCGCTCACCGAGGAGTCTTTGCCGATGCGCTGGAACATCTCCGCCTGGTCGATCCGCAAACCGGTCCCCACGATCGTGCTGTTTTTGATTTTGAGCCTCGGTGGGCTCGCCGCCTTTAGCGGCCTGGGGATCGACCTGGATCCGAACACCGACCTGCCGACGGTGGGGGTGACTGTCACCCAACTGGGGGCCGCCCCCACCGAGCTTGAGACCCAGGTGACCCGCAGAGTCGAGCAGGCGGTCTCGAGTATCGGCAACATCCGCCATATCTATTCGACCGTCCGCGACGGCAGCTCGTTTACGCGCGTCGAATTCAATCTGGGCACCAACCTCGATCGGGCCACCAACGACACCCGCGATGCGATCACCAAGATCCGCGCCCAACTGCCCCAGGGAATCGACGAACCGGTGATCCAGCGCTTCGACGACAGCGGCTGGCCGTTTATCGGCTATACGATTTCCTCCGATCGCCGCGCGCCGGTGGAACTGAGCTGGCTGGCCGAAAACCGGATCGCCCGCGAACTGCTCACGGTGCCGGGGGTCTCCCAGGTGCTCTACTTCGGCTCCAGGCGCGAGATCCGCATCGATCTCAATCCGGTGCGCCTCAAGGCTTTGGGGATCACCGCCGATCAAGTCCACGCCCAGCTCCGCGCCCTCAATGTCGATCTGCCCGGCGGCCGGGGCGAGGTGGGCACCACCGAGCAGGCCATCCGAACTCTAGGTAGTGCTCCGACAGTCGCCAACCTGCGCTCGGTGCGCATCGCCCTGCCCGACGGTCGCTACGCCGACCTCGAAAGCCTCGGCACCGTCACCGACGGCACTGCTGAGCAGCGCTGGCTGGCTTACTACGACGGTCGTCCTGCGGTGGTCTTTCAGGTGGTGCGCGCGAGCGGCACCAACCTGGTGGGGGTCGAGGAGGCGGTGCAGCAAAAAGTCAAAGACATTCAAAAATCCCTTCCCGACGATATCCGGCTGCGGCTTTTGTGGACAACCGGCGATTTTGTGCGCGAGTCCTACGACGCCTCGGTGGAGGCGGTGCTGTTGGGGGCGGGGCTGGCGGTGCTCGTCATCTGGCTATTCTTGCGCGACTGGCGCGCGACTTTGATCGCGGGGCTCGCCATTCCCCTGTCGGTGATCCCCACGTTCGCGGTGATGCGCGCGGCGGGCTTCACCCTCAACAATATGACCCTGCTGGCCCTGGCGCTGGTGATCGGCATTTTGGTGGACGATGCGATCGTCGAGCTGGAAAATATCTCCCGCCACATCGGCATGGGCAAAACGCCCTACCAGGCTGCGATCGAAGCTGCTGACGAGATTGGTCTTGCGGTGGTGGCGACCACGATGACGATCGTGGCGGTCTTCTTGCCGGTGGCCTTCATGGAGGGCCTCCAGGGACAGTACTTCCGGCAGTTCGGCTGGACGGTGGCGGCGGCGGTGCTCTTTTCGCTGGTAGTGGCGCGCATGCTCACCCCATTGATGGCGGCCTATCTACTCAAAACCCACACCCACACCCCCGGCCGCTCGCTTTTGACCCGCTTTTACGAAGGGGTTTTAGGCTGGTCGCTCAGCCACCGCTGGACGACGCTGCTGTTGGCGGGGGCCTTTTTTGCCGGCAGCCTGGCGCTCATTCCGCTGTTGCCCACCTCGTTTATCGGGCCGGTCGATCGGGGCCAGAGCAGCCTGGAGGTCGAACTGCCGCCCGGTTCGAGCATCGAGACCACGCGCAGGGCTATGCTGCAACTCGAATCGCTGGTGCAGAAGCACCCGGCGGTGGAGCACGTTTACGCGCGGGCCGGTTCGATCGACTCCAGTTCGACCCCCAACACCGGCAGGCTGGTCATCGCCCTCAAACCCCGCGAGGAGCGCCGCCACACCCAGCAGCAGTTCGAAGCCGAGATGCGGCCGATTCTCAACCGGGTGCCGGGGGTACGGCTTTCGTTTAGCGGTTGGGGCGGTAAAAACGTTCAGATTGTCCTAAGCGGCGACAATACCGTCGAACTGGAGCGCGCCGCCCGGGATCTGACCGATCAGATGCGCGCTCTGCCCGAACTGGTCGATGTCAGCTCGACCGCGGCGATTTTGCGCCCTGAAATCCAGGTGAGGCCGATGCTCGACCGCGCCGCCGAGCAGGGGGTGTCCGTGGCTTCTATCGCCCGCACCGCCCAGATTGCCACCCTGGGCGACAGCGAGGCTAACCTGGCCAAATTCACCCTGCCCTCGCGGCAAATCAATATCCGCGTCCAGCTCGACCCGGCCTTTCGCACCGACTTTGATACGATTGGCGATCTGCAGGTGGCGGGCAGCGGCGGGGTATTGGTTCCCCTGCGCTCGGTTGCCCAACTGGCGATGGGTAGCGGTGCGATGCAAATCGAGCGCTACGACCGGGCCCGCCAGGTGACCATCGGTGCGAATCTGGCCCCGGGGGTCAACCTCGGCCCGGCCCTGCAAAAAGTGCACGACCTGCCGGTCCTGCGCAATCTGCCCGCGAGCGTCAGCGAAAAACTCGCCGGCGAAGCCGAAAACCAGCGCGACGTGTTCAACGGTTTCGGCGGAGCGATCGCTGCTGCGATCTTGCTTATCTACGCGGTGCTGGCCTTGCTCTTTGGCGGCTTCCTGCCTCCGCTCACGATCATGATGTCGCTGCCTTTGTCGCTGGGCGGAGCGCTGGTGGGCCTGCTGGTCTTTCAAAAATCGCTGGGGCTCTATACCCTCATCGGCATTGTCATGCTGATGGGTCTGGTGTGCAAGAACGCGATCTTGCTGGTCGAGTACTGTCTGGTGGCGATGCAAGCGGGACAGCCGCGCACTGCGGCGATTTTGCAATCCGGCGAGGCGCGCATGCGGCCCATCTTGATGACGACCGTGGCGATGATCGCGGGCATGCTGCCGATTGCTCTGGGGATCGGGGCGGGCTCCGAGGCGCGCTCCCCCATGGCCGTGGCCGTGGTGGGCGGGTTGCTCACCTCCACGGCCTTGACGCTGGTGGTTGTCCCGGTCGTCTTTACGTTTGTCGATGATCTGCAAAGCTGGTTCTGGCAGCTTGTCCAGCCACGCACCAAAATTGCACCGGTCCCGGCGGCGCTCGAAGTTCCTCCGGCGATGGCTACGCCGCAGGAGTAAGCCGACGGCAAGGGTGGACAAAACAGGGGGCTGCACCGGGGAGCGATCTCCGGTGTTTTTTTGACTGCGATTGCGAGCACGTGCTGCGACCCCTGTCCTGTGCAGAACATTCTCGGGATTTGTCAGTGGCAGCGTTTGGGGAGGTGCGTCCGGATGGGCAAGCAGCCAGGCATCGAGGTCCTCCAGCAACCCCAATCGTCGTTATTGTCTGCACTGGTCCCCAGCGGGGGAGCATCCGCATTGCCCACCCGCATCGGCAACTCGGGAGCCACCCGCTGCGTCGCGCCTATCACCCCCTGGGTCGCTTTTTCAAAGCCGAAGGCCATCGTCGCGTTCATCGCCATCTGCACCGGGCTCAACTGCTGCAGAGCGGCGGCGAGCACCTGCTCGCACTTCTGCTGCAGGCTCAGTTGCTCATCGAAAATCACCTGCGCGCCGGTGGACAGCATGCTCGCCCCGGCGTTTTGCACCGTCTCATACCATTTAGCGCAATAGATAAGCGCTATAATAGAAATATCTGACCGAGCAAACATCATGCCCAAACTCCTCACTCTTACCGTTACACAGTCTCCTGCCCAGCTACAAAAGTTGATGGCTGAGCAAACAACCAACTGGGCAAGAGAGCGGCTGCACGCTCTGTACTTGTATGCCAGTGGCATCGCCCCCTTCGAGAATACAGGGCTGTTTCATTCTAGCTTTGCATTGGATGCAAATGAGAATCGAGAGCGGCAAAAGCCTTATTGCTTCGCCGATCCAAAAATGAAGTGCAACGCTTGAGAGCCTTCCGCTGAGGGACTCATAGAGGTATCCTGACGTTTACCACAACAAACAGGAACCCCTATGAGCTTCAGCCAGCTTACCCTACAAGAGCGTCATCGGATCTATATTCTGCGGTACCAAGATTGCTTATCTTTAAGCGCCATCGCCCAATTGCTTGGACGCCACTGCAGT
>JAHHGR010000070.1 GCA_019359725.1 Aphanocapsa lilacina HA4352-LM1 | reverse complement strand
TAAAGATAAGCAATCTTCGTACCGCAGAATATAGATCCGATGACGCTCTGGTAGGGTAAGCTGGCTGAAGCTCATAGGGGTTCCTGTTTGTTGTGGTAAACGTCAGGATACCTCTATGAGTCCCTCAACGGAAGGCTCTCAAGCGTTGCACTTCATTTTTGAATCGGCGACTGATAAAGAAGCTTTGCCAGAAGAAAGCACTTGGTACATTATGACGAATCTGCCAGGAAAAATTGACAGGATAGTTGGCAACTTATATGGTGATAGAACCTGGATAGAGGCTGGATTTCGTAACGCGAAAAGCGAATTGGGCTGGTCTGACTACAAACTGACAGATTACGCTCATATCGAGAAATGGTGGGAGATGGTATGCCAGGGCTGTTTCATTCTAGCTTTGCATTGGATGCAAATGAGAATCGAGAGCGGCAAAAGCCTTATTGCTTGTTGAGCAGGTCAAGCTTATTGACATGGCCGAATGGGGTTTTTGGAGAATGAAACAGCCCTGGATGGTATGCAGTGCCTACCTGTTAGTGAGTCTACGCGCCTCGGCCTTCAAAGGTGTAGGAGTTAATAGCGAAGGTAGAAGAGAAACTGAGGGCGTCGAGTCTGTTGTTCAGATTTGGAGTACTCATAAATGGTGGGATGAAGGTACAGGATGGAAGAATGCACTGAACAATATGCGTCTGCTCATCCAGCCTTATGTCTGCCTCTGTCTGCTCTGGCCCTGGCTCAAACTGCTGGGTGAGACAGGCATAGGATTAGCACTGCAGAGACTGATAGAACACATGAATGGATTCCGAGTGTTTCTCCAGGTTTGACAGATTAGGGATAAGAGCACTGTCTCTATCGTATTCTGAATTTCAACCTTCGCCTACTTAGCTCTAAAGTGATGTTTTGATAATGTCAGCTGACCTGGATAAATGGGCGCAAGTATGGACCTTGTTCTGTTTTTTCTGAAACAGAATGCAAACCTCTACGTAGGGTTTTCAACGGATAGCCCGCCGCACGGCGATCAGACTGCCGAGCATGCCCAGGGCGATGCCCACGCCGAGCAAGATGAGCGGTAGGGTGAACGCAGCGCGCTCCGAGGGCTGCCATTGCAAAAACGGCAGCAGTTCGAGCTGTTTTTGGGCGACAACACGGCTGGTGGCTTCGATCAACCCCCAGGCGATCAGCGCCCCGGCCACTCCGAAGGCGAGCCCTTCGAGGATGAACGGCATCGAGATGCGCAGCGGGGTGGCCCCCACCAACTGCATCACTTCGATTTCTTTGCGCCGCGACTGGACGATAAGCCGGATGGTCGAAGTGATCACCGCCACGGTCGCCACCCCGAGAACGGCGGTGAGGGCCAGTCCCACCCAGCGCATCGCCTGCTGGATCTGATCGAGCCTCTGGGCCGCCTCGGAGCCGTAGCTTACCTCCTCCACCCCTTCGATCTGCTGGATCTGGGCGGCCAGGGGCGCCACCGCCTCCGGCTGGGCGATGCGCACCCGCAGGCTGTCGACCAGCGGGTTGCCCCCCAGGCTTTCGCCCGGATCGCTTCGCACTCCGAGGTCTTTTTTGAGGGCCGCCCAGGCCTGTTCCTTTGAGACGCTTTTAATTTCGTCGATGCCCACCAGCGTGCGCAAATCCGGCTCCACAGCAGCGGCGCGCACACCCGGATCCAAGTAAATGGAGATTTCCAGGCGGCTGCCAAGTTCGGAGACCGCGTCCTGCAACTGCCAGGAAGCCCGCAGTCCCAGCCCCAACAAAAACAGCAGCACCGCCAGGGTGCTCACGGCGGACCAGATCATCCAGAGGTTGCGCCGCAGGCCGGTAAACGCCTCGCGCAACAGATAGTCCACCTGGGTTGTGACGCGCTGGATCATGGTGTGGGGACGTTCAGGTGAGCACCGGCAGTTCCCGCAGGATGCCGGCTTCGAGGCGGACGACGCGCCGGGCGAACGCCTCGACAAGTTGTTCGTTGTGGCAGGTGACAATCACCGTGACGCCCAGATCGTGCAGGCGCTTGAGAATCTGCAGCACCGACCAGGCGTTGTGGGCGTCCAGGTTGCCGGTGGGTTCGTCCGCGAGCAACAGCGGCGGCGTGTGCACCACCGCCCGGGCGATGCTCACCCGCTGCTGCTCGCCTCCCGAAAGTTGGTCCGGAAAGCAGGCGGCCTTGGGGGCGAGGCCCACCATGCGCAAAGTCGGTCCCACCCGCCGCTGGATCTCAGCCCGGCTCGCGCCCTGGGCGTGCAGGACGACGGCGACATTCTCCTCGACGGTCTTGGTGGGGATCAGTTGATAGTCCTGGAAGACGACGCCGATGCGGCGGCGCAGGTGGGCAAGCGCCCGGCCGCGCAGGCGATGGAAGAGATTGCCCTCGATTTCGACATGGCCCTCGGTGGGCGCCTCCGCCCCGTAGAGCAATTTGAGCAGCGTCGATTTGCCCGCCCCGGACGGGCCGGTGATAAACAAAAAATCGCCTTTGCGGATCTGGAGATTGACACTGTACAGACCGCGGCAGCCGTTGGGATAGATTTTGCTGACGTTGTGCAAACAGGCGATCGCCTCGCCGACAAACCCGGTGCCGTCTGCCTCGGTTGGGGTGGATGGGAGATCGAACATCAACGGCCTACTCCTCTTAAGATGGCCAGGGCAAACTTGGGCAAGGCCAGCATGCGTTTGGCCCGCCAGGGTTCGCGGTAAAGGCGGTAGAGCCACTCCAGATAGTTCTCGCGCAGCCAGCGGGGAGCGCGCTCTTTGGTCCCCGACCAGATGTCGAAGCTGCCCCCGACGCCGACAAAGACCACGTTGGTCAGCCGCCTGCGGGCCCGCTCAATCCAGTACTCCTGCTTGGGCACTCCCAGTCCGGCCAACACCAGCTGCGGTCGGCTGTAGGCGATGCCTTCGAGGAGCGCCGATTCTTCGTCCGGACTAAAAAATCCGTCGCGCGCCCCTGCCACCACCAGGCCCGGGTACTGCCGCCGCCAGCCCTCTCCCACCGCCTCGGCCACCCCAGGGGCCGCGCCCAGCAAAAAGACGCGGGTGTGTCGGGGAGCCAATTGCTGGAGGGCCGATTCGACCAGGTCGATGCCGGCGCAGCGGCGTACCCGGCGTCCTACCCGCTGCAAAGCCCAGACCACCCCCGCCCCATCGGGCACCACCAAGTCGGCCCGGCGAATCAGACGGGCCAGATGCTCCTCGCGCTGGGCGAGCATCGCCATCTCAGCGTTGAGGGTGATCACATGGCCACCCTGGGCCGCTTCCACCAGTTCGACGAGCGAATGGGTATAGTCTGCGGACAGGTGTACAGGCAGATCCAAAATTGGTGCGGTGGGCAAAGCAGTCACGAAGGGTCCAGATGACCAAGATCATGACAATCTAACCACTCCGGCCCCCCGCTTGGCAACCGCAACGGGAGTCTGCTACAGCTTTACACTGCTTAGGGGACGGTCACACCGCCCAAAAAACACCTGCCGCGCCGCCCTAGCCACCCCAGCGATCGAGCAGATGCAAAATTTTTTCGACCACACGGCCAAGGGCCTCGAGGCGGGGAGAGTATGTGCGATTGTCTTCTTCGAGCAGCACCGCCTCACCCTGGCGCACCCAGAGCACCGCGCCACGGCCAGGGGTCCAGGTGAGCCAGTCGCGCACCCGGCTCGGCGAACACGGGATCTCGTGCAAGATCACCAGATCGAACTGTTCGCAGCGCTGCAGGGCTTCGAGCTGGTGCAGGCCGTCTGCAATCGAGTTTGCCTGCACCCGCCGGTTGCGCCCGGAGCCGGTGAGCAATTGCCAGGCCGCTGTGTGGCTGCCGCCATCGACCACCGCACAGCTCCAGCCTGAGCGGTTCAGTTCGCTGACCAGCCGCAGCAGGCGCGAGCGGGGGGTGCGCAAAGACCAGCGGCGCAAAAACACGTCAAGCAACAACTGCGGCGAGCGCTCCGGCAAAACAACCGGGGCGGCGGGTGCGACAACGGGCAACGGGCGGAGTGCTACCATCGGCTTGCAGTTCATGAACGACTGTCCATATCCTACACGCAACTGGGACGCTTGTCCAGGTTTTTAGTTCACCACTTGAGCAAATTGAAGTTTTCCATGTCGATGGTGTCGCGGTTGCGGTAGATGGCGAGCACGATGGCCAGTCCCACCGCCGCTTCCGCCGCCGCCACGGTGATCACAAAGATGGCGAACAGCTGGCCGCGGATGTTGTTGGGGTCGAGAAAGTTCGAAAAGGCGATGAGGTTGATGTTGACGGCGTTGAGCAACAGCTCGATGGACATGAGCACCCGCACGGCGTTGCGGGAGGTGACCAGGCCGTAGAAGCCGATGCAGAACAAGGCGGCGCCGACGAGCAAAAAGGCGTTAAGGCTGGGCATGGCGGGCGGCGTCTCCTTAGCGGCGGCCGGTGGGGGTGGTATCGACCTCGTCGCGGGGCCGCTCCGGCAGGGCAAGGGGCTCGGGTTCCCCCTCGGCGCGATCGGGGATGTACTCGCGCTGGGCAAGGATGATGGCACCGACCATGGCCAGCAGCAGCAGCACCGAGGCGACTTCAAAGGGCAGCAAAAATTCGCTGAAAAAGCGCTTGCCGATCTCGATGACGGTGTTCATCGCCACCGGCTCCTGGATCTGCCAGGGAACCTGGAAGATACAGACGGCCAAAAGCGCGAAAAGCCCAGCGCAGACCAGGCCGGTCACGGCGTTGCGCGGCGAGAAGACCGGCCGGTCGGTGGGGATGCGCTTGTTGACGAGCATGATTGCAAACAAGATGAGCACGTTGACCGCACCGACGTAAATCAAAATCTGGGCGGCGGCGACAAAATCGGCGTTGAGCAGCACGTAGAGCCCGGCAGCACCAATAAAGACCAGGCCCAACAAAAAGGCGGAGTGGACCATGCTGCGCAGCAGCACCACCCCCGCCGCCCCACCGAGCACGATGGCGGTGAGGATGATAAACGAAACCAGTTGGACCCCTTCAGAAAATGTCACTCGCTCTCCTTCTTGGCGTCGGCGCCGCTGCTGGGGTCGGCCGGGCGCAACCGGGCGACGATCTCTTCGGGCAATTCTCCGGCTCGGCGGCTGCCGGGATCCTCAAGGTGGCCGTCCAGGACTCCCTTGGGCAGGTAGGCCAGTTCGCGAATGGGGCGCACCACCGGGTCGTCGGTGACCCGCGTGGGCAGGCGGCCGAGGGCGACATCGTCGTAGTTGAGTTCGTGGCGGTCGTAGACCGAAAGCTCGTACTCCTCAGTCATCGACAGGCAACTGGTGGGGCAGTACTCGACACAGTTGCCGCAAAAGATGCAGACGCCAAAATCGATCGAGTAGGAGTTGAGTTCTTTTTTCTTGGTCTCTTTGTTGAACTCGTAATCGACCACGGGCAGGTCAATCGGGCAGACGCGCACGCACACTTCGCAAGAAATGCACTTGGGCCGCTCGAAGTGGATGCGCCCGCGAAAGCGCTCCGATGGGATGAGCTTTTCGTATGGGTACTGGACGGTGACCGGTTTTCGGCGCATGTGGTCGAAGACGACCCCCATACCCTGACCGATATACTTGGCCGATTCCAGCACATCCCTGGCATAGCCACCAACTTTTTCCAGGAACTTTACCATTGCTAATATGCTCATTCGAGATCACGCTTCATTTTAAGATCATTCGTTTACACAGGCCAGAAGCCCACGCACGGGGAAGCGGCCGACTGCCCCGCAGGCGAGCGCATAAGATGAAAGCAGGGAGTACAAATCGATGACTTTCGCGGTGCCCAACTTCTTGCTGATCGCAGCCGCCATCGCCCCAGCCCTGTTTTTGCTGGCTCTGCTCGCCCTGCTTCCCAAGAGCGTCACGCGCTGGGCGGCGCCGCGCCCGCTGTGGACCGTGGCCCTCGCCACCCTCACCGGGGTGGGTTCGGCGTTTATCGCCCTGCCGGTCGAGATGCTGCTCACCTCCACCCCCTGGACGATCACCAACCTTGGGGTGCTCGCGGTGTTTGCCCTGGTGGCGGCGGGGCTTGCGGAGGAGGGGGCCAAATATCTGGTCGTGCGCTTTTACAGCTGGCGGCTTGCGCAATTTCGCGAGCGCTACGACGGCCTGCTCTACGGCGGGGCGGTGGGGCTCGGCTTCGGGGCGCTCGAAAATATCTTCTACGTCAGCGAAGGGGGCCTGGAGACCGCGATGGTGCGCGCCCTCACCGCCGTCCCCTTCCACGGCATGCTCGGGCTGGTGATGGGCTATTTTTTGGGCCGGGCCAAGGTGCGGCAACTGGCTGGAGAGCGCTGGGGCGGCCTGCACGTGCAGGGGCTCTTTTGGGCGGTGCTGCTCCATGGGCTCTACGACTTCTTTGCCTTTCAGGCGAGCCAGATAGCCCTGGTGCTGCTGAACGGCATGCTGGTGGTCATTGCCATCTGGTGCCTGCGGGCGGTGATTTCTACGCGCGCGCTCTCCCCGAGTTGGGGTGGGTGCGAACCGGCGGCTCCCACCCCCTTCGTGCCGCCCCCGGCCGTGGCGCGCAATCCGCTGCTGGCGGGGATCTTGGGTCTGATTCCGGGCCTGGGTCAGTTCTATAACCGCGAGGGGCAGAAGGGCCTTTTTTTGTTGGCGGCCGGGATCATGAACCTGGTGCTGCTCGCTTCGGTATGGCTGCTTTTGAATGCTCCCCAGGCCGCGATCGAGGCGCTGTTCGTGCTGGCCGGTTTGAGTCTCGCCATCAAGCCGGAGCAGTTTATCCAGACGCTCGCAGCGGCGCCGGTGCTGCAGATTTTGCTTGCCCTCAACGCCGTCTTTTTTCTATTGAGTGCTTTTGATGCCTACCGCACCGCCCGCTCGGGCCGATTCGACTACCTCGAAGCGCCAGAAAAGCGCATCCGCTTTTTGCAAACATTCAGTGCTTCCTACGTCGGCCACGTGCTGTTGCTGTTTTTTGCGGTCCTGGTACCGGTGATCGCCGGGGGCGGCCCCAAGGGCCAGGGGGAGCAGCCGGGGCAAATCGGCACCATCGAATTTGACCTGGTGACAACGCCCAAGAAACTCGACGGCTTCAGCGGCAAACCCGAGGGCACCGCCAAGGGGACCGCCAAGAAGAACGCCCCCAAAGTGGTCGCCCAAAAAAGCGCCCCGGTTCCCGCACCGGGTCCGGCAGCCCCCAAGACCCAGGAGGCGCAGGAGGCCAAGGGGCTGCCGCGCTCCTACAACGAATATTTATCTTGGAAGATCCGTCGCTACCACGACCTGTACTTCGATCGGGTGGGCACCGGTCAGTACACGGTGGTGCAGTACGAGATCGACTCGGTGGGTAACGTCACCAACGTCCAGGTGCTTTACGACCACACCACCGCCCCGGGCGATGTGGCGGAACTGGCCGCCGAGACCGTCCGCCGCCTCGACCCGGCTTTGCCTTTGCCCGCCGGCATCCGCTCGGTGACAATCACCGAACTATTCTGGGACGGTTCGCCCATCGGCTCGCCCGGTTCCCTTGAGCAGCACCTGAGCGAACTGCCCGACGGGCGCGAGGTGATGCCGTACCCGCCCGAGCAGTCCTAGCGATCAAGGCAGAACCGCACCGGCCGCATCGCGCCTCTCCAGTTCTGCTGTCAGTTCCCGGCCGCCGGGACATTCTTCGACCAGCGGGCAGGCCGTACAGCGGGGAGCGCCCGCCACACAGCACTTGCGGCCGTGCTCGACCATCCAGTTGTTCCAGCTGCGCCAGGCGTCGCGCGGCAGGCAGTCCATCAGATCGCGCTCGATTTTGGCGGCGTCGGTCGAGTCGGTCAGCCCCAACAGTTTTGAGATGCGCCGCACATGCGTGTCCACTGCCACGCCCTCGACGATGCCGTAGCAGTCAGCCAGCACCAGATTGGCGATCTTGCGGGCCACCCCCGGCAGGGCGGTCAGCTCCGCCATCGTGGCCGGCACTTTGCCTGCGTGGCGTTCGAGCAAAAGCCGGCCGATGGCCATCAAGTTGCGCGCCTTGGTCGGACCGAGACCGGTGGGGCGCACCAGGGGCAGCAATTCGTCGTAATCGGCGGCGGCGAAGGCGGCCGGGTCGGGATAGCGGGCGAACAGCGCCGGGGTGATCTTGTTGACCCGCTCGTCTTTGCACTGGGTGGCAAGCACCGTCGCCACCAGATACTCGAACGGGTTGGTGCTGGCGAGCCCCAGCGTCAGACCCTGGGGATAGGCCACCTTCAGCTTCACCAGCAGGCGTTTGGCCCGGGCAGGACGCTCTTGCCGGATTGCACTCATCGGTTGCCAGGTGGAGGAACATCCTCAAAGATGCCACATCCTGGGTGGCCGGTTTTATCCATAGCGTGCAGTGTGCCCAGCTACGATAGGCTCAAGCCCCTTGGACCATCCGGCATTGAGTGGAGCTTTCGCCCGCCCCGACACCCTGGTCGGCCGCACAGTCGGCCGCTACCGCCTGGTGGAAAAAATCGGGGCGGGCGGCATGGGCTCGGTCTATCGGGCGGTGCACATCGAGATCGAGGATCTGGTGGTGGCCGTCAAGTTGCTCCTGCCGGGTTTGATTGACGACGAAGCGCTGCGCCGCCGCTTCAAGGACGAAGCGGCCATCTGTGCGCGCCTGAGCGAACGCAGCTCCCACATTGTCCAGATTCGCGACTACGGCATCCTCGCAGATCTCGACTTGCCGTACTTCACGATGGAATATCTGCAGGGCCGCTCGCTGCAGCACCTGATGCACAAGGTGGTAGCACCCGTGCAGCAGGGTCTGGCCATCGCCCGCCAGATTTGTCTGGGTCTGCAGGTTGCCCACAGCATGGGTGTCGTGCACCGCGACCTCAAGCCGAGCAACATCGTGCTGGTCCCCGACCCGCAACTGGGTGAGAAGGTCAAACTGCTCGATTTTGGGATCGCCCGGCTGGTGCGCGACGCCCAGCGCGGTCCGCTCACCCAGGGGTATCTGGGTACCCCGCAGTATTCTTCGCCCGAACAGTTGCGGGGACTGGAAATAGACACCCGGGCGGACATTTACAGCCTCGGGATGATCCTCTACGAGCTTTTTTCTGGGGTGTGCCCGTTTGCGGTCGAAGAGCAAAACTTCGAGACCTGGTACGTTCTGCACACCGAGGGCGAGCCGTCGCCGATGGCCGCCGCCAACCCCCGCCAACCGGTCCCCATAGCCATCGAGCAACTGGTGCTCCACTGCCTGGCCAAAAAACCGGCAGATCGCCCGGCAGGAGTGAGCGAAATCCTCGCACGGCTGGAGCTGGTCATGGGTCATCTGCCCCCTGCCCCGCCCGCCGCGGCCATCCCGCCGCCCACCGTGACCCTGAGTGCAGAGCAAGTGGCGCACCTGGAAAAACAACTGGCCACCCAGGTGGGACCGATTGCGCCGACGCTGGTGCGCCGGGCTCTGGGTTCCTCCCACACCCCCGGCGAATTGGTGGAGCAATTGGCGGCCCAACTGCCCGCCACCCAGCGCGAACAGTTTAGCCGGATGGTACTGGCCGGTCTGACTATGCAAACATCCGCCGCCCCTGCCCCAGTGGTGCGCGAGGGTACCGTTCCCCCGGTGCCGCGCCTCGATCCGCGCTTTGTCGAGCGCTGCGGGCACGAACTGAGTCGGTTGGTGGGACCCATCGCGGCTTTTTTGCTCCAGAGTGCCCTTAAAGAAACACCGCCCACCCCGGCGGTACTGGTGGAGCGGCTCGCCGCCCTGGTAGGCGATCAAGTCAAGGCCGAACAGCTGCGCCGGAAGCTGCTTTAGAAACTGATGTCCGGTTCAGCGCGGCTGCTGGTTGAGCAGTTTGAGGGCGATCTCCAGGCTCGACTTCATGCGGTTGAAGGCGGAGGCGAGCACACCAATTTCATCGGCGGCATCTTCGGCAAAGTCCGCTTCGGTCTTGCCGGTGCTCACCGCGTCGGCGGTGGCGGCCATGCGGCTGATGCGCGAGACGACGGTGCGCCTGAGCAGTTCGTTGACCAGAAACACCAGCACGGCGAAGATGCCCACCAGCACGCCCACCACCAGCACCCACGAACGCTGGGCGCTTGCATAAACCTCGTCCACCGGTACGGAGATCACCTGGGCGGCAATCACCTGGCCCACCTTCCAGCCGAAGCCGTTGTCGGGGCCGTAGGTGGTGATCAAATTCTTGGGGGCCGCCTCCGGGGTGCTGTGGCATTGCAGACAACTGGGAGAAGCGACTTTCAGCGGCCGGGCGATGTAGAAAACGTCGCCGCCCGGTTGGCTGCGAAAGCCGGTCAGTTCTTTGATACTGGGGTCGGCCGCGAAGCGCGCCACCAGGGCCGCTTCAAAATCGTCGGCTTTGTCGCGCAGGTTGGTGGGGTTGGGGGCGGCTTCTTTGTAGACAAAATTGCGGTAGTCGCTGTTCTTGCGCAGACCCTCGAAGACCTCGGTGGCGGCAAAGCCCGAGGCGGTTTCGGAGATGAACACGGGTGAAGTCGTCGCTTTGTCCTCCAGCAAGGGTGCGATGCGGACGTTGGTGTAGTTGCGCACCGCGTTAATCGTGTACAGCAGGGCCGCCGCCTTGTCGGCCACTTCGTCCTGGGCGCGCTGCTCCAGGACCAGCGACAGGACCGTGGCACTCGCCGCGAGGCCGCCTGCGAAGACGGCGATCGCCATCAGGCTGAACTTGGTTCTCAGCTTCAGGTTTTTCAACATCGCTCGCTCCCATTCCGTGCTCGTCTGTTATTAGATACGCTCAGAAGGACGTCACAGCCCCACCTGGGGCGACCGAAACCGCCCAATCTTCCTCCCCGGCCGCCCCAGCGGGGCGCCTCACGATGGCAATGCTGTACAAAAACTCCAAAACAACAAAGGACCGCTCGGACACCGCGCGCTTGTCGTCCCGTTGGTGGTGGCTACTGTGGCTGCTGCCGCTGTGGCTGGTGGCAGGCTGCTCCGAGGCGCCGACGGAACGCATGGGCAAGCTCACCCTCGGCACCGTCAGCTACGACGAGGGCCAGCAGACGCTCGATCGCTACGCGCGCTTCAAGGACTATCTGGCTCAACAGACCCAGAGCGTCGTCGAAGTCGAACCCGCCTACAACGAGCAGCGCGCCCTGGAGCGCATCCGCAGCCGCTCCTGGTCGCTGGTGTTCGCCTCCCCGGGGCTGACGGCCCTCGCCATCCAACAGGCCCGCTACGAGCCGCTCTTCCCGCTGCAGGGCGTCAACAACCGCCGCTCGATTTTGGTGGTGCGCAAAGACAGCCCCGTGCGCGCCATCGCCTACCTGGCCGACCGGCCGGTCGCCCTCGGCCAGGTAGGCTCGATCACCGGGTATTACTTTCCGCTCTACAACCTCTACGGGCTCACCCTCTCAGAACTGATGTTCGCCCCCACCCCGAGGATGGTGCTGGAGTGGGTCGCCTCCGGCAAAGCGGCCGCAGGCGCGCTCTCCAAAGAAGAGTTCGATCAACAGGCAAGCCAGATTGCCGGGGCGGCCTTTCGCATTCTGGCGGCCGACTCCCACGCAGTACCGACCGGCGCTCTGCTGGTCAGCCCGGCCATCGAGCGCAACCGCCAGGAACAACTGCGCAAAATCCTCCGCGAAACTCCGGGCATTCTCGCCCAGGAGGCCGGTTTTATCCCGAACGCTCCCCTACCCGACTACGGCTATCTCTTTTCGGTCGTCGAGCGGGTGCGCTCGATCTTTCCTGATACTCCCAATGCAGCCCAGCTCAAACCTGCCCGGCTTTTTAAACAGCAAAGCCGCTAGCGCGGAGGTTTCGCTGCGATTTATAAACAACCCGGCCGGGCGCAGGGCCATAATCTAAAATTGCAGAGCAAGACTTGATATATAAGTATACGGAGAACATTGCCATGGCAGACGAGCACGCGGTCGTGGGCGCCTTTGCGAGCCACAATGATGCGGAAGCCGCCGTGCTGGCCCTTGAGAAGGCCGGCTTCGACATGCACAAAATCTCGATTATCGGCAAAGACTACCGCACCACCCAGCAGGTGCGCGGCTTTTTGACCTGGCGGGACACCGCCAAAGAAGGGGCGATTTCGGCGGGTTACTGGGGCGGCTTCTTCGGAGGGCTCTTCGGCATTCTGGTGGGGGCGGGGGTGCTGTTTATTCCCGGCGTCGGCCAGGTGGTCATTGCAGGCCCCATCGCCGGGGTACTGGCCGGTTGGCTCGAAGGATTGCTGTTGGGCGCGGCGGGCGGTGCGGCGGCGGGCGGTCTGGTGGGGGCGTTGGTCGGCCTGGGCATCCCCGAGGGCAAGGCGATCAAATACGACAGCGACATCCAGGCGGGCAAATTTTTGGTGCTGGTTACCGGCGGCGAGGAGGACCGCGCGCGGGCCGAGCAGGCGCTCGCAGCGGCCGGCTTGGCCACCGCGGAAGTGACGGCCTGATTTTCGCTTTCTCAGGTGTCCTGACAGCTATCGGGATGACAGGATTCGAACCTGCGACCTCAGAGTCCCAAACTCCGCGCGCTACCACCTGCGCCACATCCCGGCAGACCAGACCACTATAGCCAGAACGAACGTCGCCCTGGCGACTGCCGCCCCTTCCCGGTTGTGATAGCAATACTTTGTGCTCAAACGATTCTACGTTTTTGGATCCTTCCATGCATAAAAAGCTGTGTGTGTGCGCCTTCACCCTTCTGACCCCCCTGGCGATTGCAGGGGCCTGGCGACCACCCTTGCCCGCCGCTGCCCAGAGCGGGCCGACCGATGTGCTGGTCTCCGGCCCGAGCGAGGTGGTCGATCCGGAATTCGACCAGCAATTCGCGCGCTTCACCTGGAACGACGACCAGGGCAACGTCTGGATCGGCAAGGTCGATCCGGCCACGGGCGATTTTTTGCCGCCCGCCGGCAACAACATTCTGGTGGACACCGGCGCCGTGCCGGTCGCCGTCTCCGGCAACGGTCCTGAGTGGGTCTACACCGCCGCCGGTCCCCAAATCGTCTACACCAAGTACGGCACCAACGGCCGCATCGCCGTCGCCCGCGCCCGGGAGAACGGCTCAGTCTGGTCAGGCGGGATCATCGAAGACGGCGAGAACCGCACCTTTCCCATCGGCAGCCAGGACCGCCGGGATCCGGCCCCCAGGCTTTCCTATGTCGGACGCAACAGTGCCGGCAAGCAGGTGACCCTCTGGCGCGAACTCGACAATGCCGCCTCCGAAGCGGAAGTCCCCAATGCCCTGCCGCCGGGCGGGCGCTGGGTACCCGGCAGGCGCGAACTGGTCTTCATCGGCAAAGCCGGCCGGAGCCGACAGGCGTTTCGCTACGACGTCGACAGTCGGCAACTCGAACAACTCACCGACGACACCGGTCAAAAATTCAACATCCTCATGTGGCAGGCACCGGAATTCGACAATGAGTACGTGTTTTTTACGCTGACCGACGAGACCTCGATCGGGGTGTACCGCCAAATCGAAGGCACCTGGACGAAGATCAATACGCTCAAGCCGCCCGCGGCGGGCCGTTACATCTGGTCGCCGGAAGTGTTCGTGCACAACGGCAAGTCCTACATTTTCATGGTGACTTCAACCAGCCGCGATCAAAATAGCCGCACTGTGCCGACCGATATTTGGATGGCGGGTATCGAGCCGGATGCGCCCTTCTACCGGCAGGTGAGCGATACGACGCTCAAAGTGCGCAAAGATCCGGAGGTGTTCATCACCACTCAGGGACCGTATATCTATTACCTTGCTTTGCCGGATCCGCAGACGAGTACGATCTACCGGGCGGACACCGGGCTGGGGGCCGCTCGATAATCCGCTTTTAGCCGGTCTTGCCCACCGCCGCCTCCTGGGGGCGGGCGGGTCCCTTGGCGGCTGAGGGCCGGCCTTTGCGGGCGGCGGCGGTGCTCAGCCAGTTGATACACTTTTTGGCGTAAAAGCTCGCTTGCTCCGGTGTTGAGACCAGGATCCGCGGTTCATGGTAGGTGCGGCCCTGCGGATCGGTCAGTTCGGCCAGGGTGCCGTCGGCCACCGGGTACACACGGATGGTCCAGCCTTTGTAGTGGATTGTTGGCATTTGGGGTAGCTCTCGGAGGTTGCGGAAGGGGGTAGCCCTGAGCGGCCGTGTCGCACCGTCAGAACTCCTGCACCCTTGAGCAACAGATTAAGAATTAATTGTGAAGATTGGGGGAAGACCCCACCGCTGCTCAGCGCGCAGCCGGGTCGCCAATTTTGGGTTCGATGCCCCTGAGCAACCGCTCGATATTGCCGCGGTGGCGCCAGACGACATAGATGCCGCCCAAAAGACCGAACAGGGTAAACGGCAGCGGCGCTCCCCACAGATAAAAGCACAGCGGGGTGGTGGCGGCGGCGGTGACGGAAGCGAGCGAGACAATGCGGGTGAGCGCGAAGCAGACGCCCCAGATGGCAGCCACGGTGAGCGCCACCGGCCAGTGCATGCCCAGCAACAAACCGACGCTCACCGCCACCGACTTGCCCCCCCGAAAGGCGAGCCACACCGGCCAACTGTGGCCGACGATAGCCGCAAGGCCCGCTCCCAGGACAATCCAGGTTCCGGCCTCTTCGCTGCCTGCCAGGGTACGGGCAAGCCAGACGGTAAAAAACCCCTTGAAGACATCGAACAGCAGCACCGCCGCCGCCGGACCCTTACCGAGGGTGCGCAGCACGTTGGTAGCCCCGGTCGAACCGGAGCCGAATTCGCGGATGTCGATATTTTTGAGCCGGCGGCCGGCCAGATAGCCTGCCGGCAGCGAGCCGACCAGGTAGGAGGCCGCCCAGATGCCAAGCGCCAGCGGCCAGTTCATCGCCGTTGTACCGTAGGAGGCAAGAATTTTTCGAGGCCCGCCACCAGTTGGCGGCGGCTGAAGAGCATGGGGATGAAGTGGGGGCTGTAGACCTCGCGAAAGTAAAACAAAATCGGCACCCCCGGCCAGAACACCCGCCAACTGAGCCATTCGCTGTACGGGAAGCTCACTACCCGGCGGCGGTACTGCCAGACTTCAAAGGCTTCCGCCGCGAAGACGATGCGCACGGTGAGCGTCTGAAAGCCAAGAAAAAGCCCAAATACGATCAAGGCCACTCCCACCCCAAGCACCCAACCGCTCGCCAGGACGCCCAGGACAAGCACCGCCAGGCTCAGCCAGGGGCGCGGGGCGACGACGAGCTGGCCCGTCTCGGGGGGCGCGAACGGGTCACTGGAGCGGAGGCGGTCCACGGGCGGTGCGCTGCGGAGGGCCATCCCAATCGTACCGCGCCTGGGGAACTTCCCTAGACGCCTTTGAGTCGGGGGCAGGGCCACTGGCTACCCCTCTGAAGCGATGCAAACGGCTTTGACTGGATTCGAGAGCGGACGCGATGGAATTGTCGATCCAACCGATTTCGATAGGTGCACTCATCGACGGGCGTTACCGCCTGACGCGCTATATCGACGGCGGCGGCATGGGCAAAGTTTACGAAGCTGTCGATACGCGCCTTGGAGATAAGCCCGTTGCCGTCAAGCTCCTGCAACAGAATTTCAACATCGATGACCGGCTTTTTGAGCAATTGCGCCGTCGCTTCGAGCAGGAGGCCCAACTGTGCGCCCTGCTGGGCGGTCAGCACGGCATTATCGCGGTGAGCGACTACGGTCTGGACGGTCCACAGCCTTATCTGGTGATGGAGTACCTGGGGGCAGCCCCCAGGGGCCGCAGCCTGAAAGAACTGGTGAGCGCCGAAGGGCCACTTTCCCCTGAGCGCACCTTCCGCCTGGCGGTGCAAATTTGTGAGAGTCTTCAGTACGCCCACGGTGTTCGCACCCACCTGGGGGGGCGGCAAATTACCGGGGTGGTGCACCGGGACATCAAGCCCAGCAACATTTTTGTGATCGACCGCGCTCTGGTGGGGGAGACCACCAAGGTGCTCGACTTCGGCATCGCCAAGGCGGTGAGCGATGTGACCATCGCCATGGGCACCAATATGGGTTTTGTCGGTACCTGCGACTACGCTTCTCCCGAGCAGTTGCGCGGTGAAGAACTCGACGCTCGCTCGGACATCTATTCGCTGGGCATCGTGCTTTACCAGATGCTCACCGGTCAGTTGCCCCTACAGCCCAAGACCCACTCCTTCGCAGGCTGGTACCAGGCCCACAACCACGAAAGCCCTGTTCCCCTCCCCAGACTGGCGGGCGGCCAGGCGATTCCCCCCCGAGTGGCCGCCGTTGTGATGGCCTGCCTCGAAAAAGAGCCCGCCCGGCGCCCCGCTTCGATGCAGGAGTTGAGCCGGAGGCTGCAGGAAGGATTGCTCAAAGCCGCCCCTGAGACCATCTCCCCTGAGCGCGAAGCGCCCCCACCCGCCTCCGATGAAGCGCTCGGGGCCGCCCTTGCCGCTGCCTGGCTGGTGCTGCGCGAGCGCATGGAGCGCTGGCGTTCGCAGGCGCTCGATCGACTTGAGAAGCTGCCCGGACGCATCCGGCTGGGTGTGGGTCTGCTCGCGGCGGCCCTCGCCCTGAAGACGGGCCGCCGAAAGTGCGACGATTGACTCGACCGTTCCAAATGCGACCATGAGCGCCATCAAAATCGGCATCCTCACCGCCTCCGACCGGGCGAGCGCCGGTGTTTACGAGGATCTCTCCGGCCCGGCCATCGTCGAGACGTTGAATAGCTATCTGGCGAGCCCCTGGCAGCCGGTCTACCGGCTCACCACCGACGAGCGCGCACTCATCGAAGCGGACCTCCTTCGCCTCATCGACGAAGAAGGCTGCTGCCTGGTGGTCACCACCGGCGGTACCGGTCCGGCGCTCCGCGACGTCACCCCTGAAGCCACCGAGGCGGTCTGCGAAAAGATGCTGCCGGGTTTTGGCGAACTGATGCGCGCCGTCTCCCTTAAGTACGTGCCCACGGCCATCCTTTCGAGGCAAACCGCCGGTATCCGTGGCAGTGCCCTGATTATCAACCTGCCCGGCAAGCCCAAGTCGATTCGCGAATGCCTGGAGGCGGTTTTTCCGGCGGTACCCTACTGCATCGACCTGATTGGCGGCCCCTATCTGGAGACCCACCCCGAAATCATCCAGGCTTTCCGTCCCAGGTCTTAGGACAAATCGTGCCGGTCGGCTCTCTGATGGAAGAAGCACGCGGTTTGCCGCGCCGATTTCCAGCAAAGGAGAAGCGATGAAGATCACCCAACCGGAAGCATTGGCCTGCTTGAAGATCCTGGTGCGCGTGGCGATGGCGGACGGCTATCTCAAGGAGGACGAACGCCTCGCGATTGGGCTTGCCAGTCGTTCGATGGGCCTGCGCGACGAGCTGAGCATCGAGACGCTGATGGTCAAAGAGGACAGCCTCGAAGAACTGCTCGTCAAGGTGCAAAGCCCGGAGGCCCGCACTGCTCTACTCAAAGCCGCCGCCTCGATGTCCGCCGTGGACGGCGAGCGCAGCGCCGAGGAGCAGGCGCTGCTCGATCAGATCGAGGTCGCTTTTCGGGCGCCGAATCCGGGTGCTTGAAGCGACGGACCGGGCGCCGTGCTAGGGTCGGCAGTGCTGGACCCGATGGGTAGTGTATGTCCTGCGTTTCGATTGTGATTCCGGCACTCAACGAAGCGGTCAGTCTCGGTCGAACTCTGCGGCTGTTGGGAGCGCTCGACCCGCCTGCCCACGAAATCCTGGTAGTCGACGGCGGCAGCAGTGACAGGACTGTCGCTGTCGCCCGCACCTTTGGGGGGCGGGTGCTGGAGAGTCCTCGGGGACGGGCGGTGCAGATGAACCGGGGGGCAGAGGCCGCCACCGGTGATATTTTGTGTTTCCTGCATGCCGATACCTTGGTTCCGGACGACTGTGTGGAGTTGATGTTGCGCACCCTGGGTGATCCGGGCACTGCCTGCGGTGGGTTTATTTCATTGATGGCGGGATCCGATGCGACCCGCTGGGGCATTTCGCTGCACAACTACCTCAAAACCTATTACGCGCCGCTGCTGTTTCGGCCGTGGCTGTTTTTTAAGGGATTGCGGCTGCTGTTTGGCGATCAGGTGATCTTTTGTCGCCGTTCGCAGTTTCTGGAGTGCGGCGGCTTCGACCCAAAAATGGTGATCCTAGAAGAAGCGGATCTGTGCCTGAAGCTGGTGCGCTTTGGCCGCATCCGGCAGGTTAACCGGGTGGTGCAATCGTCCGATAGGCGCGTGGCCCGCTGGGGATCGCTCAAGGCTACGGCCATCTACATGTACATTGGTTTTTTGTGGGGCCTGGGCGCCTCGCCCGCCTATCTGAAGCGCTTTTATGCCGATATTCGCTGAGGTAGTCGATGGGTAATGACCTACCGACAAGTACACAGATAGGAGTGATCTCCGATACCCACGGCCTGCTGCGCCCGGAAGCGCTCGCCGCTCTGCAGGGGAGCGCTTTGATTGTCCATGCAGGCGATATCGGCGACCCGGCAGTGCTCGGAAAGCTGCGCTCCATCGCTCCGCAAGATCTGGATCTCGATCCGAAAGCAGCGGGCATCGACGTGGTCATCAGCGGCCATTCGCACCGGCCGGCGGTGGAGGGGCGGCGGGGGGTGCTCTTCCTCAGATTGCGCACGCTGTAGATGGTCTGGATTCCTCCTTCGGCAATCAGGGTGCCGTCGGCCAGAAAGGCGATCCCCGGCTGGCCGTTGATGGCCGTGGGTACGAGCGTGAAGTGCTCCATCCGCCGCCTGAGGGCCACGAAGAAGCGCGCCACCCGCCGGGCTCCCTGCAAGGGCCGGATGGTGGCAGTCACTTTGCCGCCGCCGTCCCCGACCAGGGTGGCTTCCGGAGCGAGGATGGCAAGCAGCCCCTCAAGATCCCCGCCGGAACAGGCCTGGAGGAACCGGGCCACCAGCTCTTCGCTGTGCGGACGGGTGATCGAAAGCGCGGCTGCCGCTCGGCCAGATGCCGCCGGGCGCGCCGGAGGATCTGGCGGCAGTTGACCGGGCTTTTATCTACGATCCGGGCAATCTCAGCGTGGTCGTACTCAAAGACATCGCTGAGCAAGAACACCGCTCGCTCCAGCGGCGAAAGGTTTTCTAACAGCACCAAAAATGCCATCGACAGCGAGTCGGCCAGTTCGCTTTGCTGCAGCGGGTCGGCGGGTACGTGCCCGAGCGGTTCCGGTAGCCACGGCCCCACGTACCGCTCGCGCCGCACGCGGGCGGAGCGCAAGTGGTCGATACTCAGGCGGGTAACGATGGCGGCCAGATGCTGCCGTTGATTGGGCGAACGGCGGCTTGAAAGTGCGCGCCTTGGGGAGTAGGGATCTCAAGGATGTCTGTCACTCCGTCAAGATCAAATCACCGACGCTACACCTGTAACCATCCGAAGATCTGAGCGAGGGTCAGCCCCAATGACGTTCCTACATTCGGTACCGGAAGCGGTTGGGTTTCGTCGGTCAAAAGCAGGGGTTGTTCGCTATTTGGAAAGATCAGCACTGACCGTTCGTCAGGATCTAGTAGCCAACCTGAACGGGTACCATGGGCAAGACAGTGTAGCAGATTACCTGTTACCCTCGTCTGGTTCTGATCTGGCGAAAGAATCTCAATTGCCCAATCGGGAGCCAACTCGAATACGTTCGCTACATCTCCTCTGGCATCTAGAGGAATGCGTTCGCGGACAAATACGGCAACATCTGGAACAATGGACCGTCCCCCAAAGGTACACCGCAACTCAGGAAATGCGTCGGCTGAACCTGTGGTCTGAAAGGCTGTAGTAAGGTAGTGCACCAACCTGGCTTGGAGTCTACTGTGCTTTCCTTGAGGCATCGGCTTTTGAATCACCTGACCGTCAATAAATTCACTGGCAGGCTCTGTTTCAGGCAGTCGGAGAAAGTCGTTGAGCGTGAGTGACTTGTCGGGCGTACGGACCATGGCCGGCTACCTACGTTGCTTCGATTGTACTGTTTGTAGGTTCAAGGGGTGACGGAGGTCTGCATTTATCACACGCCGATTCAAAAATGAAGTGCAACGCTTGAGAGCCTTCCGTTGAGGGACTCATAGAGGTATCCTGACGTTTACCACAACAAACAGGAACCCCTATGAGCTTCAGCCAGCTTACCCTACTAGAGCGTCATCGGATCTATATTCTGCGGTACGAAGATTGCTTATCTTTA
>JAHHGR010000069.1 GCA_019359725.1 Aphanocapsa lilacina HA4352-LM1 | reverse complement strand
GGTCACAGCGAGTTGGACAACGCGGCGCTGGCGGCGGTGCGGAATACGAAGTTCGAGCCGGCGCGGCGGGGGGAGGAGTCGGTGGGGGCGTGGGTGCGTATCCCGGTCACCTTCGCCCTGCAGTAGCTTCCAGTTGTCTTGATCCCAGTCTGCGGGCGGCGGTATTGCACCGCCGCCCGCATTGCTTTAGCCCGCCCACGCCGATGGACCCGGAGGCTATTACCATTGAGATTAAAGAATCTTAAAAGTGAGCAACCTGATGGTGACGCAGAGCGCAGCAGCAAGACGCCGGGACAAGATGCGCATCATCTTGATGACCGGCAAAGGTGGGGTAGGCAAGACCAGCATGGCCGCCGCCACCGGGCTGCGTTGCGCCGAGTTGGGCTACCGGACGCTGGTGCTCTCTACCGATCCTGCCCACTCCCTCGCCGACTCCCTCGATCAGCCTCTGGGGCACGAGCCGAGGCGGGTGACCGAGAACCTCTGGGCCGCCGAACTGGACGCCCTCGTTGAACTGGAAGCGAACTGGGGCTCGGTCAAAAAATACATCACCACCGTCCTGCAGGCGCGTGGCCTCGATGGCATCCAGGCAGAAGAGTTGGCAGTGCTGCCGGGCATGGACGAGATCTTCTCCCTGGTGCGCGTCAAGCGACACTACGACGAGGCCGACTACGATGTGTTGATTATCGATTCGGCCCCCACCGGCACGGCTTTGCGCCTATTGAGCCTGCCGGAGGTCTCCGGCTGGTACGTGCGCAAGTTCTTCAAGCCGATGCAGGGGATCGCCAAGGCCCTCACGCCCATCTTCGACCCGGTGGCCCGGCGGGTGGCGGGCATCCCACTGCCCAACGCCGAGGTGATCGACGCGCCCTACGAGTTCTACGAAAAAATCGAGGCGCTGGAGCGCATCCTCACCAACAACACCCTCACCACCGTCCGCCTGGTCACCAACCCCGAGAAAATGGTGATCAAAGAGTCGCTGCGCGCCCACGCCTATCTGAGCCTTTACAACGTGGCCACCGACCTGGTGATCGCCAACCGCATCATCCCCGATGGGGTGCAAGACCCGTACTTCCAGCGCTGGAAACAGGCCCAGCAGGTTTACCGCCAACAGATCCATGAGAACTTTGCCCCCCTGCCGGTGCGAGAGATCCCGCTCTACCAGGAAGAAATGGTGGGCATCGCCGCCCTCGAACGCCTCAAAGACGATCTCTACGGCGAGGAAGATCCGGCGGCCGTGCTCTATGCCGAAACCACCCTCAAAGTCATTCAGGAAGACGGCGCCTACCGCCTCGATCTCTATTTGCCCGGCGTGCCGAAGTCGGAGGTACAACTGGCCAAGACCGGCGATGAGTTGAACATTCGCATCGGCAACCACCGCCGCAACCTGGTGCTGCCGCAATCGCTTGCCGCTCTGCAGCCGAGTGGAGCACGGATGCACAAGGACTTGCTACAGATTCGCTTCGTCGCTGCCGGTTCGTAGACAACGGCAGAATGCAAAAACCCGGCGAGAGC
This sequence comes from Aphanocapsa lilacina HA4352-LM1, assembly GCA_019359725.1. Taxonomy (GTDB): domain Bacteria; phylum Cyanobacteriota; class Cyanobacteriia; order Gloeobacterales; family Gloeobacteraceae; genus Gloeobacter; species Gloeobacter lilacinus. Next base: position 19,043 of record JAHHGR010000069.1, on the reverse strand, counting down.
AGTACGTCGCCGGGCTTGCTATGGCTTATCGCTTAGTAGCGGCGGTCGCGGCCACCGCCGCCACCCGCACCGCCACCGCCACCGCCGCTGCCGCGGTAGCCACCGCCACCACCGCCACTACGGTTGCCGCCACCGCCACCGCCGGCACGGCGATCGGGGCGAGGCTCCGCCTTGTTGACGCGAATTTCACGGTTGTTCCAGGTTGCGCCGTCCAGATCGTCAATGGCTGCCTGCTCGGCCGTTTCCGATTCGAGGTCCACAAAGGCAAAGCCCCGGGGCCGGCCGGTCTCCCGGTCCATCGGAATCTTGACCGATTTCACTTCGCCGTACTCGGTGAAGGCTTCAACAATTTCCTGCTCGGTGGCAGAGAAGGGCAGGTTACCCACAAATAAAGTCACTGCTTGTCTCCAGAACGAGATGAACCAATCGACAAGGACAAAACAGCGACCCTACCGATGGCTTGCACGAAATGGACATCCGTCAATCCCGGTTGGGTACGACGGTTTCTGGAACTATCGAGTGCACCTATTTCGAGGACCGAAAACATGCTCTAATCGTTGCCAGACTTTGGTTTCCGCGTGTCCGCGCGGTACTGGGTAGATACTAGCATAGACCCCGAAAGGGCGGGTATGCCAGCAAATTAACCCAATAGTTCCCGCAGTTCGCTGTACACCACTTCCGGCGACCGATCCCCGTCGACACTCGTCAGCTTCTGTTGCTGCTGGTAGTACCGAATCAGCGGCTCGGTCGATTCGCGATAGACGTTCAGCCGTTTGCTGACCACCTCGAGGGTGTCGTCGGGCCGCTGCACCAGTTCGCTCGGACAATCGGCATGGTCGGTACAAAAAGGCGGCGCCGCCGGCGGCGGATTGAAGCGCACGTGAAAAATGCGCTTGCACAGCGGGCAAGTGCGCCGTCCGGTGAGCCGCTCGATGAGCTGCGCCTCGGGTACGTCGATGAGCACGACCGCCTCCAGGGACTGATCCAGGTTGGTGAGCAGTCCGTCGAGCGCTTCTGCCTGGGCGGGGGTGCGGGGAAAACCATCGAGGATCCAGCCGCCGCCGGCGTCCGGTCGGGCCAGGCGGTCTTCGATCAAGCCGATCACCACCGCGTCAGGCACCAGCGCGCCGCGGTTCATATAGCTCTGGGCTTCGAGCCCCAGGGGAGTGCCTTCTTTGACTGCGGCGCGCAGGATGTCGCCCGTTGAAACCTGCGGCAATCCCAGATCCTGCATGAGCAGTTGGGCCTGGGTGCCCTTGCCCGCTCCCGGAGCGCCAAGCAAGATCAGCCGTCGCGTGGCCACTAGCGTTTCACCATGCCTTCGTAGCGCTGGGAGATGACGTAGGTCTGGATCTGGCGCACTGTGTCGATGGCGACGCCCACCAGAATCAACAGCGAGGTAGCCCCCAGACCGTTAAAGGTGGTGACGCCAGTCCCCTGCTCGACAAAGGTCGGAATGATTGCCACCGCCGACAGAAAAATCGCCCCCAGAAAAGTCAGCCGGTTCATCACCTTGGCGATGTATTCGGAAGTGGCGGTGCCGGGGCGCACGCCCGGAATGCTCGAGCCCATGCGCTTGAGGTTCTTGGAGACATCCTCGGGATTGATGATGAGCGTCGCGTAGAAAAAGCTGAAAAACAGGATCAACACCAGATAGAGGATGTTGTGGATCCAGCCGCTGGAGATGGCGTTGACCACCTGGTCGACGGTGGCGTTGCGGGCGAACTGGGCAAAGGTGAGAGGCAGGTACAGCAGCGAAGAGGCAAAGATGATCGGCATGACGCCGCCCTGGTTGACGCGCAAAGGCAGGTAGCTCGTCTGCTGCTGCTGGTACTGCTGGCGGCGCGGCCCTACCTGACGGCGGGCCGAGATAATTGGGATGCGGCGGGTGCCCTCCTGCACAAAGACGATCCCCACGATCATGGCGAGGAAAACCAGCAGCAGCACGACCACCCCCGCTACCCGCGAGGAGTCGGCCTGCAAAAGCTGGAAGGTCTGGCTGAAGGCGGTGGGCAGGCTGGAGACGATGCTTACGAAAATGAGCAGCGAGGCGCCGTTGCCAATTCCTTTTTCGGTGATCAGTTCCCCCAGCCACATCACGAAGATCGCTCCGGCGGTGAGTGCCAGAGTGGTCTGGATGACAAACAGCGGACTCCAGTCAGCAACGAAGGGCTTGATGTAAATGGCGACACCGATGCTCTGGACAATGGCCCAGCCAAGGGCCAGATAGCGCGTGTACTGGGCTATCTGGCGCCGTCCCTGTTCACCTTCGTTCTTTTGGAGGTCTTCAAGTTTGGGAAAGACCGGCACCAGCAGCTGCATGATGATGCTGGCGTTGATGTAGGGCAAAATGCCCAGCATGAAGACGCCCAGGGTTGTAAAGCCACCGCCCGCAAAAATGTTCAAAAAGCCGATGATGGCGTTATTCTGAGTGGCCTCCTGAAAGGCGGCCTGGTTGATCCCCGGCAGTGGGATGTAGATGCCGATGCGCGAGAGTACCAGTAGTCCCAGGGTGAACAGCAAGCGGCGGCGCAACCCGGAGGCTGCCGCCATCTGGGCAAAGGTTTCCTGCGCCGACAGTTGCCTTTCGCGACCTCGTTCCATCGAATCGCACCCTCCCGCGCCTTTGCTGCGGCTAAATTGAATGCAAACTTATCCAACCATAGTAACCCGGCCGAAGGAGCAGCCAGGTGTCAGTGTTGCCTGGCACCTGACACCTAAACCGCGACCGGAGCGCTGAGGGCCTCGGCCAGTGCGGCTCGCCCCAGGCGGGTTTCGAGAATATCGATCACCGTGCGGCCGAAGTCGTTGGCATCGCATCGCCAGGCTTCCAGGCAGACGCGGCCGAAAAAAGCCCCCAGCGGCTCCGGGTTCCACAGCATCTTGGAGGCTGTCCAGGGCATCATGCTCATCGGGTCGTAGCCCGGCTTGAGAATGCGGTTGTCGAGGGCGTATTCTTCAAGGCCCGTGTGCGGTTGGAGGCCGATGAAGAAAATTGCCGGTTCGACTTTGTCGCGGCCAAAAATCGCCTCCAGTGCGCGGTGAAAGGCGATCGTCTCGCGGATGGTCTGGTGGGTCTCGCCGATGACGTTGAACGAGTAGTTGACTGAGACTAGATCGTTGAAGCCGCTCGCTTTGAGGTGACGGCAGTTTTCGAGCACCGTGCGCAGGTTATAGCCCAGACGCATCTTGCGCACCAGCGACTGGGATCCGGAGGTGATGCCGATCTCGAAGTAGTTCATGCCGGTCTCGACCATCAGGCGGGTGAGTTCAGGGGGCAGATTGTCAGCGCGAATGTAGGCGGCCCAGTGGATATCCTGCATGCCCGAGGCTTTGATCGCCCCGAGCAGTTCGACGCAGTCGGCGATATATTTTTTGGAAGGAACGAACTGGGCGTCGGTGAACCAGAAATTGCGGATGCCCCGGTCGTGGAGCTGGCGCATCTCCCGGACTACTTCATGGGCCGGGTTGACGCGCACCTGCTTGCCCTCGACGACGGTGTAGATGCAGTAGATGCAGTTGTGGGGGCAGCCGCGCTTGGTCTGCACGCCGATATAAAAGTCACCGTCCAGGTAGTAGTCGAACTGCGGCCAGATTTGCTCGATGTAATCGTAATTGCAGGCGGTCTTGACCATCGGGGTGGGGGGCTCGGCCACCAGACCCGGCCGCGGCCGGGTGCGGCCCACCACGTAGCAGCGCTCGGAGGCGATATCCTCGCCGCGCAGGAGTTTCTCAAAAAGCGTCTCCCCCTCGCCCACCGAGACGATCGTGCCCTTGGGAAGCTGAGAGGCGAGTTGCTCGTAGAACACCGAGATGGCGCCGCCACCCACCACGACCCGGGCTTCGCGGTTGTGGGCGCGGGCCATGGCGTAGCCGCGGCGGATCAGGCCCAGATTGCGCCACAGTTCGCCGTAATAGTCGGTGGCCAGACGCAGACCGCCCAGGGCTCCCTGCACACGCTCCAGAGGGTTCTCGGAATAAAAAAGCTGAAAGGCGTTCTGCAGCGGGTTGCCCGCCCGGCCGCCCACGGGCGCGTAGATCTGGATGTCACGCCAGGAGTAGACCAGCAGGCTCGGCTTGAAGGTGATGATCTTGTCTTCGAGCGCTTGATAAAAATCGAGCGGGGGGATCGCGCCCAGATCAAAGATCTCTTGCTCGAGAGCGGGAAAAAGCTTGTGGACGTGATCAGCAAGATACACGACGCCGATCGGAAAAATCGGGTTGCAGGGCAGGCGCACGTAGAGAATGCGCTCGGGCCGGGTGGCGGTGGACGGTGAGGGCATCGTTTTCGCGCTTTTTGTGAAGAACTGTCACTTTCATCTTACTTCCGAGTGCCGGGGCAGGTGATATCGTCGGGAGAGCCACCCCACCGACGCCATGCAAGTCATCCTGCGCGAGATCAACTGGACCGACCTCTGGCTGTGGTTTCTCTTTGAGGAAATGCCGGCGGAGCGCCAGCGCCTCTACCTGGAACAGGTGCTGGATGCCTGGTACTCGCTGGGGCTTTTGGGCGGCTTCAACGCCTCGCGATTGCCGCTGCACGAGGCCGCCGAGGATCTGAGCCTTTCTTACGCGACCTACGACCTGGGTGCGGAAGATGTGATGCCCGCTTTGATGCACAACATGGGCGACATCGAGTACGACGGGCGCACGGCCAAGTGCTGGTTCGATCTGGGCACCGCCGACTCGCTTGCGCTCGATGTACTCATCAACGCCGTGCAGACTTTAAATCAGGAGTACCTGCCCGTCGAGCACTTTGTAATTGGCGGCTCGCAGGACGCTCCGCCCTGGGGCGACGTGGACGAGTGATCAAGGCAGCGGCAGGTGGCCCAGGACGATGAAATCGATGAAGTAAAAAGCGACCGGAGCGGTGAAGATGTAGCTGTCGGCGCGGTCGAGAATGCCGCCGTGGCCGGGGATCAAGTTGCCCGCATCCTTGAGGCCGACATCGCGCTTCATCAGCGACTCGGTCAGGTCGCCCAACAGCCCGCTCACGCCCACGAGCAACCCAAAGACGATGCCGGTGAGGAGCCAAAGCGACCAGCCCAGCAGGGCAGCCCCGGCCAGACCCACCAGAATGCTCGCCGTCGTGCCGAAAATCGCTCCTTCGACGGTCTTTTTGGGGCTGATGGGTGTGAGCGGTGTGCGGCCGAAAGCCTTGCCGAAGAAAAACGCGCCGATATCCGAAGCCCAGATGCAGGCAAAGGTGAGCAGCAGCAGATAGCCCAATCCGTCGAGGGCTCGAAGCTGCACTAAGAAACTGGGCAAATAGCCGGTATAGAAAAGCCCCAGTAGACTGGTGGCCATATCGGAGATCGTGGCCGGGGGCTGGCGGCGAAACAGCAGCGACACACACACCAGCCCCCCGGCCAGCACAAAGGCGCCATTGGCCACTTGCGGATAGAGCTGCTGAATGGCAAGCAGCGTCAGGCTCAGACCCAGGCAAAGGTTCTGGGTGGGCCGGTAGCCCTTGCGGCGGACAATCTCGAAAAATTCGATCTGTCCCAGCACCACCAGTACCGCGAGCGCCAGGGTGAAAAACCAGCCCCCGAGGTAGATGGTCAGCAGGACCAGGGGGATGAGAACACTCGCGCTGAGGATGCGGGCCGACATGCAACCACTATAGGCGCGCGCACCGGTCCGACCCTATGGCGAGCGGGGGATAATGCGATGGTACTTACAACAAAGGGGCATGGCTTTTTGGCATCGGGCGGCACTGCTGTTCGTCTACGGCACGCTCAGGCACGGGAAGAGCAACCACGGCCTGCTGCGCGGGCGGGCAAATTGGGTGCGTGAAGCCACCTGCCGGGGGTATCTTTACTCCGTCGAGGATCGCTACCCGGCACTGGCACTCGACGATGCTGCCCCGCCGGTGGTGGGGGAACTGTACTCCCCACACCCGGCCACCCGCGTAGCGCTGATGATCGATCTCGACCGGCTCGAAGGCATCGAGGAGCAGTACTACCGGCCGGTGGTGCTGGAGCGGCCCGATGGCGGCTGGTTGGTCTATGCGGTCGGGCCGGGCCTCGCAAGTTACTGTTGCCCGGATCGGCGCATCGTCGGGGGGGACTGGTGCCGCTACCGCGCAGGGCGCGATAGGCTGGGTCCGAACGAATAGAGCAAGGCCGTGCGATCAAAGTTGCTTGGGACGGCGATCTTGGTGATGATTCTGGTCTGGGGAGCGGTGGGCCTGCGGGCGGCCACCCGCTTCGAGACGGCTGCCGCCAAAGTCTACGAGCAGATGCCGAATCTCGAGCGCGGCGAGTTGCCCGGCAAGCCCGACAGTACCCTGGTGCGCCGCCTGATGCTGTATCACGCGAGTATCCGCGGCCGTCCGGAGACTTCGCGCCTCGACTGGAAGCTCACCCTGTCTGACTATCTCGGCTACAACCTCAACATCGACCCGGCCACCTACCCCGAGTACAAAGCGGGCCAGGACATCCTCGCGCGCGACCGGGCCGCCGTCGACGCCCTCAGCCGCCGCGAGCGCAACCGCCTGATCGATATGCTCGTCTTTTCCCTGCAGCGCTGATGGGCTTCTGGCGAGAGACCGACAAGTGGATCGTCGCCTTTGATCCTGAGCGCGAACCCTACTGTGCGCTGGTGGGCGGTGCGGACTGGTCTTTTGAATTGACCCGGCCGGAGACGGTACAGTTGCTCGCGGCCCTCGCCTCGCTCCTCCGGCAATGGCAGGTGAGCCTCGCGCAGTTGATGGACGGGGAGAACTTGGTACTTTCTGTGGGAAATTCTTGCGCGGAATTGTATCTATCTGGTACAGCCAACGCCTTCGGGTTGCGGCTGCGCATGGTAGGGAGCCGGGCCGCCGAGGGAAGCTGGCCTGCTCCCGTAGCCGCCGAGGTGATAGAAGCTCTGGAGCAGCTGGCGGGGGCAGGCTTGCTGTCCGGGCTTCAGCAGTAGACAATGGTTCAGGACGCCTCCTAAGAGTATCGAAGTGACCAGCAAACGCACTGTATCCGATAGCAAGCGGGCCTTTTTCGCCGCCTACCCGCGGCCCGTCAACTCGATCTACCGCCGGGTAATCGACGAGTTGCTCGTGGAGGTGCACTTGCTCATCACCAACCAGGATTTTCGCTATGACCCGCTGTTTGCCACGGGTCTACTGACCGCTTACCAGGTTTTGATGGAGGGCTACACGCCCGTCGAACAGCGCGATGCCATCTTGCGCGCCTTCTGCACGGCCCTCGAACTATCCTACGACCAGTTGCACGCGGACGCCGCCCAGTGGCGGGCGATTGCCGCCGAGCTGCCTGCTCAGGAGGTGTTCGAGGTGATGGCGGGCAAGCGCGAAGCGGGCGACGGTCGCCTGAAGGCCGTGAGCGACACCCTCACCGGGATCGCAGGCGCCGAACGCTTCAAGTACAGCCGGTTGTTCTCGTTGGGGCTCGCCAATATTCTGGAGCAGGTGGGCCGCGCGGCGGCGATGTCCGAAAAAGATCGCCTCGAGCGGCTCCAGCAGATCTGCACCTACCTCGCACTCGACTACAACCGCGTCAAGCGCGATCTCGACTTTTTCCACGCGGTGCTCGAACGCATCAAGCGCTCCAAAGAAGTCGTCGACGAACTGAGCCAGACCGAACGCCGCAAGCGCGAGGAACGGGCCGTTTCCCAGCCGGGTTGAGGCGAGTGTTGCTGCGCGTCGGCATGCTGGCCTCCGGTAGCGGCACCAACTTTCAGGTGCTCGCCGATGCGGCGCGCTCAGGCCGGTTGCCGGTCAAAATCGCTGTACTTGTCTACAACAACCCCGGTGCCTACGTCGCCGAGCGCGCCCGCGCCGCGGGTATTCCGGCGGTGCTGCTCGACCACCGCAAATTCGTCAGCCGCGAAGTACTCGACGAAGAGATTGCCTCTACCCTCGAAGCCCACGGCGTCGAACTGGTGGTGATGGCCGGTTGGATGCGCAGGGTGACGGAGGTGTTGATTGGCCGCTTTGCAGATCGCATGCTCAACATCCATCCGAGTCTGCTGCCCGCCTTTCGGGGCGCAAAGGCGATCGAGCAGGCCATCGACTACGGCGTCAAAGTGGCCGGTTGCACGGTCCATATTGTCCGCCTCGAAGTCGACGCCGGTCCGATTATCCTACAGGCGGCGGAGCCGGTACGCGAGGAGGACACCCCCGAGACCCTGGCTGCGCGCATCCATGCCCACGAGTACCGGATTTTGCCTGAGGCGGTGCGGCTGTTTGCCGAAGGCCGGGTGCGTATCGAAGGCAACCGCGCCCGTATCGTGTCTGCAGACCGTGCGGCGCTTTAGCAGTGAGAGCGAAATCATGTTTGGATTGGATAAATTAAAGCAGACCCGCTACTTCCAGGATGTGCAAGCCGACACCTTGCGCGACATGATTCTGATGCTGATTGAGCACAAGTTTGGTCCCGTCCCGGAGAGATTGGCGCGTCGCCTTGAAGAGATCACGAATACGAACTCAAGCGGTTTGCAATCGAACGCGCTACAGGCCAACCGGGAAGGCTCTCGACAACCGGTTCTTGGCTTCTGTGCCGTTTTGTGACCAATTGAAAACCGCCCTAGAAGAGCGCTTAGGTTCAATCTTGAACTACCGGTGAGCACTATTCACCTTACTTGGAATCTGCCCACTGAGTCTCGAAAATTGTCGTGCCGGGCACGGCGATCGGGTTGCCGCGCGAGACGATTTGCCGTTGCAGGGCGCGCAGCAGTTTGTCGGCATCGGGGTTGACCGCATCTAACCCTGCCACGATCGCAGCCGCGGTGATATCGCGATCGAGCACAAAAGCCGCCGTGTTGCCCGCCGCCGCCCCGATCGCCCATTCGATCGGATGGACGCGGTAGGAGCCGTTGGTGATGTGGCTGGTGGCGATATTCTTGGCTCCGGCAAGCAGGTTGTCGATTTTTTGAGGAATCAGGGCGCGCAGGGGCAACTGGTAGGGGTAGCTGGCCGCAGGGGCTTCGCGCGCTTCGTAGGGCGAGGGCTCAAAATTCTCTTTGATGCAGGCGTGAAAGTCGATCGGGTACTGACCGATCCCCACCGAATCGAGAAAGATAAAGGGCCGGTCGGGATTGAGCACCGGGTCTTGATGGGCGCGGGAGATGTCGGTTTCGTAGATGGTAAATCCGTAAGGGTAGGCAATCGAAGGGCGTCCCACCAGCCGCCGCCCTTCGCGGATGTAGGGATAGCGCGACAGGCCGTGGGCGGTACCCATCGGACTGGCGGCGCCCGCCAGGTAGGTGTAATTGGGGTAGGTCGCTTTGACGTAGTTCGGGTTGTTTTTTTGCAGCTGCGAATCGGTGGTACCCGCCACCAACCAGTAGAAGTAGCCCACGGCGTGCTCCTCGGCCATGGCGAGCGCCTCCGGGCGCAAGCCTCCTTGCCAGCCGCCTGCGGAAAGCTGCCCCTGGGTGCGCAACTGCTCCTCGGTGAGGATCAAATTCGTCTCGGCCGTCGAAAGCCGCCAGTCGTTGCCCCAGGTCCAGTTCTGCATCGATTGATCTCCGGGGCGCATCGCCTCGATGTCCATGCCATCTACGGTTCCGCGGATGCGGCGATAGGTAAAGATCATCGCAAGATTGAAGCGCTCCGCTTCGTAGCTGTAGTAGCCGCCGTTGTAGAGCGAGTCGTACCCCGGCGGTTTGGTGTGGGTCCGGGGCGCGTCGGATTGCTCCATGACGAAGGTGTAGGTGAATCCCTGGGTACAGTAGGGGTCTTCACCGTCGGGATGCGCGGAGGGCTCCCAGCGGTTCTGTCGGTCGGTGCCGACCCGGTAGGGCACGCCTGCCAGGGGCCACAGTTCGCCGGTCTCGGTGGCGTCAATCACCACCCACTCCACCTGTTTGCCCCGACGGGCGGCGGTGGGGACAAAGCGGGTGGGGCGTTTATCAAAAAATTCCGAAGGCTGCGGGTCGTACCAGTCGCGATAAAAAGACGACAGCGGGCGGCTGTTGACTCCCTGGGCAGGATCTCTGGGGATATGGGTGAGGGTGGTGAGGGAGCGCACCCGACCTCCTTCCACTTCGAGGGTCTTGACGACAGTGTCGGTCAGCAGCGTCAGTTGCCCGCTGGTCCTGAAGGGGGCGAGTCGCTCTTCGAGCACCTGTACCCCCACCTGGGGTGAAAAACACAGTTCGCTCACCCAGCAGCGGCCAGGGTTGCGCTCGCCGCCATATTTGGCGCGCACAGCCTGGCGAAATTGCTCGTAGCCGCGGGCGAAAAGGTCGGGATTGTTGCGCTGCAAAGGTCGCTCGTCGAGGGCCGAGACCCCCTGCTGGGTAGCCTGGCCGCCGATCCAGTCGGTGATCTCGCTCATGCAGACTTTTTTACCCAATTCCAGCGCCTCAATCGCCGCCGCCACCCCACCGAAACCGCCACCAGCAATAAACACGTCGCACTCGACAGCAGCAGCGGCAGGCGGCAGATTCTGGGCGTAGACCGGAGCGATGCAGGCCAATCCCAGCAGCAAACTGGCGGACAACCGGAGAAACGAACAAATGGGGCGCATCGGGGCTCTAGCGACAGACCGAATTGGATTGTGCCACAACCTAACCCCCGCTTGCCCCGCGCCGGTTGCTTCGCTGCGGGGTGGAGAGTGGTCAATGTCTAGACCCGATCGGGCCGCAGCCGACGGGCGCCGCGCAGGTAGACGTGCTGGATTTCCGGTTGGGGGTGGGGGGTGTTGATCTGCAGCAGCACCCGGATGCAGCGGGGAACGCTGCCCGGCACCTCCAGTTGGGCCAGATCCAGTAGGGCCACGTTCTCCCAGCCGCGCAGGTGGCAGCGGGCGGCCTGGGAAGGAAACAGCGCGTCGAGATCACTGGTGGCTGTGAAGATGACGCAGCCGATGTCCTGGGGTTCAAAGACGTTGCGCTCGCAGATCGAAGCCATCAATTCGACAACCGCCTGCTCGATCGCTGCTTTGCTGTTTTCTTCGACGGTCGTCGCTCCCCGGATTCCTCTGACGCACCAGCCCAAGCCCTATACTCCGCACCGCTGTTCGCCCCCGATTGTACCAGCGCCGTTAAATTTGCTAACTTGCCACTGATCCCTGGCTGCAGAATGTCATGGCAAGCAGACTGTCCACCGCCTCAAGACCCGTTGCCTTCGGTGCGCTCCTGGCGATGGCCTCGGGGGTCTTTGGCCTGCTGCTGGCGGCCTATCTGCCCTTTATCGGTTCGTTGCATCTCTTTGATTGGGACGAGTTGATCTTCGCGGAAGCTGCCCGTGAGATGGTCGAGCGCAACGATTATCTGCGGGTTTTTGTCAATTACGTGCCGTTTTTTGAGAAGCCGCCGGGTTTTTTCTGGCTGCAGGCGCTGAGCTTTCACTGGTTCGGCGTCAGCGAAGGGGCAGCCCGACTGCCGAGCGCCATCTTCACCGCCGCCACCGGGGCACTGGTGTTTCTGGCCGGCAGTTTTATCGTCTCGCCCGGCTTCGGGTTTTTGTGGGCGGCTCTTTTTGGACTGGGGATTTTGCCCGCAGTACAGGGCAAGCTCGGCCTTATCGATCCGACCTTCAACTTTTTTGTGCTGAGCAGCCTGGTGTGTCTATTTGCCTACGACGAAGGGCGCCGCAGCGATTGGCTCGATCCGCCGATTCCCCGGCCCGGCCGGCTGCCGGGGGGCTATCTGGGATTGGCGTCCGTGTGCCTAGGCTTTGCGGTGCTGGTGAAAGGACCGCTCGCCCTGGCCATCGTCATCCCTGGCTTTGCAATCTACAAAATCTTTGTCTCCAGACCGCGCCTTTCGCCGTGGTCGGTGGGCCTGGGCCTGCTCGCGGCGCTCGCAGTGGCGGGTTCCTGGTTTGCCCTAGAGACCCTGGCCCACGGCCCGGCCTTTGTCGGCGAATTTGTCACCTATCAATTGCGGATCACCGGTACCAACGACGGCCACCCCGGCGTGCCCTTTTTCCACACCCTCGTCTTTTTATTGGGCTGCTTCCCGTTTTCGATTTTTCTGCTGCGCGGGATTAGCGAACGGGCTTTCTATCGCGAGCGGCGCTTTCAGCTCCTAGCGATGGTGCTGTTTGCCCTGATCCTGGTGCTTTTTGAGGTTCTGGTCAAAACCAAACTCATCCACTACGCCTCGCTGTTGCAGGTGCCGGGGGCATTTCTGGCCGCGCGCGTTCTCTACCGGTTGCAGCAGGGAAAACTGCGCCCCCATCCGCTGGAACTGGCGGCCCTGGTGCTCGTAGCCCTGGTGCTGGCAGCCCCGATGCTCGCGCTGCCCTACATCGGCAACCACCCGGCGCTGCTGAAACCTTATCTGGACGATCCGTCCGCCCGCGCTTACCTCGATACCCCCGTCGATTGGGGCTGGTTAACCTATGGACCCGGCCTCTGGCTGATCGCAGCCACTCTGTTCACCGTCGTCTGCTTTGGGCTGGGGCGCGGGCGCCTCGCCGTTGCAGGACTGCTGGCCACCGGCGCCGTCACGGCCAATCTGGTCTGGATCGTCTTCATGGCGAGGGTCGACGCCTACGTCTCCACACCTCAGGTGCAGTACATCGACCGGGTGGGCCGCTCGCCGCTGGCGTTCTATGGGCCGCTAACCTACCTGCCGCCTTTCTACGCCCAGCGGCGGGTCGCCAACCCCCGCTCTCCCGAGCAACTTGTCCACCTGCTGCGCAGCGAGCCGAGCTTGTGGGTGGTGGCACGGCAGTCGGAAGTAGGACAGATCGCCTCGCTGTCGCAACTGAAAGTACAAAACCGCTACGGAGCCTATCTGCTGCTTGGACCCGCCCAGACGGAGCAGCGAAGAGACGACCAGTTCGCCTCTTGGACCCCTCCCCCGGTAGGCAGGGGAGGGGAGTAAGGCCGGTGGGAGTTAGTTGGACTGGGCGGCGGTGGTGTCCACCGTCTCGGCCAGTTTGACTTTCACGACGCGCTGGGACTCGACTTTGGGCAGGGTGACGGTGAGGATGCCGTCGCTGTAGCCGGCTTGAACCGCTTCGGAGCGGATCTGGGTGGCCAGCTGCAGCGTGCGGCGAAATTCACCGTTGCCGAACTCGCTGTGGCGGACGGTGACCCCTTCCGGTGCGGCGAAGCGAATCTTGCCGCCCATCGACAGGCCGTAGGGAGCGGCCTGAATGTCAAGGCTCTCGCGGTCCAGACCGGGTACGAGCGCCTGGACGGTAAAGGCTTCGGGGCTCTCCCAGACGCGAATGGCCGGGGAAAGATCGCGGCCGCTCAGCGGACCGAGCAGCCCGCCGAACACGCGGTCGATCATGTCGCTGCGTAGAGCATCGATGTCGCGATCGGGATTGAAACGCATCATTACCATCGGGCTTGTCTCCATCGACTTCATGTCTCTACGGTAATAAGCCCCCAGATTTGCCCCGGAGGAGAAAACCGTACCCGCCGTGGAGCGGTTTCCACACCTGAATTTTTCAGCCGACGATATCGGGATCGAGGGCAATTCCCCGGGCGGCAAGCTGGCTGAGCCGCCCGAACAACAGCAGCGTGCCGACGATCACAACGAGCAGGGCCATTTTGCTGATGGCCAGCTTGCCGTAGTGGAGCCGCGCCTGGAAGCGGGCCTGCTCCGCCTCGCGGCGGGTCTGGGCCTGGGCAGCTGTGAGCCGCTCGCGCGCCTGGGCCAGATCCAGACCCGCGGGCACATTCCCGGCCGCCACCGCCGCCTCCAGACGGGTCTGCTGGCGCTCGATCTTGGCGGCGGTGCGGTTTTGCTCCGCATCGACGTGCCCGGCGGCGTCGCGGTAGAGCCGCAGGCTGTCCACCACCAGAAGTGGCACGCACAGGGCGAACACCCCCGCCAGGGCGTAGGCGTAAATCTGCAGACTGCGAAAGCGCTCGGGTTGCTCGCGCAGGTAGCGCCCCGCACCCACAAGGGCAATCCCCACCAGCAACAGCGGCGCGTTGCTCACCAGGCCGCCGATGAGTTGCACCTCCCAGGCCGCATCGAGGGGGCGGGGCGGGATGAGCAGCGCCGCCGCGTTGATGAGAAAGATACCGTTGCAGGCGTTCCCCGCCAACGAAAAAAACCGTTCCAGCGGATTGCCCGCGACGAACTTGCTCAGCACAACGAGGCTCCGGAGGGTTTACCCTGGTTCAGGCTAGGGTGCAAGTGACCTGTAACGAATAATACGCGATGCAAGAAAAGTCTCGGCGGTTTGACTCCCGATGGGTGTGGTTTGCGCTGTTGGGGACGGCGCTGGGCAGCTTTGCGCTGCGCAGCGTCGTGGCCGAAAACCACATCACAGTCGCAGAGGAGCCTTTGTACCCGGTCTTCGTGCTGCCTGCCCCCGCGGGTGAACTCTTTGTCGTCGAGCACAGCCGCAACCAGATTCTCAAACTCGTCCCTGGACGCTTACCCACGGTGATTGCCGGCAACGGCACAAGCGACTACGCGGGCGACGGCGGTCCGGCGACCGGCGCGGGGCTTTTTATGATGGGCATCGCCCGCGACCGGGCAGGCAACCTCTACATCGCCGATCACAACCACCACCGCGTCCGTCGCGTCGGTACGGACGGGCGCATCGAGACGATCGCGGGCACCGGCGAGGCCGATTACGGCGGCGACGGCGGCCCGGCAAAGCAGGCCAGATTCAACGACCCGGCCGGGGTGGCGGTGGACGCCCTGGGCAATGTGCTGGTGGCCGATACATATAATCACCGCATCCGGAGGATTGGGCCGGACGGGGTCGTTCGCACGGTGGCAGGCACCGGGCAAGCGGGCTACAGCGGCGACGGCGGCCCGGCGACGGTGGCCCGGCTCGATTTTCCCTGGGGAGTCGCCGTGGCACCCGACGGACGGATATTGATCGCCGATACCGGCAACAACCGGATCCGCTCCATCGGGCCGGACGGGACGATTCGCACGGTGGCGGGCACCGGGCAGGCCGGTTTCGGGGGCGACGGCGGCCCGGCGACGCAGGCCCGCCTGGAGCGGCCCCAACTGGCCGTGGCCGACAACCGAGGCAATCTCTTTGTGGCCGACACCAACAACAACCGCGTGCGCCGGATCGCACCGGACGGCACGATCTCGACGGTGGCCGGGGGCGAGCCGCCCACCGCCGCCGGCTTGAACGACCCGTTCGCCGTCGGTGTGGACGAGCGGGGCCATCTGTACATCGCCGACACCGGAAACTTCCGCGTGCTCAAAATCGACGGCGACGGGCGAATCGAGACGCTCACCCTGAAGTGAGCGCCCTAGAGATACTGGGCCAGCACCTGGTGGAAGTGAGCGACGCCCAGTTCGTGCTCACCTGCCAGGGCGCGCACCTGATAGGCCCGCGAGCCGACTCCCCGTTGCAGCAGGCGGCAGACGGAGAAGTCTTCCTCCATCACCTGCTGCCAGGATTCGGGAACATAAGGGTCGGCGGCGTACTGGGCGGGGGTCTGGTAGGTGACCGTCTCTAGGCGCGAGCGCTCCGGACCCAAAGCCGTCACCCGCCACACCGAGCAGCCGTTCTTGCCGGTGTTGATCATCATGTTGGGAAAGATGAAGCCCTGGTACGAAGGCACGTCCGCTTCCCAATGCTTGAGGAAGGCCGGGTCTGCGGGCGGCTCGGGCGTGTAGGGCACCAGAATCGGGATGTGGCGGCCGGTGGGGGTGGTGCGAATATCCTGCACATCGAACAAGGGCACCAGGCTCCCGGCGTGGGCGGTGGCAAAGTGGTAGTCCTCGACGTAGTTCTCGACGATGAACTTCCAGTTGATCGGTTCTTCGTAGACCGTGCGGGCCACCTCCCGCAGTTCCTCCCAGCGGTGCGGCCAGCCGCCCAGGTACTCGGGATAGCCCGCCAGGTACTCGGCGAGGGACTCCCCTTCCGGGTCGGGATTGACGAACACGAAGCCGCCCCAACTGTCCACCCGCGCCCTGCCAAGCCGGACGGACGATTTGTCGAGATCCGGGAACCATTTGGGTTGGGAGACGGCGAGCAACTTGCCTTCGAGATCGAATGTCCAGGCGTGGTAGGGGCATTGCAGGAACTTGCAGCTGCCTTGCTTCTCAGGCAGCAGCCGCGCCCCCCGGTGCGGGCAGACGTTGTGCATCGCCAGAAGCTCACCCTCGGCATTTTTGACCACAAAGATGGGTTCCTCACCCAGGATCGTCGTCAGATAATCGCCGGGACCGGCCAGATCTTCGAGCCGTCCGACCCACTGCCAGGTGGAGCGCCAGACGGTCTTCAACTCGCGCTGGTAGAAGTCGGGGTCGGTGTAGTAGCGCCCGGGCAAGCCTAGCCTGGTGGAAGTCAGTGGGAGGCTAATAGTCATCAGGATGGCCAAAAGTAAACAAACTCTTGCTTATCGTGTCAGACGGGACACTCTCAAGCAGTAGTTTTAACTACCTGGCCTTGGACAGGTGAGCGGCTTGCTTAAAGCGCCGGGTGCCGGGAGCAGGGTAAGCGCATCTAAATTTTGGTAAGAAATGTACTGGGTGGTGTAGTTGTAGATTCTACCTCGCTCAAGCACACCGCCATGACCGACAAGGGCTTCCAACCCCGCCGCCGCACAACCCTTCCCAGACCCACCGCCTCCGCTGCTGCCCTCAGTCAACACTTGACTTGCAGTGCTTCTTCTGTAATATTCCCGACCCCCGCGTCGAGCGCACCCGTACCCACCACCTCGCGGACATCCTGACGATTGCCATCCTCGCCGTCATTGCCGGGGCCAAAGGCTGGGAAGACATCGAAAACTACGGCGACAGCAAGCAGCCCTAGCTTTCGCAGTTCCTGGAGTTGCCCGGTGGCATTCCCTGCGCCGATACTTTCCGCCGCGTCTTCGAGCGTATTGACCCGGTCGCCTTCGAGCAAAGCTTCCGCGACTGGGTGCAGACGCTTGTCACCTCCCTCGGCGCTCAGGTGATCGCTATTGACGGCAAGACGCTCAAAGGCTCCGACGACTGGCCCACCAAAACCCCGGCTTTGCAACTGCTCAGTGCTTGGGCCGGCGAGCATCGTCTGGTCCTCGGACAGCTCAAAGTCAGCGACAAGTCCGTAAAATTCTCGATGCCCGTCTCGGTCTTGAAGTGGTACTTGACCCAGAAGGCTTCTCCTTGGGCGTTCACCCACTTGAAGGTGTGGCTGGCAAAGCCGTGCGTGTGGCGGTAGGACTTGGGCGTACCCCGATCCAAAAAGAGAATCGTCATCTGGTGCAGCGTCTTGGGGTTGAGGGCCATAAAATCCCAAAAAGCTTCGGCGTCTTTGCAGTGGGTCTGGGGGTTGCGCTTCTGGGTGTGTACGAAGTCGGGGAATTTGAGCGGGTCGCGGATAAAAAAGACCGGGGTGTTGTTGCCGACGATGTCGTAGTTGCCCTCCTCGGTGTAGAACTTGACGGCGAACCCGCGCGGGTCGCGCACCGAATCGGCCGAACCGCGCTCGCCCCCTACAGTCGAAAAGCGCACGAATACCGGCGTCTGCTTGCCCGCGGCACCCATGAATCGGGTTTGGTCCACTGGCTCACGTCGCAGCTGAGTTCGAAGTAGCCGTGGGCGCCCGCCCCCTTGGCGTGCATGACCCGCTCCGGGATGCGCTCGCGGTGAAGTGGGCGAGCTTTTCGATCAGCTGATAGTCCTGCAGCAACAGCGGCCCATGGTCGCCCACGCTCAAAGAATGCTGGTCGTCGGCAACGGGACTGCCATTGCTGGTGGTCAAAAGCGGCTCATCCGGCATGGTGTGCTCCTGAAATTGAAGGACAAAACTCTAAATTAAGTCCGAAATTAGAATGAGTCTGACTTCGGATCTAGTCAAGCGCGAACTTCAGGCTCGTTCCGCTGCTACAAATAGTCTCTACCGGCGCCCTTGTAGAATGCATAGTAGTCAATTGACCGGCGTGCGTCCGATGAGCGATACGGCACCTGTTGAATTTGCGGATTACCCGCCGCCGGTAGATAGGCTATTGCAGCTGGGCGATGCCAACGCCACTGTCTTCGCGTGGCCGGATTATCCGGCGATGGGCTTGACCGACGAGCACATTGCGCAACTGGTGCGTCTGGCGACCGACGTTGCACTGCACACCAGTGAAGCGGACATCCCGCAGGTGTGGGGGCCGGTCCACGCCTGGCGCACCCTGGGCCAGTTGGGGGCGCCGGCGGCCGTCGAGCCGCTGCTCGATCTGATGGGCCAGTTGCCGGAGGACGACTGGGTCGATATCGAAATTCCGCGGGTGCTGCAGATGATCGGGATGGCGGCGCTGCCGGCCACCCTGGCGCTAGTGAGTAATCGCGATCTCTCGACGGACATGCGCAGCAGTCCCCTCTCCGCCCTGACGCTGATTGCCCGCAAATATCCTGAAGCGCGCGAGATCGTTGTGGCGGAACTGACAAGCCAACTGGCGGCGGCAGCAACCAACGATGCGCAGTGGAATGCTTTTTTGATTGGCAGTCTCATCGAGTTGGACGGCCTCGAAGCCCTGGCGGCGATCGAGGGCGCCTTTGCCACCGGCAACGTCGCTGAAACGTTTATCGGCGATTGGGATGATGTACAGGTGGCCTTCGGCCTCAAATCGCCCAGGCGTCTGCCTGGGGGTTGGTTGCCCCCGGTTTTTGGGTTTGGCGGGCGGGCAGGCGGCAGCGCCAAAGGCGCTAAGCGCGCTCAGGACCAACGGCGCAAGATGGCCAAGCGCTCGCGCAAACAGAACCGCAAGCGCCGCTGAGGAACCATTCAAGGTACCGTCAGGCTGGCAGAGGGCGCACCCCGTAGAGCTTGAAAAGCGGATCGCGGGTGATCACTACCAGATTCTCATCCTCTGCCTGGGCAATCAGCATGCGGTCGAACGGGCCTTTGTGGTGCAACGGCAGGGTCCCGGCGGCCAGCGCGTGGGCCGGGCTGAGGTCGAGGGGAAAAAACGGCTTGTGTGCAGCACTTCGATAAGATCCGCCTCGCAGCGCAGCTTGCGAAACTGTCTCATACCGTTTAGCTAAATACCTGCGCGATTTAAAGAGTCGAGGATCCAGGGATAGCCCGACAACGATGGGCCCATTCAAGTTTGAAGTGCAACAGCACCTGACTGAGCTAAGAATACCTCCCGTGGTGTCCGATAACCAAGCACTTTTCGCGGGCGGTCATTGATCATGTCCATTGCCCTTTGCACCTGCTC
>JAHHGR010000067.1 GCA_019359725.1 Aphanocapsa lilacina HA4352-LM1 | reverse complement strand
CATTGTCAACCGTGCGAATCTGGGGATGGAAGTGATGCACGAGCGCAATGCTCACAACTTCCCCTTGGATTTGGCCGGTAGCGAATCGGCTCCGGTGGCGGTGGGCAACGCCGACCTCAACGGCTAATTGCCGGTCCAATTCGAATACGCGAAGAGGCCCCCAAAGGGGCCTCTTTTTCGTGCCAGAATCGGCCAGGACGCAGTGGGATAGTCCAGATGATGCGAATCTTGGGGAAGTATGTGTTGGTGGCGGCATTGCTGGCAGCCGGAAGCGCTGCTGCACTCGCAGATACGTACATGGACAAATTGGCCAAAGTTCAGGTGACACTCCCGGACAATTTCAGCAAAACCCAGAATGGCCAGACCCTGACGGTAAGTGCCCCGGATGAGACCGTTTCGATGGTGATTGACTCGCTGGCTGAGACGGATCTCGAAGCCGCAGGCAAAGCCATCGACAGGCGTGCGGCTGAAAAAGTCAACGAGCTGAAATTCAAGGGCAGTCCCCGCAAAGTCAAGATCAATGGCCTGGAGGGAGTGACGCTTACCGGGTCGGGCACCGTCAAGGCCAAAGCTGTGCGGGTGAACACAATGGCGCTGATCACGCCAGCTAACCGCGTATTCTTCGTGATCACGACGGTGAACGACGACGCTACCAAAGCGGCGGCGCCGGTGGTCCAGCAAATCCTCTCCAGCATCAAGGCGGTTTAGTCGGCCCCGGCCCAGCGCTCCAGGAACCGGCGATAGACAGGTTCGTAGGCAGCAGCCAGGGCTATGTCCGGCAGGACCTGCCCGCCCAGGCGTACCATTCGGGCGGCAGCCCGGGTGACACTCACCCCCCAGGCACCGGCGGCAGCCAGGATTGCCGCTCCGAGAGCGGGCTGCACCTGGGCGGGCAGTTGCAGTTCCCGGTCCAGGACAGCGGCGCGAATGCGAAGCCAGACTTCGCTGCGGGTGCCACCCCCCACGCACAACAAAGCGCCCTGCACCGGCATACCCAGAGCGATCAGACGTTCAAGCCCCAGGCGCTCGACGAAGGCCACCCCTTCGAGCAGCCCGGCGTAAAAGCGCGGGTCGTCGGTCGAAATATCCGGCAACCCCCCGGCAAAATCGGCACCCGAGTGCGGAAAACGCTCGCCCGGTGTGGCCAGAGGATAAGCGGTCTGGCCGGTGGGGAGATGTAAAGTTGCCGCACGCGAGTTCAGCGCTTTCCATTGCTCCCGGGGGTAGAACTTTTCTAGAATCGCCCCACCGCAGGCGGAGGCGGCCCCGGGCAGCCACAGGCGGCCATCGGGATGGAGGTGGCTGTAGACAGCACCGTCTGCGGTAGCGATTTTCGCCGCGCTGACCCCCTTGAAAATAAGTGTGCTCCCGAGGCTGAGGCAGACTTGACCGGCGGCGAGGGCGCCGCCGGCAATCTGTCCGGCCACGCCGTCGGTGCAACCGGCCACCAGCTTCACGCCGCCTCCCAGACCCCATTCGGCGGCAAGGGTGCCCACCACCGTGCCGGGCCGCACGACCGCGGGCAGCTGTGCGGCCGGGATGCCAGCCGCCAGTGCCAGGCTCCACTTTCCTGCCGCGGGATCGTAGCCGCTTTTGAGCGCGCAGGTGTGGTCCGTCCAACCCGCTTTGGCCCCGAGAACCGTCAGCAAATAGTCGCTTGGATGGGTGAGCCGACAATCCGTGCTCCCCTGCAATTGCCACCACAGCCAGCGGCTGAGACCCCAGCCGGCCGGGATGCCGAAGCGCGCCCCAAGCTCTGATCCCCGCCGGTCGCTATAGAGCCAGGCGGCGGCGAGGGGGCGGCCTTGGCAATCCGTAGGCAGGACTGTCCCGGAGGTGCTCGTGGCACTGACGGCCAGTACCCGCCCGGGTAATTCCCTGATCAACGGCCTCCACAACTTTTCGAGTGAGGCGAGCCATTGGGCGGGATCCTGTTCGCTCGCGGCCACCGGCCAGGTTTGCGAAGCTGTGGCGACGGTGAGCCCACTGCCGTCGACGACAACCAGCCGTAAACCCGAGGTACCCAGGTCGATCCCGACGAACAACTCAGGTGCGGTAGCATGGAAGTATGCCGATGACCCGAGAACTACCATGGGATTTTTCGATTCTGAGATTGTCCAACAAGAGGCTCGAGAATTCTACCAGGAGTATCAGGAGCTGATGCAGGTCGGCAGCAACTACGGCAAGTTCGACCGGGAAGGCAAGAAGATATTCATCGAAAAAATGGAAGAATTGCTCGACCGCCAGCGCATCATGCTCAAGCGCATGGAGTTGTCCGATGACTTCATGGCGCAGATGGCGATGAAGCAGATGTCCGATCAGCTCAACACCTTCGGCATGACGCCCCAACAGATGTTTAAGCAGATGGAATCAACCCTCGAACAGATGAAAGCCCAGATTAAGGAATGACATGCCCGCGAGAAAGCTGACCAAAGGACAGCAGGCGGTGCTCGAAGCCCTTGCCAGTTCAAAGCGCCCCCTCTCTGCTCAAGATATTTACCTGCAGTTGCGCGGGACTGAGCAGGAGGTGGGTCTTGCCACGGTTTATCGCTCGCTCGAAGCGTTGCTTGCAGGCGACCGTATTCAGATTATCGACGTGCGCGACAACCAGGCCCATTATTTGATAGGGCGTGCCAACCATAGCCAGCACCATCTCATTTGTCTGAGCTGCAAGCGGGTGGTCCCCCTCGATCACTGCCCGGTGAGCGCTCTTGAACAACACCTTTCCCAGGATCACGCGTTTCAGATTGCCTACCATGTGCTCGATTTTTACGGCACCTGCGGCAATTGCCGCCAGGCTGTGGGAGCCTGAAGCCCACCATGTCTTCTACTGTTGCGATTGTCTGGCACCGTCGGGACCTAAGAGTGCAGGACAACCCTGCCCTCTGGCAGGCAAGCCGCACTGGCGGGCAGATACTCGCTGTTTTCATCGTCGATCCGGCGATCGTCAAGCGCGATGACACCGCCCCGGCGCGGGTTTATTTTCTGCGCGAATCGGTGCTGGAATTGCAAAAGGCTTACCGCACCATCGGTGGCCGTCTGGCGGTGCGCGTGGGCGAGCCGGTGCAGCAACTGGTGGCCCTGGCGCAAGCCGTAGGGGCTGGGGCGGTATATTTTAACGACGACATCGAGCCCTACGCCCGCGAACGCGACGCGCGGGCGGCAGAAGCGCTCCAGGCCGCCGGGATCCAAGCCCACGCCTGTTGCGAGATCTTGTTGCACCCGGCTGGGGAGGTGCTCACCGCCGCGGCTGGCAAGCCCTACACGGTCTACACGCCCTTCTGGCGGCAGTGGTCCGCCAAAGCGAAGCCCAAGCCCTTCCCGACGCCTGAACGCCTTGAAGCGCCTGTGGTGGAGGAGCAGTCTTTTCCAGACTTGGCGGAACTGGGCGGATCCTTCCCGGGCGCGCTGCTGGTCAGCCCGGGCGAGCAATCGGGGCTTGAGCAACTTGAGGCTTTTGCCCGCGATGGGCTTTACCGCTACGGCGAAAGGCGGGATCTGCCCGGTTGCGACGGCACTTCCCGCCTCAGCGCGCACCTCAAATTTGGGACCGTGGGCATCCGGGCGGTCTGGGCGCGCACGGTGGACGCCTGGAAGCAGGCCGAGCACGATCGCGACCGGGCGGGACTGGCAGTCTGGCAGCAGGAACTGGGCTGGCGTGAATTTTACAAGTACGAACTGTTCCACTTTCCGGAACTGGCCCGCCGGCCCTTCCGGCGCGAGTTTGAGAATTTTCAGTGGGATGAGGACCAGGAGCGCTTCGAGCGCTGGTGCCGAGGAGAGACAGGTTATCCGATCGTCGATGCGGCGATGCGCCAGCTCAACACCGTCAGTTGGATGCACAACCGCCTGCGAATGATTGTGGCCAGTTTTCTGACCAAGGATTTGCTGCTGCCCTACGGCTGGGGCGAGCGCTACTTTATGCAAAAACTGGTGGACGGCGATCTGTCGGCCAACAACGGTGGCTGGCAGTGGGCGGCCTCGGTGGGTACCGATCCCAAGCCCCTGCGCATCTTCAATCCAAGCACCCAGGCGGGCCGCTACGACCCCAAAGCCGCCTTTATCCGCCGCTGGCTGCCGGAACTGGAGAGTGTGGACACGGCGCTCTTGGTCACCTCCGAGCGCCTGCCGCCCCTGTTGCGTGCCCAACACCGCTACGCTCAGCCCATCGTCGAGCACAAGGGCCAGCAACAACTTTTTAAGGAGCGCTACCGCGCCGTGCGCGCCCAGCAAGCAGATCCTGGGGAAGGGGACGGTGCTGCGGACAGCGAGTGACAACTCACAAAAGTTGGCGAATCTGCTACAACTGAAGCTAGTAGTAAGGAATATGTGCCATGGCGACCACGTCGCCTGAGCAGTTTCAGCTTTTATGGCGGAACCCCCTTTATTGTTGATGGCCGCGACAGCGGGCGAGTTGTTGCTGCCGTGGCCTGAAATATTGTTGCGGCTGGCTGCTGTCGTCCTGCTGGTCTTGCTGAACGGGTTTTTTGTGGCCACCGAATTTTCGCTGGTGTCGGTGCGCCGCACCCGCATCGAACAACTGGTCGAAGAGGGCGACCGCGGCGCGCTCTCGGTGCAGCGCTCCCAAAAAGACCTCGACCGCTATTTGTCGGCCACCCAACTCGGGATCACGATCGCCTCGCTGGCCCTAGGCTGGATCGGCGAAGGAACGATCGCGGCCCTGATCGAGCCCATCTTGGGCGGCTTCTCGATCGCGGCCGGTTCGGCCCTCGCCCACACAATCAGCACGGTTGTCGCCTTTTTGTTGATCACCTACATGCACATTGTGCTGGGGGAACTGGCTCCCAAGTCGGTGGCCATCCTCTATCCGGAGCGCACAGCACTGCTGTTCGCCTGGCCCAACGAGATATTTTTTAAACTCTTTGCGCCGTTTTTGAGCTTTCTCAACTGGTCGTCGTGGCTGGTGCTGCGCGCCTTCGGGGTAAAGGCCAACGTCAACACCCACACCAACCCGATTGGCCCCGAGGAGTTGCAGTTGCTGATTTCCTCCTCGAGCGCGTCGGGTCTCGATAAAGGCGAGCAGGAACTGCTCGAAAACGTTTTCGAGTTTGGAGACGCGGTGGCTATCGATGTGATGGTGCCGCGCACCTCCATCGACGCGCTGCCTTTTACCGCCACCATCCAGGAGGTGCTCTTCGAGGTCTCCCGCACCGGTCACTCGCGCTACCCGCTCTACGAAGACTCCCTCGACACGATCAAAGGCCAGATCTCGATCAAGGACGTGATCACCCCCCTGGCCAAAGGCGAAGTGCAGCCCGCGGACACCGTGGGCGCTCTGGCCCGGCCGATTCTGTTTGTGCCCGAAAATAAGCGCATCAGCGAGCTGCTCACCCAGATGCAGCGCGAGCGCCAGGCGATGGTGATCGTGGTCGACGAATTCGGGGGGACCGCCGGACTGCTCACGATGGAGAACCTGCTCGAAGAACTGGTGGGCAACATCACCGACGAAAGCGATCAGGCGACTCCCGACATCGTCAAACTCGACGAGCGTACCGCGATCATCCAGGCCCAGATCAACCTGGAGGAACTGAACGATTTTCTGGACCTCCAACTGCCCATCTCCGACGAGTACAAGACCCTGGGCGGTTTTGTCATGTACCAGCTGCACAAGGTTCCCGAAGCGGGCGAGCAGTTCTTGTACAACGAACTCGAATTTACGGTTTTGGAGATGGAGGGACCGCGCCTGGAGCAGGTGCGCCTGGTGTGGCGCACCCACGAAGAAGTCGAGGCGGCGGAGCGCTTGACGGCGCGCGAAGCGCAGGCCAACGAAATCGGCAGATAAGCCTGCATATCTATCTCTTTTGCTGCAGCAAAAATTTACCTGGGTCATCTCCATTCGCCCAGTGGGCGAGGGTGGCGGATGCTAACGTAAATGGAACATCTCAACGTCCCGGAAACCGCGGCTCAGGAGAAAGTCGGCCGCTTTCGGGGCCTCGTGTCACCACAGGAGGCGTTTATGCAATTTGCCATCCACGGAAAGAATATCGAAGTCACCGAACCGATTCGTGACTACGTCAGTTCCAAACTGGATAAAGTGTTCGCCCACTTTGATCAGTTGACGATGGGTGTCGATGTCTATCTTTCTGTGGCACGCAATCCGCGCATTTCCCGCAGCCATTCGGCGGAGGTGACCGTCCAGGCCAACGGTACGATCATCCGTGCCGAGGAAGAAACCGAAAATTTGTACGCCAGTATCGACCTGGTCGCCGACAAGTTGCATCGGCAAATGCGCAAGTACAAAGAACGAATGCAAAAAAAGCCGAAGCCCAAGACCGGTCTGGCGGTGGCCAACCAGGCGCCGATTAGTCTTCCCGATGGCGATGAGAAGGCGACGGCGCTACCCAAAGAAGTCGTGCGCACCAAGTACTTCGCCATGCCGCCGATGAGTCCCGAGGAGGCCCTCGATCATCTGGCGCTGGTGGATCACGATTTTTTTGTCTTCCGCAACGCCGAAAGCGGTGAAATCAACGTGCTCTACGTGCGCAACCACGGCGGCTACGGCCTGATTGTGCCAAGGTAGATTCCCCCGCAGCCCCCCTCAAGCCTTGAGGGGGGCCGGGGGGAGCGCCACATCGATGCGCGGGGCATGGCCCCAGAAAGCTTCGAGCTGATAAAATTCGCGCTCGGAGCGCAGCAGGATGTGCACGATCACATCGCCGTAGTCGGCGAGCACCCAGCTGCCTTCCCCAAGCCCTTCGATGCGCACGGGCTTGCGAGCGAACTCGGTTTTGATTTTTTCTTCGACGGCGTTGCCGATGGCGCGCACCTGGGCGCGGGAGTTGCCGGTGGCAATCACAAAATAATCCGCAAGGATGGTCACCTGGCCCACTTCCAGAACGACGATATCTTCGCCTTTTCTATCGTCGGCAGCCTGGACGGCAGCTAAAGCCAGCGGCAGGGCGCTTTGATCGCTCAACGTGACGAATACTCCTGTAAGGTGGACAGCGCCCAGTTGCGGGTCAGCAGCGTGCGCGGATGAACGGCCCGACGGCTTTCGATCAGTTCCAGGATAGTCTGCTCCGCCCCCAGCAGGACCGCTTCTATCAGGTCGGCTTGGGCGGCCTGGCGCACCCGCGCCACATCCTCGCCCTTGCGGGTCGGTTCGATCCAATCGGCCACGTACAGAATCTGGCTGAGCAGATCCATCTCGGCGTCGCCCAGGGTATGGTTGGCGATCGCCGCGAGCACCTGGGAATCTGCTTCGCCGAAGATTTCGCGGGCAAGCCCGGCGCTGACGTCGGCGTGCAGCAGGTGGGGGGTGCGCCGCTGGATCGTATCGACGGCGATGCCGAGGCGGTCAGCTTCGAGCAAGAGCTTCTCGGGCGGAAAATATTTGGCCAGATCGTGCAACAGCCCGGCCCGGCCGGCCCGTTCGGGCGAAGCGCCGTAGCGTTTGGCCAGTTCGACGGCGGTCGATTCGACCCCGAGGATATGTTCGATGCGCCTGGGCGGTACATGCTGGGCCAGCCATTCGAGCACCGACACCCGCCAGCTCACTTCTAACGCCGGAGTTTGCATCGCGCCGCTCTCGACTAAAACACACCCCATTTTACCAGCCCGGCCGATGGGTCAAAAGAATCGCCGGCGGCTGCAGGGGCCGGTCGGTCTGGGATGGCTCGGCGCACTGCCCGAATGTGGGTACCATGCATAGATACCCAGAACGACCCTCGACCCATGGTGAAGTCAGCCCGCCTCGAGACGGCCGCCGAGCGCAAGGAATTTTTGATCACCGCCGAGGTGATGCCTCCCAAAGGGCCGGACATCGAAGCCTTTCTAGAAAAAGCCACTCTGCTCAAAAACCGGGTGCACGCCGTCAATGTCACCGATTCCAACCGGGCGGTGATGCGCATGAGCCCGCTTGCCGCCTCGGCGTTGCTGGTGCAGCGGGGGATCGAGCCTATCTGCCAGTTGGCCTGCCGCGACCGCAACCGCATCGCTTTGCAGGGCGATCTGCTCGGGGCGGAGGCACTGGGTATCCACAATATCCTGGCGCTCACCGGCGACCCGGTCGGCTGCGGCGATCACCCCCAGGCGCGGGCGGTCTGCGACCTCGAATCGGTGCGGCTGCTCAGGGTGATTGGTGGGCTCAACCGGGGTTTCGACAGCGCCGGCAACGCCCTGAGCAGTCCCACGCGCCTGTTTGCCGGGGCGGCCATCGATCCGCAGTGCGCAAGCGAAGCGGGGCTGCGCTCCCGCTTCCGGCGCAAGATGGAGGCAGGGGCGCGCTTTTTTCAAAGCCAGCTGATCACCGACTTTGAGCGCCTGGCCTGGTTCATGGATGCGATCGCCCACGAGAGCGCCCGGCCGGTGCTCGCCGGGATATTCTTGCTCAAATCCGCCAAGAATGCCGAATTTATCAACCGCAACCTGCCTGGGGTCACCATCCCGCAGGGGATTATCCGGCGGCTCGCCGGGGCTTGCGATCCCCTCAAAGAAGGCACGGTGATCGCCGCCGAGCAGCTGGCCAAGGCCCGGCAGATCTGCGACGGCGTCCATCTGATGGCCATCCGCAAGGAGGAGTTGATTCCCGAAATTCTCGACCTGGCCGGTGTTGCGCCTGTGCAGTAGACAATTTGCCGCCGGGTGGCGCATCCGGGCGTGGTAGGATGACCCCAACTTTTGACGGGGTGTTCATGGCAGGTCTCCTGCGCCGGCTGGGGGCGGCGGCGATCCTGGGGATCGCGCTGGCGGCATCGCCGAGTGTCGACGCCTCCCCGACCATTCAGAATCTCCAGGTGCGCCAGCAGCAGTTGCAGGAGAAGTTGCAGTCGACCCGCAAGCAGGCTGTGCAGCTGCGCCTCAAAGAAAAAGCGGCCCGCAGCCAGCTTGGCGCCATCCGCCAGAACTTGGCGCTCACCACCAACAAGCTGCAGGACTCGCGCTATCGCCTGTCGGTGGCCCAGCAGCGGTTGGTGGCCCTCAAGCGCGATCTGGGCCGCCTGCAGACCGAATTTTTATCGCTGCAGCGCGCTGCCTCCGAGCGGCTGCGCTTTTTGCAGAAGCAGCACCCCGAGCAGTGGTGGGCGCTGCTTTTGGGCAGCCGCGATCTCAACACCCTGATGGATCGGCGCCAACAGCTAGGCAAAGTTTTCGAGCGCGATCAGCAGCTGCTCGAGGCCCTCGATACCCGGCGCGAGCAGGTCACCCGCAAGCGCAGCGCCGTCGAGAACCAGAGAAACGACATCGCTCTGATTGCCCAGCAATTGGCCGGCCGCCGCTCGCAGTTTGCCCAGCAAGCCTCGATCCAATCGGAACTGGTCCGGCGCCTGAGCACCCAGCGCGCCGCCTACGAAGCGGCCCAGCGGCGGCTGGCTGCCGATTCAAAGCGCGTCTCGGCGATGATCCGCACGATTATCGCAAGCGAGCACCGCTACAACAGCGTCCAGGGCAGCGGCCGGATGATCCTGCCCACCGAAGGCCGCCTGAGCAGCCGGTTCGGCATGCGCCACCATCCCATCTTCAAAGTGCGCAAGATGCACACGGGCATCGATGTCGCGGCCCGCTCGGGCACTCCTATCCGGGCTGCCGACGACGGCACGGTGCTCTACGCCGGCTGGTACGGCGGCTACGGCCGCTGTGTGATCGTCAGCCACGGCGGCACGCTCTCGACGCTCTACGCCCATGCGAGCCGTCTATTTGTCACCGTCGGCCAGACGGTCAAAAAAGGCGACCCGCTCGCCGCGGTCGGCTCCACCGGCTTTTCGACCGGACCGCATCTGCACTTTGAAGTGCGCGTCAACGGTTCACCCGTCAATCCCCTCGATTACCTGCGCTGATGAGCATCTTCGACGTTTTTGCCCTGTGCAATCCGCTTTATGACCTGCAGGTGCAGGTCTCCGACGCCCTGCTTGTGAGCTTCGGCTTTCCCAAAGGCGGGGTCTGCCTGATCGACCGCGAGCAGTACGACGAGCTGATCCCCAAACTGGCGGGTCTCCCTATCCACGCCACTCCGGGCGGTTCGGCCGCCAACACGGTGATCGGCATCCAGCAGCTGGGAGGGAGTACCTGCTACACCGGCAAAGTCGGCGCCGACAGCTACGGTGCCGCCTACCGCAACGGCATGCTCTCCCGGGGGGTGCAGGCCAACCTGGGGGTCGGCTCCCAACCCACCGGGCTGAGTGTGATCTTGATCACCCCCGACGCCCAGCGCACGATGTTCACCTACCTGGGCGCCTGCCGCGAACTGGGGCTGTTTGACATCGACCCCGATGCGATTGCCCAGAGCCGCTATC
Source organism: Aphanocapsa lilacina HA4352-LM1 (assembly GCA_019359725.1). Lineage (GTDB taxonomy): Bacteria > Cyanobacteriota > Cyanobacteriia > Gloeobacterales > Gloeobacteraceae > Gloeobacter > Gloeobacter lilacinus. The sequence goes on along the minus strand of JAHHGR010000067.1, from coordinate 10,746 downwards.
TTTATGTCACGGGCTACTGCTGGGATACCCAGAATCAAAAAGATGCGGTGCTCTTTGCTATGGAGCAGGCCCGCGCCGCCGGGGTACCCATCGCTTTGAGTCTTTCCGACCCGTTCGTGGTGCGCCGCCACAAAGAAGAACTGCGGCGCGTGGTCAATGACCATGTCGATGTGCTCTTCGGCAACCAGGAGGAGGCGGAGGTCTTCACCGAGACCAGTTCCCCGGAAGCGGCGGTCGATGTTCTGCGCTCCTACTGCAACACGGCGGTGGTCACCATGAGTGCCGCCGGTTCCTACATTGCCCACGGCAGCCATCTATACCGCATCGAACCATTTCCGGTGGCTGCCGTCGACGCGACGGGCGCGGGCGACATGTACGCGGCGGGGTTGCTCTACGGCCTCACCCACGATCTGTCCATCTCCGCCACCGGCCGGTTGGCTTCGTATCTGGCGGCCAGGGTGGTGGCCCAACTCGGTCCGCGCCTCGATGCCATCGATCCCCAGGTGGTTGCAGAACTGCTCGCCGGAGCCTGAAAACACAACATAAGGGGCAGCCCTGGAGGGCTGCCCCGAGTGGAGAATCGATTGTCGGAGGTCGTCGTCGTCGACTACTCTTCTGCTTGCTCTTCTTCCTCTGCTTCGAGTTGTGGGTAGTAGAAACCCGTGTTGTTGCCCGAGAGAATCGACTTGCCGAGGGCAAGGGCTTTTTCAGCCTGCACACGCGCTTTGCGCTTCCAGGTGGCGCGGCGCTGATCCCGCTTGGCATTGGAGGTCTTTTTCTTTGGCTGAGCCATGGCTAATAAATTCCGAGGTGCGCTAAAAAAGCTTTCCTATAATAGCGCACCGCTGATGGCCCGTAAACTCACCAAACACCACTGCCCCCGACCAGGAGCATATACGACCAATCCTCGGCGGTTGAGGTTGTGCATCGCCCGGAACACTACCCAAGGCGGTTGGCCCAACTCGTAGGTCAGTTGTACAATTGAACGCGGTTGGCGGCCCAGTTCGGACAGGATCCGCTCCTGAAGTTCCGACTCCAACATGACGCTAGTCATATATATCGGCCTCCTCATTGCTTTTCACAAAGGAACTTAAAACTGTGTGCTGATCGGGTCTCTCCCTTATACCCGGCCTGACGACTCGGGGATCACGCATCTGTGCGAATTTTTGTTGCATAAAGTTTTGGGGATAGCTGTCCCGCACTTATCGAAACCAGAGATATGCTGAGCTAGGGGGTAATGCGAATCCAATGAACAAGCCAATCGCTTCAAAATCTTCTTTTACAGTCACAGCAACGCTTTTGGCCGTTAGCTCATCGTTTTTTGCGGCGGGGATCACTTTTGCTGCGATCGATGATGATATTTACGAGGGCAGTGTTTTCTCACTCTACGGAAACAACGGCGCCCTGGTGCCGCCGCGTATCACGCTGGCCGAATCGATCCGCCGCCGTCAGCCTGCCCTGGTCATTCTCTATATCAACGACTCCCGCGATTGCAAAAAGCAGGCCTTCGATATCACCCAGCTGCAGTCTCGCTTCGGCTCGCAGGTCAATTTCATCGCTGTAAATGTCGACACCTTCCCACAGGATCAGCCCGACCTCCAAACCTACTTCCAGGGCGAGGTGCCCAAGCTGCTGCTCTTCGACCCGCGCGGCAAGCTCCTGTACGAGTCCACCGGCTACACCCCAGCCCGCACCGTCGAACCCTACTTCCGCAAACTCGTCATTGCCCTCCCCCCCCGTTCAACCCCAGCCCCCCTGGCACCGGCTCTACCAACTCAGCCGTAAATATCAGATACCAAATCCGGGTGAAGCGGCATGGCTCGAATGACGCTCTTCTCCTGGGTCTTTTTGGGTTTGTTTGGGTGGATTCGGCGGCTTTTGCTGGGCACGGCGGTCTGTGGGGCGAGAGGCGGAACCCCCTTCGCGCTTCCCCTCTCGCGCTCTCCCCCTCCCCGCGTCGCGGGGGTGCCACCCCCCCGACACCCCCCGGACTTAGCGGCGCGGCTGAGAACGAGCATTGGCGGGTTGGGTAGGCTTACTCTTCATCTAAGCAGCAGCGACAGACAATGCCTGAGGGAACTGGTTATTCTCATCGCCAGAGCAACCACATAAGACACAAAAGGCGAACCTATATGTAATGGACAATTCACGCACAGGATCGCAGGCATAACCGGGGAGCCGGTCACTCATCGTAGGTCTGGCAGGCTCCCTGATGGCAATCTTCCTGCCAACCGAAGTTTTCGTCCTGCCACTGCCAGCAGCGCAGGTGCCAACGGTAGTCGCCCACAGCTACCGCCCCCACGTAATTTTTGCCCGGCTCGATTTGCCGGATAAGCCAGTGCCCGTGCTCCTCGCAGTTGGCCAACAAGCTCACCTCGCCGTCCGGTTCGATTGCCACATCGAATTGATCAAGAGCCAGTGCCAATCCCTTGCCGCACGCCTTGACGTAGGCTTCTTTGCAGGCCCAGAAGCGGAAAAAAGCCTCCTGCCGCTCCAGGGGCTCCAGCACCTTGAGCATTTGCTTCTCGCGGGCTGAGAAGAACCGCTCGGCTATCTGATCCATCGCCGCCAGAGAACGGACCAGTTCGAGATCGACACCGATCTCCCTGCAAAGAGTAACGGCAATAAGCACTACTTCCCGCGAGTGGGAGAGGTTGAATTGCAGGCGGCATCCGGGCAGGGCCAGGGCCGGTTTGCCCTTGACTCCATAACGGAAGCGGATCTGAGCAGCGGGTATATCCAGGTAGCAACGCAGAATCCGGCGCAGCAGCCCCCGGGCGACGATAAAGCGCCTCTTGTCCCCCACGAAGCGGTAGCGCTCGGCGCGGTGGCGCTCGTCCTCCGAGAGCGTTTCGAGCAGTTCGGTGACGCGCGCGTCCGGCTGCATCAGACAGGCGCGCCAGATGTGCACTTCATCTATGCCCAGAGCGGGTCGTCCGGGGGCCGGACGCCACAGGCTGCGGTCATACTCTGGCACGGGCTCCCCCTTGGGTCCAGCCTTCTGTGTGCAATGGTTCGTGCAATTGTTCGGCGATCACCGCCACTAGCGGCAGATTGGCGTCGTGGATAAAAAAGTGACCGCCGGGATAGAGCTGCAACTGGAAGGCGCCGGTTGTGTGAACGCGCCAGGCTTCCAACTCCTCGATACCGACGAGTCTGTCCTCAAGGCCGCCGAAGACCCCGATAGGACACTGGAAGGGGCTCCCGCTTTTGTGCTGATAAGTCTCAAGCACGGCCATGTCGGCCCGCAGCACGGGCAGAAAAAACTGCAGCCACTCAGGATTCTCGAAGATAGCCTGGGGAATGCCATCGTAGCGGCCGCGCAGTTGCTCGATAAATTCCTCGGTAGGCAGCAGGTGGATCGGGCCGAGCCGCTCGGCGAGGTGCGGAGCCTGGCGTCCCGAAAAGAAGAGACAGGCCGGGTGCGTGCCGTACTGCTGCCGGAGGCGGCGGGCCAGTTCGAAGGCCACCAACGCTCCAAGGCTATGGCCGAACAGGGCGTAGGGCAGGTCGAGTCTGCCTTCGAGCGCCCTGACCAGCTGTTTGAGAAGCGGCTCTAAGCGATCGAGCAAACCCTCCTGCCACAGGTGTTCGCGGCCGGGAAACGGAAGCGCGCATACTTGCACCTCCGGCGGCAGGCGCCTGTTCCAGGTGCTGTACAGGGAGGTTCCACCCCCGGCATAGGGCAAGCAAAAAAGGCGCAGGCGCGGCTTGGCTTCCCCGCGCGCAGCCAGTGAATGCATAGTCATCGTTGAATTTCCAAAACGGTGTGCTTGGCAGGCGCATCCTGCACCAGCCTGGCCGGTTGCACGCAGCGCGTGCAGTCATTGCCCGGGCTGGCCCTGAAATTGGCGCTGCAGGCGTTCGCTCAAGGTGCCCTGCAGACCCTGCAGGCGGTTGAGGACCCGGCCGTCGGCGGCCTGCGCCATCAGATCGACGGTGACGCTGTTCGCGCTGCGGGTTCGGACCTGCAGACGCACAGAGAACGGTTCGCCAAAGGGCAGGGGCGCAAACTGCTCGTAGCGCTGAAGCCTGGTGGGCAGACAACCTTTGCGGCAGAACCTGTGGGTCCAGATGAGCATTCCCTGCAACTGCACATCGACCACAAAGGGGTTGTGGAAGCGGACGGGAAACTGGCCCTGCAGGCGCCGGGCGATGGGCGGTAGCTGGCAGCGCAAGGTCAGTCCGTCCGCATCGATCGCCAGCAGTTGCTCGATCCCCTGGAAGCAGGGGCCGTGAAAGAGGACGCCGCTTGCGTAGAACGGGTTTGCGTCCACACCGGTTTGGGTGGGGGGCGGGCCGTCCGGTGGGATGTCGCCATCGGGCCATTGCCGCGCGAGGGTCACCCGGCAGGCATAGTGAAAGACGGCTTTGCCCCGGCTGCCCTGGCTTGAAACCTTGGCTAGAAATTGCAACCGGCCCTCGGCGGGTGCGGGCAACTCCTCCAATTCAAGGGTGCAGGCGTGATCCCGCTCGCCGTCGAAGACGATGCCTTTGAGGACACGGGCTTCTTCATAGCAATAGGCGGTGTAGCCGGGGCAAAGTTGCTCGCAGGCGGCGGCGATCCACGCAAAGGCGCAGGTAAACGGCAACACGGGCTTACCGGCGATCGCGTGGTCCGGCAGGAAGGGATTGGCCGCCAGATTCAGCTGCCTTTCGATGCGCACGCGCCGCGCCGCCGGTGCGATCTGAACCGGGGGTTGCACCAGCGGGCTGCCGATGATCCGCTGCAGGGGCAGCCTGTCGGCTGTGGCCAGTTCGGCCAGGAACGCTTTGACGCCGGCCTGGGGAGGGATGACGGCGATCTGTTGGCGCTCGAAGGAGCGCTTGAGTTCGGCGCTCACCATCCCCCCGTCCCAGGGTCCCCAGTTGAGCGCCAACACCCGGCAGGCCGGGAAGAGCTTCTGGATGCGGTGGGCCGCCTTGTTGAGCACTTCGTTGGCCAGGGCGTAATCGGCCTGACCCAGGTTGCCGAAGCAGGCGGCCACCGAGGAAAAGAGCACCAGGTACTCCAGTTGTTCCGGGGGCACGGCCGCCAGCAGATTGGAGAGGCCATCGACTTTTGGCCCATAGACGGCCGCAAAATCCCGGGCGGTCTTCTTTTCGAGGCGTTTGTCAGCCAGGCTGCCCGCCCCGTGAACGACGCCCGTCACCGGGCCCAGCTGAATCGCCGCCGATGTGACAGCCGCCTTGACGGCCTCGGCGTCCGTCACATCGGCGCAGGCGTAGAGGGCCTGCCCCCCCGTCCGTTCGATCGCCCGCAGGGTCGATTGAATTTCCCGCCGGGCGGCCAGCTCCCGGCAGGCAGATTCGAGGGCCGGCGGGGAAAGCTTCTCGCCGCGGGTGGTCGCCTCGTCTAAAAGTCGCCGCTTCAGGGCCGCTTCGTCCGCCCCCCAGGCCCACTCGGGCACAGCCTCAAGCCCCGAGCGGCCCAACAGCACGAAGCGGCAGCGGTAGAGCGCGGCCATCGCGACGGCGCAGCGGGCGGTGATGCCCCTGCCCCCGCCACTTACCACAAAGACCGATTCGGGACGGATGGCGGCGGGCACCGCCGGCAAAGCCGATACCCTGGCGGGCACGGCAACGAGGGTGACCCGTCCTTGTCGGCCGTAGCCCGTCTCCGCCAGGGCGATATCCGGATCGTGCAACTCCGCCAGGATGTGACGGGCGGCGGGTTCAGCCGCGATCTCAGGATCGAGGTCGACAGCCCGGCAGAAGACCTGCGGCCATTCCTGGCGCAAGGTCTTGCCCAGACCAAAAAGCGCTCCGGAGGCGGGCCGAAAGGCGCCGTTGCCGTCCAGGCCGAGCGCTCCGTCCAGGCGGGCGACCAGCACCACCGCACCGCGCCCCCCGGCCCCGGCCGCCCGCTGCAAAGGGCTGCTCAGATGTCGAAGCAGCAGAAACACCTGCTCGATCGGTTCTCTGTCCGCGGCGCTGATAAAGCTGTGGGCGGCGGCCCCGGGGGGCAGCACCGGGTGCAGATGGATAAACGCCCCGAGGGGGCCGTGGCGCTCCTGCAACGAGCGCACCTGCTCGGCCTGTTCATCCTCGGGCGCCAGGACGATCCTCTCTATACCGTCGCTCGGCGGTGCGTCCGCACCGGCATCGCGCGCCGAGGTGAGCATCACCACCTTCCATCCCCGTTCGCTCAAAAGCCGCGCCAAGGGGGCGCCGACCCCGGAACCGTCCCCAGCCATCAAACAGAGTGGGTGGGCTGAAGGATTAAGCATCAGGCTGTCAGGATCCGGTAGCGCCTGCACTTCGACAAGACGGCGCGCGAGGGCCGGAATCAGCAGGGGCGGTGTCGACTGTCCGGATTCGGGGTTCAATTTTTTTTTTGGGCAGCCCCTTCCAGATGCGCGACGATCTGCGCGAGCGTCTGCAGTTCGGCCATGTCGTCGGGTTGGATGGTCGGCAGTTCGGGAAACTTCTCCTGCAACGCCCCGAGAATCTCGACCCGTTTGATCGAATCGATGCTGAGGTCCGCCTCCAGATCCATCTCCGTCTCGATCATCTCGATTGGGTAACCCGTTTTGTCACTGACAATCTCCAGCAAAGCCTGCTCGATACCCGACGGCTGCGGCGCCGCAACAGCCGGCACAGGCACGGATTGCTGAATCTCCAGTGCCGCTACCGGTTTCGCTGCCGCGTACGGCTGAGAAGTCGCTTCCCTAGGCGCCTCGTGTCCATTGTTTCCGTTGGTGAGGATAGCTGGCGGTGCCGGAGCGGGCACCGGGCAAGCAGGCCCCTGCTTCTGCCATAGGGGAGGCAAAGCAAGCGCCTGCCCACCCTCGCCGATCAGGGCGTATTGTTGTTGGGTCAGACGGTAAAAAGCCCTGGTGTATTCGCTTTGAAAGCGCAGATATTGCTCGTGGCTGCGCAACGTCCCTTCCAGATGGTGGTAGAAGCGCTGCATGCCGCGAGCGAGGGTGGCGAGAACTTCTTCGGTCATCGGGATCGATTTTTGGCCGGACAACAAGGAGAACTGCTGGCCGATCAGATTATCGATAAGGTGAGTGGATTCCACTTGCTGCTGCAGGTACTGCCCGTGCAGCTGCATCAACTGTTCCTGGTGGTTACTGAATTGCGCCAGATTGAACTCGACGCTGGCGAAGGCTTGCTGAAGATCCAAAGTGGTTTGAGTCATCGCTAGATCCCGTGGTTCATGGTGGCGGTTTTGTGCAGATCGAGCCGGCGCCGTATTTGGTACGGGACCAGCGTGTTGATCCGCCTGCCCGTTGGTTGTCGGCGGCTGCGGGCTGGGCCGGGCCGCCTGCCCCCCGTTTCGGCCCTGTCCCTCCTGCAGGGCCTGCTCGAAGGCGGTCCTGGTTTTGAGGCTGACGTAGTTGCCGGCACCCAAACGGATAGGCATCCCGCGCGCGCGTTTGGCTGCGGGCGGTGCGAGCGGCCGGCAGAAGGTGTCAAATTCGGCCAGGGTCAAACCGGCGACGCGCAATTGCACCACCGCCTCGCGCAGTTGGCGGTCGCTGTCGCGCTTGGCGCTCGGATTGAGGGCGACGGCCAGATGGGGCTTGCCCGCCAGAATGTCCTTGACCAGATTCGTCAACACTCCCTTCGGGCCGAATTCGACGAAGATGCCGCCGCCCTGGGCGTGGATGTTTTCAATTTCTTGTTTGAAGAGCACCGGCTGGAGGATGTTGTCTTCGAGGGTCTGGCGGATCACCTGGAGATCCGCAGGATAGAGAGCACCGGTCGCGTTGCTGAAAATCGGTACCTGCGGTTCGCTCAGAGCCACTTGCCGCACGGCCTGGGCGAAGCGTTCCTGGGCGGGGCGGACCAACGGCGTGTGGAAGGCCGCCGCCACGGGCAGCAGCTTGACGCGATAGCCCCGCTCATCGAGCCGCCGCTGGGCTTCGACGATTGCGTCACTTGCCCCGGCGAGCACCACCTGATTGCCGGAATTCCAGTTGGCGGCAATCACCTGGGGCAGGTCCGCGATCTCCTGCTGGATTTGCTCCCAATCGCCGCCGACCGCCAGCATGCTGCCCCGTTCGCCCCCGGAAGCTGCGCAGACGGCCATCGCCTTGCCCCGCTCCTTGACCAGGCAGAAGTAAGTCTCCTCGTCGAGTACACCGGCGGCCCATAGCGCTGTCAGTTCACCGAAGCTGTGCCCGGCCACAAAGTCGGCCGCAAATCCGGCCTCGCGCAGCAGCCGGTAGTGGCCTGCGCTCAGGGCGCTGGTGGCCGCCTGGGAGTATTCGGTTTCCAGCAGCGCCTTCTGCTGGGCGGTTTGCTGTTCAGGATCGAGCGCCGGCATCGGAAACACCACCTGCGAAACGGGCCTCATCCCCTCGGCGACAAACAGGCGATCCAGGGTGGCGTAGATGGCGCGCAGCGGTGGGAAGTTCATCGTCAACGTCCCACCCATATTCAAGTACTGCGATCCCTGCCCCGGAAAGAGGGCGACCACCTTACCCGATGCAGCCCGCTCGCAGTAGTAGACGCCCTTCGGATGTTCCCAGTGCGGCTCGCCCTGCTGCTCGCGCAGGGTGATCAGCGCAAGCTGCAACAGCTCGCGCGCCTCCGCCGCCAAGGCGGCCACAAAGCCGAGCCTGGCGTCGCCGGATCCCGGCTTCGCTTCCCGGCTCGACGCGCACAATTCGGCAAACGCTTGCGCCTCCGGCAGACTTTCCCAGCGGTTCAAGGCGCCCTCAAGTGCACTGACTAGAGCAGCAGGGGTGGACGCACAGAGAACAACCGACTGGGCCGGACGGTGCAGGCGGTACGGCCCGGACGGCTCCTGTCCGTATTCTTCGAGCACAACGTGGTGGTTGGTGCCGCCAAAGCCAAACGAACTCACCCCGGCGCGGCGCGGCAACTCGCCGCCCGGCTGCACCCAGGGCCTGGCCTCGGTGTTGAGATAAAAAGCCGACCCTTCGATAGCGAATTTGGGGTTGGGGCGACCGACGTTGATGGTAGGCGGCAAGATCTTGTGGTGCAGCGCCAGGGCCGCCTTGATCAGGCTCGCTGCTCCCGCGGCACCTTTGGTGTGCCCGATCTGGGATTTGACGCTGCCCAGGGCGATGGCTTGCTTGTGGTCCTCCTGCCTGCCGAACATCCGATCGAGGGCCGTAAACTCGCACAGATCGCCCGCGTTCGTGCCGGTGCCGTGGGCTTCGATGAGCCCCACACTCTGGGGAGCGATCCCGGCGCTGCGGTAGGCCTGCTGCAGGCAGCGCACCTGCCCCTCCGGGCGCGGTGCGTAGATGCTCTTGTGGCGTCCGTCGCTGGAGCTGCCCACACCCCGCACGACGGCGTAGATGCGGTCGCCGTCGCGCTCGGCGTCAGCCAGACGCTTGAGCACCAGCATGCCGATCCCTTCGCCGACCATCATCCCGTCGGAATCGGCGTCGAAGGGGCGGCTTTGCTGCTCTTTGGAGAAGGCTGGGGTTTTGCTGAAGTTGAGATAGGTGAGGATCGAATTGTCCAGATCGAGGCCGCCGGTAAGCACCATGTCGCAGCGCTGTTCGCACAGCTCGCTGAGCGCCGCTTTGAACGCCATCAGCGAACTGGCGCAGGCCGCGTCCACGACGCAGCTGGTGCCGCCCAGATCCAGGCGGTTGGCGATCCGTCCGGCAATCACGTTGGCCATATAGCCCGGGTAGGCGTTCTCCTCCCAACCGACGTAGGCCAGCTTTATCCTTTCGACAATCTTCTCGGTGTCGGCCTCCGAGAGGCCGTAACTTTTGAGCACCTTGCGCCAGACAGGATGCTGCAGACGCGCCGTCAGCGGCACCACCAGCTGCATCGATCCCGCCATCAACCCGAGGATGACGCCGGTACGCTCGCGCACAGCCGCACTCGCTTCGCCGTAGCCTGCGTCCGCGAGGGCCGCTTTCGCTGCGACCAGCCCCAGCAACTGGGTCACGTCGGTCACTTCCAGGATGTTGGGGGGTAGACCAAATTCGAGCGGATCGAATTCGATGTCCGGGATGAATCCGCCCCGCCGGCAGTAGGTCTTGTCCGGGGCCGCCGGGTCCGGATCGTAGTAGTCTTCCAGCCGCCAGCGCGACGGCGGTACGTCCGTCAGGCAGTCGATTTTGCCCAGGATGTTCTCCCAATACTCCTGAGCGTTGGAAGCTTGCGGAAAGATCCCGGCCAAACCGACGATCGCAATCGGTGTGCGCTGCAGCGCGGTATCGCCGGGATCGGGCGCAGCCAGATGTTCAGCGTTCACTGGGAACCTCCCTACAGTAAAGCGGCGGTTGGGATTGCAACCCAAACCGACGGGCGTAAGATTGTCGTTCTCGATGCAGCAATGCATCCGTTCAGGCAAACCGGGTACAGGTTCTGGGCAAGCCCTGGACGGACGGCATTTATGGATTGGCAAAATTCACCGAGGCACTGCTGCTCTCCAGCTCAGGTTCGCAGACGGTTGCGTGCTTTTTGAATTGTCGATAAACAGCTTCCAGATGCGCGAGATTCGCTTTGATCTCCTCCAGCTGGAGTTGCAGTTGCTCTTCGAGAGGGGCTGGAACGGTTTGCACTACCGATAACATTTCCTGATTTTCACTCGTTTGCATAGCTGGCTCCTTGGTAACGATGGTGTATTGGTAGTGGTCCGGTTTGAGGCTCAATAGGCACGGTGTGTCATCTTCTCGACGGCCTTGACAATGTCCTGCGGCTGCGGGATCACCGTCGCCTCCATCCGGCCGTTGTAGGGCACCGGCACATCCTTCGACGCCAGACGCAACACCGGCCCGTCCAGATAATCAAAATAGTGCT
>JAHHGR010000066.1 GCA_019359725.1 Aphanocapsa lilacina HA4352-LM1 | reverse complement strand
ACCTGTCGCCGAGCTGGTACATCGAGGCGTTGAAGCACATCAAGGGCAAGGTGGGTTCGCAGCTGTCGGGCCAGCCGCTCACCGAGGCGAACGCCTACATCGACTACTGCATCAACGCCCTGAGCTAACTGCTCTCGGCTGAGCTATCTGGGGCAGGCGATGCATTTCGCCTGCCCTTTTTAATGGAAGCCGGTCGATAAAAACCGCCGGGAAAGCAGACCTTCCCGGCGTCTTCGACAGCAGTCGTTAATTGTCAGACGATGCCGCGGCCGGAGCGCAGCAGGTTTTTAGGGTCGACCTGGCGCTTCTGGCCCTGCAGGTTCAGATTGGTGTCGCTGCCGGCGTCGCCGCGGTAGAGTTTGAACATCCGGTTGAAGCTCTCTACGGTCTGGCCAGACTGGGACTTGAAGCCGCGGTAGTAGGGAACGACATTTTCGCCGAAGGCCTGGATGTACTCGTCGCTGTCGATGTAAGAATCGATCTCCGCGTCATAACCGAACGTCTGGTAGCGGTCCAGGTGCTCGGCGATCTCCGACTGGTTATAGGGGGCGCGGCCCAAAAAATGCTTGAAGTTCAGTTCGATAAAGCGGTTGTTGGAGGTACAAAGAAAAAAGCGTTCCTTGTACAGTTCGGATTTGGCCAGAAGCCGTACGAATTCGCGCACGCTGATCGAACCGTTGCGCAATAGCGACTCGGCGGAGGTGAGCCGCTCGCTTTCGAGCACGTAGGTGTTGCCGAAGATCTGTTTGTAGGCCGCTACGATCGCCGCCCGCACATCGGAGATGTCAGCTTTGGCCCACAGTTCGACCTTGAGGGGAATGGCGACCGAGCTGATATCGGGCGGTCCTAGGGCCTCAAGTTCCGCCGGGGAAATGTCGAGAACCCGACCGCCCTTGTTCTTGATATAGGTCATCTCGGCCAGCAGCCGGTCGAGGGGCACCACGACGCTGTAGCTGTTCTGGCTCGGCTCGTAGGTGTCGAGGCTCGGCCAGGGATGGTGCGACAGCGTCGGAGAGAGAGTCATCGTCACTTTGAACAGTTTGCCGCCCCGCTGGCTGCTGGTGGTGAGCACATTCATCGATCGGTTCTCCTGATAGGTCGTCAAAAATCAAGGCAGATTTGCTGAACAGACCGCGGTTGCCGATTGTCCTCCCGGTCGCTCCGAAGTCAGGCACAACAAACACCGACGCCGCAGTGCGACCGGACTGCCTATTGAACAAGGTTTTCCTTGATATTATTGTTCAAATTTACACTCCGCAATCGTCAAGAATTATAAAAAAGATGGAGCCTTCTTCGAACAGCCAGGAAGCCGCAATTTTTCTGGAGCGATCAAGTTGACCGTGGAGTGAACAAATGCACAGCCCCGGGCGTCAATAGGGCCTGGAACGCCAGACTAATCCTGTCGAACCCCTTGACGGGCTACGCCTGTGTTCCGACGAGCAATCGAAAGACGCGTTGGTAAATGAGTGATGACAAAAACAAAAGCAGCGGTGACCGTGGCAAACCTGCATCTGCGCCGGGGCACCCCCGGGGATGCCCCGGCCTGCGGCGCCATCGCCTACGAAGCGTTTCGGGGCATCGCCACGGCCCACAATTTTCCGCCGGATTTTCCGTCGGTGGAATTTGCCGTGGGCATCCTCTCCTATTTGCTCGCACGCAAGGATATCTATCCGGTGGTTGCCGAGGTGGACGGGCGGGTTGTAGGGAGCAATTTTCTCTGGGAAAGTGCACCTGTCGCAGGCATCGGACCCATCGCCGTCGATCCGGCTATCCAGAGTGCCGCGGTCGGGCGGCGGTTGATGGAACACGTGCTGGGGCGCGTGGAGGAAGGGCGCTTCGCGGGGGTGCGGCTGGTGCAGTCGGCTTACAACCTCCGTTCGTTTTCGCTCTATGCCAAGCTCGGCTTCGCGGTGCGCGAGCCGCTGGTGGCCCTTGCCGGACCTGCGCTCGATATCGCCGTGGAAGGCTATGGGGTGCGGCCGATGGCAGAAGCGGACCTGAGCGCGTGCAACCGACTTTGTCGGCGCGTCCATGGCTTCGAGCGCTGCCAGGATCTCCTCGACGGGATCGCTCAGGGTACGGCAATGGTCGTCGGGCACGACGGGCGGATCACTGGCTGCGCATCCGGTCTCAATTTTTTTGGTCACGCCGTCGGTGAGAGCAACGACGATCTCAAAGCCCTGATCGGTGCGGCCGGGGAATTTGAGATTCCGGGCTTTTTGCTGCCGACGCGCAACGCCGAATTGTTGCAGTGGTGCCTGCATCGGGGCTTGCGCATCAGCCAGCCGCTAACGCTGATGAGCCAGGGCCTGTATAGCGAACCGGCTGCACCCTTTTTGCCGTCGATTCTCTACTGAAGCGGCCGGGGCGGCACCGGATAGAAACGGCCGTCCAGGCCGCGCACCCAGCTTAGTCCGTCCGGGTCGGCCCGCTTGCGCACCCGCCGGGTGCTCCGACCCGAGCGGCACCAGTTGGCAAACAGCGGCCCCAGTGCGTCCCACTGCTTGAGAACGAGCTGCTGTGAGACGCCCAATCGCTCGCCGAGCGCTCTCGCGGTAATACCCTGAGACAGATCGGGGGACGGAGTCGAGGGCTGGTAGTCAGGCTCAAGTTCCATAGCCGCTATTATTGTGGTGGGCCGGGTGAAAATTCGTATCTTTTCTCAGCGACTCGCAGATAATCGCGGGATTATCAAGGCAGATGGCCTCCAAGCACCATCGGCGCCTACCAAGACCTCGCAACACCTTCGTCGAACTTTCTGCAAACGGGGTGATTGCCATGGCGTTGCACCGAGCCGGATTCTATCCCGCCCAGTTTCTGATTCCTGTGGCGATGTTGCTGGTACTGCTGCTCACAGCCTACATCTTCCGCTACCGCTACTTCAGCCCTTCGGAGCGCCTGGATCGGTTTACGGGAGATCCGCAGTACTACAGCCACACCGAGCGGACCTGGAAGCCTGCCGAGCCGAGCCGCTAAGCGCACAGGCCGCGGCGGTATGCTAGATTGCGGTCCGCGCCCTGCCCCGGCGCGCGTCCAGTCCGGTGCGGCACGCTTCTATGCCCAGAATATTGATCTTTCATGCCTCCTTAGGTTCGGGCCACATCCACGCCGCCAACGCCCTGGGTGAGGCGTTCTCCCGCTATCCGGACGTCGAGGTGCAAATCGAGGATGCCCTCGCTTACGCCAGCCCGATCCTGCGCGAGACACTCATCCGCGCCTACGAACAGCTCAGTGAGAAAGCCCCGCAACTCTACCGACTCATCTACGAAGGCAGCGACGTCTCCGACCTCAAAGACTCGATGAGCAACACGCTGCTGCTCAGCAAAATCGAACGGCCGTTTTTTCGCAAGTTCGAGCAACTCATCAAGCAGGCAGCCCCCGACGTGTTTATCTGCGTCCAGCAGATTCCGAGCCGTTTGGTGCAGCTATTCAAGCAGGAGTTCGACTGGCCCCAGCCGCACTATGTCGTGATTACCGACGCGGTCGCCCACAGCACCTGGATCAACTACGAGGTGGACGGCTACTTTCTGGCGAGCGATCTCACCGCGAACATTCTCACCAAACAGGGCGTCGACCCCGAGTTGCTGCACGTAACCGGCATCCCCGTCAAACTCGAAATCGCCGAAGCCAAACCCGCCCGGCAGATGCGCGAGCGCCACGACCTGCCGCTGGACGCGCCGGTGATTGCCCTTTTTGGCGGCGGCCTGCAGCCGCGGCGGGTGCGGCTGATGGTGGCGGGGCTACTCGAAAGTCCGTTTGCCGGGACCCTTGCGGTGGTGGCCGGCCGCAACCATGCCCTCGGTACAGCCCTTGCGGACCTGGAGGACGGTCCGGCCATGCGCCTGCGCTCGCTCGGGCAGATCGATTTTGTGGACGATCTGATCGCCGCGAGCGACCTGGTGATCACCAAGGCCGGTGGGCTCATCGCCAGCGAGGTGATGGCGCGGGGTACGCCGATGGTGATCGTCGATCCGATTCCGGGCCAGGAGGAGTGGAACGCCGATGCGATCGCCGCCTACGGCGCCGGTATCCAGTTGCGCCTGCCGGAGATGGTGGCACCCACCGTGCAGTTTTTGCTGAGCGCACCGGAGCATCTGGCTTTTATGCGCTCCCAGGCGCGAAAATATGGGCGTCCCACCGCGGCCCTCGCCGTCGTCGAATCGATTCTTGCCCGCCTGAGTGTCTAAAGATGCCCGAGTCCTACACCGACAACACCGAGCCAAAAGGGAGCGGCGATTTTCTCTGGGGAGTGGCCTCCTCCGGCTACCAGAGCGAGGGCGGCTTCAACGGTCCCGGCCAGCCCCACAACAACTGGGCGCGCGGCGAAGCGAAAGGTACCGTCATGCGCACCGGGGCCGCAGCCCAGTTCTGGACGCGCTACGAAGCCGATTTTTGGCTCTGCCGGGGCATGGGCCTCAATAGCTTTCGTTTGGGACTGGAGTGGGCGCGCATCCAACCGCGCTTCGAGGCCCGGCCCGGCCCAGCTCCCGCCTTTGACACCGCCGCCCTCGACGCTTACGCCGAGCGGCTCGCCGCCTGCCGCCGCGCCGGTCTGGAGCCGGTCGTGACGCTGCACCACTTTACCCATCCCGCCTGGTTGGGGTCGGACGCGTGGCTTGCCCCCGCCACCGTCGACGGTTTTGCCGAGTATGTCCGCGTCGCCGTGGGCCATATCAACCGCCGCCTGATCGATAGCTACGGTCTGGCGCCGGTGCACTGGTACATCACCATCAATGAGCCGAACATGCTGGTGCTCAACAGCTACTTCGGCCGCCAGTTTCCGGCGGGGCCACACCGGGGGACGGAAGCTTGCCTGCGGGCCTACGACCATCTGCTTGCCGCCCACGTCCGGGCCTATAACGCCATCCACAATCTCTACGAGCAAGCGGGTTGGCCCCGGCCGCGCGTCACCCTCAACACCTTCGCAAGCGATCTCTACTGGTCCGACAAGGTGCTCTGGGACCTGTTGTGCCTGCGCGAGCGGGCCATTCCTGCCGCCAATCTGCGCGAGCACCTGCATCGGCAGGCGGAGCGCTTCGAGGCGGCGCTGGCGGCGGCGCAATTGCCCTTTGTGCGGGATCTGCCCTACCGCACCGGCCGGCTTGTCCACTGGTGGGCCAACCGCTTCGGTTACCGCTCCTTCGACGCTCGCCACTTCGCGCTGTTGTTGCGCACGCTGGAGGCGAGTCCGCGGGCACGGGTCATCGACTACGTCGCCATCGACTACTACGACCCGTTCGTGGCCCATACGCTGCGCCTGCCCTCGTTTTCGGATTTTGAATTTAAGACGACGGGTCTGCGCGCCTGGATGATGAGCGGCATCACCAGCAAGTGGTGGGACTGGCGCAGTCTGCCGGAGGGATTGCATTTTTTTTGCAGCCACTACGCGACGGAGTACGCTCTGCCGGTGCTCATCGCCGAAAACGGCATGGCTTTGCGGCGCAAACCCGACAACAGCGCCGCCGGTCACCGCCCAGATCAGCTACTCAGAAGCCAGTTTCTCGAAGCGCATGTCCAGCAGGTGCAGCGGTTGTGCGCCGAGGGGGTGCCGGTGGCCGGCTATCTGCACTGGTCGCTCACCGACAATTACGAATGGGGCTCCTACACGCCGCGATTCGGGTTGTTTGCCATCGATTTTGCTCGGGGCAGCGAGCGTCTGATCGAAGATCACCTGGGGGATAGGCCCTCCGAGACCTATGCCCGTCTGGTGCGCACCTTGACATCTGACATCTGACACTTGGCAATTGGTTTGGCACGAGGGTCTGGGTCGCGAGAGGTGGAACCCCCTTCGCGCTTCCCCTCTCGCGCTCTCCTCCTCCCCGCGCCGGGGGGATGCCACCCCCCCGGACTTCAGGGCGAGGCGGGCGGGAGACTGTGTGGGTGGGCTTGGCAGTTTTCCAGTGCGTGCACGCTTTGCGTGTCGACTGCGGCATGGTCCCGGGTGAGTCACTGTGCAGAGGAGAAAAGAAAACTCCCGCGCCTGGGGGCGCGGGAGGGGGCATCGAACCAGAAACAAGGAGGAGTTAAGAGGGGACGGAGGGAAACCGACGAGGGCTTGGGGGGGGAAAGCAGCGGGAAAATTTAAGCCAGCTCGGCGCTTTGCATCCAGATCCATGAACCGAGCGCAGCGGCGAGGGCGAGCAGCACCAGCGGCACTGCACCGGTGGCATAAAACGGCATCTGGCCGGTGGTGGCGGCATAAACCATCGTCAAGCAGCTGAGCAGCGGAATGGCGATGCCGACGGCGGCTCCAAGAATCTGTAGGGCGTAGAGGCGGTGGCGGCAGTGGCTGGTCATGGCGGCGGCTCCTGGTGCGGTTCGATGGTTCGATTATTCCCCGCCCGCCCCCATCACCGATATGGCACAGCGGGCAGTCCCGATTGCGCTCGATGGCAATCGCGAGCGCCAATGTGGGCAATGGCGCCTATCTGCCCACCAGCGCAGTGCGTACCCGAGGCTGAGGGTGTTGCCCCGGTCGGCGCCGCTGTGGGCGAGCAAGATAGAGGTGATAAGGAAGGTTACAGGGTGCACGCAACCTCGATTGACGGAATATGATATTTTGTCCTCATAAAACATCGAGCAACGTTCTGATAGCCCGAAAGTCTCCGAAAGCAATTTACCGCTCGCTATTATAGGGAAGGCTTCCATGCCTACTGCTTCTGGTATCCAAATCCCACCGCCTGCCCATTGGAAGGACTTCGAAAGGCTTTGCGCGGACTTGTGGAAGAGGCTCTGGGCAGACCCGGCCACTCAGCTGCATGGGCGCGAAGGTCAGCCACAATGCGGCGTAGACGTCTGGGGTAGGCCAAATGGCGGATCGAATTGGGCGGGGCTTCAGTGCAGCAGAAGGGGGGTATTCATACTACAAAAGCCCGAGGTCTTCTAGCCGTCGCGCACCGTGGACGATGCGCTCAATACGCACTTGAGTATTAATCTCGCGATAGAAAAGTAAATAACGCCTATGGACCATCGCCCGGATACCCGCTCCCAGTTGCTCCCGCTGCGGGTAGCTCTCGGGGAACTGGCCAATTTTGCGGCAGTGCTCGCGCAGATCACGCACGAACTGCAGGGCACGCTGGGGATTGTCCGCAGCGATGGCGTCGGTTATTTCTTCGAGATCTTACTCGGCGAAAGGTGAGAATATAACCTCCATCAAGGCTCACAGGCGGCAGACGAGTCGCCATAGCGAGCTTCGAGGCGGTTGAACACTGCGTCGGCGGACTGACCCGGGCCGCTCCCGGCCCCGTCGCGGATGAGTTGGCGCATCTCCTCCAGCTGCATCTGGCGCAGTTTCTCCTGGTCTTCTAAAAGACGGAGGCTGGCACGCACGACCTCACTGGCGTTGGTGTAACGGCCACTGTCTATCTGCAAGCGGATAAACTGCTCGAAGTGTTCACCGATGGCATAACTGGACGGCATGGCTGTCTCCCGGTCGCTTCCGCGTCCAACCTAACAAAGCCGATAACTGTTAGCAACAGTTGATAAAACCCTGGCAGGTGTTTCAGCCTGATTTTGTGTGCCATTGCAAGGCCAGTAGACTTTTCAAAAGCGGGCAAGAGACCTGAACACCTCGGACACAGAAATTCCGTCTTCACTTCAAAGGAGACAGCTCTCGGTCATGGACGGATGTGCGATAGGATTCAGTGCACTTGCCTGTGCGTAAACTGTGACCTGCGAAGCGAAGGGATGGCCGATGAGTGTGTCCAAATTGACGGTGAAGACGACGGTGGTCGATATCGACGGCGATGAGATGACCCGGATCATCTGGGAGATGATCCAGCAGAAGTTGCTCAGGCCGTATCTGGAGATGACCACCGAGCGCTACGACCTTGGGATCGAAAACCGTGACGCCACCGACGACCGGGTGACGGTGGAGGCGGCTGAGGCTATCAAGCGCTACGGCGTGGGCGTCAAGTGCGCCACGATCACCCCCGACGAGGCGCGCGTTCAAGAATTTGGTCTCAAGAAGATGTGGAAATCCCCCAACGGCACCATCCGCAACATCCTCGGGGGGACGGTCTTTCGTGAACCGATTATCTGCCGCAATATCCCGCGGCTGGTGCCGGGCTGGACGCGACCTATCGTCGTCGCCCGCCATGCCTTCGGCGATCAGTACCGGGCCACCGAGTACCGCGTGCCGGGGCCGGGAAAACTTAAACTCGTCTTCGAGCCCGCCCAAGGGGGCGAGCCGGTCGAGCAGACGGTCTTCGATTTTGCGGACAAGGGCGTCGCCCTGGGCATGTACAACCTCGATTCGTCGATCGCCGGGTTCGCCAGGGCCTGCTTCAACTTCGCCCTCACCCGCAACTGGCCGGTGTACCTGTCGACCAAAAACACGATCCTCAAAGTCTACGACGGCAACTTTAAAGACATATTCCAGAGCGTCTACGACAGCGAATTCAAGGCCGCCTTTGCCGAGCACGGCTTGAGCTACGAACACCGGCTCATCGACGACATGGTGGCTGCCGCCCTCAAATGGTCGGGTGGGTTCGTCTGGGCCTGCAAGAACTACGACGGCGATGTGCAATCGGACGTGGTGGCCCAGGGCTTCGGATCCCTGGGCTTGATGACTTCGATTTTGCTCACTCCCGACGGTAAGACCGTCGAGACTGAGGCCGCCCACGGCACAGTCACCCGCCACTACCGCCTGCACCAGCAGGGCAAGCAGACTTCCACCAACCCGATCGCCTCGATTTTTGCCTGGAGCCGGGGACTTTGGTATCGCGGCCAGTTCGACGGTACCCCGGAGATTTGCGCTTTTGCCGAATTGCTGGAGCGCGTCTGCGTCGGGACGGTTGAGGCGGGCGAGATGACTAAGGATCTGGCGCTGCTGGTGGGTCCCGAGCAACCGTTCCTCACCACTGGTGAATTTATCGACGCCATCGCCCGCAGGCTCGACGCCGCTTACGCAGAACGCTTCGCCGCCTGACGCGGTCCTTCAACTGCAACCGAACCGGCAAGCGGTTCATCTACTGTGGATAGCGATGACTTGGAAAGCGATGGATATTGCATTCGGGCGGGAGGTCTGTTGCGATCTGCACTCCGCACAAAGGCGCGAATGGCTGGTCACCAACGGTCTGGGCAGTTACGCCTGCGGCACGGTGGCGGGGCTTTTGACCCGGGGCTATCACGGATTGCTGATTACCGCTCTCAAACCGCCTTTGGGCCAGACTTTGCAGGTGGCGAAACTCGACGAGACCGCCCAGTACGACGGGCGGAGCTATCCGCTGTTTGCTAACCGCTGGATAGACGGTGTCAACCCCGAAGGGCAGGTGCACATCGAGCACTTCAGTCTAGACGGGGCGATCCCCCACTGGCGCTTTGCCTGTGCCGACGCGCTAGTTGCCAAGCAGATCTGGATGCAGCCGGGGGCGAACACCACCTACGTCCGCTACCGCCTGCTGCGCGCCACCCAACCGCTTACCCTCTCCCTCAAGGTGCTGGTCAACTATCGCAACCACCATGGCCGCACCCGGGCTGGAAACTGGCAGATGGACATCGAGTCGGTCCCGGACGGCATCCGGGTAATGGCCTTCGACGGGGCGGCTCCTTTTTGGGTGAGGGCGGTGGGGGCGGTCTTTACTCCTATCCACCAGTGGTACCGGCAATTTTTTCTGAGCGCTGAGCACGAGCGGGGGCTTGAATCCCTCGACGATCATCTGTGCGCAGCCACGATCGCATGCACCTTGCAACCTGGTCAGGAACTCACTGTAGCGGCGAGCGCCGAATCGCAGGCGGCTCTCGATGGTGCCGAGCGCCTTGCCGAGCGCTGCGCTTACGAGCAGAACCTGTTGCATGCGTGGAAAACAGCGGATCCGGACAGCGGCAGGGATCCCGACTGGGTGGCCCGGCTGGTGCTCGCGGCGGATCAGTTTATTGTCGAGCGGCCCCTGCCCGGTACTTCCCCCGGCAAGACGGTGATCGCCGGGTACCCGTGGTTCAGCGATTGGGGGCGCGACACGATGATTTGCTTGAGCGGGCTCACCCTCGCCACCGGCCGGCCGCGGGTGGCCGAGGCCATCTTGCGCACGTTTGCCCCCTTCCTCAGCCGCGGCATGCTTCCCAACCGCTTCCCCGACGACGGCTCGCCCCTGGGCGAAGGCGACTACAACACAGTGGATGCGACACTCTGGTACTTCGAGGCGATCCGCGCCTACACGCAATCGACTGGCGATGAGCGGTTGCTGAGCGATCTGTTCGCGATCCTGGCCGAGACAGTCGATTGGCATCGCCGGGGCACCCGCTTTCACATCCGCCAAGATCCGCTCGACGGCCTGCTCTATGCGGGCGAGCCTGGGGTGCAATTGACCTGGATGGACGCGAAGGTGGGCGATTGGGTGGTCACCCCCCGTATCGGCAAACCGGTCGAGGTCAACGCCCTCTGGTACCACGCTCTGTGCACCATGGCCGCTTTTGCCCACCAGTTGGGTCGGCCGGCCTCCGAGTACGCGGCGATGGCCAAGCAGACCCGGCGCGGGTTCGAGCGCTTCTGGAATCCGGCGGTCGGCTACTGCTTCGATGTGCTGGAGGGTCCCGGCGGAGATGACCCGGCTTTGCGTCCCAATCAGCTGTTGGCCGTCTCGCTGCCCAACAGCCCCCTGGACAATGGGCGCCGGCGCGCCCTCGTCGATGTCTGCGGTCGCACGCTGCTGGCCGGCTGCGGGCTGAGGAGCCTCGCCCCCGGTTCGCTGTTTTACCAGGGCCGCTACGGCGGAGACCAAAAATCGCGCGACGGCGCCTACCACCAGGGCACTGCCTGGGGCTGGCTGCTGGGCGTGTTCGTGCAGGCCCATTTGCGCGCCTACGGCGATCGGGCGCAGGCCCGAGGCTTTCTGGAGCCTATCGCCAATCACCTGTGCGACGCCGGACTGGGGACGGTGAGCGAAATTTTTGACGGAGAGGCACCGATGATCCCCAAAGGCTGCATCGCCCAGGCCTGGTCGGTGGCCGAAATTTTGTGCGCCTGGCGGTACAGCCGCTAATTCAAACGCCTGCCGTTTGGCCCGTCAGCACCCGCTCCTCGGCAACCACCGGCGCCGGCGGCCGGGAACCCGCTTCGCGCACGATCCATTTTTGTTGGCGCTCCACCACGATGCCCTCCTCGCGGTAGCGGGTCAAAAGCCGGGTGACGCTCACGCGGGTGGCGTTGATGGCATTGGCGATCTGCTGGTGGGTCAGGCGGATATCCAGCAGAACGCCCTCCTCGGTGCGGCGGCCAACCCGCCTGCACAGCAGCGCCAAAAAAGCCTCGAAACGCTCCGCAATGCTGCGCCGGTTGCTGACGATCAAAAATTCTTCATTGCGCTTGAGACTCTCGATCAAATAGGGCAAGACCTGCTGGGCGATGCGGGGGCATTGTCTGAGTTCGGCAATGTGCAATCGGTAGACGCTCACGGCCGTCAGCGCTGTCGCCCGGTAAGGGCTCACTTCGCTGAGGGGCAGACCAAAGGGCAAGCTCGGGGTAACCAGGCCAAGCAAGCCTTCTTCACCGGTGGCGTGGGAGGTGGCAATCAGCACCACGCCGCTGATGCACAGGTAGATGTGATTGGCGGAACAGGGAATCGTTTCGCCCACGCAATAGTGGTACTGCGGCAGAGACTGGTAGCTATTTAAGGCAAGCTGGCTCATCGCTCCTCCAACCGAAACTGACGGGGGGATGAAGACGGAAAGTCCCTCCGGCTTCAACCAGGAACACTCCAAGTTTAAAGGGAGGCAAAAGCACAAACCAGCGACAGAATTATCCGACTGTGGGAAGATCTTGCGCTTGTCGAGCTAGCTGTGGGCGGCGCTCACCGGGCCGGCGTTCGTCTTCCAGTGGGCGTGGCGCCAGACCTGGGGCGGGGCGTTGTGGAGCCTGCGAAACTGTTTGCTGAAATGGCCGGCATCGAGGTACCCGGTCATCTCGGCTATCTGCTGCACCGAGTACTCGGTAGAGACTAAAAGCCGCCGCGCTTCGGCCATGCGGTATTCGACAATCCAGCACAGCACCGTGCGCCCGGTCTCGCGCCGGACAAAATCGGTCAAATAGGCGGGGGAGCGGTTGACCGAGCGGGCAACATCGCTGAGGCTGATCTGCTGTTTGTAATTGTCGGCAATGAAGCGAAGCGCACTGGCAAGCAACGGCTGCAGATGCAAAGGTTGCTGGTTGGCATGGGAGGAGGCAAGCCGCGCCGTATCGATCAGCATCAGCACCAGCATCGCACAGACGGCCTCGGCAAATCCGACGCGCTTGCGATCGAGTTCGTGGGCCATCTTTTCTAACCGGGCCTGCCAGTGCGGCTGCTCGGCCGCCGGCACCTGAAAGTGACCGCTCTCGACGCCCTTCGGACGCAAAAAAGCGAGCAGCAGCAGATCGTCGCTGACCAGCCAGGAATTGCCCATCCCGCGCTCGACGGCCAGGGCGTCCGCTTCAAAGGCGACAATCCAGCTTTTTTGGCCCCGGATACCGCTCATGTCGTGAATTTCGTTGGGGGCAATCAAGAACAAATCCCCGGCCCTCGCCCAGAGCTTGCGCGAGCCCAGCCAGTGCCAGCCTTCCCCTTCTTCGATATATAAAATCTCAAAGAACGTATGGCCGTGGGGACCGAGCGACACCCCCTCGCCGCCGGGAATGCAGACGACCGCGACGCGGGGGGATTCAGGAGACGCAGCGTTGAGGGGCAGGATGCTGTGGGGCTTCTGCACAGAAGGAAACCTCAAGTGACTAGTTCATACGCGCCCTTACATATATACCCTTCAAGGAGTGGATTCCCGTATGGATCAATACATTTTAGATTTCTATACGAAAGGGCGCCGGAGGCAATCAAATCGCGGGTTTTGGCGAAATGTGCCTGCCTATCCGAGGCCCTTCAGTCGTAACCACCTAGTGTAAACAGAGCTATACTTTCTTTTATGGTGTTGAGCAAGCCGTGCAGTTGGCCGGCTTTGAGCAACACGAGGTGCCCCGCTTTTAGGAGCCGAATTTCGAAGCAACGCTCCCGATCGCTGTGCTGGCACCAGTCGCCGGTGATCATCAGACCCTGGCCCTGGCTCATCACAAAGATTTCCTGGTTGTCGCGGTGGCGGTGCAGGCCGATGCCGCCGCCGGGGTAGAGCACGCTCAGATCCAGATAATCGACGGCCAGAAAGTTTTCGGTGGTTCCCTCGGGGTGCTTGCGGCCGAAGGCATCGAAGCTCCAGGGGGCGACGCGGCGGCCGAGTTCGCCGCTACCGCTATGGCACCCGTAGTTGGAAAACAAGTTGCGATACTCCAGCAGGCCGAGGCCGCCATGGGGGGTGCGGCTGGTACCCGTCTGCCGATAGTGGTCGCTGCCGCGCAGGGGCATGCGGAACTGGTAGCGGTAGTTGCGGCCGTTCTGCGAATCCCAGATGCGCTCATCTTCGCTCGCCCAGGCCAGTTCGATAGCGAGCGGCAAGACCGGGTGCAGGGTGTGGTCGGGGGCGATTTCGGCGAGCGGGTGGTGGTCTGCGGTGTGCTGGGGTAAAAAATCGGTACGGTTGCCGCGCACCAGATCGGGCCGGCGTTGCAACTCGCCGCGGGCCAGGGCGGCGGCGCCTTTTTGGTCGAGATGGTCGAGGACCGCCGGGCTGCACCCCCACAGTTCCACCTCGTAGCGACCGCTCAGACGGTTGTAGGGGACGACGAGGGGTCGGGCGGTATTCGCTTCCCCCACCTTCAGCCACAGCCGGATCGCATCGCCCAGACCGCCGGGGCGGCTCTGCCACAGCCGCGAATCGGGGCCGCCCCGGTACGATAGGCGCAAAAACGGTCCCGTCCACTCGCCGCAGTGCACCCAGCCGCGCACCACGAACGCGTCGGCGCTGTGAAAATCGAGCACGTTCTGTTTTTGAAAGTCGCCTTTGTCGTCCTGGTGGCCAGGGTGAAGCGGCTCGCCGTTCCAGGGGGCGCCCATTTCGAGGTGTTCAAAAGGGAAGAGATATTCCAGGCTGTCGGCCAGGTAGTGTTCGCGCTCGGCGGCAAGGGTCACCCCCTCAACGAGCCTCAGCAACTTCGAAAGCGGGTTGGTGCGCTCGCCGCAGGGCGGACGCACCCGGTCGGTAGGAACGATATGCATGGCGGCGGCCCGGTAAGGGTGTGCAGGAGGAGGCAAAGACCAGTTCGACGTGCTGAAGGCTCTCGCAGTGCTCGAAGGCGGGGCTGCAGCTTCTAAGCCGGGTGATCGCCCCTTCGCAGCCCATGCGCTGGAGGATCGAAAAGTCGTGGCTTTTGCCGGGAGGTGGTTCGAGCGAACTCCAGATCTCGACGGCGAAAAGATCGCTACCCGGCTTTCTGTGCAGGGTGAGGGCGGCTTCGCAGGTCGGGTGGTTGGCTACAAAGCCGAATTGGATGCCCACGCTCAGGGTGGGGGCCGGGTGGTGGGAGCGATGGCATTCGACGCGCAAAAACCGGCACAAGAATCGGCCGTCCAGGTAAACTTCGCCCAGGCTGACGCTCGCTCCGCGGCGGTGCTGGGTGCACGAAACCCGATAGCGGTAGCGCGAAGCGACGGTCGGACAGTGGCCGCTCTCCCCCGGCGCACGGCCGCCGAAGGGCGCTTTAGCGAGCGGGATGCGGATGGACGCGCTTGGAACGGGCATAGTTCAAATCCTCGCAAGCAGGTGATCGGCAATTCGAAAGGCGTTCGCCTGGATCGTGAGGGTCGGGTTGGCGCCGCCGGAGGTGGGCATAAAGGAGCCGTCGGTGACGTAGAGATTGTCGAATTGCCAGGCCCGGCAGGTCGGGTCCAGCACCGAATCGGCCGGGTCCGCCCCGAAGCGCGCGCCGCCCAGGATATGGTTGGCGATGCGCGCCCGGGCGTTGGGGGCGAGGTGGACGCCCCCCTGGCCTTCGATGGGATGGCGGCCGTGGACCGGGTCCGCCCCGAAGCGCAGGATGCGGGCGCACTGCTCGGCAAGCAGGTTCATCGCAGCGATGTCGTGGGGGTGCCACTGCTTGATGATGTAGGCGGCAGGCCGGTTCCACTTGTCGCGCGCGCTCGGGTGCAGGGCGATGCGGTTACTTTTGAGCGGCACCTGGTTGGCCATGAAACAGACCGACAGCAGGGTGCCGAAACTTTGATCGAGAAAGTCGATGAGCGGCTCGCCCAACAGGCGCGTGTCGCCCTCGAAGGCCCGCCAGATCGTGTCGAGATCCTGGCTGCCGTGGGTGCGGGCCAGCGACAGCGGCAGGGCTTGATCGGAGGTGTTGTTGTAGATGACCCCGCCGGCCCACAGACCGGTTTGGTGCAAGAACGCCTCGCTCTGGCAGGCGTCGGTGGCCCAGTCGCTATCGAGGGAGCGCGACTTGTCGCAGCGCCGGTGCATGATCGCCTCGGCCCCCCCCAGACAGTGGGTAAGAAAGTAGGCGCCTAACAAGTCGTTGTGGTGGATTCTGCGGTCGAATTCAGCCCCTTCGAGGGCGGAGAGGGCCAGTAGCCGCACCGACTCGATGGCCGAGCAGGCGACCACGACGACGGCGCCGGGCTTGAGGTCCAGGCGGCGGGCCGCACCGCTCGGGTCGCGATAAAAAAGCCGGTCGATCCGCCCGCCGGGGGCGCACCCCAGGTGGGTGACCACGCAGTTGGTCCACAGCGCAAAATTTTCCAGACGGCTGACGGGCGTGAGCAGCGAGACCCAGGTGTTGGACTTGAGGCCGAGCGGATCGCCGTAGCGGTTGATAAATCCCGATTTGGCCACTTCGCTCTCGGCGGGGACACACCGGCCGCTCGGAGCGTGATCTTCAGTAATCACCGCGAGCGGCGTCCGGTAACTGGCGAGCCCCAGAGCGTCCAGGCCGGTCTTGACGTAGTCGCTAATCGCGTTGGGGGGCAGGGGCCGCTGGTAATAATCGCCGCCGAAGGGTTTGGCTTGCCCCGAACGGGTGCCGTTGATGCCGATGAGCCGCTCGGCGCGGCCGTAGTACGGTTCGAGATCGGCGTAGGTGATGGGCCAGTCGCGCGCCTCGCGCCGGATGTCGCCCGCCGGGTCGTCCTGAAGATCTGTGCGCTCGGCGTTGAAGCTGCCCAGGCAAAAGTCGATCGGGCAGTAGCGCAGCGAGACGCCGCCGTACAACTGGGTGCCGCCTCCCACCACCTGGGCGGTGTAGCCTTCGATCGTGGCGCGATCGCGGCCGTCCTCGCCCTGGTAGATATGCGGCTCGTCGTTCAGATCGGGCTCAACGTGGCTGGAATAATAGGACTCGCCCCAGTTGCTCACCCCGGGGACGCGGATGCGCTTTTCGGGGCCGGTGGCGAACAGCTCGTCGCGCTTGAAGTCGCTCAGACCGTTCGGGCTCTGGTACTGGGGACGAAACAGCGGCCCTTTTTCGATCACCAGGACCGCTTTGCCGGCTTGGGCCAGGGTGTGGGCCACCGGTGCGCCGCCTGCGCCGCTGCCGATGATCACCACGTCAAAATCGTTGTGCATGGCGAGTGTCAGAAAAAATAATTGTGACGATGACTAGCCGCGGTAGACGGTGCTGCTGCCGAGGGGGTACTCGATGGCCCGCCGCCAGGCAAACAGGGTGTCGCCCTCCGGGTTGCGGTAGCGCTCCTCCAGGTACGCCCAGCCCGCCGCCCCGACGTTGCCGCCGTACTTGGGGTGGGAAAAAGCGCCGGTGAAGGTATGGCGGCGCAACAGCTGCAGGAAGTAGGCGGGGCTGTTGTAGGCGGTGTAATCCCACCCCGGCACCCGGCCCCTGGCCATCGCCCGGCACAATTCGTCAAAGACCACCTCCGGCAGTTGGGCCGGCTCGCTGTCGGGATGGGCTGCGCGCAGCAGCTTGTCGATTATCGGCAAACAGAGGCGATAGGCGATCAGATGGTGCCGCTCCTGGCGGGCGAGCAGCTTGTCGATAAAGTTGACGACGCCCACCGAACGATCCAGCCGCTGGGTGTGGGCGTACTCGACCTTGCGGCTTTCGCGGTCGATCTGCTCGTAATAGCGATCGATAAAGCACCTGCGCTCGGCGCGATGCAAAGGCAGGACGCTGCCGGTGAGCCGGGCGAGCAATTCCACTTCAGCGGGCTCGAAACTCAATAGCTCCGGACACAGATCGGTAAACAGCCGCGACCAGGGCTGGCCGTTGTCGAGCACCACCCGCTGGGGGTTGATCGCATCGAGGCACACCCGGCCATCCACGATGAACTTGTAGACATAGACTTTGCCCTTGGGCAGCACCAGCGTCAGGGCGTGGTACACCGTCGGTTCGCCCAGAAAACGCACCGGTTGGAGCAAAAAACTTTCGTACAGACAGGCAAAATTGCCGATCAGCCGCACTTCGCCCGGTGGGGACGAACCGCTGTGTTTGTAGACGAAGGTAACCCGATTATAAAAATAACTCGTCTTGGGGTCTTTGCCGTCCCAGTAACTATCGACACTCGGAAAGCGCCAGGATTCACAAATAGATCCCAGGGCATCTTGCTCTTCGAATTGACCGTAATTGTGGCGAATTTCCTGGTTCTCACGGGTTAAATATCTTGCACAATAATTCAGGACATATTCGTCGTCCTGCGGCAAAACCACAATCGACATGACGTTCTACTCCGGGGATATCAAAATAGACTCAGGCTGCAAAATAGGCGAATATAGCCACATGCATGGGGACTTGGAATGCCACCGAAACCCTTGCATAAAGCCTGAAATAAAATTTCAGAAGCTATGCCGGACAGCGGTTTCACCACTCTTCTGAGTGAGTGCTCATCGAGTGTGTTCGACTTGAGTGAATGTTAAAAGTCAAAACCACCGCGGGCAAGGGAGTTTCTTTGGGAGAATCGGGAGAATTTTTCGCTAAAGCTTCTTTTAAGAAAAACCAAATAGTTACTTGGCTGTCCTGTCCATCCGCGCCGACAAAATTTGCTATCAGTCGAATGCGAATGTACTTCCTTCGCCGATTCAAAAATGAAGTGCAACGGCTGAGAGCCTTCCCCTGAGGGGGCTCACGGAGGTAGCCTGGCGTTTACTACGACGAAAGGCCACCCCCATGAGCTACACCCAGCTGAGCGCCCAGGAACGCCAGCAGATCTATGCGTGCCGATCCCAGCAAGGCTTGAGCCTCCAAGCGATTGCCGGCTTACCGGGCCGCAACGCCGGCACTATCAGTCGGGAACTGAAGCGCAACCGCTCGCAAGGGCTGGTAAGGAATTTAGCGAGCACGAGAAGCTGAGCGAAGCAGTTGGAGCAGCGTGCTACTTTGCGAAGCCATATCCCTGTTGGGAGCGGGGATTGAACGAGCATACGAACGGTATGCTGCGTCAATTTTTTCCAAAAAAGAGAGATTTTTTGATTGTGAAGCCTTAGCCGTTGCAGCAGGCGGTAGATTTGCTGAATGACCGGCCGAGAAAAGCGCTTGGTTATCGGACACCTCGGGAGGTATTCTTGGGTGAGTCAGGCCCTGTTGCACTTTAAACTTGAATGGGCTGTCCCGCATGCTGAGGGTGCTTTTGTCCATCACCAGGGCCAGCCAGCAACTGCAAAAGAGCCTGGAATGGAGGACAGGAAAATCATCATTGGGCAAGGTGGACAGAAAGGTTTTGACAAGCTGCGGAAAATCGAGTGGCACCGCTCTAACGAAAAAGAAATGATTTACAGCCCGAAGTTTACACGACTTCGGGCTGTTTTTGTAGGATCAATTCCTGACATTCAACACTTCTGGTTTCAGACAATAGAGAATAGCAGCCGCAAGAAGAGGTACTGCACTTTGAGATAGAGGTTGCGCTTGTCGTTGGCAGAAATTCGGGTGTAGGTTGTAGGGACAAGGGTTTCACTGTCACCCTCCAACGGCCCTTTTAACTTACCAAAAACCCGGGCAACCCATGACCACCAACGGCCAACCTCCCGATCGAATCGAGCGAATCGAGCGTGTTCTGGAAGCTTTGGTCCAACAGTTTGGCAACCAGCTCGGCCCCATTACCGAACTGCGCACCGGTCAAGTGGTGCTCAACCAGCAGCTTACCCAAACGCTGCAGCATTTGGCTGCCACCGGCTCGGCCGTTGAGCGGATGGCCAACATCCTCGGCCAAATCCTGCCGGTCATGCAAAACATGCAGCAGCAGATGCTCACCCAGCAGGAGCAGATCTTCACCCAGCAAGAACAACTGCAGCGCCATCAAGAACGTATTGAAGATCTCTATAGGGCGCAAGGGCACATTTTGCGCCGGTTGTTCGGAGAGGAGCAGGAATCTTGACGGCGCATCAGCGTGCAGGGAGCGCAGGCTTCTCTAAGCCTGCGCTCCCTGCACGCTGATGCGCTCGATAACGCGCCCAAGGGGCAGCCTTCAACCGTCGTCACGCGCCTGGACAAGTGAAGCGCGCAGTTCCTGGGCGGTGAGCGTCCGCCCATGCACGAGGCGATGCGCTCCGGGGCGAGCCCCAACTGTGCCAGCTTCTGGGCAAGGCTGACGGTCGCCTCCTGGGCGGGAGGCACGATCCCGTCGGCATTGACGTTGATGAGATCGGCCTGAAAGAGAATTTTTTCTTGGGGAAGCCAGGCTACGACCCTCTCCTGGGCATGGGGGTTGGGGCCGATGTCGTAGAATTCGACGATGCGCTTGCTGTCTCGGAATACCCGCTTTTTGCCTTCGATCGTTTCGAGTTTGAGCGGTTGGGGCTTCCTGGCAAACTCATCCGGTGCAATGGTGTAGCGGCCGGCCATCAGCTTTTCGATCGCCCCCCGGTTACCCGGGGTGGTGACCACCGTGGTGCCCTCGGCAATATAGGTCCGCACGCCCCCGGCGTGGTCGGCGTGGTGGTGGGTAAGCACCAGATATTGGATTGGTTTGCCCGGAACGGTCTTTTTGATCCGCTCGATGACCCTGCTGGTGTGGGCGGAGTAGGGCAGCGGCTCGGGGGCGTCTACCACCAGAATGTACTTCTCGAAAGCGACGAACAGGGTGTTGTAGTTGAGGGCCGCGTTCTCGAGAAGATACACGCCCTCGCCCAGTTGGGTCAGCTTCTCACCGTCGGGGGTCGGGGCGGGGGCCTTTTTGAAATTTGCCGGGATCACCACCTGGGCGTCGCTCACCGCCTGGCCAAATTGCACCTGGGTGTACTTGGTCGTTTGAATCGGCTCGCCGGCGTTATAGAAGGAACGGCCGGTGGGCACTTTGACGCCTTCTACCTCCCGGTAGCCCGGATAGACGAATTCGGAGCGCGAGTCGCCCACCGCCGGGTCGGTATACAGAAAATCGCTCTTGGTGAGCAAGCGGGTCTGGGCGTCGAAGTAGAGGGCAAGCTGGCGGCCGTCGTCGCGGGCGTAGGTGATCACCTGCTGTTTTTTGCCCCCAAAGTCGTCTTCTCCGACCCAGCGCAAGGTAGCGACGCGGTTACGGGCTTCCCGCAAAAGCAAATGGGGCAATTTGCGCACGATGGCGCGGTTGGCGGCAATCGACGGGTCGGCAATCGCCACCGCCGTTTTGGCCCGCATGTCCAGGTTGTAGCCATTCTGACCGTCGATGATCGTCCGGTTCCAGACGACAATTCCGGGAAAAGCTGACTTTTGTTCGTTAAACAATCGGCCGGCCTCGTAGTCAATAACGGTCACCTCTTCGTAAGGGGTTTTGCCAGAAGTGTTGAATGTCAGGAATTGATCCTACAAAAACAGCCCGAAGTCGTGTAAACTTCGGGCTGTGAATCATTTCTTTTTCGTTAGAGCGACGCTACTCGATTTTCCGCAGCTTGTCAAAACCTTTCTGTCCGCTTTGCCCAATGACGATTTTCCTGTCCTCGATACCCGGCTCTTTTTCAGTTGCTGGCTGGCCCTCGTCATGGACAAAAGCACCCTCAGCATGCAGGACCTGTTCAAACGTCTCAACCACACCGGTATCTCCGTCGATATCTCCACTTTTTCTAAAGCCTGTAAGTCCCGTTCTCTTTCTACGTTTGAGCAGCTGTACCGGGATTTGCTTGTCCGGCTCAGGCGAGAGTTGCCTGCCAAACAACTGCATCCTTGCCCGATTGATTCGACCGTGGTCAGCTTGACAAGCAAGCTGCTGTGGGCACAGGGCTATCACCAGGTTAAACTGCT
>JAHHGR010000065.1 GCA_019359725.1 Aphanocapsa lilacina HA4352-LM1 | reverse complement strand
CGCTCTAGTAGGGTAAGCTGGCTGAAGCTCATAGGGGTTCCTGTTTGTCGTAGTAAACGTCAGGATACCTCTATGAGTCCCTCAGCGGAAGGCTCTCAAGCGTTGCACTTCATTTTTGAATCGGCGAGAGATCAAAATTTTTGCCAATGAAAGCAATGCTGAAAAGTAATTTGAGAATAGGTAGCTTGAGAATCTGATGACATAGCTTGCGCTTACGTATCAAGAGCTGTTGTGTTTCTGTTCTGTATCTTCTAGACAAAGGAATCGTGTATGGCTGGACAAATGTGTTGGCTTTCTAAAAGTGTACTTGGAGGCGATAAAGTATTGCACCTGAGGCTTGAAGCCGGTCGCCCCTGGTTACCTTATATTGCTTATTCGATGCTTGCGGTTCCCGATCACAAAATCCCGAAAGGCTCAAAGGGCTATGCGACCTTCCAAAAACTCCTCAAGGCCGGATGGCAAGTAGTTCCGAGCGGCGAACAAATGCGGGAACCCGGGTGGCGGAACCAAGAAAGTGCATGAGAATAAAGCAGTATATTCTTGCTGTAAACCAGTCTGGAAGTTTCTTGAGAAACTATGCGAAAAACATCCGGATGCACACAGAACGCTTTTATTCGGATCGAAAATAGCCCAGGTTTTCGATCTAAATTTTCAACTTCGGCCTCGACTAGACGAAGTTGGCCCTTTTGCCTGATTTGCGGATTGCAGGTGAAGGGCGTTCAGCCAAAAGGCAGATGATCCGCCGAATTTGTTAAAGCAAGCTGTGGGGGACAGCCTATTGGAGAATTTGCAAATGGAAGGAACGTTGACGAAAAAAGCAGTTGGCGATCTCGAGTACGACTTGGTCACGGTGTTGCAGAAAAAAGCCTGCGCGGTGTCGGCGTACGAGACGTACATTCGCGACGCCCAAGCGGCGAATTCACAGCCCTGTGTCGAGTTGTTTCAAAAACTGCAGCGTCAGGACAACGAGTGCGCCGCGGAGCTGCGTCGGCACCTCGCACAGGTGATGCAAAACGGCCGGATGTAGCTTTACGTATGCCCAAAATTGGGTAAATCGCATTTGAACACAGCACCGAGGACACGGAGCGTACCACAATGACCCCGGAATTTCTTCCTGAGAGTAGCCCGCGTTACCACACCGCCAAGATCAAAACTAAGCTTACCGAATTGGTGGAACACCTCCGCACCGACGTGGACAAAGTGGACGATACCAAGGCGCGGGTTCTTTTTGAGACGACCGCTGAAGTGTTGCTTGGTTTGCGAACTGCTTACGACCACTACGAAAGCGGTTCGGAAAAAGCGTTTCGACAGTAGTCTCGGCCCTGGTCGGCGGTTTTCCATATCGCCGACCGGCACCGGCCGTAGGATAGGCGCAGAAGATAGGTCGGGCTGCAAAGCTTTTCGCACATGATAACGCCGGTTTTCCTGCAGGACACTTGGGTGTGGGCCAGTTGGGAGCATTTGCTGGATCCGGCTCTGGAGAAGGCCAAGTTTTATTACAACAGCGGCTGGATGCGCGTTGAGATGTCGCCGGTCGGACCCTCCCACGCCCAAGACAATGGCCTTGTCGCCCCGATTATCGCCCAGTGGCTACTTATCCGGGCTCTGCCGCTGTCCAGCTACATCAATGTCACCCTCAGAAAGTCTGGCCTCCAAGAAGCCCAGCCGGACCTGGCCGATTTTGCAGGGCAAGCCGACCGCCGTCCGGCTCGCTCCAACACGCCAACCGACCTGGGAACCGTTCTGCCGCCGGTGTTGGCCATCGAAATTTCAGCAAGCACACTTGCGGACGATTTGGATGCCAAACGGGAACTGTACGCCCGATTGGGGGTGGGGGAATATTGGGTGGTGGACGTCGAGGCGGTTGAAGTCCGCATGTTTGCCACAGCTGAGGACAAGAGCGCTCTGGTACCGGTCCCACATCTACGGGTGCTCGCGGGCTTGGAATCGTCGGCCCTGGCCGAAGCCCTCAGGCGCGGCCGGGGTGAAGGTGACGCCTCAGCGATGCGCTACATCGCTGGTATCGTTTAAATGGTAATTGCTTAAACCCAGGCCCCACAGGGCGCCCACGCCGCCGGAGGAATTCCCGCCATGAGCGATCTGCCAGTCGCCTCAACCCCCGCCGAACCGGTCCAGTACGGTGAGCGGGCCATCGAAGAAGGCCGGCTCATCACCTTTCCTAATCCCCGCCCCGGCCGTGACTACGACATCCATATCACCCTGCCGGAATTTACCTGCAAGTGCCCCTTCTCGGGTTACCCGGACTTTGCGACTATCTATCTCACCTACGTTCCCCACGAAAAGGTGGTCGAGCTGAAGGCCCTCAAGCTCTACATCAACAGTTTCCGAGACCGCTATATCTCCCACGAGGAGGTGGTGCACGTCGTACTCGACGATTTTGTTGCCGCCTCCGATCCGCTGCGCGTGCACATCAAGGGCGACTTTAACCCGCGCGGCAACGTGCATATGATGGTCGAAGCCCGCTACACCCGTCCTGACACCTGACACCTGTCCATGACCAATCTCATCGCCGACGCCGAACGCCTCAAAGAGCGGCTCGAACTGTTGCCTACCTCGGCGGGTGTCTATTTGATGCGCGACGCGGCCGGGGAGATTCTCTACGTCGGCAAGGCCAAGAACCTCAGAAACCGGGTGCGCTCGTACTTTCAACCCGGGCACGACCACTCGCCGCGCATTGCGATCATGGTGGGCAAGGTCTACGACTTCGAACTGATTCTCACCGACACCGAAGCGGAGGCCCTCGTCCTCGAAGACAACCTGATCAAGACCCATAAGCCGCGCTACAACGTCCTGCTCAAAGACGACAAGCAGTACCCCTACCTGTGCATCACCTGGTCGGAGGAGTATCCGCGCATCTTTATCACCCGCCGCCGCGGCAGCGGTCACCCGGAAGACCGGTACTTTGGTCCCTACACCGACGCGGGGGCGCTGCACAGCACCCTGGGCCTGCTCAAAAAACTCTTTCCCCTCCGCCAGCGCAATTCGCCCGTCTTTAAGGACCGCCCCTGCATCAACTACGAGATGGGCCGCTGTCCGGCGCTGTGTCAGCGGTTGATTTCGCCCCAGGAGTATCGCGCCACCATCCGCCAGATCCAGATGATCCTCCAGGGGCGTACTGCTGAACTGATCGCCCAACTCGAAGAGCAGATGCAAGCGGCCGCCGCCGCGATGAACTTCGAGCACGCCGCCCGATTGCGCGATCGCATCACCGGCCTCAACCAGTTGGGCGCCCACCAGAAGATTACCGTCCCGGATAGTTCCGTCTCCCGCGACGCGGTTGCCCTCGCTGCCGACGCTTCGCTCGTCTCGATTCAGCTTTTTCAGGTGCGCTCGGGCAAGCTTATCGGCCGGCTCGGGTTTTCAGCCGCCGCTTCCGGCGAGGAGCCCGGCCGTATCCTCCAGCGCGTGCTCGAAGAGCACTACCGCGCTTCGGCTCCCGAGGAAATTCCCCTCGAAGTGCTCACCCAGCATCCGCTGCCGGAGGCGGATATTCTGGCTGCCTGGCTTGCTGAGAAAAAAGGCCGCAAAGTCGAAATCCACGCCCCCCAGCGCCAGATCAAAGCGGAACTGATCGAAATGGTCGCCCGCAACGCCGAGGCTGAATTGCAGCGGCTGGAGCGCTTCTCCCGCCGCCAGGAAAAGGGGCTCATCAACCTGGCGGAGGCTCTGGAGTTGCCGAGCGCTCCCCGGCGCATGGAGTGCTACGACATCTCCCACATCCAGGGCACCGACACCGTCGCCTCGCGGGTGGTCTTTCTAGACGGCGCACCGGCCAAGCAGTTCTACCGCCACTACAAAATCCGCGATCCGCGCATCGTGGCAGGACGGCCCGACGACTTCGCCTCGATGGCCGAAGTGATCTCCCGCCGCTTTGCGCGCGCCGAAAGCGAACCGGAGGGCGACCTGCCGGATCTGGTGGTGATCGACGGCGGCAAGGGGCAGCTTTCGGCCGCCCGCGCCGTCATGGAAGAACTGTCCTACGGCGATGTACCCACGATTGGCCTGGCCAAGCGGCTCGAAGAAGTCTTCCTGCCGGGGCGTTCGGACCCGGTGATCCTGCCCGAGGGCGATCCGGCTTTGCACCTGCTGCAGCGCATCCGCGACGAAGCCCACCGCTTTGCGGTGAGCTTCCACCGCGAGCAGCGCGGCAAGCGCATGACCCGCTCCAGCCTCGATGACATCCCCGGCATCGGTCCTGCCAAGCGCAAGATCCTGCTCGATACGTTCCGCTCCGTACCCGTACTCGAAAAGGCAAGCTTCGAGCAGATTGCCAATACCCCCGGCATCGGCCCACGCCTAGCGCGGGTGATTCACACGTACTTCCACGGCGAGCCGCAAGCAGTGGCAAGGGCACTGGAAGCTGAGCAAGCGGCCAATTGATTCCGGCACCCTCGCTGAGCATCAAGCCCACTGCACCAAATCAACGCTCCAGTGCGTTTCGAGAATGGACAACCGGCAGGTCGATGCGCGAAGCGTACACCGCGTTGCGCTCGACGCTCACTACCGGATCCCCCTGCGCCGGGTAACGGGCGAAGTTATCTTTGTCGTGCCCGGCAATGGCCAGGCGCAATTTGTGGCCCTTGCGGACCAGCGCCGAGGTCGGTAGGAGTTTGAAGCTCAGTCGGGTGATCTTTCCGGGTACCAGGGGTATGCCGTCTGCACGTTTGAAGGAGTGGTAGGGTCCAAATTGCCGATACGGCGAGGTCTCAGTCGAGATCTTGCGGTGCAGCACGCGCAACTGCCCTTCGCTGAGGTAGGTCACCTGGCCTGCCTCGTCTACCTCCTCCAGATAGGCGTAGAAGGCCCCGTCCGTTTCGGTCGAAGTGACCCAGAAGGTAACGACGGGATGACCCGTGATTTCGGTGTCCTCCGCCAGGGGAGCACTCGTATAGGTGAGGCAACGCTTGTCCTGCTCGGTGCGGTCGTAGGCAACGAGGGCGTTTGGGTTGGAGTCTGAATTCCAGCGGGGCGTGGGTCCGGAGGTTGCCTCGAAGTCGACGGCATAGACATCCTCGCCGACCGGTTCTTTCGGCGCGACGGTCTGCAAGCTGCCGCCCGCCGCCAGATACCACGGCTGTGCCTGAGCGCCCTTCGGCGGCCAGACCCTGGTGGTCTTCCACCGCTCCTCACCCAGGGTGTAGTAGTGGAGCACCCGGGGTACCTGCAGGCCGGAACGCCCGGCTTCGGTGTCTTGAAGATGCGCGTCAAAAAAGCGCAGGACGAGTTCGCGCCTCTGGTCTACCGAGGGTCGGATCGGGGCGTCGGGCGGGGCGTAGGGATTGACCGTCCGGTTGAGCGGGTGGTTGAAAGGACCGATGACGCCCACGTAGGGTCCCTTGAAGGTCGCAAACTGCCCAAGCACCCCGTCGGCCACGCCGAAATCAAACCAGCCACCCCACTGAAAAAGTGCCACGCCGGAACTTTCAAGTGCGCGCCGGAAGCGATAGAGGCCACGCTCGTCCAGCGTGCCCACCCCGGGCGCCAGCAGCTCGTCGCGGTAGGTGGTTTTCTGGGCCACCGCGAAAAAATCCGGATTCTTGGTGTGTTGCTCCACCGCCGCGCTCAATAGTTGCCGGTCGGTGTCGGCATCGACCGGTTTGACGCCTGTAAACGGCAGCGACCCTTGGCAGGCGGTTTTCGCCTCGCCCTCCAGCCCCAGGCACAGGTCGTTGAGGTTAAGAGCGCGGATCCGTTCGGACGCCCCTTTGATCCAGCGCTCGTTGAACAGCCCGCCGGGAAAAAGAATCTGGGCGTAAGGATCAAAGTCGATCGACAGCGGAACGACCGCTTTGACCGCCGGATGGCCGGCGGCGGCCAAAAACTCCGAGAAATTGCCGGCCCCGGAGTAGCCGTAGGCACCGACTTTGCGGTTCGACCAGGGTTGGGAGACGATCCAGTCGACTACGGCTCGGTACTCCTGGATCTCCCGAACGGTGGGATACACGCCGTAGTTGCCGAAGGACGCGCCCGTACCGGGTACATCTACGAGCACCACGGCGTAGCCAGCCCGGTTGAACGCGCCCCAGTCGCCCTCGGTGGGCAAGCCGGGGATCTGTTCGGAATCCGGCCCGTCGATCTGGCTTTTGTCTTTCAAATCCACAGCCCGCCAGACGTAGGCCGGGTGGACGATGGTCGGGATGGCGGCACCCGCCGGCAAGTTTTCCGGCAGCCACACATCCAGGGCGATTTTCGTTCCGTCCCGGGCGGTGATGTAGAGCGCCCGGTTTCTCGGATGACCGGCCGCAGGAGCGGCGAAGGGCACCGGATTTGCCGAAGCGGCCGGAGCGAGCGGCGGGGGGCACACGGTCACGATGGCGGCGGCGGTGGCGAAGGCCGCCGCTTTCAAGCGGGTGGCAAGCGGTCCTGACATGGTGACTCCGTCGAGGTTCACAAGCCCAAGCCTGCCGCGGGAGCCCGCCCGCTACAACGACAAAAGTCACCGGTAGCTGGTGACTTTTGTCCTTGCCCTCTGTAGGACCGGATGGTTACTGTAGGGCAGTGCGCGTTCGCCACCACCCGCTTTGACCGCAACGATGGATGCCGAACCGGCTTTTTCTCCCGCAATACCCAGAGTGCTTCGCTACGTAGAGTGGACGTACCTTGCCGTGTCCGCCCTCGTCCTGCTGCTCTGCCGCGATCTATTCCCGGCCGAATTTGCGCTGCAGGTGTTCGCTTTTTTTGGTGTGCTCGTCCCGCTGAGCCTGCTTTCCCCCAGCAACTGGCCGAACTGGGCTCGATGGGCTTACCTGCTGACGGCCATCGCGCTCATCATCGCCGCCAGATACATCGGCATCAGCCTCGATATTTTGCTGTATATCTACATCGCCAAGGGCTGTTTCCTGCTCGATCGCCAAGGGCTGGCTTGCGTCGTCTTCGCGGCGGGGAGCGGTTTTTCTATGAGCTATGGGGCGAGCATCCCGAAGTCCATCCAGCTGCCTGCCATCCAGGGGATCTTGCCCACCGCCCAGCAGTTTTTCGTTGCCTTGCTCGGGGACTACCTCTCGGCGGCGGCGTTCACCGTTTTGTTCTGTTTCACCGTGATGTCGGAGCAAAGGAGCCGACAAAAAGCGGAGTGGTTGTCCAGGCGGGTGGAGATCTTGGCCGCCGGCCTCGAACGGGCCCGCATTGCCCGCGACATCCACGACTCGCTGGGGCACACCCTTACGGCCCTGGGTGTCCAGCTCGAACTTGCCCGTAAGTTGCACCACCTCGAACCCGGCCGGGCCATCCGCCCGCTGGAGATTGCCGCGCAACTGGCGGACGAATCGCTTTTGAATGTGCGTCGGGCGGTGCAGACGATCCGCTCAGAAGATACAGACCTGGGTAACTCGCTGCGCACCTTGATCCAGCAGGTCAAACGCGACCACGCACTTGAAATTGAGCTTCGGTTGGACCTGCCGCCACTGCCGAGGCAAACGGAGTATCAGCTCTATTGCATCGCCCAGGAGGCGCTGACTAACATTCAGCGCCACGCCCACGCCTCGAAAGTCCGCGTCTGCGGCAGCACCACGCCCAAGCGCATTGTCCTGAGCATCGAAGACGACGGCCAGGGATTCGATATCCACACATCGAGCGGAGGATTCGGCCTGCGGGGAATGTGTGAGCGGACGCAACTGCTGGGTGGTGATTTCCATATCGACACTACCCCGGGACGGGGCACACGCCTGGAGGTCATTGTTCCACGATGATTCGCCTACTGGTGGTCGACGATCAGCCGCTATTCCGTCAGGGTCTGTCGGCATTGCTGGCGCTTGAAGCAGACTTGCAGATAGTTGGCGAGGCCGAGCACGGTGCTCAGGCAGTGAGCCTGGCTCAGGGGCTGCAACCCGATGTAGTGCTGATGGATGTGCGGATGCCCGTTTGCGATGGGGTGAGCGCCACGCAGCAGATCCTCGGGCAGTTTCCGTGGATGCGGATTCTGGTGCTGACCACTTTCGACGAGGACGAATACGTCTGGCAGTCGCTGCAGGCGGGAGCCCTGGGCTACCTTCTCAAAAACACCCCTTCCGCTCAGATGGTGGCGGCGGTGCGGGCTGTGCACCAAGGGCATGGCCAACTTGGCCCGACCATTGCGCCGAAGGTCTTTTCCAGCGTGCGCCCCGCAGCGATTTGGCCTGGCCCGGCGGATGTCGGGCTTTTGAATGAGCGGGATCTGGCAATTTTGAAGCTGTTGGCCACCGGGTTAAACAACCGGGAGATCGCTCGGGCTTTGCACCTCGCCGAGGGAACGATCAAAAATCACCTCACCCAGATCCTCAGCCAGCTCGGCCTGCGCGACCGAACCCAGGCAGCACTCTGGGCCCAACGGTATCTGGAGTAATTGACAAAAGCACCGTCGAAGTAGTAGAGCCCCGATCTTTGCATTAGGACCTTGCATGAATCAACGGCCCGAATGCTACAGCGCGCTGCGGTAGGAGCCGCTAGTACACCCTTACCGACTTCGGTCGTCGATTCGTCGACGTGCTCGATTCCATCGAGCAGTTACAAAAAGAGGCCGTGGCCCTGGAGAAATAAATCTTTCGATCCTGACACCTGGCTCTAGCGCCCGCTCAGCAGCGTCTTACTCAGGGGCCGCCAATCCCCGGAGGCGATAAATGCGCCCCAGTAGTACGGGTGTTGATAGCGTTTACTGCCCAGCATCTTCAACTGCTCCTGTCTGAGCGCCTCACTGCGGCCCCGGCCCGTAAGCAGGTTGCGGTAGAATCCCGCCATCAACTGCTGGGTGCTCTGGTCATCCACGCGCCACATGCTCAGCACCTGGCTGCGGGCCCCGGCGATGGCGAAGGCGCGCCTGAGGCCATAGACGCCCTCGCCGCTGTAAATTTGCCCCAGTCCAGTGTCACAGGCAGAAAGCACCACCAACTGCGTACCCTGCAGATCCAGATTCGCCGCCTCCAGGGCGGTGAACACGCCATCCTCGCTGCCGCTTTCGCGCCGGTTGAACCCGGCCAATGCCAGGCCCGAGCGCAGCATCGGGTTTTCCTGCAGCACGGCGCTTGTGCCTTTGCGGCCCAAAATGCCGGTATCGCTCAAGAAAAAGCCGTGGGTGGCCAGGTGCAGAATACCCGGTCCCTGGACCTGCTTGAGGGCGTTCTCGGTGGCCACCGCGTCTGTAAGCGTGCGCGCCCCCGGCAACAGGGCGGCGAGCGCCTTCGCCTCCTGCAGGCTCCCCGGCAACGGTCCCACCTGCAATTCGCCCAGATCGCCTGAGCGGGTGGTCGCGCTGCTGGTCGCGCCCACCGGTAAGGGAGCGGCGGAGCGGCCGTAGTCGGGGGCGGCCATCACCAGGGGCGCTTCGCGCGCTCCTATCGCCCGCTCCTGCAGCCGCACCAGTTCCCGCCCGGTGTTGAGGTAACTGACGGTGTAGTTTTCGATCAAGTAGCGGCCCTGCCCATCGATCAGCACCCCAAAGGGCAGGGTGTGCAGTTGCCCGTCCGGCGAGAGCAGCAAATGTTTGACCCCGCCCAGCCTGCTGCGGATGGGACCGAAGATCCGCTCATCGACGGTGCGCGCCAGTCTGCGCACCAGGGGCACATCGGTGCTCTGCCTGCCGACCAGGTCGCCTAGGAGCATCGCCAGCTTGTCGAGCGCCTCGGCGGCTCCGAGATCGACCCATTGGGGATCGCCCTGGGTTCGCAGGACGTAGGCGGCGTAGCGGGGCTTTCCCCACTCATCGGCGGGGCTTTTGGGTTTGAAGTGGAGCGGCCGGTAGCGCACGATTTCGACGAGCGCGGCGTCGGCCGGGATTTGTTGTTGCACCGCTTCGATTTGCACAGAAGCGCCGCTTAACCGGAAAGCCGCATTGCGCTCGGCCAGCAATTTTTCCAGCTGTTCTGCGTCGCTTTGCAGGCGGGCGACGACCTCTTTGTAAGATTCGTCCGCGTCGATACTGGCGCCTTTGAACACCAGGGCCGCCAGTTGGGAGCGCACTTCTGTCAATTGATCGAGCACCTGTTGAGCCTGGGGGTCCAGACGACGGCGCAGGGCGCTGCGATCTTCGCTGAGCACATCGAGGACGCGCCCTTTGCGCTGCAAGGTGATAGCAAGGGCCAGGCGGGCAGCATCGGCGTTGCCCGCCAATGCCTGCAGGTGCAACGAGAGCGCCTGATCGTTCGACTCGCCGGCATTGTTGAGAAATTCCTGCTTTTCAAGCTCCGAGCCGATGCTCATCAGCGGAGCGAGGTTGCGCTCCTGAACGCGAATGGTGCGCTCAAGGATGGGGAACGCCTCGGCGTGGCGGTTCTGGGCCATGAGCA
This sequence comes from Aphanocapsa lilacina HA4352-LM1, assembly GCA_019359725.1. GTDB lineage: Bacteria > Cyanobacteriota > Cyanobacteriia > Gloeobacterales > Gloeobacteraceae > Gloeobacter > Gloeobacter lilacinus. The sequence goes on along the minus strand of JAHHGR010000065.1, from coordinate 10,963 downwards.
CCTGGCCTAGAACCGTCAGCGTATTGGCGACATCGCTGTGCTCCAGGCCAACCACCTTCTCTTGCAGGCTAAGCGCCCGGCGAATGGATGCTTCCGCCAGGGCGTACCTGCCCTGGTACAAAGACAGTTCGGCATAAGAGGTGAGCGTGGTGCCCACGTCGGGGTGTTCGGCCCCAAAAATCTGCTCGCGAATTGCCAGCGCATCGCGGTAGAACGGCTCAGCTTTTGCAAGCTCTCCTTGCATTGTGTACACTTCCGCCAGGCCGCTCAGGCTGGAGGCTACGAGCGGGTGCCTTCCACCGAAGGCTTTGAGGCGGATCGCCAGGGCGCGGCGATGCAGTTGCTCGGCGCGGGCATAATCGCCGCTCTGGGTGTAAAAGAGGGCCTGGTTGTTGAGATTGATGGCGACAGTCGGATGCTCAGGCCCCAGCGAATGCTCGAAGATCTCCAGGGCGCGCCGGTGTAGAGGCTCCACCAGCCGAACACTGCCCCGGTTGTAGTACAACAGCGCCAGATTGTCGAGGCGCTGGGCGAATTCGATGCTCTGCGAACCGTTGAGCTTCTCAGCGATGGCCTGCGAGCGCAAGTAGAGAGGCTCCACCTGGGCGAATTTGCCCTGCCTCCAGTAGAGCACCCCGAGATTGTTTAGGCTCTTTCCTACTAGGGTGTCATTCTCGCCTAGGCGTCTTTGCCGAATGGCCAAAGAGCGCTCAAAAAGTTGCTCCGCAACGGCATACTTGCCCTGCGACATATACAGGATCCCCATGCTGTTGAGCGACTCGGCCACATCGAGATGTTCAAGGCCCAACAACTTTTCGCGCATCGCCAGAGCCTGCTTAAAAAGTGCTTCGGCCTGCCGGAAATTGCCCGTTTGCAAATTGAGCGACCCCAATTTACCGAGGCTTGCGGCAACCTGCTGATGCTCGGGGCCGAGGGTCCGCTCGTACAACGCCAGGGCAGCTTTGGCCGGTTCGAGAGCTTCTGCGTATCGCCCGGCCTCCTGCAAAGTGGCGGCTTGCTTGCTCAGGCGCTCCGCCTCCGCAAGGGATTGCGGTTGCTCGGCGGCGTGCAGCCAGGTCGGTACAGCAAAAGCATCGATGCCAATTCCAAACCCCAGATTCAGCAGGAGTACTGCGGGTACCCACAACTTCCGCAACCCGGCGCTCACCTGGGCGCCCTGTAATTTTCGCTTGTGCATTTACCACGGATTCCGCAATTGAACACTCGGGCTGCCCCCTGCTCACCCCAACAGCGTACCGCTTCACTCTGCGTTGATGTAAATGCGGCCGTAGTTGGCGGGAATTTCTACTTTGTGAAATTCCCCGGCGGCGGCGACGTCGATGTCGTAGGCCGGGTTGACGCTTGGCGCGTCGATCTGCTCACGGTAGGTGCCTGCACTAGGGAAAGGCAACCAGATCTCGCGCGGACTGTCGCTGAAGTTGAGGCAGACGATAGCCACCTGCGCGTCGGCAACTCCCGGTGTCCGGCGCAGGTAGGCGATCACCCCGTCGGTGGGACGCGAGTGCTCGTGAAAGTAAAACGACTCGCGGCTGCGCAGGGCCGGATACTCCCGCCGCAGCCTGGCCAGGATACGATAGAGCCGCACCAAAGCGCGGCCCGACTCGTCGTAAAAGTATTCCCAGCGAACGTCCCGGCGAAAGGAAATGCGCAGATTGCCGCCTCCGGGCAGGGTGTAGTTTTCGGCCAGTTCCTGGCCCTGCCAGAGCATCGGAATACCTTGGCAGGTATAGAGTGCGATGGCAAAGGGCTGAAGCTTGAAGAAGTTGCGGCGATCCCCGTACTGGATGTCGCCTTGCCCGCCGAGCGGCGGCAAAAGACCGTAGCGGGTGATCAGCCGGCTATGGTCGTGGGTCTCGAAGTACTGAAAAGGCGCGACGGGCATCGCGATCCCCCCGGCGTCGCGGGTATCCGGGTACTCAATCAGGCGCGCATCGAGCAGGTGGGCGAAGCGATCGTCCGCGTAGCGGTGCTCGGCCATGTTCTCAACCTTGTTCAGCAGTTCGTTTTGCCAGGCGCAGTTGGAGAAGGTTTGGCGGAGGATGCCGCGCGGATCCGGCAGGTGCTCGGCGCACTGAATAATCCGGCTGAACCCTGCGGGATCTCGGAAGCGGGCCGCCAATTGGGGATCGCCGAGCGAGTCGTTGTAAGTGTCGTAGACCAGTTTTGCGTACCCCTGGCCAAGCGGGCCGTCGTACATCCCCGGCACATAGTCGTAGCGAAAGCCGTCGACATGGTACTCCCGCAGCCAGTAGCGGTTGCACTCCAGAAAATATTCACGGGCAAAAGGCTGAGCAAAATCGATTTGTGTTCCAAAAACGCCTTCCCCAAAGGGTCCAATGATCGGGTTCGCTTCGCCGCAATCCCGGTAGACCCGCGCGTAGGGAAAATTGTCCTCGACGTGTTCGTAGACCGAATCGAGGATCACGGCGATCCCGCGGGCGTGGCAGGCATCGACCAGTTGCTTGAAAGCCTGCCTGCCGCCGTAGCGCTCCTCCGGTGCCCAAAAGTGCAATGGACCATAGCCCCAATCAAATTCGTGGCGGACGCTGGTGATGGGCATCAGTTCCAGACAGTTGACCCCCAGGCCCTCCAGATAATCGAGTTGTTCGATCACTCCGACAAAGTCGTCGTTAAATTCGTCTACCTGCAACTCGTAGACCACCAGATCGTCGAGAGCCGGTACCTTAAATTCGGCGTCGCTCCAGGCAAAGGGCGCTTCGGTATCGGGAGTGCGAAAAGCGGCTAGTTCCCCGACGCCTGTCTCCCGGGCAAACGGGTCGGTGAACCGGAGCGTCACCACCCGGCTGTGGCGGCGCAACTGGTAACGATAGAGATAGATCCCCGATTTGCCGAAGTGACTCGGCAGGTCCCCGTGCGATGCAAGTTCAACGGTCGTTTCCCACAGATCGTAAGGGTGTTCGTCGCGGCAGTTCAAATAGTAATCCTGCGGCGGAACCTCGGGGGTAAATTGATCGTTTTTGTGGATGACTCGAACGAGAACTTCGTAGCCTTTTGCAAAGGTAATGTCAGGCAGGTAGACGCCAAATCGTACTTTTAATTCTCCGGCTTCGCCTAGAAAAGGATGGGCTCCAACTTCTAATGCGTCCATATTTTCTCCTATGATTGCCAGTCTGCACCAGGCTTCCAATTCAAGCTCGATGTTTTCGGGATATACGCACTTTTCTAGAACAGACCCAGGCACTTTATGCACAAATCCAAGGCCTCAAGCTTCAGTGCCCGGCAAAATCAACATCGCATCCCCGAACGAGTAGAACCGGTAACCTTTGTCGATGGCCTCCCGGTAAAGCGCCAGTAGCCGCTCCCGGCCCATCAGGCTGCTGACCAGCATCAACAAACTGGACCGGGGTAGGTGGAAATTGGTGATGAGCCCTTCGACTATCCGCCAGCGGTAGCCCGGATAAATAAACAACTCCGAGCGGCCCGGGCCGACGGCAGGCAAACCGAGCGGCTGCGCCGCGCTTTCAAGGGCGCGGGCACTGGTGGTGCCGACGGCGATCACCCGCCCGCCGTGCGCGCGGGTGCGCTCGATGGCGAGGACGGTCGCCTCGGGAATCTCGTACCACTCGCGGTGCATGCGGTGGGCGTGAATCGATTCGGTCTGCACGGGGCGGAAGGTGCCCAGGCCTACGTGCAGGGTGAGCGTCGCGCGCTCGATGCCCCGCTCAGCAAGACGGTCGAGCAACTCGCCGCTAAAGTGCAAGCCCGCGGTCGGGGCGGCCACCGCCCCCGGCCGACTTGCCCAGACGGTCTGGTAGCGCTCGTCGCGGGCGCGGCTCGCTTTGAGGTAGGGCGGCAGGGGCGTGTGACCAACGCGATCGAGGGCCGCCTCGAAGTCTTCCTGGGCCTCGAAGCGCAACCAGCGCCCGCCGGTCTCGGCGTCCAGCTCCGTGACCTGGGCGGCAAGCACCCCGTCAAAGTCTATACGGGCGCCGACGGCAAGCCGCCGGGCCGGTTTGACCAGGCACAGCCATTCGCGGGGGGCGCGCGGCTCCAGCAGCAGCACCTCCACCCGGCCACCGCTAGCCTTGCTGCCGAACAAGCGGGCGGGGATCACGCGGGTGTCGTTGAGTATCAGCAGATCTCCGGGCTGCAGCAACCCTGGCAGGTCGTAAAAGCAGCGGTGGGTATGGGCCTCCCCGCCCACGACCAATAGCCGCGAATGGTCGCGCGGCTCGGCGGGTTGCTGGGCGATGCAATGCTCCGGCAGCGCGTAGTCGTAGCTGTCGGTTAAAAAGTCGCGTGCATCAATGGGCGCGTTCATGGGACGGATCTTAACCCGCCCGGCCTTCAGGGTTGGCCGCCGCGACCGCCGCCGCGACCGGCGCGCTCCACGAATCGGGCGCGCAACTGGGTGCGCTGGGCCGGGGTGAGTACCGAGCGGATGCGCAGCAGGTTCTCGAAGCGCTGGCGATCGAGCCTTTGGCGGTAGACCTGCATGCGGTCGTACTGGGAGCGCAACTGATCGTCGGGGGCGTCGCTGGTGTAGAGCGTGCGCAATTGCTGCTGTTCGCTGTTGAGGTTGTCGCGCAAAGGTGCCGCCTGCTGCTGGTCCTCGCGGCGCAGATCCTGGATGCGGCTGCGCTGCTCGGGGCTTAGCCCCAACCCGCGCAGATCGAGCGATTCGGCGACCGGCTCGGCGAGGGTGCCCGCCGCTCCCAACAACAAACCCAGCAGCAAGATGGACAACGGCGGCAGGACTCTAGAAGCGCACATCGTAGAGATCGGTCTGGGGGTCGACGGCAAAAAATGTATCGGGTTCGCGAATATTCAAGCCGGCGGTCTCGAAAGGCGGCTCGCCCTTGGGATTGCCTGACTGCTGCTGCTGCCAGAAGCCGAGGCCACCCAAAAGCAACAGCGTCAGACTCGCCGCCGCTACCAGTGCCGGTGGACGGCGGCTCATCCGGGGCAGAGCCGGGGCAGGTGCCAGGGTGGCTTCGAGAATGTGCTCCTCGAGAGCCCTCGCCGGGGCGGGGGGCTCGGGAGCGTTGCGGCGCAAAAATTCTTGTAACGGGTCACTCATAGCTCGATTCCCCGGGCGTAGAACCATTCGCGCAACTGGCGGCGCGCGTAGAACAACCGCGATTTGACCGTGCCTGTCGGCACGGTCAACAGTTTGGCAATTTCATCCTGCGGCCGATCGTGCAGATCGTGCAAAACCACCACATCGCGGTGCTCCTCCTTGAGCGTGGCGAGCGCCTGCGACACAAGCTGCTCGCGGTCGAGGCGCCCAAGCGGATCCTCGCCGCGCGCGGCAAGCGGCAGATTGTCGATAGGCACCGCCACCGGCCGTCGGCCGCGGCGCCGGCGCGCATCCTGGCAGCAGTTGACGGCAATACGAAAAAGCCACGTCGAAAACTGGGCATCCCCGCGAAAACCCGGCAGCGCCTTGAAAACCTTGACGAAGACTTCCTGGGTAAGATCATCCAGGCTTTCGATATCGCCCATCATCTGGTAGAGCAGGCCGCGCACCTTCGAGACATAGCGCCGGTAAAGCTCACGAAACGCCTGGCTGTCGGAGCGACTTGCCCGCCAGACCAGTTGCTCGTCGCTCACCTGGGTCACAGCAACGCCCACACGCATCGAACCTCTCTCGCTTTGTACACCCATTGACGCCCGGGTGAACAGGCAGGTTCACCCGGCGACGCTAACAGTTGCTTCCCTGACAGTTGTGGCCTTCGATGCGGCTGGCCAGCTCCTGGGCCAGATCGTAACCGCTTTGATCGGGCAGGTCGTCTTCTTCAGAAAAACCGACCGGCTGGTACCCATTTTCGCGCACGACCGCCAGGGCGGTTGCCAGTTCCCGCAACAGCGCGTCGTCGCTCTCGGGCAAGGGTGCGCGCAAAACCGGGATGCCGTGCAGTTCACAGTGCTGGTACTGTGCCTCGGTACTGACCACGTGCACGGGGTAGCGGCCGTTGAAAAGTAGACATGCCTTTTTCTCGGGGCAGCGGGCGAAGCGCACCAGAGAAAAACAACCTTTGATGCGGCGAGCAAGTCGCGTCAAGCGCGCAAGGTCGATGGGGAGCATGTTTTTGCCTGGGCAAATTTCCATTACCAGCATGCCCCATGATCCCTGAGTTTGCCAGCACCTTCCCCTCGCCGGCGGTGCGAATATTTGTTTATGTATTTGAGCATACAAAAATCCAGCGTCGATACCAAAAGTTCCTGCCCAGGGAGGGATGCCTACCGATGGCGGGGCGATCCTGCTAAAGTAGCCACGCAGAGGCCAATGGGTACCACCAGCCAACTATGTCAGCCGCCGAATCTCCCCCCAAGTTCGTCGCCGGTGCGATTGTTTTTCCGGTGGCGGGTCTTTTGGTATTGTGCCTGGCCTTTTATTTCTGGCGGCTAGATGGCTACACCCTGTTCGATCGCACCGAAACGGAGACGGCGGAGGTGGCCCGGCAGATGTTTGTGACCGGCGATTGGGTGACGCCGGTCTTTAACGGCATCCGCTACTTCGACAAGCCGGTCTTGCTGTACTGGCTGATGGCGATGGGTTTCGGCGTTCTGGGAGTGGGCGAGTGGGCCGTGCGCCTGCCCTCGGCCCTGTTTGCCACGGTGCTGGTGCTGGCCACCTACGCCTTTGCCCTGCGGCTCTATGGCCCCCGCGTGGCGCTTCTGGCCGGGACGATCCTGGCGGCCAACCCGTTATTTCTGGCCCTCGGGCGCACCGGGGTCACCGACATGGGCCTCACTTGCTTCATGGCGGCGGCGCTCTTTGGCTGGTACTGGTCCTACAGCGGCAGACACCCCTGGGGTTACCGGCTGGGCTTTGCGGCGGTGGCTGGGGCGGTGCTCATCAAAGGCCCCATCGGGCTTTTGCTCCCCGGCCTCATCGTGCTGATTTTTTTGTTGTGGACCGGCCAGTGGCGCCGACTCGGGGAGATCCCCTGGGTGAGCGCGGTCGCTATTTTTGCCGTATTGACGCTGCCCTGGTACGTTCTGGTCACCCAGGCCAACGGTATCCAGTTTTTGCAGACGTTTTTCTTCCACCACAACCTCAATCGCTTTTTGAATGTCGTCGACAATCAGCCTGGTCCCTGGTACTACTACCTGCTGGTCACCCCGGCGGGCTTTTTCCCGTGGATCGTACTGCTGTCGGCCACCGTGCCCCGGCTGGTGCGCTTCGACTGGTTGGGCTGTCGCTTCTGGGCTTCTCGCTCGCCCCAGGCGCAGTTGCCGTTGTTTTTGGCCCTCTGGTTCGCCGTGGTGCTGGTGTTTGTGAGTGCGGCCTCCACGAAGCTGCCGCATTACATCCTGCCGGGCCTGCCGGCTCTGGCGTTGCTGTGCGCATTGGTTTGGGAGGGGCGCGCGGGCGCTGAAAAGCTCCTGTTGCGCATCGGCCTGGGGGGGGTAGCTCTTGGCATGCTGCTGCTTGCGGGGGCTTTTGCCTTTGCGCTGCGCTTCATCGACGACCCGTCCCTGCCCGAGTTGCGCTCGAGCATCGAAGCGACCGGCCTGCCCTGGATACTCACCGCCATCGCTCTGATTGCCGCCGCCGCCGTCGCAGTTGCCGCCGTCAAGCCCCGGCTCGATTGGGCTTGGGCTGCCTGTCTGCTCGCCTACAGTCTTATCTTTCCGGCTTTGATTGGCGGCCTGATGCCCGTGCTCGAACCGCAGGTGCACAGGCCGCTACTTGCTATGGCCGACCAGCTGCGCACCGAAGCTCGCCCGGGCGATTTGACCGCCGCCCTGGGGGTCTACGCCCCCAGCCTCAACTTTTACTCGGGCCTCAACCGCATTCCTGTCTACCAAAAGAGCCCCGAAGTGCGCTATCAGATGGCCCAGGACCGGCGCATGCTGCTGGTGACTACCCGAGGGCGGCTGTGCGAGCACTGGATGATCCTCGACGATTTTCCGATTATTTTTACTTCCGGTATCTACAAGCTCTACGACATCCCGCCGCGCTCGAAGCTCAGATACTCAAAACCTGGTGCCTGTGAGGAAAATTGACCCCATATGTGCCAATTTAGTCCCATCTTTCGGGTAAACTGGCGGAAAAATTCCTCTTGCCGCCATGCCTACGCTTCTCGAAAGACTGCAGGCTCCTTTGCGGGAGCGCCCCGGCGAAACCAGCGCGAACGCATCGGTACCCGAGGCGCGCCTGCTGGTCGTGCTCACCCTCTGCTGGCTCGCCTTGGGCCTGCTGGTGCTCTTTTCGGCTTCCTTGCCGGTAGGCGAGTTGCAGTACGAGGACGGACTGCGCTTTTTTACGCGCCAGGCGCTCACGGCGGCGGTGGGGTTGGCGCTGATGTTCTGGCTGTGCCGAACGCGCATCGACCGGCTGTTTGCCGTAGTTTTGCCGGTGTTCGGGATATTGCTGGCGATGGTGTTTCTGGTCAAAATTCCGGGTATCGGCGTCGAGCTGAACGGCGCGCGCCGCTGGATCCAGCTGGGGCCTTTTTCGTTGCAACCTTCTGAACTCATCAAACCCTGCGTCATGCTGCTGGCAGCCCCGCTGATCGCCAACTGGCGAAGGCTGCCGAATTTTACGCGCGTGCTCGGGCTGGCGGGTGGGGCTCTGACGGTGGGCGGTGTGCTGCTCCAGCCCGACCTGGGAACTGCTGCCCTGATTGGTGTCACCCTCTGGCTGATGGGCTTTGCAGGGGGAATGCCCCTGGGCGGTCTGTTCGCGGTGCTGGCGGCCGGGGGCGCGGTCGCCGCCTGGAAAGTCAGCACCACCGCCTACCAGATGGGTCGGGTGACCGCCTTTCTCGATCCGTGGGAGGTGGCTCGCGGGGAAGGATATCAACTGGTCCAGAGCCTGCTTGCGGTCGGGTCCGGCGGCCTGCAGGGCACCGGATTCGGTCTGTCGGCCCAAAAATCCGCCTTCTTGCCCTACCCCTATTCGGATTTCATCTTCGCGGTTTTTTGTGAGGAATTCGGTCTGGTGGGGGCTGCCGCCTTTGTGCTGTTTTTGTTGCTTTTTCTGGTCGTTGGCTTGCGGGTGGCGGTGCGCTGTGCCGAGCCGACCCGCAGGCTCATCGCCGCCGGAGCCACATTGCTGCTGGTCACTCAGGCATTCTTCCACATCGCCGTGGTGACAGGGGCGGTGCCGCCCAAGGGCATGCCCCTGCCGCTCGTCAGCTACGGCGGCAGCGGTTTGATTGCCAGTCTGCTCTGTTGCGGTCTGCTCATCCGGGCCGCCTGCGAAATGAACCTGGCCCCGGCGGTGCGCTTCGTGCGCCGCCGTCCGGCATCACCACCGCCCCGTCCGGCAGCGCGCGCCCCGCGGCCTACCTCCGAACCCGTTCGGCGGGAGCCGTCGCCCTTGCCGGCTTACCTGCTCGATACCGCCGTCCGCAGCCGCTGACTTATCGCCTTTCGATCTGCGAGGTTCACTTGCCACGGGCTTCGCTGAACCACTGTGCCGAGAGCATCTGCTTGAGCAAGTCGCGGCCCAGCAGGTTGTCTTTGCCGCTGCCGCCCAGGACCCAGCCTGCCTTGAGGGATTTGCCCTTTTGCTCGGGCAGGGCGATCGAGTCGGGGCGGTAGCGCCGCAGTTGCTCCTTGCGTCCGTCCGCGTAGGCCACCTGCAGCGTCTCGGGCAGGGGTCGGATGCCCGTGCGCGCCCGCGATTCGTCGTTCAGTAGCGAGTAGGCGGCCCCGGTGTCCACCAGCAACAGCACCGGCTGGCCGTTGATGAGCAGCCGCCGGTAAATCGGCGGCACGTAGGCCTGCTGCAAGCTCACCCCCCGTTCCTTGTCGCCCGGCACGGGGATCGCCGCTCTGCGGCTGCGGCTTCCCAGATCCGCCACCGAGGAGACCTGGGCAATGGTCGGATCGACGGCCTTGGCTTTGTCGAACTGCCGCCGGTCGCCCTCGAGCAACCCCAAAGCCAGATGGATATCCGCCTCCAGGGAGGTCTGCGGCTTTTCTTTGAGCGCGGCGTTGAGGACTGTTTTTGCGTCGCCGCTGGGGTCAAGGGCAGTAAGGATGCTGCCTTTGAGGTAGAGAGTGTAAGCTTTCTCGCTGCGGCTCTGGGCCTTCTCCAGGCTGCGGTTGACCAGGTCAAGGGCCTGGCCGGGTTGGTCGGTTTGCAAAAGGGCGAGGGCGCACTGGCTGAGCGTGTAGGTGGAAGCGGCGGACTCAGCCACTGCGCAGTAGCGGCCTGCCTCCTGCTGGTTCTCGATGAGAATCTCCTGAGCGAGCAGGCGGCCGACGCGAATATAGTTGTTGGCGGCGATGCCGTTTTTGGGATCGGTTTGTCTGGCAAGCCGGTACGATTCCCGTGCTCGGGCTAGATTGCCCTGCTGTTCGTGGGTCTCGCCAATGTCATTGTAAATAACCGCAGCGACAAAATCGTTGCGGTTGTCTTGAGACAGGGCTATGTCGAGACCGCTGTGATAGTCTTTCAGGGCAATATCCCATTGAAGCTGCTGACGTTCCAGTGTGCCAAGGTCTCGATAGATCAAGATTTCGTCTTTTTTTGAACCCATGGCATGAGCTACGGCAAGAGCCCGAGCGAGTGCTTGTTTGGCACCGGAGTAATCGCGATTGGCCATGGCAATTTCTCCGATTGCTTTGTATGCAGCGGCCACCCCTTCTTGGTTGCGAACTTCTTCAAAAATGGCGGCGCATTTTCGCGCATAATCAATCGCCTCACGATAAAGTCCGAGATAAGAATAGTCTTCGCTCAGATAAACCAGTGATTGGGCTTCTTCCAGACGGTTCTTTGATGTTTGAGCAATGCCCAACGCTTTTTTGTGATATTCGACTGCTCTTTCTGCTTCTCCCAGTTCCCTGTAAACGGCTCCCAGAGTACCGAGAACGTAGGTTTCCAATTCAGGACTCGCCGATTCAAAAATGAAGTGCAACGCTTGAGAGCCTTCCGCTGAGGGACTCATAGAGGTATCCTGACGTTTACTACGACAACCAGGAACCCCTATGAGCTTCAGCCAGCTTACCCTACTAGAGC
>JAHHGR010000064.1 GCA_019359725.1 Aphanocapsa lilacina HA4352-LM1 | reverse complement strand
AAAGAGTTGCAGGAGAAAGTGTGCGAGCTGATGGTGAATACAACGAAAGAGGTCATAGCATCGTTGTCGGGCTATCCCTGGATCCTCGACTCTTTAAATCGCGCAGGTATTTAGCTAAACGGTATCACCTGGCCGCCTTCGACAATTCTTTGTGCAGCTGCGCGATCCGTCGGCAGGCATGTCCCCGACCTCGCGTCCGAGGGGTGGCAGGTGGTGCGCCAGCAAGAACATCTCTCCGAGCACGCCGTCTCTACAGCGTGATAGCGGCTGCACACCCTACGCAAACACCTACTTCGAGGCGGGAGCGTGCCCGATCAGCAAGTGAGCGGCACCTTTGAGGACGATTTCCGAGTAGAGGATTTTCTGGACTGCGAAACTGGGAGCCTGGTAGGTTGCTTCTCGCAGACAATCCCGAGCGGCACTGGACCGGGCGAGAAATAGTTCCCCCATCGCCGAAAATTTCCCAATTTATGTAACACAACGCACAAAAAGTGTGGACAGCCTATGTATGCTCTCCTAGGTTGGAAATTGTTCGCTCAGAACAGTTTCTTTCTGGAGGTGCGTTGGCCATGGTTAAGAACGTTGTGCGGGCACTGAGGCAGGGTGCATGTATCGCTGGTTTCGTCGCCGCTGGGCAGTTGGCGTTGATGGCTGCCGTTTCTGCCGATCCGGTTCAACTGCGGTTTCAGCCGCAGCGGCCGACGGCGGCAGTTAACCCGATCGATTTCGGAGCCAATCGCTACATCCTGACTGACGAGGCCTTTGCCCAGGGAGTAAGCGAGTATCTGCAGGGCCAGCCCGACCGGGCAGTGGTGCAATTTGGCGAAGCGGTGCGGCTCGATCCGCAGGACGGACCGGCCTTCAACAACCGGGCCAACGCCCGCACGGCCCTAGGCGATTCCCAGGGGGCGCTCGCCGACTACGACCGGGCGGTGGAACTGGATCCCGGCTACGCATTTATCTACTTCAACCGGGGGATCACAAAGAGCGGTCTTGGGGATCGGCAAGGGGCGCTCGCCGACTACGATCAGGCCCTCAAGATCGATCCGCTCAACGTGTTTGCCTACAACAACCGGGGCATCCTCCGCTATAAACTCGGCGACCGCACCGGGTCGCTCACCGACTTCGACCGGGCGCTCAGGCTCGATCCGACCTACGCTTTTGCCTACCACAACCGCAGTATCGTCCGCTCCCAGTTGGGCGACAGTCGCGGAGCGGAGTCCGATTCGCAAAAGGCGGCGGAACTTATGGGCAAGTCGCCGCGCCGCCGGTCGGCCTAAATGCCTCCTGGGCGGCGCAACGGCCAGCCCTGTGGCCAAGGCTTGTTCGATTTGTCGAGTGCCAAACCGGGCATTTAGGAGCTGGTTTCGTGACTTACCTTACAGTAAAGTGGGAACTGTGGTAACCGCGTCGAAGCAAAAAAATGGCGGCGGTTGATCCTATCAGGATCGCCGCCGCCACATCCTCCCTACTTGGCTATGTGTATGAAATTAGATTGTACAGCATTCTAGAAGAATTACAGGTATTTTTTCTGAATCATTTGGCGAGTCCTACCACCCGGTACGCTACGGTAGGAAGGATCTACGTCCCGCCCAAGGCGGGCGCCCGTTCACCGAGAGGAGCGATTGTGGTGGAGGAGGAGTTTCGTTACCAGACCGAAGACTGCGTCGTCGTTTGCCCGGAGTGCCAGGCGAGCAGCGCCGGGGATTTGCAACCGACCCTCAAGACCCTCGCCGGTTGTCAAAACTGCAAGCAGGACATCGATGAAGACGGCGAATTGAGCGGCGTCGGCGATGCCATTCTCAGTGCCCTGTCGCGCCGGTACGGCTCTGCGGTGGTCTGGCACGAGTGGAAAGCGATCTCCAAACTTTGATCCGGGGCATCCGGCTCAGTCCGGCAGGATGTAGGTCACAAAAAAGTTCTTGAGGTTGGCAAGCAAGCCCTTTTCGCGCAGGCGGTCGAGTTCGCCGCCGTCGAGCCAGCGCCCGCCGCAGGTAGGACAGACATCCATCTGTATGTCCGCCGCCTTCACGTCGTTGACCATGTCCATCAGGGTGCCGTCGCGTGGGCAATTGAGCGGCACGATCGTCCGCATACCGCCCGGTTTGCCGCTGAGCTTGATCCCGTCTAGATTTTGTTTTTCTACCAGGGCGGTCATTTCGCTCACATCGAACCAGATGCCGAGGCAGTTGGGGCACTGATCGACTTCGATGTCATCGGATTTGACCGTCTTCAGTTCGTAGTCAGTGCAGCGGGGACATTGCATGGGGCGGTCGCTCCTCTCGAGATTCCAAATCGCTATTGCCCAGTCTAGATCCTGGCTTTTCTTGCCCAGTATGACATCGGGCAAAACCGATTCGGTTCACCTTGAACGGATCGTCCGGGTAGCCCACCCCCACCAGACACAGCCCCTGGGGCGGGGCGGCGTACTTGATTTGTTCGCGGTTGCCGGCCTGCCACAGGCCGGCAAAGCGCTCCACACTCCAGCGCCCCGACCCCACCTCAACCAGTGCTCCGACTAGCAGGCGCATCATTCCGTACAGAAAACTGTTGGCCCGCACCCGAATCGCGATTTGCTCCCCCTCGCGGGTGCACTCGGCGGTATAGACGTGGACCAAAGAGTGGGGGCGGCTGGAGCCGGCGCGACGAAACGCCCGAAAATCGTGGTGGCCCGGCAAAGTCGCCAGGGCTGCCGCCACCGCTTCGCTGTCGAGGGGGCAATAGGGGTAGTACCAGCTGTGGGCGCGCACGAACAGGTCGGGCACAGTGCTGTTGTGGATGCAGTAGCGGTACTCGCGCCACAGCGCGGTGAAGCGCGCGTGCCAGTGGTCGCTTACGTAGGCCGCCGCGCGCACGGCGATGTCGTCGGGAAGCAAGCTGTTGAGACCACGCACCCAGGTCTCGGGGGCCAGCTTTTTGTGGGTGTCGAAGTGGACGACCTGGCCACTCGCGTGCACACCGGTGTCGGTGCGCCCCGCCGCGTGGTAGCGCACCGGATGACGGGCGATGCGCTCGGTCGTCTCCTCCAGGCACTGCTGCACCGTGCGCTGCCCCGGTTGCCATTGCCAGCCCAAAAAATGCCCCCCCAGGTACTGCACCCGGAGGGCAAGGCGCGCCGGTGCGCCTTCCACAGCGCCGCCCACCGCATCCACGGGCGTCAGACCAGTTCGATGATCGCCATCGGGGAGTTGTCGCCGCGGCGGGCCACCGTGCGCAGGATGCGGGTGTAACCGCCGCGGCGGCTGCCGTAGCGCTCCTGGGCGGCGGCGAAGACCGATTGGACCAGTTCAGGGTCGTACAAAAAGCCGGTCGCCTGGCGGCGGGCGGCGAGGGAGCCGTCCTTGGCGAGGGTGATCATCCGGTCGGCCTCGGAGCGGATGACCTTGGCGCGCGCCAGGGTGGTGCTGATGCGACCGTGGCGCAACAGTTCGGTGGTGAGGGTGCGGATCAGGGCATCGCGCTGATCGGCGGGGCGGCCCAGTTTCGGTACGCGGCAGCGGTGTCTCATGGCTAACTCCTGGCCGGTTTGTCTTTGGGAAGGCTGAGGCCCATCTTATCCTGCAGGGCTTCGATCACCTCTTCGGCGGACTTCTGGCCGAAGTTTTTGATCTCAAGCAGGTCTTCTTCGGTGTATTCGAGCAAGTCGGCAACCGTATTGATTTGGGCGCGCTTCAGGCAATTGTAGGCCCGCACCGACAGCTGCAACTCCTCGATAGGCACCTGGCCCACGGTGTTCGGGGCGCTGCGCTGCGGTTCGGCCGGGGGCTCGAAGGTAATCTCCTGCAGGGGCCGAAGCTGGTCGACGAGGATCTTGGCTGCCTGGGAGAGCGCTTCTTGGGGAGAGAGCGAGCCGCTGGTCCAGATTTCGAGGGTCAGGCGGTCCTGCTCGACACCGGCGGCGGAGCGGTCACTCTCGACAGTCCAGTTCACCTTGCGCACGGGCATGAAGATCGCGTCGATCGACAGGTAGTCGATGGCGGCCCCGTCCTCGCTGCCGCGCTCGATGGCGCGGTAACCCTTGCCCCGCTCGATCTGAAACTCCATCTCCAACTGGCCGTCATCGGCGAGGGTGGCGATGTAGTGGCGCGGGTGCACCACCTGCACCTCGGTGGGCAGTTCAAGATCGGCAGCGGTGACGCGCTTGGGACCCTGCACCGACAGACGGCCAATCTGAATGTCGCTGGTGTAGGAGCGCAGCACCAGTTCCTTCATGTTGAGCAGGATATCGAGGACATCTTCGCGGATGCCCTTCATGGTGGCAAATTCGTGGTTGACCCCGGTGATGCGCACGGCCGTCACCGCCGTGCCTTCGAGGTTCGACAGCAGCACACGCCGGAGGGCGTTGCCCAGAGTGGTGCCCTGGCCCCGCTCGAGCGGTTCGAGCACAAATTTGCCGTACTGGCCGTTGTCGGCCTCGGTCCGCGTTTCTACGCACTCAATGGTGTATTGCGCCATAGCCTCTCTCCTCGCCGCTAGCGGGAGTAAAACTCAACAATCAACAGTTCCTGGACCGGCGTGTCGATGTCCTCGCGCTCGGGAAGGGCCTTCACCGTGGCAGCGAGGGTCTCGCGGTTGGCTTCGAGCCACTTGGGCGCCTGGGGCAGGCTGGCCGCTTCGAGGGCCTCTTTGACAAAGGCGGCCGAGTTGGGCATGACGGTAATCGCATCCCCCGGACGGACCCGATAGCTCGGGATCGAGACGCGTCGGCCGTTGACGGCGAAGTGGCCGTGGTTGACCCACTGGCGCGCCTGGGCGCGGGAGGTGGCAAAACCGAGGCGGTAGACGACATTGTCAAGACGCCTCTCGAGCAATTCCAGAAACTTGGCGCCGGTGTTGCCCGTGGCGCGGCTGGCATCGGAGAAGGTGCGGCGAAATTGCTTTTCGAGCACGCCGTAGCTCCAGCGCGCTTTTTGCTTTTCTTTGAGGCGGATGGCGTATTCGCTGAGTTTCTGGCGCGCCTGGCCGTGCACGCCGGGACGGAAATTGCGCCGTTCGATGGCGCACTTGGGCGAGGAGCAGCGAATGCCCTTGAGGTAGAGCTTCATGCCGACGGCGCGGCAAAGCTTGCAGACGGGACCGGTATAGCGAGCCATGTGCTTTAAATACTCGAGAACGAATGGTGGTCTAGACGCGGCGGCGCTTGGGCGGGCGGCAGCCGTTGTGGGGAATTGGAGTGACGTCGCGGATGAGGGTGATCTCAAGCCCCACCGCCTGCAAAGCCCGGATAGCCGTCTCCCGACCCGCGCCAGGACCGCTGACCATCACCTCGCACTGGCGCATTCCCGAGTCGATAGCCCGGCGGCCGGCCGATTCGGCCGCCTGCTGGGCGGCGAAGGGGGTGCCCTTCTTGGCGCCTTTGAAGCCGCTGGAGCCGGCGGACGCCCAGGAAATGACATCGCCGACGGTGTCGGAAATGGTGACGATCGTGTTGTTAAACGTGGATTGAATGTGGGCCACACCACTCGGCACATTGCGCCGAACTTTCTTTTTCTGCCCGCCACGGGTTGGTTTCGCCATTGCATCGATCCTGGTTGGGGTATTACTTCTTGGCGGCGGCTTTTTTCTTGCCGGCCACGGTCTTGCGCCCGCCTCGACGGGTACGGGCGTTGGTGCGGGTGCGCTGGCCGCGCACGGGCAAACCCAGGCGGTGGCGACGGCCGCGCAGGCAGCCGATGTCCATCAGGCGCTTGATGTTGATGTTCTCGAAACGTCGCAGATCGCCTTCGACCTGATACTTTTGTTCGATTTCCTCGCGCAGGAGGCTGACCTGGGCGTCGGTCAACTCGCGCACGCGCAGGTTGGGATTGATGCCGGTGGACAGCAGAATTTGGGTGGCTCTGGAGGGGCCAATACCAAAGATGTAGGTGAGGGCTATTTCGACCCGTTTTTCCCGGGGGATGTCTACGCCTGCAATACGCGCCATGGATGGATGGTTTCCTCTGGTTTGCTGGTGGTGCCGCCTAGCCCTGCCGCTGCTTGTGTTTGGGGTTTTCGCAGATGACCATGACCCGCCCCTTGCGGCGGATCACCCGGCACTTCTCACATATCGGTTTGACGGACGCACGGACTTTCATAGCTGGCCGCAAATTGTGCAGATCCTAGCTTAGTGATCGACTGCGGGTACTGTCAAGGGTCGTCTCAGCGCAGGCTGCGCAGCACGACGATCCAGCCTTCGACCGCCCGGCCGCGCTCGGTGCGCAGAATGGCACGCTCGGCGCTCACCGCCACCAGAGCGGCAGCGGCGGCCTGCTTTTGCACATAATCGAGGGCATGGGCGTAGCGGCCGTTGGGGAGCAGGGTGTAGCCCGCTTCGCCCGCTTCGACGGAAAAAGCGAGCACGCCCCCCGGCACCAGGGTGAGGGCCGCGGCGGCGAACACGGCGGCCAGGTCGCCCACGTAGGTGAACACATCCGCCGCGACGATCAAGTCAAAGGCGTCGTGGTGCCGCCCCAGCCACTCGGTCATCTCGCCCACCGCCAGATCGTCGTAGACGCCGCGCGCGTGCGCTTTGCCAATCATCTTGGCCGAGAGATCCATCCCCACCAGCCGCTGGGCCAGAGGCCGCAAAAGCGGGCCGCAAAGCCCGGTGCCGCAGCCGAGATCGAGGACGTTCAAGAGCCCCTCGCTGTGGGGGGTAACGGCTTGGATGGCCCCCACGAGCAGTTCGGGCGCCCGGTAGGCCAGTTCTCCGGTCAGGTGCCGGTCGAAGCGCTCGGCGTACTCATCAAAAAGAGCCGCCACGTACTCCGGGTCGGTCGCGGCCGGAGTGGGAGCGGCGCCCACCGCCGCCAGGTAATGGCGGGCCTCGGCGTAATCGGGTTTGAGGCGCAGCGCTTCGGCGTAGCACTCGGCGGCTTCCGCCAGCCGACCCGCGTCGCGCAGGGCGTTACCCAGTCCGCAGTGGGCTTCGGCCAGCGCCGGTGCCAGTTCGACCGCCCGGCGGTGCTCCTCGATGGCCGCTTCGCCCTGGCCGCTTGCCTGCAGGGCGTGGGCCAGGTTGACGCGCGCCTCCACCAGGTCGCCTTTGATAATCAGGGCGGTGCGGTAGACGGCGATCGCCTCGGCAAGTTTTTGCTGGGCGTGCAGGAGCAGACCGAGGTTGTAGTAAGCCTCGGCAAAATCGGGTTGCAGCTGGAAAGCCCGCTTAAAGCAAAGGGCGGCTTCTTCTAATTGGCCGCGCTCGCGCAGGGCCACCCCGAGATTGTTGTGAGCTTCGACATAACCTGACTCAAGGGCCAACGCCCGCCGGTAGGAGGCGATCGCGTCATCTAGATCCCCCAATTCGCGCTGGACCGCCCCGAGATTGTTGTGGGCTTTGACGTACTCGGGCTCGATGGCGAGGGTGCGTTGGTAGCAACCGAGCGCCCCTTCGAAGTCCCGCTGCTCCTGCAGGGCGGTCCCCAGGGCGAAGTGGGCGTCGGTATAGTAGCTACGCAGCTCGATGGCGCGCTGGAAATGGTGAATGGCTTCTTCGCCTTCGCCGCGCGCCTGCAGGGCAAGCCCGAGGGCAAAGTGGGCCTCGACGTAATCGGCCTGAAAGTCGAGCGCCTGGCCGTAGCGGACGATTGCTTCGGCCAGGCGTCCCTGCCGGTGTAGAACCAGCCCCAGATCGAGCAACTCCGCAGCCTGGGCCATGGCCGTGGACGGTCGATTGTCACGGCGGGGGGGTTTGCCAAAACCTCGGGGCATCGGTGTAGACGGTGGGTACGCCGCTCTCATGGTACACAAGGTGTCAGGTGTCAGGTATCAGTTGGGAATGGACTGACACCTGACACCTAGACAACCGGCATGGCGCTGAGGCGGCGGAAGACGGGTCTTTCGTTCTCGATGTCGACAAAGATGGTGTCGCCGTCGTTAAAATCGCCCTTGAGCAATCCCCGGGCGAGCGGGTTGGCCAGTTCGTTCTGGATGGCCCGCTTGAGGGGGCGCGCACCGTAGACCGGGTCGTAGCCCACCTCGACAATGTAGTCGATGGCGGCCTCACTGAGCTTGAGGGCAATCTTGCGCTCGGCCAGACGCTTCTCCAGCCGTGCGATCTGCAGCTTGACGATGGCGGCGAGCTGATCGCGGCGCAGGTTGCGGAAGATGATGATGTCATCGACGCGGTTGAGAAATTCCGGCCGGAAGTGGGCCTGCATGGCGCGCATCACCTCCTCGCGCATCTGCTCGTAGTAGGCGTCGTTGCCGCCCAGGCGCAAGATCGCATCGGAGCCGATGTTGCTGGTCATGATGATCACTGCGTTTTTGAAATCGATCGTCCGGCCCTGCGAATCGGTGATCCGCCCGTCGTCGAGCACCTGCAACAGCACGTTGAAGACGTCGTTGTGGGCTTTTTCGATCTCATCAAAGAGCACCACCGCGTAGGGCCGGCGGCGCACCGCCTCGGTGAGCTGGCCGCCTTCGTCGTAGCCTACGTAACCCGGGGGGGCGCCAATCAGCCGCGAGACGCTGTGCTTCTCCATGTACTCGGACATATCGATGCGCACCATAGCATTCTCGTCGTCGAACAAAAACGACGCGAGTGCCTTGGCAAGCTCGGTCTTGCCCACGCCGGTGGGGCCCAAAAAGATGAAGCTCGCGATCGGCCGGTTCGGGTCTGAAAGTCCGGCGCGCGATCGCTGAATGGCTTCAGAGACAATCCGCACCGCTTCCTCCTGCCCCACCACCCGCTTGTGCAACTCGTCTTCGAGGTGCAACAGCTTCTCGCGCTCGCTTGCCACCAGTTTGCTCACCGGGATGCCGGTCCACTTGGAGATGATCTCGGCGATGTCCTCCTCGGTGACCTCCTCGCGCAACAGCGACCGGCCGCTGGTCTGGGTCTCGCTCAGTTGTTTGTCGGCCGCGTCGAGGCGCTTTTGCAGTTCGGACAGTTTGCCGTATTTCAGTTCGGCGGCGCGGTTGAGGTCGTAGTCGCGCTCGGCCTGCTGGATCTGGACGTTGACCTGGTCGATTTCTTCTTTGATGGCCTGGACCTGGTCGATGATGTCCTTCTCGGCCTGCCACTGGGCGTTGAGGGAGCGCTGCTCTTCTTTGAGGTCGGCCAGTTCTTTTTCAAGCCGATCCAGGCGGTCGCGCGAGGCGGCGTCGGACTCCTTAGCGAGCGATAGCCGCTCCATCTCCAGCTGCAGGATCTTGCGGTCGACCTCGTCGAGGGCCTCGGGCTTGGAGGTGATCTCCATCTTGAGCTTGGCTGCCGCCTCGTCCATCAAGTCGATCGCCTTATCGGGCAAAAAGCGGTCGCTGATGTAGCGGTGGGAGAGCACCGCCGCCGCCACCAGGGCGCTGTCGGAGATGCGCACGCCGTGGTGGACTTCGTAGCGCTCCTTGAGGCCGCGCAGAATCGAAATGGTGTCCTCGACTGTGGGTTGATCGACGTAGACCTGCTGGAAGCGGCGCTCCAGGGCCGCGTCCTTCTCGATGTATTTGCGGTATTCATCGAGGGTCGTAGCCCCAATGCAGCGCAGTTCGCCGCGCGCCAGCATCGGTTTGAGCAAATTGCCCGCGTCCATGGCGCCCTGGGTGGCACCCGCGCCCACGACCGTGTGAATTTCGTCGATAAAAAGGACGATCTGCCCCTCGGACTTGGTCACCTCGTTGAGGACCGCCTTGAGCCGTTCTTCAAATTCGCCGCGGTACTTGGACCCGGCAATCAGTGCCCCCATATCGAGGGCGATCAGCTTGCGGCCCTGGAGCGACTCGGGCACATCGCCGCTGACGATGCGCTGGGCGAGTCCCTCGGCGATGGCCGTCTTGCCCACGCCGGGTTCGCCAATCAGGACGGGGTTATTTTTGGTGCGGCGCGAGAGGATCTGGATGGTGCGGCGAATCTCCTCATCGCGGCCGATCACCGGATCGAGTTTGCCGTCGCGGGCCAGTTGGGTCAGATCGCGGCCGTACTTCTCGAGTGACTCGTAGGTGCTTTCTGGATTCTGGCTGGTCACCTTCTGGTTGCCGCGCACCTGGGCCACGACTGCTTTAAGCTTCGCTTCATCGAGGCTGAATTCACGCAGAAGCTGCTGTCCGAAGCGCACGTCCTTGGCGAAGGCCAGCACCAGGTGCTCGATCGAAATAAAATCGTCGCCGTACTCTTTGCGGAAACCCTCGGCGCGATCCAACAGTGCGTCGAGGCTGCGGCCGAGGTAGACGCTCTGGCCGGGGTTGGTGAGTTTGGGCTGGCGGTTGATAAATTGTTCGACCCGCTCGCCGAGCTTCGCCAGGTTCACACCCGCCTTGGTAAAAATCGAACCGGCCAACCCCCCGTCTTGATCCAGGAGCGCCTTAAACAGGTGTTCGCTCTCCAGCTGCTGCTGGCGGTACTCCTTGGCCACCTCGGTGGTGCGGACGATCGCATCCCAGGCCTTCTCGGTGAACTGGTTCGGGTTGTTGGGCTGCATACGGGGCTTCCTGTGCGACAGCTTGTGGGGTCTAGGGTCCTAGGGTCATTGTAGGCAGTCGCATGCACCCCCGGCAGCCGGTTATCCGCTCGGCCGGGTGGGTATTTCCGACCGGCAGCCGGAGGCGGTTGGCCTGAAGATCTTGCCGGATGGGTAGGATGGGCACAAGTAAGGTTGGCGGTCCGAGACACGAATTTGCCCTACCGCCACTTCCCAGCCGCCTGCCCGTATACGCCGACAGAAGCGTTAAGTCTGGAGTTTTTCCCGGATGCATCGACGGAACCCGACGGCGACTAGCCCTGGTCGGTACGGTGTATCCTGATACAAGAGGTATCGAATTGTTGCAATTATGGGTTGCCTGATTGTGCGCCGCGCCCGCTTCAGTGCGGCTCATCGCTACTGGTTATCGGAACTGAGTGAAGCGGAAAACCGTTCGCGCTTTGGCCCCACCACCCGCATCCACGGGCACAACTACACCCTGTTCGTCTCGATGCTGGGTCCTGTGGACGATTACGGCATGGTGCTTAACCTGAGCGACGTCAAGCAGGTGATTAAGCGCGAAGTGACTGCCCAACTCGATACGAATTTGCTCAACGAAGCCTGGCCGGAACTCGCCGAGACTTTGCCAACCACCGAGCACCTCGCGCGGGTCATCTTTCACCGGCTGTCCCCCCACCTGCCGGTGGTGCGGGTGCAACTATTCGAATCGGACGACCTTTGGGCCGAGTACCAGGGAGAAGGCATGCAAGCGTATCTAACGATCTGCGATCATTTCGCGGCCGCCCACCGGTTGGCCCTCGACTCGCTCTCGCTCGAAGCGAACACCGAAATCTACGGCCTGTGCGCCCGTCCGAACGGCCACGGCCACAACTACCACGTCGAAATTACCGTCAAGGGCGAAGTCGATGGGCGTACCGGCATGCTCGTGGATTTGGTCGCCCTGCAGCAGATTCTCAAGGACAAGGTACTGCTGCCTTTCGATCACACCTTCTTGAATAAAGACGTGCCCTACTTCGCCGGGGTGGTACCCACCGCCGAAAATATCGCCCTCCATATCCGCGACTTGCTCGAAGAGCCGGTGCGGTCCCTTGGAGCCACTCTCCACAAAGTGCGGCTCATCGAGAGCCCCAACAATTCGGTCGAAGTCTATACAGAGAGCTACGCTCCGCTGGTGGGTTGATAAAAAAACCAGGGGGATGAACCGCACCCCCTGGTGTCTACCTGTTGTTTATTCAAAAGCTGGACACCGCTAGCAGTTGCCTGGCCGGTGGCTGCAGACGTTATCCAGAAGATTCAAAAATCCGCTGTCTGGAATGGAACTTCCCTGCCGGAGGATGGCCGGGTCGGTGTAGCCGTAGGAGGTGACGCCGATGACTTGGTTGCGCCCCGACAGCAGGCCCCCCGTTTGGCCGGAGGAAGAATATCCGAAATTTTGAATCCAGGGGCCCCCACTCGAACCGCCGGTCATGTCCGAACCGTATTCGCCGCTGTTGGGGCTGACGTATTGATAACTCCCCGCGTTGACCTGGTGCATCAGCAGACCGGAGTCGAAGCCGACCGGGTAACCCAGCATCGTCGCGTGGTTCGGCACCAGACTGAGCGTGAGATAACCCAGCCAGCCGGTGATGCTGCCTAGGGTCGAGGTGCCGTAGGAGGAATTGTCGGCGGCTTCTAGCATCGCAAAATCGCCCGCGTTCGGGACACCCCCGTCGCCGTAAAACCAGGAGCCCGTCGTGTTCGCGTAGGCCCAGTTCCAGAGGCCGTAGGGAGCGTAGCCGTAGTTGTAGGCGGGCACGAACAGGAAGTTCTGGTAGTAGCCCGAAACCGCTCCGTTGCCGCTATGGATGCAGTGGCCCGCCGTAAGAATCACCCGCGGCCTCAGCACCGCCGCCGAGCAAACGTAATCCCCGGCATTTGGAATGGTAATTGGAATGGTAAAGAAAAATTTGCCGACGGTCGAGTAGGGGTAGTACGCGTCCGCAAAGGAGGGAACCAACTGGGAGCTGGTGAAGTAGGCGCCGCCCGTGCCGACATCCTGCGGAACCGGTTTCGCTTGCTCCGTGCTGGCCGTTTCTTTGGAGGTGGGGGTAAACAGCCTCACGCCCGACTTGGGGTTCACCGCTTTGGTGGGCGGTTGGCCATCGACGGAGACGGGCGCCTCGCCGGTTTGCGGCGGCGTTTCGGAGGCGTTTTGATCCACCGGACCGGTTTGGGTGCGTTTAGGAGGTGCAAACGGCTTGGCACCTTGAATCTTTGCAGGGGTCCAGTATTTCGCCGCGTCGGCCTCGGTTGTATTGAGCTGCTGCGCGGCTTTTTCCAAGGGAATCGCTTCTTGAGCCAAAAGTGCGGAGGCATTGCCGAATACAAGGCTCAACATCACAAGCGAACGGGAAGCAAACGTTATTGACGAATTCGCAAGCTTATCCATGGTGAATATCTCGGTGAATGTTGGTGAATGCCAGCAAAGTTCAAGTGCCACGATTTCAATGCGCTGTAGCTTTGTGGTTTAGTGCCTAACTTCCGACCCTTCCGGGGAATAGTCGTTTCGATTGAAGCGTCAGGAAGTGGCCCTCAACTTATGCAAACTGGACATCTTCAACTACGACCGAGGCACTCGATTTTCACTGCGCGACCCCTGCCTATGCTCGCGCGGATTTTTGTGGACCTATCGTTACAACGGGATCGCTCAGGCGTCCACCCATCCCTTGCCGACGTTTCAAATATTTTTAGATCGCCATCAGCGCATTTTCCTATCTCCTCTAAGCCCCCACCAGAGTTTTCCTCTCCATCTTCTGTAGACTCTTTGGACCTAATCTTCCCCATGCCTTCAACAAGACATACCACAAACTTGCCGAAGTCTTTTCCCGGACGCCAAGTTCCTGGATCAAGAGAATTACCTCTAGTTGAATGACACCACCACCGAATGTGACCACTATCGCCAAGTTTCACTGTGAAAGGAGCAGTCCAAGCGGCTCTCCCATCCGGACCTCTAGAGAGGACAACTGTTCCAGGCGTATTAGGCCCATCTCCATAAGCGGGAACGATGGCAACATCGTCGCTGCACTTATCTTTCATCACTTCGTTGGATGAAGCTGGCAAAGTAGTTAGGGCAGCACAAGTGGCGGTAGCTGCAATCAGGACGGCGATACTGGAAAAAGTCGTGTTCATCATTATCCTCCGAAAATCATAGTAGTGTTGTTCGGCTTGTCGGAAGGTGTATGCTTAACCATCTCCGCAGTTTAAGTGTTCAGCATTTATGGTGCTGTACTTCAAGAGACGCAGTGGTTAGATCGTTGTACTTAGGGTGTCTTTGCATCTTTCTATGTCAGGGATACCCGGATAATTAAGTTGCCGGCTCAATTTTTAGCTCCAAAAGTGGCGCTCGTTGTGGATTGTCGGGCAATCTCGCCTGCATAGCGGCCTAAGAAAATCACTTTCTCGCCGGAAGCAAGGGCAGTCGCAGGGGTGTCGCAGCTGACTTCACCGCCGGTGCCACTAGGAGGGCCCGCCGACATCGGGACGCGTGAAGCTCCGATGATGGCGAAGCTGCTCCTAGCGACAAGCAACGGCCGGCTCAGCTGGGGGGAAGTTATCGGTCGCATGGTAGCGGCTCTAGGGTGTGCTGCCTCTTGTGATGGAATGCGTAAACTCCATCGAGATCGGATCACCGCAAAAAGAGTCGATTTTGCTTCGGACAGACTGCAGGTGCGCAATACACGATGCGCAGAATGAAACGCTGCAGCCGCAAACCGCTCTAAGACCGCCTTGCAACCTTCTATGTCTTGGGTTCCAGGAAAGTTAAGTTCGAGGTCTCAGACGATCGTCGGCTTCGCATTGCCAGGAGTTGGGAACAAAAGACCACCAGCAGATCAACGTCAACTACGCAGCCCTTGGGACGGGGCGAACCTGACTACAGCCGTGTGGGTGGTTGGCCGCCCTGCCGCCGGAGAGCAGTGCCGAAGTGGCGGAGGCAAGGTGCCTTTAAGTAAAGCTCATCTATGTCCCGGAGCTTGCATAACTCTGGATGGGATCTTCTATAGAGAAGTAGACTTCCAAACGGTACGGGTCATGCCAGGAAAAGCTTATATACAGTTAGTCGCTTGTTTGATTTTTTCTTCTGCGATTGACTGCCGGATGCTCTGTGCACAGTCCACGCCTCCAAAAGCAGCCGACCAGAGCCCGCACGCGGAGCAGCTTTTTGATCAAGGCAGACAGCAGTTGTTTGAGCAAGGACAACCAGAAAATGCTGCGCGAACTTTCGAGCAGGCACTGTCTATCTATAGATCTCAGGGCAATCGACACGGCGAAGCAAAAGCCCTCGACGGCATTGGAGGGGCATATATCGACCTGGGAGCTTACGATAAAGCCATCGAGTACTTTCAGCAAAGTCTGTCAATTGCCAGGCAGATAGCAGACCGTTCAATCGAAGCGGGAGCCATATACGGCCTGGGCAATTCACACAAGGAACTGAGCAAAACCAAACAAGCACTGGAATATTATCAGCAAAGCCTTTCTGTAGCACGCGAAATCAACGACCTGCATATAGAAGGTAAGGCACTAAGTTCACTCGCCAATATCTTCGTAAATCAGGGCGATCATGCCAAAGCCATTGATTATTATAAACAATCCCTGGAAATTGCTCGCCAACTCAAAAGTCGCTCTAGAGAACGAATTGTCTTGAACAATTTGAGTGGGGCGTACGTATCGATAGGAAACTATGCGCAGGCAATCGAGCATCTTCAACAAAGTCTCTTGATCTCTCGTGAAATGAACAATCGATTGGCCGAGGGAAAGGTTATGGCCAACATGGGCGCAATATTTTTCGTTCTTGGAGAAGATAGTAAAGCGATAGAATATTATGAGCAAGTGCTGATAATTGCAAAAGAATTCAAAAATCCTGCTCTAGAAAGTCATGCCCTGACTGCCTTGGCTGAAATCCACCAAAATCTTGGCAGCTATGACCTGGCTTTAGATCTGCTCCAGCGCAGCCTTTCGATCTGTCAAGAGATTAAAGATCTTCACGGAGAAGCAGATAATCTGCTTGCATTTAGTATGGTGCACAGCAGCCTCGGAAGGCATATTCAGGCATTGCATCTCGCTCAAAAAAGCCTGCTGATTTATCAGGAGATAGAAGCAGCAACTGGCATTATTTACGCCCAGCATCTGATTGGAAATATATACTTAAAACTTCAAAATTTTTCCCTGGCTCTTCAGTATTTACAGCGGGGTCTTGAGCACTCTCAGAATTTAGCTCTCAAGGGGCACATAGCATTTATTCTTAATGACATGGGCGATTTAGTCAAGCTCCAATCTCAATGGAAAGCAGCCTTAAACTACTACCAGCAAGCTCTAAGTATTGTGCAGGACCAAGAAAGCCAAAATAACTTTCTTGCTGCTGTGATTCTCAATAACCTTGGCAATTTGCAGGAGCGGCAAGGGGAATTAGCTGAAGCTCGCAAATCCTTTCGCCTCGCCGCACAAGCAGATCCCAAGAACGGCATCGCTGCCAACAATTATATTCGAGTGGGCAAACAGATAAGCCAGGCTATCCTTGCCGAAAACCAACAGGAGGCAGGCCGCTACTGCGATGCAGCCGATTCCGCCGCGTCGGCCTATAGCCTCAGCCAGTGCGCTCTTGCCCTTTTGCAGACCGATCGCCCCGGCCAGGCCTTCCTTGCGGTGGGGCGCGGTCTCGACAAAGCCCAGGGCCGCTCCGAAAAGTCCTATGCCCTCTACCTCAAAGGCGCGATTCTCACAGCTCTGGAGCGAACCGCCGATGCCAAAGCAGCGTTCGCCTCTGCCCTCGCCGAGCAACCGCAGCCCACCTTGGAAGCAGACATCTACCTGGCGCTCGGTTTGCTCGACGCCAACGCTCAGCAGCTCGACTGTGCCAAGGCGCTCGACCCGACCATCGCCCAGGTCTCCTCGATTGCCGACCTTGGAAGCCGCAACCGCAGCGCCCGCATTTCTGTACCTGCCGGTGGCAGGGAGCAAAAGTTTGTCGAGCAGCAGGCCTACGTGCCGCCGATTTACCGGCGGTTGCTCATCAACGGCCAGCCGGTGCTGCTGCTGGTGGACACCGGAGCCGCCTACTCGCTACTCAATGACGAATCGCGGGCGCGCACAGGAATCCGACCTTTGCCTGCGACGCTGCAGGTGGCCTACGCGGACGGCCGCAAGGAGCAACTGAAGCGTTACCGTCCCGACTCGATCGCCCTGCCGGAGAAAAAAGGCCGGGTATTGAAGACGGAATGGGTACTGGGCAGTAGCGGCAAGGAGAACTTGCTGGGCCGCGACCTGCTCCGGCAGATGCTTTCGGCAAAGTGGTTCACCGAAGCCCAGGGCAAATGAGCCGAAAAAACCGGAAAGCCAGACACGCTCTGGCTTTCCGGTTTTTTCGTTTACTTCAAACAGGTCAAGTCCCCGTCCAGACAAACCAGCGGCTGGTGGCCCCCGGCGAATCTAAAGCCACCGAGCCGTAGCCCCACAGGTGGTCGTAGCGCGGGTCGTCATAGACCGAGTTGTAGCCGTAGAGCGCCGCTGCATAAACGTTCGGGCCGTCCGGGGAGGGAAAGTTGTTGGTGCTCGGCTGCACTTCCTGGGCGGTGCGGAACCAGGCATCGATGAGCGGCGTGCCTCCCTTGGCGTACTGGATGAGCTTGCGGCCCTCCTCGGTGTTGTCGTAGGTGACGGCGCCGTAGCCCATCAGGCTGTGCAGGCCGTCGAAGACCCCCCGCCAGCGATCGAAGACGTTGCCGCCGCCGTTGAGGCTATCGTGCTGCAGCGGTCCGCAGGCGGCGATGATGATCCACTCCACGTCGTTGTTGCCCCACAGATCCCCTGGTGACTCCGGATACGCCCCAACTTCGGAATAGTGCAAGAACGTGTCGCCGGGGGCGTTGAGCACCCAGCCGTCCTTGCTGGCGTGGCCGGTGTAAAAGACGATATCCGCCGCGTCCACGTAGCTGTCGTCATCGGCGTTCCAGTCGGACTCGAAGGCGTTGGCTTCTCCCCAGTTAAAGAGGATGTCATAACCCACCGCGCTCAATTCGTCCACGAAGCCCTGGGCGTTGCCCGGGCTGCCCGGCAGACCTTGGCTCGGGCCGATCCAGGAGGTGCCGGCCTCGTAGCCGTAGCCGGCGAACTGGGCCAGCAGCGCGTTGGGCGAGCGCTTCGGTTGCAATCCTCGATCCAGCCAGGCAGATGCTGAACCCGAGAGGATTCCCGGCAGCAAAGTGCTGCTTGCCACCTGCGCGCCGCGCGCTGCGGAGCGGCCTTCTTTGAGCGATTCCGGCCGATCGAAGGCGGGCTTGGCACGCTGTGACAGGTCGCGCGCCGGTTGCTCAGGGATCGGTGCCACTTCGGGACCGAACGCGGTGGCCGGGATGGTGGTCATGCGCAAAGGCACCGTTTGCCCGTCGATCAGGGCGGTGGCCCGGTAAACGTAAACAACGTGAGTTCGGGTTAAGCCAGGAGCAGCTCAGCATCCGCTGCCACCGAAGGCTTTTTCAGTTGGTGGCAGTAGGCGATCCGCCCACTCACCCAGTTCACCACAAAGGGCGTTGGGCTGCGATGTGACGGGTGTGCTCTATCTGCGCAATGTTCTTCAGCTGGTCATTGACTGCCTCCAGCAGGCCCCGCTTGCGCAACCACAGCTTATCGCTCAGCACCATCAACCGATTTTTCATCTTGCGGCGCAACTTGGTAATCAGCGCGATGCCCAAGTGCGCGCGCAAGTGCCTACCAAGCTTGCTACTGATGTAGCCTCGGTCGCCAAACACTCTGCCATGCAAGCGTTTGAGCAGTTCGGGCACGGGGTGACGGTTGTCGATAGTGCCAGGGGTCAGGGCCCTATGGAGCAGTTCGCCGCGCTCATTAATCACCAGATGCAGCGTGAAGCCACAAAACCAGCCCACGGAAGTTTTCCCCCAGCTAGCCAGAGCGGCAAAGACTTTAGGCGAGTGGACGCGGCGCACAGGGCCGACAGCCACACAGGTCGAATCGATGCAACTGATGCCGCTGCAGGAGCCAAAACAGAGCCGCAGGTAAGCACACAAAGGCATCCGGGTAGAGGGCATCCACTCGAGGAAGCGCGGATAGCTGACCAAGCCTGGAAACGCCTTTTGCCAATAGCCACAGACCATTTGCTGCTGCCACTGAGGCTCAAAGATTCGACAAACGTCATCGACAGGGCAAAACAAGGCTTCTAGACTGAGCATGGGCGGTCCTGGGTTGGTGGTGTGGTAATCCCAGCCTACCGGACTGCCTTTTCTGAGCCCGAACTGACGTTTTGCTTAGCTTGCGATTGCCTTTCACCCCTGTATGTCGGCGCGGTTCGGCAAATTAAGCGGGCGGGCAAAATGGTCGCGCGCGTGTTTTGCATCGGTTTGCGCTCGGGCTTGCCGTGGAGGCGCTCGGCGCGCACTGGGGGGTGTCCGCACCCGTGTGGGCCGGTATGGTTGAAGCGCGCTTAACTTTGCCTGCCCAACCGACATAGAAAAGCGGCAACGTAGGCACAACGTGCATGACCCGGCCGTGTATGCGCTAGTAACCCCAAAGGAGTCCCCGCCCAAATCCTGCCGCACCCATCTAGATCACTTTGTCATCGAAGCTATGGCCATCCAGACCGCTGTCGTCGAGTCCCCAAGCGCCGTCGTTGAAGATCTAGCCCTGCAACTGCAGTCGATCCAGAGTCAGCTTCGCGCGTGTACCGAGGCAAAAGCAGCCGCCCCGAAGGCGGATTTGCTGAATTTTCTTTCCCGCCGGAAGGCGCGGCTTCTCGAGAAGCAGCACGCGCAGCTGCTGGCCGAGCGCCGCCGGATCATGGCTGTGCTGTACGCCCGCATCAATCCCCGCCTGGAAAGCTATCTGGGTTCGCAAAGCTGGAAATTCTCCGGCAACCAGACAATCGAGGATCTGCGCAACGAAGCCTGGAGCCTGCTGCTGGAGAAAATCTCAGGCTTCGACCCGAGCCGCGGCAAATTTATCACCTGGTTTTACACCTACGTGGTGATCCTGGTGCTCAACCGGGTGCGCCGGGAGAAAATGCGCGAGAATGCCCAGCGCGGCGATATCGAACTGGAGACGCTGCCCGAAGCCGATCGGGGCGATTGGGTCTCGGGCTTTCCGCCCGAATGCCAGCAGGTCATCCACCGGACGGTCGCCGCGATGCCCCCGCGTCTGAAGCTCGTCGTTGTGGGGCTGTTTTTTACCGACCCCCCCAAACTGCAAAAGCAGCTGGCCCTCGATCTGGGGATCACCCCCGCCGCCATCGCCCAGAACAAAGCCAAAGCCCTGGAACAGCTGCGCCAGGCTTTGGTTGCCGACGGTTGCCAGCCATGAGGAACCCGCCATGAACCCACCAGAAGATCCGTTGGAGCGAAAACTACCCGCCGTCCTGCGCCGCCGCCCGTACGCGTACGATGACACACTTGCGCAGTACCAGAGCAGCGAGGAGCACTGGCAAGAGCGCATGAACCTGTCGGATCAGGACCTAGCCGAGCTGTACGCCCTCGAAGGCCGGGATCTGCAGCAGGCCTCGACCCTGCCGGAGGATTTTTTCGCCGACGAACCTAGGCCCAACACCGCCACGGCGGTGCGGCGTCCCTCGCGCTCCAGTTTCGCCTGGGGAAGCGCCGTGGCGGCGGTGCTGGTGGCCGGGGTGGGTATCGGCCTCTACCAGCGCACGGTGGAGGAGCCCCCGACGATCCAGGCGGTGAACCCCGCCGCCGTGGAAATCTACGGGGCCAACCTGGCCACGGCCCTCGAGGCGGTGGCCGCCCTGCCGCCCTCCGGCAAGGCCGAACTGGAATTGCTTATCCGCCTCAAACCCGATGGTCCTCGCCTGCAAGGGCCTGCAAAGGTGCTGAGCGCCAGCGACGGGGCGATCCGCAGGGCGAGCCTGCAGGCGGTCCAGGACCTGCAGGCGGCCGGCCTGGTCCCCTGGCAGGGAGCAGAAAACCTGCTGGTGCGCTACCGCCTGACCTTCGACGGCAAACTCCAAAAAGTCACCGTTTTTGGTCCCTCGGTGCGCAGTCCCTCGGCGACCACGCCCGACAACCCGGGCTGAGCATTTTTTCTGCGTTTTGCCGCTATATAGAGAGAAAATAGACGGTTTTGTCCACCGATGGCAAAAAAAGTCGCAACCATTTTGAGCGTGCTTGTGGGCCTTGGTGGCGCATTTGGCTGCCTGGGGGCTCTATCGCAGGCGGAACCAACCGCGACTGCAGCGGACCGAAGCAGGCAGAGCAGGCCCTTCAGGAAGGTAGGCAGTTGCTACGAAAAGGCCAATCGGAGGCCGCTGTCCAGCGCTTTGAACAGGCACTGGCCGGTCTGCATGAACAACAAGACGTCGTCGGGCAAGCCAGGGCGTTGAACGGATTGGGAGCGGCGTTCAATTACCTGGGAAACTACAAAAAAGCGGCCGATTACTTCCAGCAAAGTTTGGATCTCTCTCGTCAAGCAAAGGCACGTTCTGAAGAGGCAACTGCGCTGAACGGCCTGGGCGAATACAACAGACACATCGCCAAGTACAATCAAGCGATAGAATACTACAAACTGAGCGCGCAAATTGCACGAGAATCGGGAGACAGACAGTCGGAATCGCGGGCAATGGTCAACTTGGGCAAGGCTTACCATAGATTGGGTAGAACAGACGAATCCGTTGCGAGTATTCAAAAAGGCTTGAGTATCGCCCGCGAACTGAACGATGCGCAGCGTGAACTTGCTGCCCTAAGTGAACTGGGGCTTGTGTACGGAATTTTAGGTTACTTCGACAAATCTATCGAGTACCAGTTGCAAAGTCTGGCCTTGGCAGAAAAACAGAAGTGTTGAATCAGTGAACGCTTGCACACAGTTCGAGGGGCCAGACCCTGCGCCTCCAGCTGCCCAGCAATTTTCCCAGCCAATGCACATAACTGACTTCCTGACACATACAACATTGCAAGTA
>JAHHGR010000063.1 GCA_019359725.1 Aphanocapsa lilacina HA4352-LM1 | reverse complement strand
GTCGAGAAAACAAACAACTGCAACTGGAGCGTGACTTTCTCAAAAAAGCGGCTGCTTTCTTCGCCAAAGACCACTCGTAGAACGCTAGCGGGCGATGGAAGCACACAAAGACGATTATCCGGTAGCGCTGACTCGTTGAACCAGGAACCCCGCGTTCTATCGCTTGCGATGAACGTCGGGAGGATGTCAGACCGGAGATCCCAGTAGCTGGCAGACCAGCCGCTCCAGACCCTCGGCGTAGTGCACCGGTTTTTCGTTCCAGCCGCGAAAGTCGACGATGCTGCGGCTGCTGTAGAGCATCGCGGGCCAGCCCATCGCCGTCTGGCCCATGCCGCCGTCGACGCGCAGCGCGTGGATGATTTCGCGCTTTTCCTCGTTCTCACGCAAAAATACCGCCTCGACCTCCTGCTCGATCCAGCCGCTTTGGAGCGAGTCTTCAGAAAGAACCACCAGCAGCCGCTCCCCACGCCGAAGCGGCTGATCGATGCCGATTCTGCGCTTCGCCCGGCCGCGGCTTTCCTCGCAGGCGCGCCAGCAGCGCACCCCCATCGTCTGCAGATCGCGGGACAACCGATCGACAAACGTCTGATCCCGGCTGACGTGGCTGATAAAACAGCCCGGCGGCAAAGCCTGACTGCTCAAGGTCGGGGCGAAGACAATCAACGGTTCGCTCAGGCCGCAGCCGCGCAGGAACACCACGGGCAGCTTGCCCGACTTTTCGAGTGTGCGGTGATCGAGCACGCTCGGCCCGTCGTGTACGCAGTTTTCCAGATTCTGCACCTCGCCCAGTTCGACATCGGCGAGCACCGTATCGAATAATCGGGCACCCTCCAGATCCACCGTTCCGAGCACCGCTGCCGTCAGGTTCGCGAGGCGCAAATTCGCCCCGCGCAGATTGGCTCCGTCCAGGTTTGCCTCCCGAAGGAGCGCTCCGGCCAGATTGGCGCGCGCCAGGACACTTTTGTGCAAATTGGCCCAACTCAAATCGGCGTCGTGCAGATCCGCACCACCCAGATCGAGCCAGCTCAAGTCCGCCCCGGTGAAATCCGGTCGGATGCCCGTGCGCTGACGCCACTGGTTCCAGGTGGGAATGCTCTGCTTGAGACGGGCTAGATGCTGCTCGTTTGCCATCGATCAAATGCCTCCTGCTGTTGTATTCTCCCGTACAGCACCCGATAATGAGGCGGGTCCCCTTCAAGTTATCCGCCCATGAACTTTCAATCGGATCGCCCGATACCCGGCATCCGTACCACCCTCGGCCTGCCGTTGCCGCGTAAGCGGTGGTTGCCGCTTCCCACCCCCGTCGAAATGATCTGGGCTCTGATCGGTCTGGTGCTCACCGTCGGTGGCACCCTCTGCCGCGTGCAGTTGCCCGACCGCTTCCCACAGTCGATCGCCTTCGGCAGCTGGCCGCCCGCAGTCGAATGGTACTTTGAGCCCGGCTATCCGTTTTCGCTGCAAATCGCGGCGGTGCTGTTCTCGGGCTGCGTCGGCGGACCGGTGGCGGCGGGACTTGCCCAGATTGCTTACCTGGCCCTAGGATTTGCGGGCTTTCCGGTCTTTACCGGCGGGGGGGGCATCGGCTACTTCACCCAACCCCAATCCGGCTACTTGCTTGCCTTTGTACCCGCCGCCGTGCTCACCGGGGTGCTTGCCTTCCGCTGCCGCTCCAGCCTCAACTGGCTTGCCGCCAGTGCCCTGGCCGGTCTGGCCATCGTCCATATTGGCGGGCTCACCGGATTGCTGGTGCACCTGCCGGTGGGGTCGATCCTCGCCCAGGCGGTCGTCCAGTTCTCGCTGCTGCCGCTTTTGGGACAAATCATCGGCGTCCTGCTCGCCACCGGAGCGGGCTGGCTGGTCCGCCGCCTGCTGCTGTCCTAAGATAAAAGCATGGCCAACCAGGATTTCCTCAAGACGATTGCCAAGTACCCGACCTTTCTGGCCGGGGCGCTCTTGGGCATCTTCTTCGCCGCCTTCGGCTGGGCGAAACCGCTGTTTCGCAAACGCCTCAGCGGGGCACTGGCTATTTTGTTCCTCGTCGGCTTCGTCGCCTTCGTCGTTCTGACGGTGCGCGCGATGCTGATGCTCGATTAGTCCGCTAGCCATCTCCCTTGTGCGGGCACACCGCGCAGGGCGCTCCGTTGGCACCCAGTCGCGTGGCGTCCTGATGTCCCATGGTGTAGGAGATCCGAATCAGACTGCGGACCACCTGCAGGAGCTTCAAGCTGATGAACGAATCCAACGGCTCCGTGACGTCCAGGAACATCTTCTCCGCGGCCAGTTCAAGCATTTCTGGAGTTTTGATCGGCTGCTGCACTAGTGATTACCTGCGCAAATATACTTAGCTGCCATCATAGCGTCAACTTATTCATCTTTTGTTACAGTTGCTACGTTTGAGGAAGGGCCACCGATGAAGACGCACCGACCGGCGAGAGTGGGCGAGTTGATCAAGCGCGAGGTGAGCGACATGCTGCTCAAGGGGCAGATCAAAGATCCGCGCGTAGGGGCGGGCCTGGTGAGCGTCACCGATGTCGAAGTGACAGGCGATCTGCGCCAGGCCAAAATTTTTGTGAGCATCTTCGGCACCCCCGAGGCGCAGAAATTGACGATGACGGCCCTCGCGGAGGTGACCGGCTTTGTACGCCAGGAAATCGGCCACCGCATCCGCCTGCGCTATACGCCCGAGATTGCCTTTGTGCAGGACCGGTCGCTGGAGCGGGGGGCGCGCATCACCCGCCTGATTGACGAAATTCGCGCCGAAGAGGAGGCCCGCGCCGCACACAAGGAGGAGGGCAATTGAATCGCCGCGACCTGGTCTTGTGTTTGGCGGCAGGGTGGCTCTGGCCTGTCGCGGCCCGCGCCCAGCGGGTGATCAACTACCCGCCGCGGGTGCTGGGCACCACTTCCCAGCAAATCAACGCCACCTGCAGTCCCGGTGACCCGCTCATTGGCCAGTTTTTGCCCGCCTTCGGCGCCCAGAGCGTCTCGGCCATCGTCAATTCGGAGGTGCAGGCGACCGCTTATCTCGATGTCACCTCCAACATGTTCGACGAGCGCTCGACGGTGCTGGGGGTCTCCTCCGCAGACTTGCAACCCAAGCAATCGCAGTTGTTGGTGCTGCCGGCTTTTCTGGTCAACATCCAGGCGGTGCGGCTGCGGGTGGTCAACACCGACCGTACTTTCGGCACGGTGGTCGCCACGATCTCGGTGGCGCGATAAATCCTTGTGGATCTATCGGCGCTTTATAATCGCTGCGGAGTGCCTGCGGGAGGGGCGGCGATGGCGGATTTTGAGTGGATCGATGGCGGGGTGACCGCAGCAAAGGGCTTTCGCGCGGGCGGCATCGCCAGCGGCATCAAAGCGAGCGGCAAAACGGATCTGGCGCTCATCTATTCGGAGAACCCCTCGGCGGCGGCGGGGGTGTACACCACCAACCTGGTCCAGGCCGCTCCGGTGACCTATAACCGCCATTTGCTCCAGCAGCGGGGCAAAGCCTGCGCCATCGTGGTCAATTCGGGCAACGCCAACGCCGCCACCGGCAAAGCCGGCGAGGAGGCCGCCATCGAGACCGCCCAGGTCTTTGCCCGTGCGCTCGGCTTCAGCGCCGATCAGGTGCTGGTGGCTTCTACGGGGGTGATTGGGGTGCCGCTTCCCATCGAAAAAATCCGCACCGCCGCCCAGGCTCTGGTCGATGCGGCCACAGAGACCGGCTCCGATGCGGCGGCCGAAGCGATTCTTACCACCGATTTGGTGACCAAATCCTGCGCAGTGCGCGCGACTATCGGCGGCAAGACCGTGCACGTGGGCGGCATCGCCAAGGGTTCAGGGATGATCCACCCGCAGATGGCGACGTTGCTGGCTTTCATCACCAGCGACTGCTCGGTGGATATCGACCTGTGGCGGCAGATCGTGGCCAGAGCAGCTGACCGCTCCTTCAACCAGATCACCGTCGACGGCGATACCAGCACCAACGACATGTTGCTGGCCCTAGCAAGCGGCGAAGCGAAAAATCCCCGCCTACTCGATGCGGCGAGTCCAGAAGCAGCTTTACTCGAACAGATGGTGAGCGCGGTGTGCGTGGATCTGGCCAAAAAAGTCGTGCGCGACGGCGAGGGGGCGACCAAGCTCATCGAGGTGCAGGTGGCAGGCACCGACAACGACGCCCAGGCGCGCAAGATCGCCCTCACCGTGGCCAGTTCTTCGTTGGTCAAATCGGCGATGTTCGGTAACGATCCCAACTGGGGCCGTCTTGCGGCGGCGGCCGGGCGGGCGGGGATCGCATTCGACCCGGTAGCCCTGGCGGTGCGCCTGGGGACGTTTACGTTGATGGAGGCGGGCCAGCCGCTCGCTTTTGATCGGGCCGCCGCTTCGGACTACTTGAAAAGCTCAGACACCGTCGAAGTCCATCTGCAGGTCGGCCCCGGCCCCAGTCTCGGCACCGCTTGGGGCTGCGATCTCACCTACGACTACGTCAAAATCAACGCCGAGTACACGACCTGAGAAACCATACTCGTTGGCGGTAGGACTTCAATAGCTGAAAGCTGGCAGCTGCAGGAATGCAGCTTATTGACATCCTGGATTTCAGTATGTATTTCTACAATAGGGCTTCTCCGAGTTCGAAACCCAGAACAAGTGTAAGCGGTGTTTGACCCGTTTTCCGCGGGGCGATTTGAAGCTGTCGGATCTGCGCTGACTGCCGCCCGGTCGATCTGGCCAACGATTGAGCAACGTTTGACCTGGAAAGTGAGCAGCGTTTCCCGGCAGACTGAAGCTATCGATCGCTAACCTGAAACCCAAACAAGCACGTCGACGTTGCGCGGAGCACACCCCCAGTCTGCTAAGTTACACAGCAGGCTTGCCCGGAGAATGGCCGTGTCTGGAATGCTGTACGTTGTATCCGCTTTTGGCCTGGGAGCCCTGCACGCGCTTGAGCCGGGCCACGGCAAGAGCCTGATGGCCGCTTACCTGGTAGGTAGCCGCGGCCGCCCCTGGGACGCGGTGGTGCTGGGGCTGGTGGTCACCCTCACCCATACGCTGAGCGTCTATTTGCTGGCGGCGCTGACGCTGGTGGCGGCTCGCTACTTCGCGCCTGCTTGGGTGGAGCACTATTTGGAACTGATTTCGGGGCTATTGGTGCTGGCGGTGGGTGCCTGGCTGGTGTGGCAGCGGGCGATTGCCCGGCTGTGGGCCGGTTGGAATCATCGCGTGAGCCACGCGCTCAACATGCGCCACGACCATGATCATGACCACGGCCACGAGCACGACCATCACCGCGGTCACTCTCACGATCACCCCCACGGGAGCGTGCGCACCGGCGAACGGCTCGATACCCGGGCGCTGATTGCCCTGGGTGTCTCCGGGGGGGTAGTGCCCTGTCCGGGAGCACTCGCGGTGTTGCTCACGGCGGTGGCGGCGGGCGGGCTGTCCGACGTCCTGCAGGGGCTGGGGCTGGTGGTCGTCTTCAGCCTCGGGCTGGCCTCGGTGCTGATTGGTCTGGGCCTCAGCCTGGTGCTGTCGGTCCACTGGCTCGAAAAGCGCATCGACGGCAGTGAACGCTACGCACCCCTGGTCGGCCAGGCCAGCGCCTGGTTCATCTTTGCCCTGGGGGCGTACCTGACGGTGCGCGCCGTCTGGGCCTGAGGCATTTCACCCGCGCACACTTCTAAAACGAACCCCTTCATGCGAGGACCACCATGTCCGTACCCCGTCTGGTGCTCATTTCCTCAGCCACGGCCTTGGGAAGCCTGCCCGAAGCCTTGCGACTGCTGGAAACCGAAGGTCCGCTCTTTGAGGTGGAGGTTTTCTTGACCCATCGCCTTCAGGACCGTTCGCTGGCAGCTGAGACCGTACTGGCGAGCATTGCAGGGGCACGGGCGGTGCTGTTCGATCTGCGCGGCACCCCCGAGCAGGCTGTGTCCCTGGTGCAGCGGGCACGGCGAGAGAGCGAAGGGCAGGCCGTGGCTTTCATTCCGGTTTTTGCGGGGGATGGGGCGGCCCTGGGACTGTTGCGCATGGGCGATTTTGTCCTCCAGCCCGGCAGCTACCCGCCGTCCGCCTCCGCCAACGGCCGCGTCGGCGGTCGCCACGCCGCCAACTGGCAGCGCTGCGTGCAGTACTGGACCCACTCGGGATCTGAGAATCTAGCCAACCTGCTGCGCTTCGTGGCGACGGAATACGCGGGGGTGGAGACCCAACCGGCGGCGCCGCAAATCTATCCCGAATGCGGCTTTATCGATCCTGTCTCCGGTGCGCGCTACGCCAGTTACGGCGAGTACCGCACCGCCCACCCCTCGGACCCGCAGCGACCCACCGTGGCGGTGCTGCTCTACGGCGGCACCACCCTGGCCGCCAACCTGGCAGGGGGAGGCGAACTGTTCGCTGCCCTGGCCGAGGGTGCCAATGTCGTGTGCTTTTTTGCCGACGGCATCCGCACGGCGGATGCCCTCAAGGCCCACTTCTTCGAGGACGGCTGGCCGATTTGCGATGCGATCGTTTCGCTGTTGTGGTTTCGCCTGGATGGCGGACCGCTCGGGGGAGATGCCCAGAAGACGGTGAACCTGCTGGGCGCCCTCGATGTGCCCTACTACGTGGCGATCACCTCCCACAGCCGCGAGATCGCCTGCTGGGAGGCGAGCAAAGACGGACTGTCTCCGGTCGAGACCCTCGCCACGGTGGCGCTCGCCGAACTGGACGGGGCGATCGACCCGGTGATGCTCTACGGCCTCGACTCCGCCCAGCAGGCGGCGGCGGTGCCGGGGCGAGGCGGGCACCTGGCGCGGCGCATCCTCAAGCGCGTCGCCCTGGCGCGCCAGGCCAACCACCACAAGCGCATCGCCGTGGTGCTCTTCAACTATCCGCCCGGAGAAGGCACCCTCGGCACCGCCTCGTTTCTCGATGTGTTCGCCTCGGTCGAAAACGTGCTGGTCCAACTGCGGCGGGCCGGCTACAGCCTCGAGGTGCCCAAAGCCGGGACACTCAAAGATCTGCTGCTCGGTCGCGGCTTGTTGCACAATGGCGGCTTTGTCGGTAGCGAGCGCACAGCCCGCCACGCCCTGCGGGTGCCGCTGGCGACCTATCTGCGCTGGTACGAAAAACTGCCCGCCTCCCTGCGCCGGGACAGCGAGCAGGTCTTCGGGCCGCCGCCGGGGGATCTGATGGTGGAGGGCAGCGACTTGCTGATGGCGGGGATCGCCTTCGGCAATGTCCTGGTCGCCGTGCAGCCCTCGCGGGGCATCCACGAGGATCCGGCCAAGCTCCACCACGACGAGAGCCTGCCCGCCCACCACCAGTACATCGCCTTCTACCGCTATCTGGCGGAGGCGGACGGTTGGGGGGCGGACGCCGTCGTCCACGTCGGCACCCACGGCACGTTCGAATTTCTGCCGGGCAAGCAGGTGGCCCTGGGGGCCGATTCGGTTCCCGATGCGCTGATGGGCGATCTGCCCCACGTCTATCTCTACCACGTGGTCAACGTCTCCGAAGGGACGATCGCCCGGCGGCGCAGCTACGCGCAGCTGGTGAGCCACGCTTCGCCCACCTTCGTTGCGGCGGGCCTCTACGGCCACCTGGCCCACCTGGAGGAATTGCTTGCCGAGTACGAAGAGCAACTGCGGGTGAGCCCGCCGCGCGCCCGAGCTGTCCTGCGGCAGATGGTCCGCATCTCGGTCGAGCACGCCGTGCCCCTGGCCGTCGACGAAGCGGCCCTGCAGGATACCTCCGAGCTGTTCGATCCCGCGCCCTATGAAGCGGCCCTGGAGGCGCTGCACCGGGAACTGTTCGCCCTCAAGCGGGTGGCGGTGCCGCTCGGGTTGCACACCTTCGGCCACCGTCTCACCGGAGAAGCCCTAGTCGATTATTTGGCGCTGGTGGCCCGCTACGACCGCCCGGAGGCGCCGGCCCTGCCCCGGCTACTGGCGCTGCGCTCGCGCCTCGACTACGACCGTTTGCTCGAGCGGCCCAGCCCCGAACTGGAGAACCTCGCGCACCAGGCGCGGGTGGTAATCGAGCGGCAGGTGCTGGGGAGCGATCCCGGCGATGGAGATCTGGCCGAATCGCTGGTCTATCTGCGTTGGCTGGCCGATCAAGTGGGTTGCACCGACGAGAGCGCAGCCTTGATCCAGGCCCTGGCGGGGGGGTACGTCGAGCCGGGGCTCGGGGGCGATCCGGTGCGCACCCCGTCCACCTACCCTACCGGGCGCAATACCTTTCAGTTCGATCCGACCAAACTGCCCACCGAGAGCGCCTGCGAGCGGGGAGCGGAGATCGCCGAGGCGACTTTGCGGCGCTACCGAGCCGAGCACGGCGACTACCCCGAGGCGGTGGGGGTGATTTTGTGGGGCTTCGAAACCTGCAAGACCCTGGGCGAAACGGTCGGGCAGATTCTGCACTACATCGGCGTGCGGGTGGACCGGGGCCGCGGGTTTGCCATGAAGCCCGAAATCGTTCCCCTCGCAGTGCTTGCCCGCCCGCGCATCGATGTCACGGTCAATATCTGCGGCTTTTTTCGCGACCTCTTTCCCCATCTGGTACAGCTGATCGACCGGGCCTTTGAGGCGGTGGCCGGGCTGGCGGAGCCGCCCGAGCAGAATTTTGTGCGCCGCCACATGCTGGAGACTGAGGGTGAGGCGGGGGTACCGCGCCACGGCCGCTTGTTCGGTCCGCCCCCGGGCGAGTACGGCAACCGGCTGAGCAGCCTGATCGAGACCGGTGCCTGGGAAGCAGAAACGGACCTGGCCCGGATGTACATGAGTCGCACCCGCTATCTCTACGGTCAAGGGGCCTGCGAAGCGCCGGAGGCGCTGGAGCGCGCCCTCGGGCGCGTGCGGCTGATCAGCCAGGTGCGCGACAGCCACGAATTTGAAGTCACCGACCTCGATCACTATTACGAATTTTTCGGCGGTATGGCCCGCGCCTCCCAACTGGTGGGCGGCAACCGCCCGGCGGTGCTCATCGCCGACACCACCGGCGAGCGCATCGAGGTGAAGACCCTCCCCGAGGCGGTGCGCCAGGGGGTGACCAGCCGCCTATTCAATCCCCGCTGGATCGACGGCATGCTCGCCCACGGCCACCAGGGCGCCCAGCAAATCGCCGACCGGGTCGAATATCTGCTCGGGCTCGACGCGACCACCGCCAGCGTCGGTACTGCCACCTGGGGCCAGGTGGCCCGCCGCTTCGTCTTCGACGCCGCGATGCGCGATCGCCTGATCGCCGCTAACCCCTATGCCGAAGCCGAGATCGTCCGGCAACTGGCCCAGGCCCACGGCCGCGGCTACTGGCAGGCCACCGACGAGGAGCGCACCCACCTCGATACCCTGTATGGGCAACTGGAGTACCGCCTGGAGGCGGCGCCATGCAGCAATTAGCTTCTGTCCCAGCGCCCTTTGCCCCGGACGCGGCGGATATCGATCATCCGCAGGCGCGCTGGTTGCTGGAGCGCATCGAGCTCGTCCCCGTCCTCTGTGGCGCCGGCTCCCGGTCCGTCGCCACCAGCTTCGTGCGCGCGGGCCGTGCAGACGGGCCGCCGGTGCTGCTGCTGCACGGTTTCGACAGTTCGCTGCTCGAATTTTTTCGGCTGGTGCCCTTACTTGCCGCCCACCGCCCCACCTGGGCGATCGATCTGCTGGGCTTCGGCTTCACCGAAAGGCGGCCGGATCTTGCCTGCAGCGCCGCCGCCCTCAAGGCGCACCTGTGGTCCTTCTGGCTGGAGCGGATCGGCGAGCCGGTGGTGCTGGTGGGCGCTTCGATGGGTGGGGCTGCCGCTATCGATTTTGCGCTCACCCACGCCGAAGCCGTCGCCGGGCTGGTGCTCATCGACAGCGTCGGCTTCACCTGCGGCCCGGCGGTCTACCGGTGGCTCTCGCCGCCCTTCGACGGCCTGGCGCTCGAACTGTGGCGGGCCTTTAAAAACCGGCCCGCCTGGGGGCGCGAGGACGACCTGCAGCGCGCCGCCCGGCGCTGCTGCGCTCTCCATACTGCCCAGCCCCACTGGCAGGAGGCGCTGTTGCGCTTTTCCCACAGCGGCGGGTACGACTTTCTGGCGCCCCGCATCGGCGGGGTCGCGCATCGCACCCTGATTCTCTGGGGCGAAGCGGACGGCGTGCTCGGCACCGCCGACGCCGAACGTTTCCGGCGGGCCATCGCCCGCAGCTCCCTGCGCTGGCTTTCCGGGTGCGGACACACCCCTCACCTCGAACAACCCGAGCACACCGCCCGGCACATCCTGGACTTTGCCCGCGACGTCCGCCGCCGCTAGAGCGATGGGCCCTTGAGCCTGTGGTGTTGGTCCGTCCGTCGCCGATAATAGCGAAGGCGGCCCATCGGATCGGCGTCCGCGCCGACTTTGTCTATTTTCCTCTCTGGTTATGATGGACAATTTCAAGCCTCTTGCTGCTACGGGCCTGCCGGCGCGTGTCGCCAAGCTTTCCGCCCTCGTTCCACGGGGGGAGGCTGTGGCCGAAGCAATCGATGAAGCGGAGGCGGGGTGGAACGGCTTTTGCCTCTGGCTGGCAGCCGCCTCCGGCATCGATATTTTTGCTTACAAATTGCATCAGTTGCACCAGCGGTTGGTCATTCGCCGCCAGTTGGCCGGCGTGGAGAGTTGGGCGGATTATCGCTGCCATCTGCTCGATCGCCCGCAGGCTTTTGCCCGGTTGCGCGAGAGCCTGGTCACCTCGGTGAGCGGTTTCTTTCGCGATCCCGAGCAGTGGCAGGTCCTGGAGGGCAGGGTACTGCCGCAGTTGGCCGGAGGCGGGCCGCTGAGCGCCTGGTCGGTGGGCTGTGCGATGGGGCAGGAACCGTACTCGCTGGCCGTGTGCCTCAACGAGGCCGGGCGGCTTGCGGGCAGCAAGCTGGTGGGCAGCGACTGCAGCGCAATGGCGATCGAGCAGGCGCGCCGGGGTGTCTACCGGTCGGCGCTCGAAAAAACCATTCCCGAGCGCCTGCACCCTTACGCGCAAGCGGCAGGAGACGCGTATGCGCTCTGTGAGCCCCTGCGCCGGGCGGTGCAGTTTCGCTGCGAGGATGTCTTCAGCCGCCCATTCGCAGGGGGTTGGGATCTGATTTTTTGCCGCAACTTCTTGATTTACCTCAACGAGGGCGCCCAACGCCGCCTGTTGCGCCGGCTCGCCCACGCCCTGCGCCCCGGGGGCGTGCTCTTTGTCGGCCGCTCCGAGCGCGTGACGCAGCCGGAAGTGCTGGGTCTTGCGGTTGCGACGCCGTATCTGTACCGGCGGGTGGCCCCATGAGCACAGCCCTCGCTGCGGCCCGAGCCCGCCTGCCTTGAGAGCCTGGCCGCCCAACACCAGGGGGTACCGTAACGTCTGCTGCACCGGCCTTCACGACGATTTGTCCTGCCCGCGCTCTTGGCAAGATCGAAAGCATCGGTTCAACGCGCAAGGCGCAAGCGCAATAGGTGGAGCAGGTACTCGCCGTACTGGCGCAGGGTCACTTTGCTCTCGCCTTGGGTGCGCTCCTCAAAGACATAGCCCACCTCGCGGATCGTGTGGATGTCGCCGCGGCCCAGGACCTCCAGCAAGATCTTGTAGCCCAGGGGACTGAGGGGCTTGCCCGCCAGACAGGCGCGCCGCACCACGAAAAAGCCGCTCATCGGATCGCTAACCCGCCCGACCACGCTGGGAAGTACGACAAGACCGACAAGCTGGGCGCCGCGCGAGACGAGCCGCCGCGTGAGACTCCAGGTGCTCACACCGCCGCCCTCGGTGTGGCGGCTGGCCACCGCCAGATCCGCCCCCTGCCCGGCGGCAGCCAGCAATTTCAGCATATTCTCGGGCGGGTGCTGCAGATCGCCGTCAATCACCCCCAACAGTTGCCCGCGCGACGCCTGCCAGCCGCGGACCACGGCCGTCGCCAGACCGCGCTCGTCGGTGCGGCGCATCACCCGCAGGTGGGGGTAATCCGCCGTCAGGTCCTGGGCCAGTTTCCAGGTAAAGTCGGGGCTGTCGTCGTCGACGACGATCAGCTC
The DNA here is from genome assembly GCA_019359725.1 of Aphanocapsa lilacina HA4352-LM1. Taxonomy (GTDB): domain Bacteria; phylum Cyanobacteriota; class Cyanobacteriia; order Gloeobacterales; family Gloeobacteraceae; genus Gloeobacter; species Gloeobacter lilacinus. Next base: position 9,959 of record JAHHGR010000063.1, on the reverse strand, counting down.
AAAGGTTCCGGACAAGGTCGCCTCCAGCAGCCGGGTCAGCCGCACCAGCAGCGCTTCGATGTTTTGGGCTTCGCGGTAGGTGGGGATCACCAACGAGAGGTACACAGTGGCGTCGGCAGTCTCGGGAATCGTCAGGGGACCGGTGGGAACGGGGAGCAAGTCGGCGAGCATGCATTTTCCTAAGGTTTCTTTCGTTGTTCGCGCTCGATGCGACGGCCGTCAAAATCGGCAAGCGAAGTGGCCACGTCGTCCGGCCGGGAGCGAAAACCGCCTTGCAGCGAGCCGCCTCGTAATTCGATGGGTTTGTAGAGGTAGGGCGTGCACGGCAGCGGCGCGTGCCAGCACAGCTGGCCGGTCAGGGGGCGATAGATCCGGGCATTGCGCATCGGCAACAGCAGCGTCTCGATTTGGGGGTAATCCACCTGATGGTAGAGCAATCCAATCGGCAGGTACCCCGTGTAGAGCTGCTCGATGGTCTCAAGATAGTGCCTAGTAAAGGTGAGGCCTGTACCCAGTAGACGTTTCTCACCCTCGGTGAGCAATACCAGGGCGGCGAGGGCGGCGGTGGCCACGGCCTCCGGGCGCAGGCGGGCGGATATCCGGGGCAGACGCGCAGCCAGAGCGTCCGCTGCCGGGAGCACCAGCAAAATTGCCGTTACGGCGAGAAACCCGTAACCGAAGCGCAGAAATGGCGCCGTCCAGAACCAGTAGGCCACCCCGGCCATGGCGGTGAGATAGACGATCCCATAGCGCCGCAGGATAGACACGCAGTGCTCCCGCCGCCGCAGCGCCGAGAGCACAAACACCCCCGCCGCCGCCAACAAACACCAGGCAATCGGGGCCGAGCAAAACTGCTCGGCCCAGCTTGGAAACCAGAAACCAAAGCCGCCCCCCAGCACCTCCTCCGGAGAGCGAAACTGCATACGCGCCCAACTCTCGATGAATCGCTTCTCCGATTGGACAATCTCCATGGGCATCTTCCAGTCGAAGCCGAACCAGTCGATGGCCGCAAAGGGATAGACCAGGTACCCCGAGAGAATGACACCGCGCACCAATTTGGGTGTGAGCATGCCGACTACCAGCAGGCCGTAGCCTGGCAGGACCGGGGCGCCTTCTTTTTGCCACTGGCGCCAGGTAAGATACCCCACCGGCAGCAGCAACGGCAGCACGCTCCACTTGATGGCGACGGCAAATAGCGCCAGCGCGGCCACGGCCAGCTGCAGCGCGCGGGTGTCGCGCTGGGTCTGCTCCACTTCGAGGGTGCGGCAGACCAGGGCGAGCGCCACCAGCATCAACACCGCGGCCGGTTCGTCGGTGGTCGGCGAGGCGACGTTGCCCACCAGTTCGAGCAAAGGCACCAGCGACAACACCTGAAAAAGACTGCTTACCCGCAAGTCGCCTTTGCCGACCAACAGCTCGCGCACCCCCCCAAGGGCAAAACAAAAGCCCCAGAAAGCTACAAAACCGAGCAGGGCGTGCAGGGGGTGTTTATAGAGCCAGGCGAAACTAAACAGAGCACTCGGAATAAACCACTGCGAATCGACCGCCAGAGGCGGCAGCAGATTGCCCAGGCCGGGTACCGCACCGTAGCTTTCGATCCAACGGATCGAAGGGGCGTGGTACAGTCCGGTGTCGTAGTTAAAAAATCCCTGAGCAAGCCAGGGTTTACCCACGGACGTTAGGGCGAGGGTAGCAGCCAGAGCGCCCGCCGCCGGCCAAAACCAGGGGGTCGTTTGGGCCGCCCGCTCGCGCAGCCGGCCGAGGGCCTGCCCAAAAGCTGCGCGCCGCGGCCACAGCAAAGCACAGGCAATGAGCCACACCAGCAGGTTGGCCACCAGCCCAAGACCGATAAACAGCGAAAGATAACCCGCCGCCGCCGTCACCGCCGCGAGCCCCACCAGCGGCACCACCGCCGGGGGCACCGCCTCCGAAGCACGGTCCGCCCGGTGCAGGAGCAACCAGCCGCAAAGGCCGCTCAGAGCGGTCACGTACAACCAGCAGAGAATGACCGAGGCCACCGTCTATACCCCTGATTCCACGGGACTTTCAAAGCCTGTATCCTACTACGTTTGGCGGCGCACCCGCCGCAGGCGTACCCTCAGCGGGCGGTGCGCCACAACAGCACCCCCCCGAGTGCACCGACCGCAAGATTGGGTGCCCAGGCTCCCAACCAGGGAGCGAGCACTCCGGTCTGACCGAGGGCCTGGCAGACAAACATCAGCAAGTAGTAGCCAAAAATGATCAAGATGCTCAGCCCCAGGCCGAGGGCGTTGCTGGTGCGCACCCGCCTGAGGCCCAAAGTTGCGCCCACCAGAGCAAAGACAAAGCAGGTGACCGGTATGGCGTACTTCTGCTGGAGGCTGACTTGCAAAGTGCGCACCTGCTGCTGCGAGAGTTCCAGGCGGCGGATGTAATCGCTCAGTTGGGCGATGGGTAGATCCTCCGGACGCGCGCCGCCTCCAAACTGCTCGGGCCGCTCGCTGAGCTTGACTTGCTGGCGCTTGAAGCGCAAGACATTGCGGTAGGAACCGTCCGGGGCGACCACGTAGACGGTGCCGTCCTGGAGGGTCCAGGCCCCTGAGCGGTTGTCGTAGATCGCAGCGGCGGCGGTGATCACCTGGTTGACGGCATCTTGCGAATAATCGAGCACCGTCAGATCGCGCATGATCCCCCCGGCGAACTGACGGGCATAGAATAGCCGCACCAGCGTGTGGTAGGTGGGGCGACCGTCGCGCGGCGTCACAAACCCGTACTCGGGGTAGATGATATTGTCCTTCTGAAAATCGGGCTTGTCGCGGTCGATGGCCTGGAAGAGCAACCGGCTCGCTTCGGCGTTGCTCGCCGGTACCACCAGCTCGTTGCACATAAAGGTGGCCCCGGTGACCAGCAAGCCGACCGCCAGGGCCGGGAGCACCAGCCGGTAGACGCTCATCCCGCAGGCGCGCATCGCCACCGTCTCGGCGTCGCCGGACAGCCGGGCGTAGGCCAGGAGCGTGGCGAGCAGCATCGCTGTAGGAAAAGTAATGACGATAACAGAAGGCAGTCGCAGGGCGAACACCTGGGCTGCCACCGTCACCGACAGGCCGTTGTCGAGCATCGCCCGCACCAGCTCAAAAAGCGAGCCGACAATCATGCCCAGGGAGGCGAACGTCGCCACCCCGAACAAAAACGGCAGCAGCAACTCCGAGACCAGATAGAGGTCCACAATCTTCAGGACTCTTGCTGTGGGATCCCCGCCTACTTTGCCAATCATGCGCGCTGGGACCGGAGCGAATGGCCAGATAAAAGCATAGCCTGAAACATTTGCTTAGCGCTCGTGGGCACCTCAGCCCCGCTCGGCGCCGGCGGGGGTCTGGGTCGAGTGCAGGTAGCTTGCAATCACCTCGGCGGGGGGACCGGAGCGCATCACCCGGCCGCCGTTCATCCACACCACCCGCTCGCAGCTTTGCTCGATATAGGGTAAATCATGGGAAACCACCAGCACCGTCGCATTCTCTCCCCAGTACTGCTCCAGCCGGCCGCGGCACTTAGTCTTGAAGCGCTCGTCACCCACCGAGAGCACCTCGTCAAGGATCAAAATATCCGGCGGCACATCGGTGGCGATGGCAAAGCCGAGCCGGGCGGTCATCCCCGAGGAGAGCGTTTTGACCGGCACATCGGCGTAAGCGGCCAAGTCGGCGAATTCGAGGATGGGCCGCACCCGAGCGCGCATCTCGCGGCGCGAGAACCCGAGCAGCACGCCGTAGAGCACGATGTTGTCGACCAATGACAGATCCGAGTCGAAGCCCGCCCCCAGTTCAATCAGGGGTGCAATCGCCCCGCGCACGTGCACCTCGCCGGTGGTTGGCTTGAGAATGCCGCAGATCACCTTGAGCAGGGTCGATTTGCCCGAGCCGTTCGAGCCTACGATCCCGACTTTCTCGCCGCTTTCGATCGTCAGATCAACGCCTGCGAGCACCTGCTTGCGGCCGGGCTTGCGGTAGCGGCCGTCCAAAATAGTCAGGACAGTTTTTTTGAGGTCGTAGGAGAATTCCTCCTGGGTGCGCCGCCAGAGAGAAACGTTGCTGAGTCGAATGGCTTCCAATGGGATGTTGCGGATGAACCTTTAGGCAGACTAGCGCAGTTGGCCGGGCTACAACAAGTCCATGTAGCGATCGGACCAGGCGTGGAACAGCGCCCAACCGAGGCCGCAGACCACCCCACCCGACAACAGGGCGAAACCCAGTAGACCCCAGTCGATGGCGGTGCCGCCTAAGATCAATTGGCGCAGACTTTCGATGATGGGCGTGAGCGGGTTGATTGCAAGAAAAGGCTTGACAGAATCCGGGACGATGGCCGCCGGATAAAATACCGGGCTGCTCAAAAACAGCGCAAAAGTGACCAATTCATAGATATAGGGCAAATCGCGAAAAAAGACATAGAGGGCGCTCACCATCAGGCTGATGCCAGTTGCCACCAGCGCCAGCGCCAGCGAAGGCAAAAGCAGCAACGGCACGTGGGCGGGCTGTCCGGTGATGAACAAGGTCATCACCACCAAAAGCGGCAGCACACCCACCACGTACTGAAAAATATTGGCACCCACCAGCGAAAGGGGTAGAACGCTGAAGGGAATGCGGATTTTGTTGAGCATCGCGCCGCTGGCGACCACGCTCGGCAGGGCCTGGAGGGTGGTGATGTTGAAGAAGTTGATCACCACCAGGCCCGTGAAGGCGGCGAGCAGATAGCTGAGCAGCGAATCGTTGTAGTAAGAAGCGAACGTGGTGCCGAATATGGCCGTGTAGACCCCGGTCATGATCAGCGGATTGAGCAGTGACCAGTAGATCCCCAGCACCGAGCCGCGGTAGCGCACCTTGAGGTTGCGCCAGGTGAGCATGAACAGCAACTCCAGATAGCGCTGAACCGAGGGATAGACTTTTTCGGGCTGAATCGCGCGCAACATGGCACATCGGGGGATTGGGCACATCCTTTACTATGCACCACCGGCGGGTGGATGCAACGCTCCGCCGGATGCCAAACCGGCCGCACCGCCGCCCTAAAATAGAGGCGGAGGAGTTGGTGCGGTGGTCGCGGGCCGGGCAACCGGCCTGAGGAAAGTCCGGGCTCCCCAACGAGCGGATTGCTGGGTAACGCCCAGTGCGCGCGAGCGTGAGGATAGTGCCACAGAAACATACCGCCGATGGGGGCGCTTGCGCCCCGCAGGTAAGGGTGCAAAGGTGCGGTAAGAGCGCACCAGCGGCATCGAGAGGTGCCGGCTCGGTAAACCCCGTCCTGAGCAAGGCGGGGGACACGTGGGTTGCTCGTTGACCGTCCCCCAACACGCCGCTTGAGGCGCCGGGCAACCGGCGTCCCAGATAGATGACCGCCCCGCCGCAGCTCCGCTGCAGTGGAACAGAACCCGGCTTACGTCCGGCTCCTCCATCTCGACCGATTCGGTGAAACACATGGAAAACAACGTTCTCAAACAGCTGCTGTTGATGGGTGTCGGCGCCACCGCCGTAATTACTGAGCGGCTCCAGCAGGCCGTCGACGAATGGGTGAGCGACGGCCGCCTGCGCCAGGAGGACGCCAAGGAATTTCTCGACGACTTGCTCTTTCGCCTGCGCGAGGAGCAGGGCAACTTCGAAGAGCAGTTCCGCCGCCAGATCAAAACGGTGCTCAAAGAGTACGACGTGCCGAACCAGGCCGAGATCGAGGCGCTCAAAAGCCGCCTCGACCGTATCGAGTATCAACTCAGGCAGCTGCAGGAGCGAGGAGGTTAGCCCGCCGGGGCCGGCTAGCTCAGATTCGAAGGCTCCGGGGCATGGCCGTCGCGCTCCAGTTCGGCGAGGGCGGCTTTGCCGGCGGCGGTGAGGCGCACGTTATCCACATCCACCGCCCCGTCGATGGGGGTCACATCGCGAACATTGGGGGCGGCCTCGGGGGCGGGATAGTCTTTTTCCTCAAAGACCGAATCGGCGGGCGGCGGCTCGACAATGTTCTCTTCGCTCACCTGCTTGTGCTCGTCGAACACGCCGTGCTCCAGGCGGCGATCGCCGTAGGAGCCGGGCTCAAAATCGCCCCGGTACATGCGCTTTTGATAGAGATAATCGATGTGCCCAATAATCTCGGCCGGTGTGGCGTTGAGGTGGCCGAAGTCGCGCTCGGACATGGCTGGTTTGGGCTGCACTTCCTGCTGCTCAAGGGCCTGGATGTGCGAAAGAATTGCGTGCAACAAATCCCGGCGTATCTTGACTGGCATGGTTCGCTCCTGACTGTGTCTAGAGTGTACCGGCAATCGCCAAACGGTGATCTGCCCTCCGGTAGAACTTGTGCGGCATCTCCGAGTTGACGGCCGCCGTCGGCGAAAGTGTAACGAAATCTAAATTTGAGGGTATGCTATGAGAGAACCGGCCATTAGCGGCGCCCGCGCCTTGCTGCGGGGTTCTCTGAGGGTTCCACTCGTGCCCAACGCCAAACTTTTTTGCACCTCCTTCGGAACGGTCCTCTTTCTTTATCAGGGTGAGCGCTCCATCGATCAGGTTCCCTGCCACTGCTGGCAGGTAGCCGTCCAAGATTCCCGCGGCTCCGTCCGCATCACCAGCCAGGTTGTCCCCTGCGAAGCCCACCGCGAACCGGCTCTCGACGATGCCGAGACCCTCGCGATGATCTTGACCCGCCGGGCCAACCGCTACTAAAGGCGGTCCTTGAGACCTCGGAGGTAGGCGAACACCTCCTCCGGCTCGATCGCCCCCGCCGCCCGTTGTAATTGACGGCTTTCCCAGCGCAAGAAAGGATTGGTCGCCCGCTCCGCGGCCATGGTCGAGGGAACCGTCGCCATTTTTTGAGCCCGAAGCACTTCGACGGTGCGCAGCCGCTCGGCCAGTTCGGCATTATCCGGCTCGATGGTACGCGCAAAGCGCAGGTTTCCCAGGGTGTACTCGTGGGCGCACCAGACTTGGGTTTCCTCCGGCAGTTCGCGTAGACGGCTCAGCGAGTGCTGCATCTGCCGGGCGGTACCCTCGAACAGACGGCCGCAGCCCCCGGCAAAGAGCGTATCTCCGCAGAAGAGGTGCCCGCAACCCGCGAAGTGGTAGGCGATATGGCCGTGGGTGTGGCCGGGAACAAAGATCACCCGCGCCCGCTCACAGCCGAAGGCGACCGTGTCGCCGTCTTCAAGTTCGACGGTCTGGCCGGGGATGCGGCCGCGGTCCCGGCGCGAAGCGTAGACTGCGATGCCGGGGTAGGCTTCGAGCAGTTCGCGGTTGCCCCCGACATGGTCGTGGTGGTGGTGGGTGTTAAAAATGGCGACGAGCCTGAGCCCGAGGCGGACGAGTGCTTCGAGCACCGGCCCGGCCTCGGCGGGATCGACGACGGCCGCCGTTCTGGCCGCTTCGTCCTCCAGCACGAACACATAGTTGTCCTTCAGGGCGTTGAGGCGGTGGACCAGCATCGGACCTCCCGGATTGCTGCGTTAAGATCAAGTATCGACGGCCAGGAGCTTGAAACCATGTCCCAGTCAACACACGAAAAAATCGATTCCCTTGTCAAAAATAACAAAGTGCTGATCTTTATGAAGGGCACCCCCCAATTTCCGCAGTGCGGTTTCTCCGCCGCCTCGGTGCAGATTCTCTCTTCGCTGGGTCACCCGTTTGAGGCGGTCAACGTGCTCGACGATTTTGAGATCCGCCAGGGCATCAAAGACTACGCCAACTGGCCGACGATTCCCCAGGTGTACGTCGACGGCGAATTTGTCGGCGGCTGTGACATTTTGATCGAAATGCACAACCGCGGCGAATTGAAACCCCTGATCGACCAAGCTTTTGAGGGCGAAGACGTCAAAGCCTAGAGCAGATTTCGGGGTGAAGACCTCTCCGCTGCTTGGCCCTCATCCCCCACCTAGTCCCTTGGCATAGCTGCTGCGGGCCATTGCCGGTACCCTGACTAAATACACCACCGACGCCGTGAGAATTCTCGACCCTGCGGCACGCGAGCGTCTGGCCGAAAACCTGCGGCAGGTAGGCGCGCAACTGCACGCATTTGGTCAAGAGATTCAGGCACTTACCGATGAGTCAGACCGGCAGTACAACGCAGGTGAGATCGCTCAATTCTATGCCCGGCGCGAAGCTGCAGCTTGACAAGGATGGACAAAGACCCGAGAGCTGACGGGTTTTAGCGTGCAATAGGAAAAACGAATGGCACTGGGGCACGGGGTTCCCAGTAGCCGTCTTATTCCCAGACGCGGCGGGGTGGGGGGCAAACCGGGAGGTGCGGATAAATTGGGAAGCGGGGCAAGAGAGACTGGATGGCGGGGCAAGCCTGATTCTGATGGAGCAGATTGGGTTGAAGCCGGAGAGCTGCTGGGGGGCAAGCCGACGATCTTCGGGACGCGCCTATCGGTGGAATGGCTGTTGGGACGCCTGGCAGCCGGTGATGATTGAGAGCAGTTGCTGAATGACTACCCGACGCTGTACCCGGAGGGCATCGACGCGGCCCTGGCCAACGCCCGCGGCCCGGCCGGAGTCTTACCACCTCGCCCGACTGCTCTCGCCGTACCGTCGACGCGGGGATTGAGAATCTGCTGAAGTCGCCAGCCCCGGTGAGGTGGATGGTGCTGTGCGAATCGCGGATACCCGGACGGCCCAAAAGCTTCCGGCACCGTGCGCGATTCTCAGATCGTTTCCGGAATTTTTACTTTTGAGAAATTAGATAGAGCAAACTTCTGTATGCGGAAGTTCCGCAATAGCCATGTAAATAGTATCTCTAATGTGTAAGAACATCTATAAAATGGTGCAGTTCCGAAGTATGTGGCAGATCGAGTGGGAGCATCTGCTACAGAGCGAGTAGAACAAGACGTTGGCGACTTCTCGGTTGGAGTGGGTGCGGGGACGACCGCCGAAACCGGGAGTGGGAAGAAAGGGCTCGAGTATGGCCTATTCTTTGTCGGTCAGGTCGCTGGGGTAGGGCAGACGTTCGTTGTTCTTACCCCAGTCCAACCTTTCCAGACACACTCCAGGACCTGAAAAATTTGGCCGAAGCCATTTCATTTTGACCCGGAGGGCTCTCAGTATTTTTATGGATCGTTCGCAAATATTACATCCCAAGACCAAGGACCTAAGCTGTATCCGGGGTAAGCGCTTACATTAGCTCGATATAGGAACCGGTTGCCGTGCTTGTCTACATGCTTAGAAAGCTTGTAGTCTAGGCTTATCGATGAAACTCCCATCTCCGGCAAAATGTTTAGTTCTTCAGGTTCTGAAAATCCATTGTGGTTCAAGTCTCTCCATAGCTGCAGTGTAAAGTAGATAGAATCTAGTGCTGATATCTTGCCGTCTTCATTTCCACCGCGGTCAATTTGGTCATATTCGGCAAGTGCATTATAACCGTTTGGAAAGCGAGAAGACGGTTGCGGGGTGTAATTTCCAAAAAGCTCAGTTCCATTATCAACGACGCCGTTACCATTTCTGTCCAAGATAAGGAAAGCATCATCTGATGTAGCATTCGTCCAGGCAGTACGTATAGTGGAACCATCACCGTTAAAGTCAAAATCTACACCATCAGCAGCACTCGTCAGCGTGAACCCATTGCCTATACTGTCTAATATAATGGGTGTACTACAGCCTTCTGTTCTAGGCTCAGTTACTACTGAATCAGCACACTGACAGCGTCCATTGCAGTCGCCACCACCACTCTGTTCTTGTGGTATCACATCTACCGGCGTAGAGTAATTTACGTTCGCCGATTCAAAAATGAAGTGCAACGCTTGAGAGCCTTCCGCTGAGGGACTCATAGAGGTATCCTGACGTTTACCACAACAAACAGGAACCCCTATGAGCTTCAGCCAGCTTACCCTACAAGAGCGTCATCGGATCTATATTCTGCGGTATGAAGATTGCTTACCTTTAAGCGCCATCGCCCAATTGCTTGGACGCCACTGCAGTACGATTGCTCGGGAATGCAAGCGCAATCAACGCGATGGACAC
>JAHHGR010000061.1 GCA_019359725.1 Aphanocapsa lilacina HA4352-LM1 | reverse complement strand
CTTACGCGGAGGGTCCGGACCGCTTCGTCAACAAAGTCCCCGAGCCGCCGGCCCTGCCTGTGGCGGTGTGGATCCATCCGCCGAAACCGAGTAGTACAGCGTCTTCAGAGAATCAGGAGGATACGAGCGAACGCAGTTGAGCTTCAAGTTGTCTCAGATTCCTTGACACATTCCGCTTCGGTCGCCGCCTGATTTTGCTGCTGGAGGGCAGTCAGGCCCGCCTGCTCCAGCGCGTCGAACACCGGCAACGGCTGGGTATCGTCAAGGGTCTGTAAATTGCGCACCGCTTCAAGCAAATTCGGGTCCGACCCGAAGCAGCAATCACGGCCATTGGGCAGCAAAATCGGGTCGGACCCGGGCAAATCTCGCGGGCTTTGCTCCTATCTTGAACGCAGTGAACAATTTCGGCAAAAAAAGAGTTCACAATCGATCAGTCTAAAGTGGATTAGTAGTCCCTAATACAAAAAAATTGCAGGGCTCGGCTTAATTGTTAAGGAACTTTTGCTAGTGCTGGGGAGTCACCGGTGAGTTGGGAGGATCCGTTCGCTTCATTGTTTCGCCAGGCGGAGAGCGGCAGCCAGTTTCCGCCGGTGGTCGAGCACTATGACCGGGGAAAGACGATCTTTTTTCCGGGCGACCCGGCGGTGCGCGTCTATTTTCTCAAGCGCGGCGCGGTCAAGCTCTCGCGGGTCTACGAGCACGGCGAAGAAATTACCGTGGCCCTGCTGCGCGAAAACAGCGTCTTCGGGGTGCTCTCGCTCATTACGGGCCATCGCTCCGACCGTTTTTACCATGCCGTCGCCTTTACGCCGGTGGATCTGATTGCGGTGGGCGTCGAGCAGATGGAGCGCATTATCCAAGAAGATCCGGACATTTCGCGGCTGTTGTTCCAGGGGCTCGCCTCGCGCATCCTGCAGACCGAGATGATGATCGAGACGCTCGCCCACCGCGACATGGGTTCGCGCCTGGAGAGCTTTTTGTTGATTCTCTGCCGCGATTTTGGCCTGCCCACCAAGGACGGGGTGACCATCGACCTCAGGCTCTCGCACCAGGCGATCGCCGAGGCGATCGGTTCTACGCGCGTGACGATCACCCGGCTTCTAGGGGACCTGCGCAAAAAGAAACTCATCTCGATCAGCAAAAAGCGAATTACCGTCCACGACCCGATCAAACTCGGCCAACGCTTCGCCTAGTACGGGCAAATACCTGGCTGTGGGCAGAGGCAGTACGGGGGCGGACTATCTAATCTGGACTAGTCCGCCCCGATAGGTGATGCGATGAGGGCATTATCTGACGTTTCCCGCTTTGGCATTCTCGCTGTGGCTCTGATGTTGCTAATCAGTTGCGCCCCCGGCAGCGAGAGCCGTGAATCGGCAGAGCGTTCGCTCGACTATGCCGAGCGATCGGTTGAGGCTGCCGGTCAGGCCATCCGCGAGCAGACCCGGGAGGCCACCGAGAGCGTCGATCGCAACATCGACCAGACCGGCCGCAACCTGCAGCGCACCGCCGGCGACACGGCCATCGTCACCAAAGTCAAAGGCATCCTGGCCGCCGACCCACTGGTGCAGAGCTTCGCCATCGACGTGCAGAGCAACGAAGGCGTGGTCACCCTGCGCGGCGAGGTCAAAAACGACGCCCAACGGCGCCGGGCACTCGAAGACGCCCAGTCTGTCAAGGGTGTAGTGCAGGTGGTCGACCAGTTGACGCTCAAAAGTTAACCCTGGCTCGGGAGTGCAAATTGTCCGCACAGGCACATACACTGTGGGTACTTTCTACCCGGAGTGCACCTGTGCGGAAATCGCCGCTTACCCTCCTTCCTTGTCTGCTTGTTTCCCTTGCTCTTCCGGTATTTGCCCAGGAACCGACAGCCGAACCCGTGAACTCCAGTTCAAAGGCAGGAGGTCGTCCTTCGCCACAGATCACTTTTCTTATTCAAATTGTTGAGCTGAATGGCATCGGATTGCAGGTGCTCAGCAAAGCAAAGTTGGCCAAGACCACTACAGCGGAGCCTTCGGCAGCCACCTATCAAGACGACAATCGGCTCAGGGAGCTTATCTTTGAGCAGATACGTGCAGGCCACGGAAGTGTGGTAGTTGATACGGAACTATTTGAGGCCGACCGTACTTCCAGGCAAAAAGATACTAACCTCTATCAATATCGATGCTTCCTTTGCGGCGGGGCGCGCACAGACATCGGGGCGGCCATTGGATATTGGCAGGCAAAACATCTCCAGTACCCTGACATTCCAAGCAAACCAGACCCTTGCTTTCGGCAACCTGACCAGCCTCGGCACCAACGTGCCCATCCCCGCCAACCGCACCGAGCAGATTATCTTAATTACCCCAAGGCTGGTTAGCGGGACGTGAAGCTATAATCCCGGGAGTGCGCACGTCCGGGAACTGGAGCATGATCGACCGCGAACAGGTGAAAAAAGTCGCCTTTCTGGCCCGCCTTGAGCTCACCGAGGAGGAGCAGGAGATGTTCACCCGGCAACTCGGCTCGATCCTCGACTATATCGCCGAATTGCAGCGGGTGGAGACCGAGGGGGTGCCCCCCACCACCCGCGCCATCGAGGTGAACAACGTCGTGCGGCCGGACGAGCTGGTGGTGTGCGAAAACCGTGAGGGCATCCTCGAAAATGCGCCGGACCGGGCCGAGGACTTTTTTAAGGTGCCCCGAATTATCGAAGATTGAGCGCCTGGCGCAGCGGTTCGATGTCCGGCAACAACCCGGCTGCCAGGAGCGCAAGCAGCATGGCGCCAAAGAAAAATCGATAAATCACAAAGACGAGCGTCGAGCGCGTCTGCAAAAACTTGAGCAGCCAGGCGATGGCCAGATAACTAAAGATGGTCGAGGAGACAAAGCCTGCCACAATCGGGCCGACACCGCCGCTGAAACCCTCATCGACCAGTACCTTCAGTTCGAGCAGGCCACTCAGAAAAATCGCCGGGATGGCGAGCAAAAACGAGAAGCGCGCCCCGTCCGCGCGCTGAAAGCCCAGAAACAATGCGGCCGTGAGCGTCGAACCGGAGCGGGAGACCCCCGGTACCAGGGCCAACGCCTGGGCACAGCCGATCAAAATGCCGTCGATCACCCGGATGCCCTTCATCGTGCGCGTGCGCTTGCCCAAACTCTCCGAGAGCCACAGCAGGGCCGCCATCACGATCGAGGCGACGGCGATCACACTGAGCGCCCGCAGCGGCGAATTGGGCGCTTCGAGGGTGGATTTGAGGGCGAGCCCCGCGATCACAATCGGGATCGTGCCCAGGATAATTCCCCAGAACTGGCGCACCTCGCGCGACTGGGTATCCCCGGTGCGCAGAGCCCGCACCGTTCCGGAGAGAATTTCGGTGAGATCTTTGTAGAAATAGGTGAGCACCGCAAGCAGACTGCCCAGCTGAATCACCGCCGAGTAGGCAGTGCCCGGATCGCCCCAGCCCAGCAGGGCCGGTACGACCCGCAGGTGGGCGGTGCTGCTGATGGGAAAGTACTCGGTGATCCCCTGCACAAACCCGAGCACAATGGCTTCAAAGATGCCTATCTGCTGCTGCATGCCTTTTCCGGCTTGAAACTGGACTCAGGTTAGCAGGGAAGTACAGCCCAGGTCACCGGTAGCCGCGGGGATCGCACGGGCCTAATCGCCGTTGTGCCCAAGCAGTCCGCGCTTGGGGCCGTGGATCGGATCTTCGACGATGATCGTCTGCTCGCGGTTGGCACCGACCGAGACCAGGGCAATGGGCGTCTTCATCTGGTGGGCGAGAAATTCGAGATAGTCGCGCGCCTTGGGCGGCAACTCTTCGAGGGTGCGGCAGTGGCCGGTCGGCTCTTTCCAGCCGGGCAATGTCTCGTAGAGCGGTTCGCAGCGACCGAACAGATTGGCGTCACTCGGAAATTCCTCGACCGTCTTGCTCGGGCAGTGGTAAGCGACGCAGACTTTGATGCTCTCCAGTTCGTCGAGCACGTCGAGCTTGGTGATGGCCAGGCAGTCGAGGCCGTTGATGCGCACGGCGTAGCGGCCGATCACCGCGTCGAACCAGCCGCAGCGGCGCGGCCTGCCGGTGGTGGTGCCGAATTCGGCGCCGCGCTCCCCGAGGTGGCGGCCAATCTCGTCGCGCAACTCGGTCGGAAACGGGCCTGCACCGACGCGGGTGGTGTAGGCCTTGGCCACCCCGATCACCCGGTCGATGATCGTGGGTCCAACCCCCGCCCCGACGCAGGCGCCGCCCGCCACCGGGTTGGAGGAGGTGACGTAGGGGTAAGTGCCATGGTCGAGATCGAGCAGGGTGCCCTGGGCACCTTCAAAGAGAATGTTCCGGTGGGTGCGAACCGCCTGGTCGATCAGCAGCGAGGCGTCGATAATGTAAGGCCTCAGTTGCTCGGCGTAGGCCAGGTACTGCTCGGCCACCTGATCGACCGCGAGCGGCGGCAGGTTGTAGAGCCTCTCGAGCAAGACGTTCTTGAGGGGCACGATCCATTCGAGTTTTTCGCGAAAGCCCTCCGGTTGCATCAAATCGAGCACCCGAAAGCCCGTGCGGTCGGACTTGTCGGCGTAGGTCGGGCCGATGCCGCGACCGGTGGTGCCGATGCGGTTTTTGCCCCGGCGCTGCTCCTCGGCGATGTCGATGAGCCGGTGGTAGGGCATTGTGACGTGGGCCGTTTCGGCGATGAACAAATTCTTCGTCGAGATGCCCAACTGCTCAAGGTGCCGGATCTCTTCGAGTAGAACCTTGGGATCGACCACCGTGCCGGAGGCGATCACACAGCGCGTCTCCGGGTAGAGGATGCCCGAGGGAATCAAATGCAACTTGAAGGTCTGCTCGCCGACACAGACGGTGTGTCCGGCGTTGATGCCTCCCTGGTAGCGGACGACGACATCCGCCGAGACACTGAGCAGATCGGTGATCTTGCCCTTTCCTTCGTCGCCCCACTGGGCGCCGACCACAATTACGTTAGCCAAAAGCTCTCAAACCCTTACGCCACCAAGCAATCAAGAGTAAACGCTGACGGCCGCACCTGTCAATGCGCAGACGATCATGAAAAAACCCGGAACCACGCGCCTGCCCGGAGCATCCCTTAGTGCTGCTACCGTCAGGTCCTGACACGGTTCGGGCGTCCGAGCCGCACGGGCCCAGGCTTTTTTATACTAGCCCAGGTCCGCAAAGCGGTGCAACCTTGAAAATCTTCCCAAGCGAAAACCCCAGACCCTCTACTGAAATTGCCCCGATTCTTATCTAGAACCTCGATGGAGTTTCCCGCTCTTTCAAGCTTACCGGAACTCCCATTCGCCACAGCTTGGGACGCTTCAGTATTTGGTTGGGGCAGTCGCATTGATCAGGGTAGGAACCTGGAGTTAGAGTGTTTTCAGCTTCAAGGTTTGAGTTTTCGAAAAGCGTTTTTTGTCGCTTACTCGTCGCTCGCTCCAGGGCGGTAGGGAGAACTACTAACGACACCTTTAATATAGGGACTTACATCCGAAGGAGATCACTCCGTCAATATTAATTCACAACTCAATGAGCAATTTGTTTGCCATCGCTTCGAATGCAGTCACGGCCGTCCTGACCGCTCCCGACCGGGCGTCCTCGGGCTGGTGTTGGCCCCGCCGCCTGGCGGCTAGAGTTTGGTGCCGCACTCGGGGCAGAAGCGATTGGCGGTGGTATTTTTGGTGCCGCAGTTGGGGCAGTAGATGAGTTCGAGCGGCTGCATCGGCAACGGTTTTGGCAGGCCGACCATCTGGTAGTTGGCCTTCCCCGGTGGCACCATCGGGTAGCAGTTGGCGTCGGGGACGACATGAAAGTCGCAAATCACCGGCCGGTCGCGCTTCATCAGCGCCTCGATACCTTCTTTGAGCTGGTCCGGGTGGTCGATGACCATGCCCTCCGCCCCGAAGGCCTCGGCGAGTTTGACGAAGTCGGGCATCGAGGGCTTCATGTGGGAGTGGGAGAAGCGGCGGTCGTAGAAAAATTCCTGCCACTGGCGGACCATACCCTGCCAGCCGTTGTTGACGATGGCGGTCTTGACCGGCAGGTCGTACTGCACCGCCGTGCCGATTTCTTGTAAGTTCATCTGGAAGCTCGCGTCGCCGGAGATGCACACGACGTCTTCGTCGGGTAGGGCCACCTGCACGCCGATGGCCGCCGGAAAGCCGTAGCCCATCGTGCCGAGGCCGCCGGAGGAGATCCAGCGGCGGGGGCCATTTTTGAGAAACTGCGCCGCCCACATCTGGTGCTGGCCGACGTCGGTGGTGTAGTAGGCGTCGGTGGCCAATTTGCGAAAAGCGACCATCACTTCCTGTGGGTACAGCCGGGTGCCGTCGCTCGGCACCTCCAGCGGATACTCGGCTTTCCAGCGCTCGATGCGCTCCAGCCACGCCCGGGTGCGCGGCTGAAATTCGATGAGCTTTTTAATCAAATCCTGCAGCACCAGTTTGACGTCACCCACAATGGGCACCTCCGGCCCCCGGTTCTTGCCCACCTCCGCCGGATCGATGTCGATGTGGATGACGCGGGCGCGGGCAGCAAATTCGTCAAGTTTGCCGGTCACCCGGTCGTCGAAGCGCGCCCCCACGGCGATGAGCAAATCGCACTCGGTGACGGCGAAATTGGCGTAGGCGGTGCCGTGCATGCCGAGCATGCCCACGGCCAGCGGATGATCTTCAGGAAAGGCCCCCTTGCCCATCAAGGTGGTGGTGGTTGGGATCAAACCCAGCTCCGCGAGGCGCATCAGTTCGGCGTGCGCCCCGGCGGCGATGGCGCCGCCACCCACATACAGGAGAGGCCGGTCCGCTTCGAGGATGAGTTTGGCCGCCGCCGCCACCTGGCGGGGGTTTCCCCGCGTGGTTGGGCGGTACCCGGGAATTTTGGGCGTCGTCTGGACCGGCGTGTACTCGAAGCTTTCCTGGCCCACGTCCTTGGGAACGTCGATGAGCACGGGGCCGGGCCGGCCGCTGCTTGCGATATGAAAGGCTTCGCTGAAGATGCGGCCGATGTCCCCGGTGTTGCGGATGACGTAGGAGTGCTTGACGATGGGCAGGGTGATGCCCAGAATATCGGCTTCTTGAAAGGCGTCGGAACCGATCGACCGGCGCGGCACCTGACCGGTAATCGCCACCATCGGCACCGAATCCATGTGGGCCGTGGCGATGCCCGTCACCAGATTCGTCGCCCCGGGACCGGAGGTGGCCACACAGACGCCCACCCGGCCGGTCGCCCGGGCGTAGCCGTCAGCGGCATGGGCCGCCCCCTGCTCGTGGCGTACCAGAAAGTGCTGAAACCGCCCTTCGGCCTCGGCCTTGTAAATCTCGTCGTAGACCGGCAAAATGGCCCCACCGGGGTAGCCGAAGATGTGCTGGACGCCCTGGCAGCACAGACTATCGACGACGGCGAAGGCTCCGGTGGCTTGCATAGACTTAACCTGTAGCGAATATAACGGTTCCCTGTAACCACTTACTCTACATCAGTCCCGTAGCGGCGGGAGCCCCGTTTTTCCCACAGGCGCGATACGATGTCCGACTCTCCAGCTATTCGCGGCACTACCCGGCTTTTGGGCCTGCTGGGGTATCCGGTCGGCCATTCGCTGTCCCCGGCGATGCACAACGCCGCCCTCGCCCGCCTCGGCCTTGATCTGGTCTACGTGTCCCTGCCGGTGGCCCCCGCCGATTTGCCCCAGGCGGTGGCGGGTTTGCGGCGCGCGGGCTTTGTAGGCTTCAACGTCACCATTCCCCACAAGCAGGCGATCGTACCTTTGCTCGACACACTCACCCCCGAAGCCAAGGGCGCCGGTGCGGTCAACACCGTGCGCGTCGAGACCGACGGAAGCCTCACCGGCACCAACACCGATATCGAAGGCTTCATTGGTCCGATCGAAACGGTGCCGTTTGAAGGAGCGGCCACTATCCTCGGCTGCGGCGGCTCCGCCCTCGCAGTCGCCCTGGGCTGTGCTCAACGGGGATTCACGCGCATCCACGTTGTCGGCCGCGACCCTGCCAAACTGGTTGCTTTCCAATCGCGCCTGCATCCCGCCGCCACCGTCGAAATTTATCTTTGGGAGCAGCTGGAATCGCTGCTGCCTGGGACGGGGTTACTCATCAACACCACGCCCGTCGGCATGATCCCAGCCACAGAAGCGAGTCCGCTCGAAGATTTGGGGGCTTTGCCGCTGAAAGCCTGCGTCTACGACCTGATCTACCGGCCGCGCCCAACCCGGCTGTTGCAGCTGGCGGCGGCGCGTTCGCTCAAAACCTTCGACGGTCTGGGCATGCTCGTAGCGCAGGCTGAAGCGGCCTTCTATTTCTGGACAGGCTGCAAGCCACCCACGCAGTTGATGCTGCAGGCCGCCTGCAAGGCTCTGGCGCACGATTAAATCGCACTTTCTGCGGCGGACAAAATCAACCGATCGAGCTGGCCGCTGTTGGTTTCGCCGCGGGCGCTGAGGGCTGAGCGCACCAGGTGGAGCCCCCGGGTGGTGCGGCAGCACAGGTTGAACAGGGTCCGGGCCAATCGCCGGGTGCGGCTATTTTGGTCGCGCTGGTGGTCGTAGCGGCCACCGTCCCATTCGGGGGTGAGCACCCGGTGGTTGTAGAGCCCCACCCAACTCGGGCGCGACCAGCGCTCCGAAGTGATGTCGAACCAGAACTGGTAGTCGGCTGCAAAACCCTGGTTGATATAACTCCACGGAGTCGAGAACACCAACCGGTCGGAGGCCGGTGGACGGGTGGGCGGCGCGTGGGCAAAGCGCAGCACAGCACCCAGGCCCCGGGGGGCGGCGGCAATGCCGCTCAGGCGCAGGCGGCGGGCGAGTCCCATCAGTTCAAAGAGCAGTTGCTGATCGGCCGGCTCGCAGATCACCTCGCTCAGCAGATCGGTGTAGAGCCTACCCAGGGCGCAATCGGGCGTGTCCTGCTGCGGGTTGTCCGCCAACCAATCGATCAGATCTTGATAGCGATCGAGCTTCTCGAAGCCGACGCGCTCGGGATAGCGCACCGCCTCGCGGCTTCTGAGGCCCCGGCCCACCGGGTCGAACACGTCGGCCGCGAGCAACTCGGCGCGCACCGGGTCAAGATCCAGTAGCAAACCGAGCATCAGGCGCACCTCGCCAAAAGTTGGAAACTGTCCCCACTGCGGATAGGCCAGATCCAGCGCGCTGACGAGGGCGCGCACCAGTGGCTGCTGAAGGAGGGAGGCGGGCGGGCGGGGCGTATGCAGCGGCAGGCCGAGGACACTCTCGATCACCGTGGCCACCGGGGCGTCGATGAGCGGAGCGACGACGGCAATTCGTCCCGGGAGGACACCGGTGGCCAATAAAGCGCGAATGGCGGCAGCGACGGCCTCGGCGGCGTCGATGACCGTCTGTCCCTCCAGCAGAACCGGCTGGGGCATCGGATCCGGCACCGCCACGGGCAGGGGATTTTTAAACTCCGGGTAGATCCGGCGGGCGATGCGGTCGGCGAGCCAGCGCAGGGCTTCCCCGGCCGCATCCGGCCGCTCCAGATACCGAAAGCGCGTGCGGCGGACCACGAACTCGGCGGCCAGTTGGGGCACCCCGGCGTACAAGCCGCCGCCACCCACGGTATAGGCCAAAAAGAGCCCCTTCCCCCGCTCCTGGCAGCGGCCGAACAAATCGAGTGCCACCGCGCAGCTGTCCTCGGCGCGATCGACCACCAGGTGATCGAAGCTGCCCCAGAAGGCCTCCAGGCCCATCACCACGCGCCCGAACAGCTCCACCGCCCCGGCCGCGTCGATGGCGCCGCGCTCGCGGATGTAGTCGCGAGCGCGGCGAGCACAGCAGCTCAAGGCTCCCAACAGCGCGAGGCGCTGGGCATCCTCGCCGTTGGGCCAGGCGGCCCTCAGCCGTTCTCCCACCGCTTCGAGGGGAATCCCGGAGGCGCAGGCGATCCAGGCGGCACTGGCGATTTGATCCCAGACGCGCTCTTCTTTGAGACCGCAGTTTTCAAACCGCGCCGCGTGGTCGGGACACAGAGCACAGGCGCGCTCGACGCAGTGGCGCGTCAGGGCAAAATCGAGCACGACCGGCTCGAAGGTCGTACCCAGAGTCGGCTCACAGCCCAGCACCTCCCCCCAGAATTCTGCCAGCATGCGCACGGCAAAACCCAGCAATGTCTCGACGCGCAAAGGCCCGGCAAAGCGCTCGAAGGCACCCTCCAGACGGGCACTCATCCGCTGGGCTTCCTCGCGGCCCGCCGCCAGCACCACGATGCGCTCGGGCGCTACCCCGGCCGCCACCAGTTCGCAGTAGCGCTCCAGGCACGCCCCGCTCAGACCGCCGCGCGGCCAGCCGACCACCGCCTCAGCCATCCTGAACCAGCCGGTTGCACAGCCGGGCAATTTCCGCCGCCGGGGCCGCATCCAGCCAGCGCTGGAAGGCACTGGCTTCGCGCAGCACGGCACAAGCCGCCCGGGCCACAGCACCGCCCGCTCGGCAGCGCGCCACAATGCGCACAACGACCGGCTCGGGCAATTCCGAATCGGCAAGCGCCTCCGGCAAGCGCTCCCCTTGCTCCCAGCGCTGGACCAGCACCGGCAGCCGCGCGTGCACCCGCGACCAATCGCAGCTTCGGCCGGCGAGCGCCA
The DNA here is from genome assembly GCA_019359725.1 of Aphanocapsa lilacina HA4352-LM1. GTDB lineage: Bacteria > Cyanobacteriota > Cyanobacteriia > Gloeobacterales > Gloeobacteraceae > Gloeobacter > Gloeobacter lilacinus. The sequence continues at coordinate 13,158 of JAHHGR010000061.1, read as the reverse complement.
CCGTCGACCAGGGGCTTTGCCTGAGCAGCACCGCGAGTTCCTCGGCGCAGAGCGGCCACTCCCGCAAGATAAGCGCCGGGAGCGCATCGGGCAGTGTCGCGCCCATCCGCCGAAAATCCTCCACCTGGATCTGCCGCCCGGCTTCGGCGGGGAGCGCCGGGTGAGTTTCCGCGGGCTGCACCGCGTGCAGCCGTCCCCACCAGAGATTCGCCTCCCACGGCTCCATCTCGAAGATGAGTTCCATCAGACCCGCCTCCGGCCGGCGGGCGCGCTCCTCGGCCCCGTCGCGCAGCCGCAGCGTGCGCGGACCGATTTTGCACTCCAGGTGCCGTCCGTCGCGGGAGAGCGTCCATTGCGGCCGATAGTTGCGCACCGCCACCTGCGGGCGAGGCTGTCCGGGTCCAAAAGGAGCGAGCCGCTCCAGTTCATGAAAGGCCCGGTCGAGTTCGGCGGGTAAGTCGAGGGTGGTCTCCGCGTCAATTGCGATGGCCACCGGCGGCTCCCGTTGTGCCCGGGCAACCCGCCGGGCGATCTCGCGGCCGAGTTCCCTTTGCAGCGCAGCGACCCGCCGGCTTTCGCACACCAGGCGCACCGCCTCCGGCCGACCGCCCGCCTCTACCCATAGCGGCCCGACCGCCGCCAGAGCAGCGATCAAGTCGGTACCTTCCGGTGCGTAACCCGAGCCGTGGGCAAGCGCTTCTGCCTCCGGGCAAGCGATCAGCACCACCGCCAGGCCGTAGCGCCCCGCGAGCCTGGCTGCCGCCAGGGACAGAGCCTGCCGGGGCCAGTGGACCCGGGCGAGCACCGCGACCGCCTGCGATTGCAGGCCCAGGCTCTCGATGGCAAGCGCCCCCTCCTGCACCACCCGGGCGATGCGGGCCTCGTGCTCTCGCCATAGCGGCTCCCAGCCCCCGTCGGATTCGCCCGCAAGCCAGGCCGTCGCCCGGGCACCCAGGGCGTCGAGCGGTGCCGCCATCTTGAAGATCTGCCGGCGGTGGGAGCTTATCAGCGCCGCCAGCAACGGATGCGATCCGCCGCCGTCTTGGGCCAAACCCGCCAGCACCTGTGGCCGGCAATGGGCAAGGGAGACCAACCCCGCCACACACCCAGCCAGCAACAGATCCGCCCATCGATCGGGAGGCGGTCGTCTATTCAGTTGCCCAAGCAACGCCTCCACCAGCATCCAGGCCACCGCCGCCTCCGGCAGAAACCGCAGCGGGTGATTGAGCGCCAGCTGCAGCGCATTGAGAGCTACCAGACCCTCACCGGACGCCTCGCCCAAGCGCGCTTCGATGGCGATCGTCCGACAACCGGGCGGTGCGGCGGGCATCGAGCCCACGGCGATCAGCAAGCTCTGCGCAACGGGTTGCGCACCAAGAACTACCGTAAGTTCCGTTCCCGCTTCCCGCAGCGCCTCCTGCAGCAGGACCGCGGCAACTGCACTCTCGAAGCGATCGGCAGTCTGGAGAGTGATCGATTTTCCTTCAGAAATTGTCTGTGCAATCCACTGTGCTGCCCTCTCAAGTTCCGGCCAGGTGGGACCAGGCCCGAGCGGGGATCGCTCGGGCCACAGAAACGCCCTTGCCGACTGGGGATCACCAATTCCCAGAGATCCCAGCGCCCTTGCGCCGTATTCACCGACCAGGGCGCACACCTCCGGGTGGAGGTGAGACGGAGTGGACTGCGGGTTCCAGCGGGAGGCCATACCGAACCAAAAGTATCCTGTTTCCTGGAGTGATTGTTGGAGCGTTAAGGAGTGTTGCGCGGTCTTACCGGCGTTAATACTGCATGGTAACGTGGGCTCACGAGCAGTTGGCGAGAGTTTAGGAGAGCCCCTTGAGTACACCGCTGCATCCGCACAACCCGATCGAAGCCGCCGGCGAAATCGGCGGTTACGTAGCCCATCTGCAGTTGCACATGGCGTTGCAGGCCCGCAAACTGTTGCCGAGCGCCCTCGATACCAGCAACCATTGCCACAATTTGCTCTACCAAAGCCAGGCCGAATACGAAAAGTTCATTTCGCGCCATCGCCCCTGATCGCAGGCGTTTACCGTCGCAGCGACGGGTGCCGGCTTTGCAATTATTTATATTTTGAAATCACCCTGGCGCAGCACGCGCCAGCCGTCTTCCTCCCAGCGGACCACCGTCGAGGCGGTGCCGCTGCCGCGGTAGGCGCCTGCGAGCAGTGCCACCCCAGCAAAGGTCTGTCGAATTGCTTGCGGTTCGATGAGCGCCGGTTGGCCCGAGCGGTTGGCACTGGTGGAAGCGAGGGGACCAGTTTTTGCGAGCAGTGCGTGGGCGTCGGGATGGTTCGGGACACGCACGCCGACAGTCCCGCCCCCCCGGTGGACGGCGGCAGGCACCCGGCCGCCCGCAGGCAGCACCAGCGTCAAGGCTCCAGGCCAACCCCGCTCGGCCAGATCTGTCCACTCCGACCGCCAGGGTGCGGTGTAGAAAGCCAGATCCGCCGCCGCCGCACCCAGCAAAATGAGCGGTTTATGCTCGTCGCGCCCTTTGAGGGCGTACATTTGCTCGGCGTACTCGGGCAGGCAGACCAGGCCCGGCACTGTGTCGGTGGGCATTGCCCCCACACCGCCTGCGCACAAGTAGGCGGCAAAATCCACCGGGTTCAGAAAATCCTCGGCCATCGGTCGCTCGCGCCAATCCTCCACTTTCACTTTAGAACCGGACTCAAACAAGCTCGACCACACGTCCGGCACCGATGTCAGCCCAGTTTCCAGCATCCAAAGGCGGCAGCTTCGCCGGTTGCTCCAGACTGACGGACGGTTGCGTTTGCAGGCTGCGGTGACCGGGTGAAAAATTTTCGAACGCTCCTCTGGTGTATCGCCGGGGGACTGCTGATCGTCTCGCTTTGGGTGCGCTGGCAGCCCCAGTCGTCCCTCGGTCCGGCCGGTTCGACCGACTCCCCGGCACCGGCTTTGCCGCAGCACCCGCTGATCCGGGTCTACTTCAACCAGGCGCGCTCCGGGCGCTACGTCGATTACCGGGGTTTGGAGCGCCCCGGCGACGACCTGGAGCGGCGCATCGTCGAAGAAATCGGCCGTGCCCGCACCAGCGTCGATATCGCCATTCACGAGTTGAACCTGCCGGGAATCGCCCTGGCGCTCGGCGAATGCGATCGGCGCGGGGTGGCCGTGCGCGTCATCTTGGAGCACACTTACCACCGCGACTTCGCGTCTGTGGCTTTTGCGAATCGCCTCAAAAGCGCCGATCGCGAAGCCTACGACCGGTGGCGGCAATTCGTAGATGCCAATGGCGACGGCCGGGTCGATTATGGCGAGTTGCAGAAGCGCGACGCCGTCGGGATCTTGAAGCGGGCCAAGATTCCGGTAATTGACGACACCGACGGCGGTACGCGCGGCAGCGGCATCATGCACCACAAGTTTCTGGTCATCGACAACCGCCGCGTCGTCACCGGTTCAACCAATTTCACTACCAGCGACGTCCACGGCGACCCGGCCGACTCGCGTACCCTGGGCAACGTCAATCATTTGATGGTGATCGAAAGCGCCCAGGTGGCCGGGCTATTTGCCGCGGAGTTCGCCTGGATGTGGGGCGACGGGCCGGGCGGCGCTCCCAATAGCCTGTTCGGGCGGCGCAAGCCTGTCCGTCCGTTGCAATCGGTGGAGGTGGGCGAGGCGCGCATCGGCGTGCAGTTCGGCCCCGGCGAGGGCGAGGCGGGCATCAATGCCCTGATTGCCCGCCAGGTAGCCAAGGCGCGCCGGTCGCTCGATTTTGCCCTGTTCGTCTTCAGCGCCCCCGAAATTGCCGAAGCCATCCAGCGGGCCGCCGGACGTGGAGTGCGGGTGCGCGGTGCCCTCGACAGCGGATTTGCCTACCGCGATTACTCGATGGGTTTCGATCTGTGGGGCATGCGCTCGTGTGCTTTGAAGAAACCTCAACCGATTAAATCGGTCGGGGTGGCGCTCCTGCCGCGCGGCGACAAACTCCATCACAAGTTTGCCCTTCTCGATCACGGCACGGTCCTCACAGGCTCCCACAACTGGTCGGTCGCCGCCGATCGGCGCAACGACGAAAGTTTTTTGGTTATTGAAAGCCCCATCGTCGCCGCCCACTTCCGGCGCGAGTTCGAGCGGCTTTATGGTCGCGTACTGCTCGGTCCACCGAAACGCGGCCCGAAAACCCCCACCTGTACCCAAGCACAAACCACCTAAAGCATCACAATAAGCGGCAATGATAACATCAATAGTGACACCAGATCTCGTGACACCCATGCACCAGCGCTCCGTGAAAATTGTTCGCACCACGTTGGCGCTGCCGGCAGATCTGCTGGAAGCCATGGATCTTGAAGTGCAGCGCGGTGCATTCCGCAGCCGCAACGAATTCACGGCTTTTGCCGTGCGCCGGGAGCTTGCAGCGCTGGAGCGTGGCCGAATCGATGCCGAATTTGCAGCCATGGCCGAGGATCCACATTACCAGCAGGAAGCAAGGACTCTGGCTGAGGAATTTGCTTTGGCCGACTGGGAGGCACTGCAGTTGGGCGAGGGCGAGCCAGATCCATGAGAAGGGGCGCAGTGTACTATGCTCGCCTCGATCCGACCGAGGGCTCCGAGCAGGCAGGAACGCGCCCTGTTATCGTTGTCAGCCGCAACGCCATCAACACCTCCAGTCCGGTGATTCTAGCCGTTCCCTGCACGACCTACCGGGCGGGACAGCGCGTATATCCAAGTCAAGTGCTGTTGCGCGCTCCCGCAGGTGGTCTCGAGATCGACTCGCTGGCCCTTGGGGAGCAGGTGCGTGTTCTCGCAAAAAGCCGTCTGCTGCGTCTGTGCGGCGAGTTGCCGATCGAGGTGATGCAGTCATTGGAGCGGGCACTGATGATCGCTCTGGATTTGCCGATTGAACCTCGAAGTTTTTAGACAAACATCCAACAAACGCTCACGGCAACCCCAGTTCGCCCGCAAAGAAGATCAGCGCACCGGCGCGGTCGCCGGTGCGCTGGCTAAATGACGCACCGACGCCGTGGCCCGCGGCGCGGCGGGTAATCAGCGCCACCGGATGGCCCGAGCGGGTGGCCGCCTGCAGCCGCGCGGCCATCTTGCGCGATTGGTAAGCGTCCACGCGCGGGTCGTTCTCGCCGGTCAGCAGCAGCACAGCCGGGTAGGCAGTGTCGTCTTTGACCCGGTGCAAAGGCGAGTAGGCGTGCAGGGCGGCGAACTGGTCGGGATTTTCGACCGTCCCAAACTCGGTGACGTTGAAAGCGCCGTTCGGGTGCAACTCGACGCGCAGCATGTCGTAGATGCCCACCCGGCCGACCGCCGCCCGAAACAATTCCGGCCGCTGGGTGAGGACGGCACCCACCAGCAAGCCGCCGTTGCTGCCGCCCAGGATGCCCAGTTTGTCGGGGGCAGCCCAGCGGGTTTTTACCAGCGCCTCGCCCGCCGCGACAAAGTCGTCGAAGACGTTTTGCTTGCGGGTCAGCCGGCCGTCCAGGTGCCACTGCTCGCCAAATTCGCCGCCACCGCGCAGGTTGGCCACCGCATAGACGCCGCCCCGCTCGATCCAGGCCAGATTCGGCCCCAAAAAAGTCGGCCCCACGCTGATGCCGTAGCCGCCGTAGCCGTAGAGGATAGCCGGGGCGGTGCCGTCGGGGGTCGTGCCGCGACGGGCCAGCACCGTCACCGGCACGCGGGTGCCGTCTTTGGAAACCGCTTCGATTTTGGTGGCCTCTACACCTGAATAATCCGCCGCTGCCTTGACGGCAAACACTTCCTGCGACTTGCCGGTGGCGCCGTCGTAGCGCACCCAGCGGCCCGGTTCGGTCCAGCCCGAATAGGCCACGATCGCCTCGGCGGAGCGCTCATCCGAAGCGATCGTATCGATGTCGATGCCGGCTGCCGGTAGCGGCAGGGCGCGCACATACTGGCCGTCTTTGTCGAACTGGCGCACCCGCCAGTCGGCTCCCCAGACCTCGGTGACCACAAAACCGTCCCCGAGCGGTGCGATACCGCGCATCGCCCAGTCGCCCTCGCGCACCAGCGTTCGGAAGGTGCCCCCTTCGACGACGACCACCCGGCCCTTCGGCGAGCCGCCGGTGGCAATCACCAGAATGCGTTCCCCCAGGAAGGTACTGGCAATCACCCCTTCGCGCGGCTTGAGCAGCGGCAACCACTCGCCCGCCTCGCGCACGTAGAGCGATTTGGGTTCGCCGTCGCCCGCCATTACCAGGGCCGCGACGTACTTGCGGTCTTTGGAGGCGATCAGTTCGTACTCGGCGTAGGGCGAAAGACCCGCGCCGAACTGCAACTTGTCCTGGGAGGCGGGAGTGCCCAGGCGGTGGTGAAAGAGGGCCACATTGAACGGAGCGACACTGTCCACCGGGAAGCGCGTGTAGATAAAACCTTTCTCATCGGCGTCCCAGGCGAGGGCCGAGGGGGTAGTGCCCCCGCCCGCCCGCCGGAGCACCTCCGGGAGCATTCGGCCCGTGCGCCCATCTACCACCCGGATCACCGTGTCTTCGGTGCCTTTGTCGGCGGTGCCATAAGCTACATAGCGACCGCTGGGCGACGGCCAAAATTCGGTGACGGCGGTGAGGCCGCCCCCGCGGTTGGGATCGACCAGCACCCTCACAGTACCGGTGGGCCAGGGTTGGGATACCAGTACCGACTGCTCCTGAGGCGGCACCAGGCGCAGATAAAAAAGTTGATTGCCCACCAGCTGCGGCCTGGTGCGTTGCTCGGAGGTGAGCGAAAGTTCGCGCACGCGCGCGGCCATTTTTTCACGGCCGGGGTAGCGGCTGAGCACCTTTTCGGCGTAAGCGTTCTGGTCGTCGATCCAGCGCTGGACCTCGGGGGAAGCGGCTTTTTCAAGCCAACGGTAGGGATCTTCCACCTTCAGCGCGCCGTAGGTACTGCTCACCGGCTCGGTGCGGGTGGCAGGCGGCGGCGGCACCGAGCCGGTGGCAAGCACCCCACCGCCCGATAGGATTAGCGCCAGCGCCAGAAGCGCTCCCGGCCATCTCAGCCTGAAACTGCCCATAGCTTCCTTGCAACACAACCGCTAGCTATTTTGGCAGCTTCCGAGCGTATTCAATAGCTAATTTGCAAAGTGACCGTCGCTTCGACCTCGGCGGCACCCCCCTCGATGGGCATAGAGTCTGCTTCGATGGGCCTGGAGGCTTTGACAAAGGGCATCGGCGGCTGGCGGGGAGGGCTCCCGACCTGGACGGTGCGCACCTGTTTGGCCGCCAGTCCCAAACTCTTGAGCACCACCTCCGCCTGGGCGCGGGCGTCGGCGACCGCCCGCGCGAGGGCGTCGGCGCGCGCCTCGGCGTACTGCGCATCCGGGGCGGTGAAGCTCAAGTTTTGGACGACGTTGGCGCCGCTGCCTACGGCCGCATCGAGGACGGTGCCGGCCTGGGCAAGGGGCACCTGAAACTGGAGGTTGCTGCTCGCCGTAAAGCCCACGACTTGGCTGGGGCCGTCTTTGGGGGTGGGGTCGCTGTAGCGGGGATACAGTTGCACGCTGGTGGTCGCAAGCTTTTGCACCTGCAATTGTTTGAGGCGGGCGACCAGCGGATTGATGCGCTCGCGCAACTGCGCCTGGGCATCGGCGGCGGTGCGGCCCTCGGCCTGCACCCCGAGGTTGAAGACGGCGTCGGTAAACGGCAGCGAGGCGACCCCGCGGCCACTGACCGTCAAAGTGCGCTCAGGCTGAACTTCCTGGGCGCAGGCGGGAAAAGCGAGGGCCAAAAGCAGCGCCAGAGCCAACAAGCAGGAGGATAAATAGACCGGCATCGACAGTGTCTGAATCGGATCGTCCACGACCCTAGCACCCGGAGCAGCCTGGAGTTCACGGGATCAAGCGCAGTGCAGTTGGACTTGGAATGCACAGTCTTTGATTGCGAAACAGGCATACCCTAAAGAAGCTTAAATTTATCAAAAAATATCAACTATTTTGATGCAGGCTGATACACTGACCGGTGCGCAAGCAGTTGAAGAAATCAGCGGCCTTCCCCAGAAAGCAGCGTAAATACATATATATACTAAGGAGATCGATGATGCCAGACCGTCTGTGGGCGCGGTTGTCGCCCGGTCGTCCTTCGGCTGTGGGGGCTGCGCTCGGCGTGGCGACCTGTTTGCTGATGCAGGTCAATGGTTCCGCCATGCCGACCGTACCGGGGGCGGTGGTCCGCGCGAAGGTCCAGGTGCCTACCAGCATGCGCACCGACAAATTTTCGGTCGAGCGCTACTTAAATATCCCGCCCAACTTCGACATTTCGGTCTACGCCCGCATCAGCAAGGCTCGCTTTCTAGCAGTTTCCCCCAACGGCGACTTGCTTGTCTCCCAGCCGAGCACCGGCAAGGTGCTTCTAGTCAGGCCCAACGGTAGCGGCGATCCGACCATTTACGACTTTGCAGGCGATCTGCGCAAACCCCACGACATCGTCTTTCACAACATCGGTTCGACCCAGTACGTCTACATCGCCGAGACGCACCAGATCAACCGCTATATCTACACCAGCGGCGATACGAGCGCCCAAAGCCGTCAGGTGATCATCACCAATCTGCCCGACAGCAGCCTGCCCGAACTTGAAGGCGCTTACGGCCACGAACTGAAGAATATCGCCCTCGATGCCAACAACAAGCTCTACGTGTCGATCGCCTCGACCTGTAACGCCTGCTCCGAAGATACCGTCAGCGATCCGGTGCGCGCCGCCATCTACCGCTACAACGCCGACGGCACGAACGGACGGCTGTTCGCCGAGGGGCTGCGCAACGCCGAGGGCCTCGCCTTTTTACCCGGCACCAGTACCCTTTGGGCGGTGGTCAACAACCGTGACAACATCGCCTACCCGTTCGACGATTCGACCGGCAACTACGGCAAAGTGGTCCCCGCCTACGTCGACAACCACCCGCCCGAAGAGTTCACCCGCGTGCTGGACGGGGGCAACTACGGCTGGCCTTTTTGCAACCCCAACCCGGACACGACAAACGGCTATTTCAACATGCCCTTCGATCGCGACTACGAACTAAATGCCGGCGGTGGCGTCGATTGCGGCACGATGAACCGCATCGATCGGGGCATTCAGGCCCACTCCGCTCCGCTTGGGCTGACGTTTTTGCAGGCGGGCAATTTTCCTGCCCTTTACCGAAGCGGTGCCATCGTCGGGCTGCACGGATCCTGGAACCGCACCCAGCGCACCGGCTACAAGATTGCTCATTTTGCCTGGGACAGCTCGACCCAACGGCCCGGCGCCCAGGTGGACTTGATCACCGGTTGGGTGGACAGCGCCACCCAGGAGTATTGGGGGCGGCCGGTGGATACCGCCGTCGATGCGCAAGGGACGTTGTTGATTTCCGACGATTCGAGCGGGGCTATCTACAAGTTGACACCCAAAAGCGGCCCGGTTTTGAGCGTTGTGCCCGACCGACCGAGCTATTTGCAGGGGGAAGTGATGTACACCCAGGCGGCGGTCGCTTCGTCCTCAGCCCCGTCGGGTGTGCAGTTTTTCGTCGATGGCAAAGCGATCTGGACGGAGGGCGCCTCTCCCCACTGGCTAGGCGGTGATCAAAACTCCGGCAGCGTCGTGCCGGGATACGGGACGCGCAGCTTTGGGGTGGGTTCCCACAGCTTGAGCGCCAAAATGACCGTCAAGGGTGTGCAGTACGCTTCATCCACCGTGCAGTTCGAGATAACCGCCCCACCCGCCCCGAAAGCGAGTGTCATCCTCGACAAAGTCGTCTACGCCCGGGGGGCCAAAATTTACGCCCAAGCCTCGGTAGCGGCCACCACCCAACCCACGAGCGTCCAGTTTTACATCGACGGCAAAGCGGTCTGGACCGAAAAATTTGCGCCCTACTGGCTGGCGGGTGACCAGCCGGACCAGGCCAACGGCTACAGCACGAACAATCTCACCCCCGGTACCCACAGCCTGTACGCGGTGGCCACCGTGAACGGCACGCAGTACACCTCAGCCACGGTGCATTTTCAGGTGCTCTAGAGCAGTCAGTAGCCGGCCGATTGGACACCCCAGGCGCTGGCCATGGCCAGCGCCTGGTCAATGCGGCGCAGCTGGTGTTTGTGGGCGACGATCTGACGGATACAGCGCTCGTCGAGGTGCGAGCTGACCGCTGGCCAACGGTTGAACATGGCCTGCAGCGCTTCGGATATTCTGGGGCGGCGCGCAGTGGTGAAGGTTTTCTTGACAATCGGGCTAATCGCGGTGTCTTGTGCTTGTGAGCAGACATTCCCCCGAGAGTTTTTCGGTTTCACGGCCGAGCGACGGAGGGCAAGGGCCGGGCTTGGGTGCGCAGCTGCTCGCGGGCCTGCCCCAGCCAGCCCCGGGACTGACAATTTGGGTGATCTTCAGAACTTTCAAGCCTGGTCGAAGTCGCGCACACTATGGGTGGCACCCTGTGGGAATATCTGCAGACTCATCATCCGGGTCTGTATCCGCGCTCGGTCTTGCGCACGCTGCAGCTACGTGGTTCGTTCGACTTTGCTTCAGTGGCAGCCTATCAAGCATTCTATAGATAGCGTGGTCGGACAATTGAACGCTCTGCACGAGCGAGAGTTCCAGCTGGAACGTCTCGTCATTGTCTTTGTATTGCGCTCAGCTGAGTTCTTGGGCAAGTCCGATGAGAAGCCCTTCAGGCCCGCGGATGTAGCAGAGCCGATACGCGTCTTTATGCTGGACAACTTCGCCTACGAGCTGCGCGCCGCGCTTGTGGAGCCTTTCTAGCGTCTCGTCGATGTCGTCCACGGCGAACATGACGCGGAGGTAGCCTAGAGCGTTCACCGGGGCGCTGCGATGATCCGTGACGGCAGGCGGCGTGAGGAAGCGGGAGAGCTCGAGCCGGCCGTGGCCGTCCGGCGTGCGCATCATGGCAATCTCGACGCGCTGATCGCCCAATCCAGTGACACGTCCGGCCCATTCTCCTTCGATCATGGCCCGCCCTTCGAGCTCAAGGCCGAGTTCGCGAAAGAAATCAATCGTCCCTCCGAGGTCATCGACGACGATTCCTACGTTGTCCATCCTTTTGAGCGCCATGTGTGCAATCTCCTATGTGGACAACCAGAAGTGTTGAATGTCAGGAATTGATCCTACAAAAACAGCCCGAAGTTGTGTAAACTTCGGGCTGTGAATCATTTCTTTTTCGTTGGACCAAGGCTACTCGATTTTCCGCAGCTTGTCAAAACCGCTCTGTCCGCTTTACCCAATCGTGATTTCCCTCTCCTCGATTCCAGGCTCTTTTTCAGTTGCTGGCTGGCCCTCGTCATGGACAAAAGCACCCTCAGCATGCGGGACCTATTCAAACGCCTCAACCACACCGGTATCTCCGTCGATATCTCCACTTTTTCTAAAGCCTGCAAGTCCCGTTCTCTTTCTATGTTTGAGCAGCTGTACCGGAATTTGCTTATCCGGCTCAGGCGAGAGTTACCTGCCAAACAACTGCATCCTTGCCCGATTGATTCGACCGTGGTCGCCTTGACAAGCAAGTTGCTGTGGGCACAGGGCTATCACCAGGTCAAACTGCTCGCTTTTCAGGCAAGCGGCAGCGGAGCCACCGAGGGCAGTCTGATCAACTTTGGTTACGACCACGATGCCAACTTCGTCGGTGACATGCTCGCCGCCATTCCCAAAAACGGTCTCGGCATCTTCGATAGAGGCTTTGGAGGACTGGAGCATCTCCAGAGCGCAGCGGCGTCCAAGCAATATTTTTTGATGCGCATCAAGAGCAATTACAAGCTGTGTTCCTCGGCTCGAAGTGCCTCCACCGGAGGGGAGATTGCAAGCCGCATTGCGCCGTCAGTATAATCAACCACACAAACTGTAGGAAGAAATTCCATGGGCCGTTTGCAGGGAAAACGCACACTCATCACCGGTGGCACGACGGGCATCGGACAGGAAACCGCAAGGCAATTTCTGGCGGAAGGCGCCCGCGTGGCAATCACCGGAAACAACCCGGATACCCTAGCACAAGCAAAGCAGGAACTGGGCGACGCAGTGCTCGTCATCAGGAGCGACGCCGGTCAGGTCGAAGCGCAAAAACACCTTGCAGACGAACTGGCTAGGACGTTTGAGAAACTGGACGCGGTGTTCCTCAACGCCGGGATCGGTGTCTTCCAACCCCTTGAAGCCTGGGACGAAGCCGCGTTCGACAAGCAAATCGCTGTCAACCTCAAAGGCCCGTTTTTCCTGATCCAGCACCTGCTGCCGGTCCTGGCAAACCCCGCTTCGATCGTCTTGAACACCTCGATCAACGCCCACATCGGCATGCCCGCTTCCAGCGTCTACGGCGCGAGCAAGGCGGGGATGATCTCGCTGGCGAGAACCCTCTCGGGCGAACTGGTCGATCGGGGCATCCGGGTCAATGCGATCAGCCCCGGACCGGTGTCCACGCCTGTGTACGGAAAACTCGGGTTTCCCCCTGAGCAGGCCGAGCAGATGGTCGAAGCACTCCGCAACCAGATCGCACTCAAGCGTTTTGCCGACCCGGTCGAGATAGCGAAGGCGGTAGTGTTTCTCGCCTCCGACGAGTCGTCGTTCATGCTCGGCAGCGAGATCATCGTCGACGGTGGCATGAGCACGCTTTGAGGAGGGATGAGGGGCCAGGGGTCAGGGTTCGGCGCCTGAAGAAACTCTAGAAACCATGCCCTAATGGTTTTTGAGGTGGATGGGCAATGAGGGACTCGAACCCCCGACAGCCTCGGTGTAAACGAGGTGCTCTACCAACTGAGCTAATTGCCCTGCTTGTCGATAGTATCATCGCTAGTCCGCTGCCGGACGGTGACACCTTGAAAACCAGCTGTAGTAATTTTCCCTAGGAGAATCTACACGGACTGGCAAAATAAAAGAAGTAAGACTCTATTTCTTTATCCTGTTCGGGATTGCAGCACATTTTGGATAGATGGAAGCATACAGTCTCTAAGGCCGTACAGCGATTTCGCGGCAGGACTACAGTAGAATCGCGGCTATTCTCCGGCAAGGCCGAATGATAATCTTCTGACAACCATGGACGATAAAAAGTCCGTTTTCTGCAACGCCATCGAAACCCGTTTGATGGCCCCTTTTTGGGCTGTCTTGACCGACTGGCTATCGATGATGCCCAAACTCGGCTCTGCTTCTCGACCCGCTTGGCTGCGGACCTGCCTTCTCAGTTCGTCGTTGAT